>NZ_CP102279.1:1160826-1836652 GCF_025150245.1 Dorea formicigenerans
ATATCAGAGAATAATTGAGCAAGATGATGTTGCACATCCAGAGTGGGATAAGTTGGGATTAGTATAGGAGTTTTATTCAATGGCGAGTGTGAAAGAATTAAGCAAGAAGACAGTGCTTACTTTAAAAAATGAAGGTATGGGTGCTGTATTGAGAAAAGCAAAACATAAAATATGTGGAGAACAAGAAGTTCATGTTGAATATGAATCAGAGAAAATATTTAAAGATGTTTTGTTTATCAATGGCTGTGATGCAAGTGTTCCTCATCCAGCACGTTATAGAGTAACTCATCAAAGAGAACAATTGGAGGCACACAATGTATCCACGGATCAAGTATTTTATGCAGATTTACAATTAGATCAAGTTCGGTTTTATCGAACATTTATATTTTTTAGATGCCCGTATACAGATACTATTGGTGAGTTTATTAATATTGCTAAAGAACTGAATAAAAAGGTTTTATTCGACATAGATGATTTGGTGATAGATACAAAGTATACGGATACCATTAAGTATCTTAGTACACTCAAAAAAGAAGAAAAGGAATTGTATGATGATGGTGTCAGACGAATGGGACGCACATTGTCTTTGTGTGATGCAGCAATTACAACTACAGAAAGATTAGCAGAGGAATTAGGACATTATGTTTCGGAAGTGTTTATAAATCGTAATACGGCTTCAGATGAAATGTATGCTTTATCAGAAAAAGCATGGCGTGAAAAGAAGAGAGAGGATAAGACGGTAGGAATTGGATATTTCAGTGGCAGTATGACACATAATGATGATTTCCTGTTAGTTTTACCAGCATTACAGGAAATCATGGAAAATAACTCTAATGTTAGATTGCATGTTGTAGGGGAATTAGATTTACCAAATGAATTGGTGAAAGTTCAGTCACAGATTGTTATGCATCCGTTTGTGAATTGGCGTGAATTACCGAAATTAATATCACAGGTTGATATTAACATAGCACCATTGGAAGGCGGAGTTTTTAATGAATCCAAATCTGAAAATAAATGGGTAGAAGCTGCTCTTGTAAAAGTGCCGACTATTGCAAGCAATGTTGGCGCTTTTGCTAGAATGATAAAACATAATGATACAGGTCTTTTGTGCGAAAATGTAGAAGAATGGAAATATCAGTTGGCAAGGTTGGTTCAAGATAATAAAGAGCGGGAAAGAATTGCGGAGAATGCTTATCAATATTGCATTCGAAATTGTGTGACATTATATACAGGAGTACCATTGGCAAATTTTGTAAGAAAATATACAACAGAAAATTATGTGTTTGCATTGCCATCTTTGAATATCAGTGGGGGTATTATGGTAGCTTTTAAGCATATGTGTGTACTTAAAAAGAAAGGGTATGATATCTTAGTATTAAATGATAATGAAGATACACCATGGTGTGAATTTGAAGGAGAAAAATTCCCTGTATTAGGTCAGAATATTAGTAAGTTTTATGGAAAGATGGATCATGCGGTAGCAACTATGTGGACCACAATGGAGTTTGTTCAGAAGTATTATAATATTTCTAAGCGCATGTATTTAGTTCAAGGTTATGAAACTGATTTATATCCAGCAGGAGTGCATCTTAGGGAATGGGCAAATCGTACTTATATGCCAAACGGAGGTATTCAGTTTTTGACAATATCAAAATGGTGTCAAAAATGGTTAAAAGAAAAGTATGGACAAGATGCGGCATTTGCCCCAAATGGATTAAATTTTAAAGAATTTAATTATGTGGAAAGAAAACTAAATGGCAAGATACGTATTTTAATTGAAGGTGATTGTGCAGTAGATTACAAAAATGTAGATGAAGCATTTAAAGTAGTTGAATTTTTAGATAAAGAAAAATATGAAATCTGGTATATGTCATACAATGCAGAGCCAAAAGAATGGTATCATGTAGATAAATTTTTGCATAAAGTTCCATACAGTAAAGTACATGAAGTATATGAACAATGTGATATATTACTGAAAACCAGCTTGTTAGAAAGCTTTTCCTATCCGCCAATTGAAATGATGGCAACAGGCGGTTATGTAGTAGCCATACCTAATGGTGGAAATATTGAATACATGGTGAATGAAGAAAATTGTCTTTTATATGAGGCGGAGGACTTGGAAGCTGCAGTTTCTGCAATTGACAGAATCAGCAAGGATAAAGAGTTAAGAATTAAAATGTCCGAAAAAGGAAGAAAAACAGCACAGTCAAGAGATTGGAAGCAAATTGAACAAGATATATTAAAGTTATATGAGAGGTAAAGGGTCATATGAATCAACCATTAGTAAGCGTATTAATTGCCAACTATAATCATGAAGATACAATTACAGAAACACTTCAAAGTGTTTTGAATCAGACTTATAAAAACATGCAAATTATTGTAATAGATGATGGATCAACAGATGAATCATGGAATTTAATTAATCAATTCGATGATTCGAGGATAGAGGCGTTTCGATTGGAGAAGAATCAACATGTCTGTGCGGCGACCAATTATGGAATGACTAAAATAAAAGGAGATTACGTTGCAAGAACAGATAGTGATGACATTTGGTATCCTGATAAAATTGAGCGCCAGATACAATATATGACAATGCACAAAGATTGCAAAGTATGCTTTACGTGGTGTGATTTTATCGATGAAAATGGAGTTAATATCAATGATATAGAAACCAATCGAGTTCGGTTACATGAAGCGTCATTCTCAAGTCAAGAAGACGCAATTGAAAGATTTTATTTTAGGGGGAATTGCTTGGCTCACTCATCTGTTGTCATGGAAACGGAGGTAATGAATACAGTAGGTGCGTATGATGTGGGATACAATCAATTACATGATTTTGATTATTGGATCCGTATTGCAAAAAGATATCCAATTGATGTTATTAAAGAAAAATGTATGGCTGTTAGAAGATTTTTGAATCAAGAAAATAGAGAAACGAATATGAGTAATATGTCGGAATCTACAGAAACAAGGGTTTTTAATGAGTATATGGAGCTTAGAGCGCATTATTTTGAAGATATGTCAGATGAGTTGTTAATTAAGGCTTTCGGTAAATATTTTCGCAAAAAAGGACAATTAAATCCGGAACAGTTAGAATGTGAAAAAGCTTTTCTTATGTGTAGGCCACAGGATGGCTGGAATGGGATACCGCCAGCAGGATTAAGACGTATACATGAATTACTTATGAATAATAAGACAAAAAAGATATTAGAAGATGATTACAATTTGGGAATAAAAGATTATTATAAATTATTAGGAAATCATTTATATAATGATTCCATTCTTCAAACTAAAAGCAGAAATATGCAAGAGGAAAATAAATATCTAATTGAAAAAAGTAATAATTTGATTAATGAACATGAAAAGATGTATGAAAAAATTCAAATATTACAAGAAGAAAAAAATGGTTTGATTAATGAAATTGAATTATATGAAAATTCAACAAGTTGGAAGATGACAAAACCGTTGAGAACTTTGGGGAGAAAACTGAAAAGAAAATAAATATAGATGTTCATTGCTAAAAAGGAAATGCAGGTGATATGATGGAAACATCACGTTTGATAAAAAAGGCCATGGAAGTAGTACAGAATGAAGGAATAAGGGGCTGTGCAAAAAAAACAAAGAGTTATCTTGAAAATCAAAAAAGATTAAGACGTAAAATCGAAAAAAATTACAAGGACATATTATTTATAAGTGGCTGCGGAGAAGATTTGCCACATCCATGGCGTTATCGCGTAAAGCATCAGAGAGAACAATTGGAAGCATACAATTATTCCACAGACGAGGTATATTTTACACAATTAGATATTGATCAAATCAGATATTACCGGGCATTTGTATTTTTTAGATGCCCAATGACAGAGACAATAGGCACATTTGTCGATTTGGCAAAACAGTTAAATAAAACAATCATTTATGATATAGATGATCTGGTAATAGATACTCAATATACAGATCAGATAAAATATGTGATGGCAATGTCAGAAGAAGATAAAAAGGCATATGATAATAATGTTATGAATATGCAGAAGCTGCTTAGAAAGTGTGATTTTGCAATTACATCGACAGATTGTCTGGCAGAAGAGTTGAGAAAATATATTCCGAAGGTATATATTAATCGTAATGTCGCTTCTGAAAAAATGATTCAATTATCAAAAGAAGCAGTTGTTAAGATTAAAAAAGATAATACAAAAGTAAAAATAGGTTATTTTAGTGGAAGTATTACTCATAATGCAGATTTTGAAATGATAAAACCGGTTCTTATAGAAGTCTTGAAAAAGTATAAAAATGTTGAGTTATACTTGGCAGGAGAACTGGATTTGCCGGTAGAGTTAAATCCATGGAAAGAAAGAATAAAAAAATATCCATTTGGAGACTGGAAAAAACTTCCTGAGATATTAGCGAAGATGGATATTAATCTTGCACCATTGGAAGATACAATTTTTAATAAAGCAAAGTCGGAAAATAAATGGACGGAGGCTGCACTGGTAAAGGTTGTGACAATAGCTAGTGATATTGGAGCATTTCATGATTGTATCAAGAATGGCGAGACAGGAGTTTTATGTAAAGATAATGACGAATGGAAAGTAGAGTTAGAGCGTTTGATTACAGATTCGTTATATCGAAAAAAATTGGGAGAACAAGCATATCAATATTGTATTACACATTCTTCAACTGTTCGTAGCGGCAGCTATTTGACAAGAATCATGGGGAATGAATTGAATGATAACTATATATTTGTATTGCCGGGGCTGGAAATCAGTGGTGGAATAAAAGTAGCATTGAAACATGCCACTATGTTACAAAAAGCAGGAAAAGATGTTGGATTATTTTTATTAAGTGGAGAACAGAAGTGGTGCGAATTTGAAGGATATAAAATTCCAGTAATTAATTTGGAAGATACAGAGATACGTGGGAAAATAAGATATATGATAGCTACGATGTGGACAACGGTAGATATTGTAGAGCAATGTATTGGAACAGAAATCAAGATGTATCTTGTGCAAAATTGGGAAACAGGATTTTATACCGAAGGAGATCCGTTAAGAATAAGAGCAAATCAATCCTATATGCCAGGGAAAGATATGAATTTTTTAACTATTTCAAAATGGTGTCAGCAGTGGTTAAAAGAGCAGTATGGACATGAATCGAACTATGCTCCGAATGGTCTGGAGACGGAACGATTTGCATGTCATAAAAGAGAGCTGACAGGAAAAATCAGGATACTTATTGAAGGGGATTGTGCGGTAGATTATAAAAATGTGGACGAGGCTTTTGAAATAACAAATGAATTAGACCGAAATCAATATGAAGTATGGTATATGTCTTATAATGCAGAGCCTAAATCATGGTATAAAGTAGAACGATTTCTGCACAAGATTCCATATGAAAAAGTTCCAGAGATATATACCCAATGTGATGTGCTTTTAAAAACGAGCTTATTAGAAAGCTTTTCTTATCCCCCGCTTGAAATGATGGCTACAGGTGGATACGTTATTGCTGTGCCGAATGGTGGAAATGTTGAATATTTAAAAGATAGAGAAAATTGTTTATTATATGATGCTGGGAATATAGAAAAAGCAAAACTGTTATTACAAGAGTTGCAGGAGAATCGAGTATTACAAGAAGTATTATACGAAAACGGTCAAAAAACGGCGCAAGAGCGAAAATGGGAGAATATTGAAAATAATATTTTAAGGATGTATCGCGTTAATTAAATTGAGAACTTGTTAAATGAGAGGAATAATGATATACTAAAAAAGATTGTTTGACCATATTAAGAAAAAGTGGAGGAAAGAAAGTGTCAATATATATACAGAATTTTAAGAAGTTTCGTCCATTGCTGGGAGAACTTATTGCACGTGATATAAAAACAAAATACAGAAAATCAGTGTTAGGAGTATTATGGACATTGTTAAATCCACTGTTTATGATGATTATTTTGTCAGTAGTGTTTTCTAATTTGTTTAAATTTGATGTGGAATATTTCCCGGTTTATTTATTAAGCGGACAATTGATATTTAATTTTTATTCAGAAGCCACAACGGCATCTATGTCAGCAATTATGGACAATGGATCATTGTTGAAAAAAATATATGTACCGAAATATTTGTTTGTATTATCTCGAGTATTTTCAAGTACAATTAACTTGTTGGCATCATTTACAGCTTTGATTTTAGTGATGCTTGCAATGAGAGTGGAATTGCATTATACAGTACTTTTAGTACCTATTCCACTGATATTTATTGTGTTATTTTCATTGGGAGTAGGATTAATATTATCAGCGATTACTGTGAAATTCAGAGATATTATGCATTTATATTCTGTGTTTGTGACAGCACTTATGTATTTAACACCAGTTATTTATCCAATGTCAATTTTACCGGCATGGTTAACACCGATTGTAAAATTGAATCCTATAACGAACATATTGCAAATGTTTAGAAATGTTATGATATATAATTCATTACCAAGTATTGCATCAATGATAATTGCCATTGTTGAATGTTCGATCATGCTGGTATTTGGACTATATGTGTTTTACAAAAATCAAGATGACTTTATATTGTATATATAAGGAGAGAAAGTATGGAGAATCAAGAAGTGATTCGTGTTGATCATGTATCGATGCGTTTTAGTCTTGCATCAGAAAGAGTAGATAATTTTAAAGAATATGTTATTAAAACGATAAAGCGGCAATTATCGTATGGAGAATTCTGGGCTTTGAAAGATGTAAGCTTTAGTATTAATCGTGGAGATGCATTAGGATTAATTGGCTTAAATGGTAGCGGAAAAAGTACAATGTTAAAGGTTATAGCCGGAGTGCTAAAACCAACAAAGGGAAGCGTATCTGTGAATGGAACTGTTGCGCCGCTAATTGAATTGGGTGCAGGATTTGACATGAATCTTACTGCAGAAGAGAATGTTTTTTTGAATGGAGCATTGCTTGGATATTCAAGACAAATGATGGAGCAGTATTACGATGATATCGTCGAATTTTCAGAGCTTCATGATTTTATGAATGTACCTGTTAAGAATTTTTCTTCAGGAATGGTTTCAAGACTAGGATTTTCAATTGCAACAATTGGTACGCCAGATATTTTAATTGTAGATGAAGTTTTATCAGTAGGTGATTTTAGATTTCAGGAAAAATGTCAAAACCGTATAAAACGTATGTTGGATGCGGGCACAACATTATTATTTGTTTCACATAGCATTCAGCAGGTAGAAGAACTGTGCAATAAAGTAGTGTGGCTGGATAAAGGTGTAGTGAAGATGTTTGGTGAATCAAAGAACATTGCTGAGATATACAGTGCTTCATAGGATAGGAGTTAAAAAGATGAAATCAAAAATAAAAGTTATTGTGATTGGTTTGATTATTCTTTGTCTGGCAGGTGTATATGCAATTATTGATAAAGCAGTATCTATTTATGATACATCTTGTGATACAAGTGCATTCCAATCAATTACCTTAGAACAAGGGAAAAAGTTAGAACAATCATTTGTATGTAAAGAGAATCATATGGATGGTATTTCGTTGAAAGTTGCAGCAGATGGAGTTTTGGACAAGAGCCAGGTGGTAATGGCGTATAAAATAATAGAAAAGGATTCAAAAGAAGTAGTTGCACAAGGAAAAACAGATTTAAAGAAAGTGCGAAATGGTAAATTTTTTAAAATTAAATTTGATAGAATTGATGCAACTAAAGATAAAAAGTATATGTTGGAGATGTCAGTGCAGGAATGTCCGACAGGAAGTATTCGAGTATTTTATACACCAGGTTCCAATGAGAATGCAACACTTATCTATGCTGGTCAAACAATAGAAGGCGTTGGTGTTATTAGGTCATTAACACATCGATTCGATTTAGAAACATTTATTGTGACATTATGCTTTGCAGCATATATAATATTATTTATGAGATGGCTTTATAAATTATTTGAATAAGGAAGAGGGCAGAAGTAATTCTGCCCTTGTTTTGCATAGGTGAAAAAATGAAAAAAGGAATTATAAAAAAGGGAATTCAGTTTTATAAAAGATATGGAATACGTGGTGGAATTGCTACTTTAACAGGACAAGGTCAGATAAAGGATAAAAATTATGCTGCGTGGTATGAAAAAAATAAAGTTAGCGAGGAAGAACTGGCGATACAGCGAAATAAAGAATTTCCATACATGCCTCTATTTAGCATTTTAGTTCCAGTATATAATACACCAATCCCTTATTTGCGGGAAATGCTTGATTCAGTTCGAAATCAAACTTATCAAAAATGGCAATTGTGTATTGCGAATGCAAACCCGGAGAATGAAGAGGTTGCTCGAATTTTAAACCAATATATAGAAATGGATAAAAGAATTCAAACCGTAAATGTGCCTGAAAATCTGGGAATAGCACAAAATACCAATAAAGCTTTAAGTATTGCAAAAGGAGATTATATTGGGCTTTTGGATCATGATGATATGCTTGCTGCGGATGCATTGTTTGAAGTGGCAAAAACTGTCAATGACGAAAATGCAGATGTTATTTATACGAATGAAGATAAGATAACCATGTCTGGAGAAAAACATTTTCAACCGAATTTTAAACCAGAGTTTAATTTAGATATGCTAAGATCTAATAACTATATTTGTCATTTTTTTATAGCAAAGGCATCCTTGATGAAGGAGATTGGCGGATTTAGAGGTGAGTATAATGGGGCTCAAGATCATGATATGATATTTCGATGCACAGAGCGAGCGGATAATATTGTTAGAATTCCTAAAGTATTATATCATTGGAGAATGCATGAGCAATCTACAGCAGAAAATCCTGAAAGTAAAAGGTATGCATTCGATGCTGGCAAGAAAGTCATTGAGGATCATTTGAAACGTTGTGGAGAAAGTGCAGAAGTAGAGATGACAGAATATCCAGGATTCTATCGGGTAAAATATGCAATTAAAGAAAAGCCAAGAGTGTCTGTTGTGATAGTCAAAGAGACAAAAAGTATGATTCCTAAAGATACATTGATAAAAATTGCTGATGATTATGGAAGAGATAGGGTAGAGTTCTATGTTGTAGATGGAAACTACAAAGGGGATATTGAATTTGATGGAATCTCAATCAATACTCTACCATGGAAAAAGGAATGTAATAATACGGAGATGTTAAATTATGGGATTGAAAAAACGAAAAATGAATATATATTAGTTTTGTCTTCCTATATAATAAAAGTGTCAGATAATTATATTGAAACATTTGTTTCCAATACTATGAGAAAAAATGTGGGAGCAGTTGGTGGGAAAATGTATTTTTCTAATGGAACAATCAAAAATGCAGGTTTATTTATAAAAAAAGACGGAACTATTGAAGAAGTGTTTAAAAAACTACCTCGATTATGTGTGGGGTATATGAACCGACAATCTATGCAACAAAATATGCAGGCAATAACATTTGATGACATTATGTTCAAGAAAAGTTTGTGGGAAAAAATAAAAAATGGAATATCAAAATCTAAAAGTTTGCAAAGAGATGTAGAAATATGTACCAAAATTCGTGGGAATGATTTATTATTGGTATATACACCATGGGCGGAATCCGTGGTTGGAAAGGAAGGATAACGTAATGAAAAGGAAAATGCTTATTGTTTTATTAACAGGAGTTTTATTGTCAGTTTCAGCTTGTAGCAATTCTTCAAGTACAGATGCATCGCAGTCTGATAACCAGAAAAATGAGCAACAGAAATCAGATAATGATAACCAGAAGAATGAAAAACAAGATGAACAGAGTGAGGCTGATCAGATGGAAGATGATTCTGACAAAAAAGAAGATCAAACAGCACAGGAAGATAAATCAGCAGAAATTACTATTTATACTAGCAATGATGATGCAACTGCATTTGTAGCTGAGAGTGTAAAGATAGATGAACTGACACCAGAGAATATTGTGAACGCATTAGTTCAAAAATCGGTGCTGTCTTCAGACGTTCGAGTTTTAAAATGTGAAGAACAGACTGTAGATGGAGTGAAGAGTCTGGATGTGGATTTTAATGAAGCATTTGGCGCATATGTTTGCAGTATGGGAACAACCGGTGAGTATTATACAATCGGAAGCATTGTAAATACATTTTTAGATGTATATGGTTGTGAGAAAGTCAAGATTACGGTGGAAGGAAATACTTTAGAGACAGGACATGCAGAATATCCTGGATATATGAATCGTTTTGAATAAGAATATATAAAAACATGGTAAAAATATGAATTCCCGGTTTTCCGTTGTGGAAAGCCGGGAGTTGCTTTATAATAAAAATATATTTGGCATGGAGGTGGAAAAGTGATTCAATACAATATCCCAATTGGTATTTCTGAATTTGAGAAGATTAGGAAAAATGATTATTACTATGTGGATAAAACGGAACTGATTCGTGCCTTGGTGAAGACAGAACCTGCGGAGATTACACTTTTTACAAGACCTCGCAGATTTGGAAAGACGCTTGTGATGAGTATGCTAGCTTCTTTCTTTGATATTCGCAGAGATAGTAGAGATTTGTTTGAAGGTTTGAAGATTGTTGAAGATCAGAAACCGTGTGAATTGTGGATGAATCAATGACCTGTGATTTTTCTTAGCTTTAAAGATGCAGGTGGGGAATCTGTGCGGAGAGTATGCAAAAGACAGAAGAAAGAGCGCTGAACCAGATAGAAGAGATGCGTTATGCGGATGGTATGTATGCTCAGGGGTATCAAAAAGTGATAAAGTATGGAGTCGCATTTTATCGGAAGAGTTGTTTAGTTGGCAGATATGAAGAATAAAGGTGTAACAAAGGTAGAATGAAAAAGCCAGGTTATTATTCGTCCGGAGAGTTTGCGCGGATGGCGCATGTGACGCTTCGGACAATCAGGTATTATGACAAACAGAATATTTTGAAACCATCGTATGTGACGGAAGCGGGAGCCAGATTCTATACAGATGAAGATTTTGCCAGACTGCAGCAGATTCTTCTTTTAAAGTATCTTGGATTTACACTGGATGATATCAGAGAGATGACCATTGATGATGCAGATTATCATTTTATGCTGAATTCTCTGAATATCCAGCTTAAGCTTGTGAGAGATAAGATTGAGCAGATGCAGCTTGTGGAAAAAGCGATACAGGATACCTCTGAACTGATTCAGAAGGAACATACCATTGATTGGAGCCAGATGCTGAATCTGATTCACTTGACAGGTATGGAGAAGAGCATGAAGAACCAGTATCAGGATGCGTCCAATATATCGGCCAGAATTAATCTGCACAGCCTTTATTCCGTGAATAAAGAGGGATGGTTTCCGTGGATTTATGAGCAGCTTTGTGTGAGAGATGGCATGAAGGTACTGGAAATCGGCTGTGGTGATGGAACGCTCTGGAAGGAAAATAAAGATAAACTTCCAGAGAATATAGAGATTACATTGTCAGATACATCGGAAGGTATGCTTCGGGATGCGAGACGTAATGTAGGGATTGGAGACCATAGGTTCCGGTTTCGGCATTTTGACTGCCACAGAATTCCATATGAGGATCAGAGCTTTGATCTGGTAGTTGCCGGACATGTATTGTTTTACTGTGAGGATATATTACAGGTGTGCCGGGAAGTGAGGCGTGTATTAAAGCCTGGTGGAAGATTTGTGTGCAGTACCTATGGTGGCGAGCATATGAAAGAAGTCAGTGAATTGGTACAGAGCTTTGATGATAGAATTGTTCTATCGGCAGAAAAACTGTATGAAAGATTTGGAAGAGAGAATGGGGCTGAGATACTGGAGCAATATTTTACGGATGTTCATTGGAGAACATACGAAGATGAACTTGTAATTCCGGATCCAGAGCCGTTGATATCGTATATATTGTCCTGTCATGGAAATCAAAGCCAGTATATACTGGATCGGTATAAAGAATTCCAGACTTATGTGCGGAAAAAGACGGAAAAAGGCTTCCGGATTACAAAAGACGCGGGCGTGTTTATAGCATGGAATTCCTGAAGATTTTCTTAAATATTACAAAAAAGTTACATTTTTTGTAAAAAGTACTTGAAGGTGACCTAGGGTCACCTTTTATAATGCAATCATGAACATGCCATAACTTTATGAGATATGGTTAAACTATGTATTGTATTTATTACGAGGAGGTTCCTATATGAAGGGAATTATTTTAGCAGGAGGATCTGGAACACGTCTTTATCCTCTGACTATGGTAACATCAAAACAGTTATTACCTATTTATGATAAACCGATGATTTATTATCCGATGTCTGTGCTGATGAATGCAGGTATCCGTGATATCTTGATCATCTCTACACCACAGGATACACCGAGATTCAAAGAGCTGTTAGGAGACGGACATCAGTTTGGTGTACATCTTTCTTATGCAGTTCAGCCAAGCCCGGACGGACTTGCCCAGGCATTTATCATTGGCGAGGAGTTTATCGGTGATGATACAGTTGCTATGGTTCTTGGAGATAACATTTTCGCAGGACACGGACTGAACAAGCGTCTGAAGGCAGCAGTAGAAAATGCTGAGACAGGTAAAGGCGCTACTGTATTTGGCTACTATGTAGATGATCCAGAGCGTTTTGGTATTGTTGAGTTCGACCACGAAGGAAAAGCAATTTCCATCGAGGAGAAACCGGAGCATCCAAAGAGCAACTACTGTGTAACAGGACTTTACTTCTATGATAATAAAGTTGTAGAGTATGCAAAGAGCCTGAAACCAAGTGCCCGTGGAGAATTAGAGATTACAGACCTGAACCGTGTATATCTCGAGAAGGGTAACCTGAATGTAGAGCTTCTCGGACAGGGATTTACATGGCTGGATACTGGTACACACGAGAGCCTTGTAGATGCTACAAACTTTGTAAAGACAGTTGAGACACATCAGCATCGTAAGATTGCATGTCTGGAAGAGATCGCATACTTAAACGGATGGATTTCAAAAGAAGAAGTTCTAGAAGTTTACGAGGTATTGAAAAAGAACCAGTATGGTCAATATCTGAAAGATGTCTTAGACGGAAAATACCGAGAGGATCTGTACTAAGATATTAGAATAAAAAATGAAGAATTTTTATAAATTTTGACTAAGTAATTCAAAGGAGATTTTTAATTATGACAATTATCGTAACCGGCGGAGCTGGATTTATCGGAAGTAACTTTATTTTTCACATGTTAGACAAATACCCGGATTATCGTATCGTTTGTCTAGACTGCCTGACATATGCAGGTAACTTATCTACACTTGCACCAGTGATGGACAACCCGAATTTTCGTTTTGTAAAAGAGAGCATCACAGACCGTGAGGCTGTTTACAAATTATTCGAGGAAGAGCATCCGGACATGGTTGTAAACTTTGCAGCAGAGAGTCATGTAGACCGTTCTATCGAGAACCCGGAAGTTTTCCTGGATACCAATATCAAAGGTACAGCAGTTCTTATGGACGCTTGCAGAAAATATGGTATCAAACGTTATCATCAGGTATCTACAGATGAGGTTTACGGAGATCTTCCACTGGACAGACCAGACCTGTTCTTTACAGAGGAGACACCAATCCACACAAGCAGCCCATACAGCTCATCAAAAGCTGGCGCAGACCTTCTTGTTCTTGCATACCACAGAACATACGGACTGCCTGTAACAATCAGCAGATGCTCTAACAACTACGGACCATACCACTTCCCGGAGAAGCTGATTCCGCTTATGATTGCAAATGCACTGAATGATAAGCCGCTTCCGGTGTATGGAAAAGGTGAAAATGTGCGTGACTGGTTATATGTAGAGGATCACTGCAGAGCCATCGACCTGATCATCCATAACGGACGTGTCGGAGAAGTTTACAATGTTGGTGGACACAACGAGATGAAGAACATTGACATCGTCAAGATGATCTGTAAAGAGCTTGGAAAACCGGAAAGCTTGATCACATATGTAGCTGACCGTAAAGGACACGATATGCGTTATGCAATCGACCCGACAAAGATTCACAATGAGCTTGGATGGCTGCCGGAGACAAAATTTGCAGATGGTATCAAAAAGACAATCCAATGGTATCTGGATAACAAGGAGTGGTGGGAGACGATCATTTCCGGAGAGTATCAGAATTACTATGAGAAAATGTATGCAAACCGGGAGGGAATGAAATAATGAAAGTACTGGTAACTGGAGTAGCTGGTCAGCTCGGACATGATGTGATGAATGAACTGGCAAAGCGTGGCTACGAAGGAATCGGTTCCGATATCGCGGAAAGCTATAATGGAATCCAGGACGGTACACCGGTTGTATCTATGCCATATGTGCAGATGGACATTACAGATAAAGCATCTGTAGAGAAAGTTCTTACAGAAGTAAATGCGGACGCAGTGATACATTGTGCAGCATGGACGGCAGTTGACCTTGCAGAAGATGAGGATAAAAAGGATAAGGTTCATGCAGTAAACGCAGAAGGAACGAAAAATATTGCGGAAGTATGTAAGAAGCTTGACAGTAAGATGGTCTATACCAGTACGGACTATGTATTCAATGGTCAGGGAGAAGAACCATGGCAGCCGGACTGCAAGGATTATCAGCCGTTAAATGTTTACGGACAGTCAAAACTGGACGGAGAGCTGGCAGTTTCTGAGACACTGGACAAATACTTCATCGTGAGAATTGCGTGGGTATTTGGAAAGAATGGTAACAACTTTATAAAGACCATGTTGAAAGTTGGAAAAAATCATGATAAACTTCGTGTAGTGAATGATCAGATTGGTACACCGACTTACACATTTGATCTGGCAAGACTGCTTGTAGACATGATCGAGACAGATAAGTATGGTTATTATCATGCGACAAACGAAGGCGGATACATCAGCTGGTATGATTTTACAAAAGAAATCTTCCGTCAGGCTGTAGAACAGGGACATACAGAGTACGGAGAAGACAGAATTACAGTTAATCCGGTTACAACTGCAGAGTATGGAGTGTCCAAAGCTGCAAGACCATTTAACAGCAGACTGGATAAGAAAAAACTGGTGGAGAATGGCTTTACACCACTTCCGACCTGGCAGGATGCACTTGGACGTTATCTGAAAGAGTTGAACATAGACGAACTCTAAAAGCTTTGTGAAGATTCGCATAGACTCAGATAAGAGGCATTGTAAGACGAATAAAAAGAGTGAAAATGAAATGGACGGGTACACATAATATATGTGTGCCCGTATGCATCATAATCACACAAAAGGAGATATGTAAGATGGGACAGATTAAAGTAGAAAAAAATGCAGGTGGAATAAAGGGACTTTGTGTCATTGAGCCAACGGTTCATGGTGATGCAAGAGGATACTTTATGGAGACATACAATCAGAAGGATATGGAAGAGGCAGGACTTACGATGCAGTTCGTACAGGACAATCAGTCTTGTTCTACAAAAGGTGTTCTTCGCGGATTACATTTCCAGAAAGAATTCCCGCAGGGAAAACTTGTACGTGTCGTAAAAGGTTCAGTATTTGACGTAGCTGTTGATCTTAGAAGTGACAGTGAGACATACGGAAAATGGTTCGGTGTAGAGCTGACAGAAGAGAACAAGAAACAGTTCTATATTCCGGAAGGATTTGCTCATGGATTCCTTGTTTTAAGTGAGATTGCAGAGTTCTGCTACAAGTGTACAGACTTCTATCATCCAGGAGATGAAGGTGGTCTCGCATGGAACGACCCTGAGATTGGTGTAGAATGGCCACAGCTTGTAGGGGAGTATAAGGGCAATGCTTCCGCAGAAGGATATCATCTAGAAGATGGAACAGCACTGAACTTAAGTGATAAAGATCAGCTCTGGGTAGGACTGAAAGATACATTTCATTTTTAAGTAAGAGGAAATATTTATGTCATTAACATCAATAGAATTTCTGGTATTTGTGATTGTGGCAGTAGTTGGATATTATATCATTCCGAAACGCTGTCAATGGATGTGGCTGTTGCTTTTCAGCTACATTTATTATGCATCTGCCGGAATACAGTATTTAGGGTTTATTCTATATACAACACTTGTGACATATGGAACAGCGCTTGTAATTCATCGAATAGATCAGACAGATGAAGCACATAAAAAAGATGCGAAGCAAAAAAAGAAGGGCGTGTTAATACTTGCCCTTCTATTTGTGTTTGGTCTGTTAGGAGTATTGAAGTATACGAATTTTATTGTACAGAATATTGATCAGTTATTTCATACAGATTTTGGCCCATTTCATTTATTACTTCCAATTGGATTGTCTTTTTACACATTTCAGTCAGCAGGGTATATTTTAGATGTTTATTGGAACCGTTGCGAACCGGAAAAAAATGTATTTCGTTTTGCTTTGTTTGTTTCTTTCTTCCCTCAGATTTTGCAGGGACCGATTGGCAGATTTGACCGATTGACAAAGACCTTGTACGCAGAACATGAATTTGACTGGCAGAGAATTGAACGTGGTGTTCAGCGGATAATTTGGGGATTTTTTAAGAAAATGTTGATTGCAGATACAGCAGCAGTATTTGTTGATGCAATTTTTAATCAGTATCAGACTTATAATGGAATTGCAATATTAGGTGTACTGGCATATTCTGCACAGCTCTATGCGGACTTTTCAGGAGGTGTAGATGTAGTTATTGGTGTGGCAGAATTATTTGGCGTAGAGATGGATGAAAACTTTAAACGTCCGTATTTTGCGGTTTCTATTACAGATTTTTGGCATCGCTGGCATATTACATTGGGAACATGGATGAAAGATTATGTATTCTACCCGGTATCATTATCTGGCTGGATGGGAAAATTCGGTAAATTCGCAAAGAAGAAGTTTGGAAAAACTTATGGAAGAGCATTACCAATCTGTGTAGCGAATCTGATCGTGTTCCTTGTGGTAGGAATCTGGCATGGAGCAGCCTGGAAGTTTATAGTATATGGTATTTATAATGGAGTGATTATTGCATTTAGTGGTCTGATGACAAAAAATTACAGAGAGTGGAAGAAAAAGCTTCATATTGACGATAAATCTACAGGCTGGCATATATTTCAGATTATCCGGACATTTCTACTTGTGAATATAAGCTGGTACTTTGATCGGGCGGACACAATTCCACAGGCTCTTACAATGATGAAAAATTCTGTAACATATTTTGAACCTGCACAGATATTAAATATACAGTTTGGGCAGATGAATTTAAAGTATACACCTGTATTTATTGCTGTGCTGTTAGTATGTTGTGCAATTTGCTTTGTAGTCAGTTTTTTACAGGAACGAGGAACGAAGATTCGACAGTCTCTTTCTACAAAGATATGGGTAATTCGTTGGGCAATTTATCTTGCAATGATTTTTGCAATGCCATTGCTTGGCAGAATGCCAGATACAGCAGGAGGTTTTATTTATGCACAATTTTAAAAAACTTGTCAGTCCGGTAATTTTGATGATAATTATTATTTGTGTGAATGAAATGCTTTGCTTTGCGGCAAAACCGTATAGCTTTTTTCGATTTGATATGCATAATCTGGAAAACGGCGAGGAGTACACAGATATATTTGTAGGAACTTCTCATGGAAAAGCTGCAATTGCGCCGGAAGTTGTAGATCAGTATACTGGCGGTAACAGTATCAATATGTGTCTTGGGGGCGAGTATCTTTCAGATAGTTATTTTATCGTAAAAGAAGCAATACGTGTCGGTCATCCGAAACGAGTGGTTTATGAACTGGATCCAGGTTATTGGGTGGCAGAAAAAAGCAAGGGTGCAGAATATAGAGAAATGTATGACGAGTTTCCAAAATCATTGGTAAAAGCAGAGTATTATCATCAACTGCTGTGGGGACAAGACTGGAGAATGACAATTTTTCCATGGTATCTTTGTAGAACCGGATTGAAAAACCCATTTGAAAGAATCAAGACAAAGCTTGGGGAAGCATATAAAAACTTTGACGATTCTTTCTGGAATAGTGATGTTCAGAACTATGGAGGAAAAGGGCATGTCAGTATTCACAGAACAGATGCCGTGAAGACAGAGGATAATTTGAAACTCTGGGACAGACAGGAAATTTTGCCGGAAGTAAAAGAATATTTTGAAAAACTTAAGAAATTATGCGAAGAAAATAATATAGAGCTTGTGGTAATTACAACACCGATTCCACAGGAAACAATGGAGAAGTATCAGGACAACTTTGAAGAGGCGAATGCATATTTTGCGGAATATATGGCAAAACAGGGGATTCCATATTATAATTACAATTATATAGATACAGAAAGTCTGGATAAATCGTTGAATGGATTTTCAGATTATGAAGGACATATGTATGAAGATGAAGCTGAAAGATTCAGCGCTGAGCTTGGAAAGATGCTTGCTGGAAAGTAGAGCTTTGAGAATCATATGGAAGGCAGAATGAATATGTCAGAATTTTGGAAGAATATAAATACTTATTATAAACGATATGGATTACATGCAACGATAGTCCGTATTATGGATAAATTGACAGGACAGTCTCGTGTAGATTATATGACATGGTATCAGAAAACAAAGCCGACAAAGCAGGTGCTCAAAATACAGCGAGAAACAACATTTCCATATATGCCGGAGATTTTGGTAATTGTGCTGGAGAATAAGAGTGGATTTCATCGACTGGCTGACTCTTTGAAAAATCAGACTTATTCAAGGTGGAAGCTTTGCAAAATAAGAGAATTAAATGATGTAGTGGAAATTCTGAAAGAAGCGAAAGAAGAGTATGTGTTGATTACGCAGCCGGAAGATGAACTTTCAGTGGATGCATTCTTTCAGTGTGTGAAGTCATTGAATGCAGACAGAACAATTGAAGCAATTTATTCTGATGATGATATAATAAAAAATGAGACAGAATATGAAGAACCAGCTATAAAGCCGGATTTAAATCTAGATATGCTTAGAAGTTGTAATTATATTCATAATTTTTTATTGGTAAAAAAGAAACTTTGCCAGGAATTGTTTGAGGAGTGTTTGGAAAGTTGGAATGGACAAATTGACTGGAAGTATGACTTTATATTTCGATGCATAGAAGAAAAACACTCAATCCATCATATTGCAAAAGTGTTGTATCACAGGAATGTAGAGCATGTTCAAGTGTGTGACGAACAAGAACGCAAAGCAATTGATATGCATCTGAAGAGAATGAATATAAAAGGGAATGTAGAAAAGACAGAGTATAGAGGGATTTATCGTGTCAGATATTCGATGGAAGAAACACCGCTTATTTCCATTGTAATTCCTAATAAAGATCATGTGGAAGATTTAAAAAAATGTATTGATTCTTTGGAAAAAAAGAGTTCCTATGACAATCGAGAATATATCATTGTCGAAAATAACAGTACAGAAGAACAGACATTTGCCTACTATAAAGAATTGGAAGCAAAATGTTCAAGAGCCAAAGTAGTTTATTGGAAAGAAAAAGGTTTTAATTATCCGAAAATCAATAACTATGGAGTGCAGTATGCAAAAGGAGAGTATATTTTATTCCTGAATAATGATACGGAGATCCAGAATCCGGATTGCCTTGAGGAAATGCTCATACATTGCAGCAGACCAGAGGTAGGAGCTGTCGGAGCCCGCTTATTTTATGAAGATGGAACAATTCAACATGTAGGTGTGATTGTTGGGCTCGGAGGAATTGCGGGACATCCTTATGCAGCCGAAGCAGAAGAAACGTTAGGGCATATGGGAAGAGTTCATATGATTCAGGATTTAAGTGCAGTAACGGCGGCATGTATGATGGTGAAAAAAAAGGTTTTCTTTGAAGTTGGTAAATTTGAGCCGGAGTATGCGGTTGCGTTTAATGATGTGGATTTATGTATGAAAATCCGGAAGGCGGGATATCTGATTGTTTATACCCCATATGCAAGACTGACACATTATGAATCTAAATCAAGAGGTTTAGAAGATTCTCGTGAAAAGGTGAAACGTTTTGATTCGGAGGTAGCACTTTTTGAAGAACGTTGGGGAAAGGAATTAGAAAAAGGCGATCCTAATTATAATCCTAATTTCAGGCTGGATGAAAAAGATTTCCGATTGAATGTACATGTCAGAAGGTAAGAATAAAAAGATGAATGTAAAGCAAATCAGCGAAAGATTGAATAAAGAGAATGTAAAAAAAGGTTTTGAATATATTCGTAGAAATGGTGTCAGCAGATTTTGGACGCTTGCGAAAGCAAAAGCTTTTCCGGCAGGAAAGAGTTATAAAGAGTGGTATGAAGAGCATTGCCCGACAAAAGAAGAGCTGATGCGTCAAAGAGAGGTTGAATTTTCTGTTCAGCCTCTTATTAGTATTGTTGTGCCGACATACCAGACTCCGATTCCTTTTTTGAAAGATATGATTGATTCGGTAAGAAAACAATCTTATGAAAAGTGGGAACTATGTATTGCAGATGGAAGTTTGAATGGAGATGAAAATGACACAAAAGTCATTCGTGTCAGAGAAGAATTGAATCGTTATTCCATGGAAGATAAAAGAATTAAAGTAGTTTATCTGGAAGAAAATCAGGGAATTGCAGAGAACACAAATCAGGCACTAGCGCTCGCTACAGGAGAGTATATCGGGTTATTTGACCATGATGACATGCTGACGCCAGACGCTTTATATGAGATTGTAAAGGCAATTAATGACTATGATTATGATGTGTTGTACACAGATGAGGATAAAATCTCAGAAAATAGTCACGATTATAAAAAGCCAGTGTTTAAACCGGATTACAGCCCGGAATTGTTATGTGCTAATAATTATATCACTCACTTTTTTGTGGCTAAAAAATCAATTGTAGATCGGTTGGAAGGATTCAGAAAGGAATATGATGGATCTCAGGATTATGATTTTATCTTTCGGTGTGTAGAACTTGCAAAAAACGTAGGACACGTTTCTAAAGTTTTGTATCACTGGAGGATGCATGGAGGCTCAGTAGCAGGAGATCCAACAAGTAAAATGTATGCGTACGATGCGGGCAAGAAAGCAATTCAATCACATTATGAGAGAGTTGGTATTCAGGCTAATGTAGAGCATATGGAGCGACTGGGACTATATCACACAGAATACAAGATGATAAAGCAGCCTTTGATATCTGTGATTATATATGGGGAAGATGATGAAAAAAAGAAAAGATGTTCAGAGTGGTTCAAAAGAAAAGATTATTCGAATTTGGAAATTTTAGCTTCTGCAGGAATAAGCGTTGAAGAAATTAATGCTCTTGCAGAAAAAGCGAGAGGATCTTATCTGTTTTTTGTTTCAGAAAATCTTGAGAGTGTAGAAAGAGACGCATTGCAACAAATGGCTGGAGTTTTACAGATACAAAATGTTGGTGCCGTGAGCGGAAAGGTGATTGGGCGAAAACATACTGTAGAAGATGTAGGAGTTGTGTTTAGAACAAATGGGGATTTATGCAAAGCGAATTATGGTATTGGAGATTGCGATTATGGAGATATGTTTCGGGCAAAAGTAATGAGCAATTATAGCATTTTATCTTTGAATTGTTTCATGACACACAAAAATACATTTGAAGAATTAGGCGAATTTAATAAACATTTTTCATTAAGTTTTGCAGCAGCAGATTATTGCTTAAAACTGAGAATGCATGGGAAAAGATGTGTCATGCAGGCATCAGTAGTCTGGGAATCAAAAGATGTGATGAAAACTGGTATGATCAATGATGAAGAACGTGAAAGATTTTATAAAGAATGGCAGGAAGTTTTAAGAATGGGAGATCCTTATTACAATTCTAATTATGCAAAACAGGGGGCACTTTATATTCTGGAGTAGGAGTAAAAAATGACAATACGAAATGTGATAGTGGTTTGCGATTATGCTTATATAGAAGGAGGCGCAGCCAGAGTGGCTGTTCAGACTGCAGTTGAGCTGTCGAAGCGAAGTAACCTGAAGGTTTATTTTTTTGCAGGTTGTGGTGAACCATGCCAGGAGTTAGTTCAAAGTTCTGTACAGGTGATTTCGCTGGGAATGTATGATCTGCTCGGAAATCCAAGCAAATTAGATGCTATGAAAAAAGGAATTTATAATCGAAAAGCTGGAAAATTGCTGGAAGATTTATTAAATACTTTGAAAGAAAATGAAACAATTATCCATGTGCATACATGGACAAAAGTGTTATCCAGTGCAATCTTTGCTATTGCGGATAAAAAAAATATACCAGTATTTTTGACTGTGCATGATTATTTTCTTACATGTCCAAATGGAGGCTGCTACGATTATGTAAAAAATGAAATCTGTGAGAGGAAGCCAATGTCTTTAAATTGTGTTGTTTGCAATTGTGATTCCAGACATTATTATTATAAAGTCTGGAGATGCATGAGGCAGTTCAGGCAGAATCGGGTTATGCGAAATTGCAAAAATATTCGGTATATATTTATATCTGAATTTGAAAAAAAGCAATTGGTGAGACGTTTTGGCGAACCTAAGTGGCAGTTTATGCTAAAAAACCCAAGTACATTTTCAGAAAGAAAACGAGTATTGGCAGAAAAGAATGAGATATATCTGTACATTGGGCGAGTATCTGAAGAAAAAGGAGTACCACTTTTCTGTGAGGCAGTAGAAAATGCGGGAGTAAAAGCAGTTGTAGTCGGAGATGGCGGATTAAAAAAAGATTTGGAAAAAAAGTATCCAGACATTACGTTTACAGGCTGGCTGGAAAAAGCACAGATAGATCAATGGATTGAAAAAAGCAGATGTCTGATATTTCCGTCAAGATGGTATGAGGGATCACCACTTACGGTACCGGAAGTTCAAGCTTATGGTATTCCATGTATCGTGACAGACTGCAGTGCGGCAGTTGATAATATTGTGACAGAAAAAAATGGTTTGATTGTAAAAGCAGATAGAAAAGAAATGTGCAGCGCAATTGCCAAGATGGCGAATGATGAAATCGTAGCGAAGATGTCATGTAATACATTTGAATTGTTCGATGAAAAAAGTTATTCAAATGATGTATACATTAAAAATCTGCTGCAGATTTATGAAAAGGGAGTCTAGAAATGAAAATTTCGGTCATTATCGTAGCTTATAAAAGTGGAGACATTCTTGTGAAATGTTTGGATTCTATTGCAAAATACAATGATATTGAAGATGAGTTGGAAGTGATTGTGGTAGACAATAGTCCAGAAGATGAAAGAATAGAACGAGATTTAGTAAAATCACAATATAAAAATTATCGATATATTCCATCGGACAATCGAGGATTTGGTGCCGGCAATAATCAGGGAGTAGATATATCAACCGGGGAAATCCTTGCATTTTTGAATCCGGATATTATTTTAATTGAACCAATATTTAAAAAAGTCTGGGAGAAATTCCAGAAGGAAAAAGATCTGATGCTCATGGGAGGGAAACTTTTGTTTGAAGATCTAAAACCGGGCTTTTCATTTTACTTTGATTACAAGCCTTCTATAATAAAAAAATGGTCATTAAAATTATGGAATCGGAAAGACCGTTATGATGAAAAGAACATGTATATTGCTGGGGCAGATTTGTTTGTAAGACGAGATGCTTTTTGTGAGGCGGGAAAATTTGATGAGAATATTTTTATGTATTATGAGGAGCCGGATTTGATTCGAAGACTTCGAAAGGTGCAAAAAGATTGTAAGATTGTGTATGAACCAGGAATTCGAATGATTCATCTGGAAAAGAAGAGTACGCCGATGTCTATGAATATGATTGGGCACGAAATGGATTCTTGTATTTATTATGGAAAAAAATATGGACTGGATTATAAGAAGAAGATTCGTTTTGAATACAGATATTATAAACTAAAAAGGATGGTTTATAAGGTATTGAAGAATCAAAAAGCAGAGCGTATGAATGAAATTATTCAATATTTGAATGAAAATTATATAAAAATATTACGTAAATATTAAAGAAATGTTAAGAATTATGCATCTGATTAGGGTTGTAGACAATTTAAAGATATAGTATAATTTGTAGAATAAAGAGCTATATTTTGAAAAGTCAGGTGAAAATTGTGATTAAAGATAATCAAAAGTTATTTAATAGATTACATGTGTTGATAGATGCACTTATTATTATATTTTCTTATGGAGCAGCGTGGTTTATCCGTTTTAAAAGTGGATTATTCGCGCTGTCTTCATGGTATCTTTCTTTGAGCCAATATATGAAAGTGCTAGTGTTTGTAGTACCTATCTATTTGATTCTATATTATGCGTTCCAATTGTATACTCCAAAGCGTGGACAGGGAAGAAGAATTGAAGCGTGGCATATCGTACAGGCTAATATTATTGGTCTCTTAGTATTTATTCTAATACTTTATCTCGCAAAAATGACAGATTATTCCAGAAAGATGTTGTTTGTATTTTTCTGTGTAAATGTAGTTGCTGAGATAGGGTTTAGAAATGTGTTACGATGGATTCTCAGAAAGTATAGAAAGCAGGGATATAATCAGAAACATATCTTGTTGGTCGGATATAGCCGTGCAGCAGAAGGATATCTGGATCGCGTGGTAACACATCCAGAATGGGGATATATTGTAAAAGGAATATTGGCAGATAATAAGCCTGAAGGAGAGGAATATCGAGGAATAAAGATTCTTGGCGGAACAGATAAACTGGCAGAAATTCTTCCGCAGAACCAATTGGATGAGATTGTAATTACGCTTGGACTGGCTGAGTATCATAAACTGGGACGGATTGTTAATATGTGCGAAAAGTCTGGTGTGCATACGAAATTTGTTCCGGATTATAATAATATTATTCCGACAAAACCGTACACCGAAGATTTGATGGGAATGCCGGTCATAAATATTCGACGGGTACCTTTGAATAATATGTTAAACGCAGTGGCAAAGCGTTGTGTGGATATTTTGGGAGCATTGGTTGCGATTATATTGTTTTCACCGGTAATGCTTGTTACTTCAATTATTATTAAAGTAACTTCACCGGGACCACTTATTTTTAAACAGGAAAGAATTGGAAAGCATAATCGTCCGTTTTATATGTATAAGTTCCGTTCTATGGTTGTTCAGGATGAAAAAGATGAAAAGAAAGGCTGGACGACGAAAAATGATCCACGTGTGACACCAATTGGAAGATTTATTCGTAAGACAAGTATTGATGAATTGCCACAGCTTTTTAATATATTAATAGGAGACATGAGTCTTGTCGGACCAAGACCGGAAAGACCGCAATTTGTTGAAAAATTCAAAGAGGAAATCCCAAGATATATGATTAAGCATCAGGTAAGACCTGGACTTACAGGTTGGGCGCAGGTGAATGGATACAGGGGAGATACATCTATTCAGAAGCGTATAGAATTTGATCTTTATTATATTGAAAACTGGACAATGGGATTTGATTTTAAAATTATTTTCCTGACATTTTTTAAAGGCTTTATTAACAGGAACGCATATTAAACAGGAAATGGGAAGACTCGAATAAGGGGAGTGGAAGTATGGATAGAAAGAGATTGAATAAAAGACAGCAAAGATTGGAACGTGAACGCAGGCTTAAAAAGAAACGCAGAAAAAGGATCATCATTATTATGGTTGAATTGTTAATCCTGGCAGGTCTTGGAGTTGTAGCTTATGGAATGTTCGTTATGGATAAGATGGATACGACTACGCTGAACACAGATGATCTTAATATTTATAAGAGTACAGGAGATTATACGAATATTGCATTATTTGGTCTGGATTCCAGAGAAGGCGAGCTGGATGGCGGAGTACAGAGTGACTGTATGATGATAGCCAGTATTAATAATAAGACCAATGAGGTGAAATTAATTTCACTCTATCGAGATACACTTTTGAAGCAGGAAAATGGGAAATATCAGAAAGCTAATTCTGCATACCGTATGGGAGGACCAGCCGAAGCAATTGCGCTTATGAATCGTAATTTAGATCTTGATATTGAAAAATATATCAGCGTCAACTTCAATGCATTGGCAGATATTATAGATGCGTTGGGCGGAATTGATCTCGATTTTACAGAAGATGAAATTAAATATACCAATATGTATTGCGATGAAACTGAAATTGTAGTAGGTCGTGAAACTTCCAGACTTAAAGGAGCAGGAACACATCACGTAGATGGTATTCAGGCAGTAGCGTATACGAGAATTCGATATACAAGCGGAATGGATTTTGAGAGAACACATCGTCAGAGAATTGTATTAGAAAAAATAGTTGAAAAAGCACAGAGTGCAAACGTGATTACATTGAACAAGTTGATTAATGAAATCGTTCCACAGATTTCTACAAATCTGACAACAGGTAATTTCCTGGCGCTTGCATCAAAAGCAACAAATTACAAACTTAGTGAGATGTCTGGATTCCCATTTGAAGTGACAACATGTGACAATGTAAAAGGACACAAAGGGTCTTATGTCGCTCCAGTTGGATTGGCTAAAAATGTAACAGAATTACATCAATTTTTATTTGGAAAAGAAGATTATGATCCTTCTGATGAAGTGAAAGAAGCAAATGATGCAATTATAGAATTGACAGGGGTTGATCCGGAAACTTATAAAGAAACTACAGACTTTACTTATAAGAGTGGAGGAGAAGAATCGGACACTTCAGAAAAGCAAAATAGTAAATAAAGGGGATTTTTAAATGCAGCTGGATGTAATTATTCCAACATACAGACCGGGAAGTGAGTTTAGACAATTAATTAGCAAGTTACAAAAGCAGGAATATCCGATTCATAAAATTATCATAATTAATACGGAAGTAGGAGAATTTCCACAAATGCTTGAATCAGAACCATATCAGATTGAAGTTACTCACATCAGACAAGAAGAGTTTGATCATGGGGGAACAAGAAATATGGGAGCTAGTATTTCACAGGCAGATATTGTTCTCTATATGACGCAGGATGCGATTCCGGCAGATAATCAGTTGATCGAAAGATTTGTGGAAATATTTAAAAGTAATCCAGAGATTGGGATTGCATATGGAAGACAATTGCCAAGAGAGGATTGCAATATAATAGAAAGATATACAAGAAGGTTTAATTACCCGGAAAAAAGCAGAATCAAATCAAAAGTTGATTTATCACAGCTTGGAATTAAAACATTTTTTTGCTCAGATGTATGTGCAGCTTATCGAAGAAACTATCTTTTGAGTGCAGGAGGATTTGAAGATCCAACTATATTTAATGAAGATATGATTTTTGCCGGAAAGAGGATATTAGCTGGAGATAAGGTGGCATATGTGGCAGAAGCGAAAGTGATACATTCACATAATTATACGGGAAACCAACAGTTTCATCGTAATTTTGATCTTGCAGTGTCACAGGCGCAACATCCGGAAGTGTTTGAAGGAGTTCCGTCAGAAGGAGAAGGAATCCGTATGGTAAAAGCGACTGCAAAATACCTGATCCGGAGCGGACAACCTTTAAGAATATGGAATTTGATATATCAGTCAGGATGTAAATATATGGGATATTTCTTAGGAAAGAGATATGAAAAATTACCAAAATGGCTCGTATTAAAATGTACATCAAGTCCAAAATACTGGAAAAAATCTTAAGAAACATAATTTCTGTTGAAATTTGTAAAAAAATAGGATATTATTAATCTGTTTAATTCTGTTCAAAGAAAGGAAGTTTCGATGGCTAAGAAAAGAAGAAGTAATCGTAAGGTACATAGAGGTAGAAGAAAAAAAAGAGGATTTTCTACCTGGTCGTTAGGTAAGAAGATTGGTGTGATTGCTGTTAGCATACTATTAGTACTCGTGATTGGTGGAGGAGCAGCGGCAGCGGCTTATGTGACCAGCAAGGTAGACAAGATGGAAGTCCAGAAGCTAGATGTGAATAAGCTGGAAATTAATAAAGAAGTAGAACATAAGACGGGATACTTAAATGTTGCGTTATTTGGAGTGGATTCCAGAGAGGCTTCTTTGGGAAAAGGTACCAGAAGTGATACAATCATGATCGCAAGCTTGAATCAGGAGACTGGAGAAGTAAAGATTAGTTCCGTATATCGTGATACGATTTTGCAACAGTCAGATGGTACATACAATAAAGCGAATGCAGCATATTCCTTTGGAGGAGTAGAAGAGGCAGTTGCACTGTTGAACAAAAATCTGGATTTGAATATTGAACATTATGTTGCAGTGAATTTTAATGCTATGATTGATGTGATTGATACACTCGGTGGTCTGGATATTGAACTTACAGAAGAAGAAGTTAAGTATACGAACATGTATTGTGATGAGACTGCTGTAGTAACAGGACGTCCATTTGAAGAAGACTTGGTTGGTGCTGGGGTGCATCATCTAGATGGTGTTCAGGCTACTTCTTTCTGTCGTATTCGTTACACGAAAGGCGATGACTTCAAAAGAACTGAGCGTCAGCGCTTTGTGATTGAGAAGATTGTAGAAAAATTACAGGCAGCTAATCTTGCAACAATCAATAAAATTGCAGACGACGTATTTGCAGAGGTAGGTACTAACTTTACATTACCGGAAATTCTTTCTTATGCAAAAGATTTTAAAAAGTATACATTGGGAGAGACTACGGGATTCCCATTTAATAAATCAACTGGAACATTAAGTGGAATTGGAAGTTCCGTACTTCCTACTGATTTAGCAGGAGATGTGCAACAGCTTCATCAATTCTTCTTTGGAGATGATGGCTACACCCCATCAGATGTTGTGCTGAGTATTGATGCAGGTGTTAAAAAGAAAGCAACTGATGTTGGTAAAGGTACAACAAAAGATAATGACAGTTATTACGATGACAGCTCCAACAGTTCTTCTAAGGGTTCATCAGGAAGTAGTTCCAATAAATCTTCAGGAACTTCAAGTAGAGGCTCCGGTAGCGGCAATTCCTCTGGCAGTGGAAGCTCCGGTGGCAGTAAATCAGACAGCGGATCAGGCGGCGGCTCCGGCAACAGTAGTTCAGGCAGTAGCTCCGGTGGCGGAAGTGAATCTGGCGGAAGCAGCTCTGGTGGCAGCAGTTCCGGTGGCGGAAGTGAATCTGGTGGCAGCAGCTCCGGCGGCGGAGAATCTTCCGGTGGTGAAAGTGCAGAATAATGTATAACCATTCTTAAAATACAGAAACTATAGAAAAAAGAGGTAAAGTACATGAAGTTTTTAAAGAAAGTACTGGCTGCAGTTGCCTGTGTATGTGTGCTGGCTACCAGCGTGACACTGACATCCCATGCAGCTGGCGGTAGAATTTCTTTTGCAGATCCGAGTACGGCTGTGGGAGATATGGTAGACGTAAAATGTGTTTTAAAATCCAGCAGTGGATCTCTTGGAAGTTCATCAGTAACACTTTCTTATGATGCCAGTGCATTGAAGTTTAATTCCGGCGATGGAGTGACCGGTGGTGATGGAACCCTGACATACTCAGGAGATGGCGGTTCTTCAGAAGTGTCATTTACCATGACATTCCAGGCACTGAAAGAAGGTTCCACAGAGATTACGGTAGCATCTCAGGATGTGAAATCCAGTTCTGGTTCAGAGGTTAAGTTGACAGAAGGAAAATCTACAGTGACAATCGCTGCCGGAGATCCTTCTAAGATCGTGGATGATACTCAGGCAGCAGAAGGTGCTGACACAGCAGCTAGTGGCGATGTTACAGTTGAGGTGAACGGTACATCTTATACGCTGAGTGATTTTGTAGAAGCTTCTGTTCCGGCAGGATTTACAAAGACAACAATGAATTATGAGGGCGCTGACCGCCCAATGGCTTATAACGAGACAAATGGTATTTACCTTGCTTATCTGACATCAGCGGATGGTAATTCCAATTTCTTCTTATATGATGATTCAAATGCAACATTTGCACCATATGAAGAGATTGATATTTCCGATACAACAACGATTGTTCTGTTAAGTGATACAAGTGTGAAGCTGCCATCTAATTATGTGCAGACAACACTGACGCTGAACGGACAGGAATTCTCTGTATGGCAGGATAATGACAAAGATGGATTTTATCTGATGTATGCTGTAAACAACAATGGTACGAAGAATTTCTACGAGTATGATTCTCAGGAGAATACGTATCAGAGATGTGATGTAAAGCAGGATACCGGAGCAAGCAATGCTAAGAAAAAGGCAAATGGCTTCTTTGACAAGATGCAGAATGTGATTGACGGACATTTTAAAGTATTTACGATTATCTTTATTGTTATTTTACTTCTTCTCATTATCCGTTTGATTGTGGTTCGTGTGAAGCTTCGTAACCGTGATATTGAGCTGGATGATCTGTATGATGAGTATGGAATTGACTTAGAAGAGGAAGAACCGGAACCGGCTCCGAAGAAAAAAAATAAAAAGAAAGCTCAGCCGGCTCCTAAGAAGGGCAAAAAGAAAAAAGTCGTAGACGAAGATGATTTCGATGACTACGATGATGACGAATTTGACGATGATGACGATTATGATGACGATCGTTATGATAGCAAGCGTTATGATGACGAAGATGATTATGCAGATGATGACTTCGAAGAAGAGGAATTTGATGAAGTCAGAGAAGCACCGCTTCGTACAGTGAAATTCGATGATTTTAATACCATTACGGATATGTCTTTATATGAAGATGAGAACTTCGAATCATTTGTGATGGATGAGGAAGAAGAGGATGATATGGTAGATGATTTAGATGATCTGCTCAGTGAGCGTCCGAAGGAGAGACGCAGCCATTCTGAGAAGGATGACACATTCCAGGTAGATTATATTGATCTGGATTAATAAGAGTGAAATGAGTAACCAGGGAGGAATGCATAATGTAAGATGCATTCCTCTCTTAATAAATGGAACTTAAAAGACATAAATGGAGTTTGAAAGGCATAAATGGAGTTTGAAAGGCATAAATGGAGCTTAAAAGGCATAAATGGAGCTTAAAAGGCAGCAGGAGGGATTATGTACGATTATATTATTGTAGGGTCTGGGCTTTATGGAGCAATCTTTGCCCATGAGGTTATGAAGGCAGGAAAGAGCTGCCTCGTTGTAGAGAGGCGTTCGCATATCGGTGGAAACATTTATACAAAAGAGATGGAAGGAATCCAGGTGCATCAGTATGGGGCACATATTTTCCACACAAGTAATAAAGAGGTGTGGGATTACATTGGACAGTTTGCAACATTTAACCGTTATACGAACTGCCCGGTGGCATATTATAAAGGCCAGATGTACAATATGCCGTTCAATATGAATACATTTCATAAGATCTGGGGTGTGATCACACCGGCAGAGGCGAAGGCTAAGATTGAGGAACAGGTGAAGGAATATGGCGTGAAGGAGCCGAAGAACCTGGAAGAGCAGGCAATCAGCCTGGTTGGAAAAGATATTTATGAGATCCTGGTCAAGGGGTACACTGAGAAGCAGTGGGGAAGGCGTGCGACAGAGCTGCCGCCGGAGATCATTAAGAGACTGCCGGTCCGCCTGACTTATGATAACAATTATTTTAATGACCTTTATCAGGGGATTCCGGTGGGAGGCTACACGCAGATCATTGAGAAGATGCTGGAAGGCGCGGAGGTCCGTTTGAATGTGGATTATCTGAAAGAAAAAGAAAATCTTCGCCCACTCGGTAAAAAAGTAGTGTATACTGGACCTGTAGATGCATATTTTGACTATTGTTTTGGTGAATTAGAATATCGTACGGTCCGTTTTGAGACAGAGATTCTGGATACAGACAATTATCAGGGAAATGCGGTGGTCAATTATACAGAGTATGAAGTTCCATATACAAGAATCATTGAGCATAAGCATTTTGAATTTGGAACCCAGGAGAAGACCGTTATTTCCAGAGAGTATCCGGTGACATGGAAGAAAGGGGACGAACCTTATTATCCGGTCAATGATGAGAAGAATACAGCACTTTATGCAAAATACAAAGAGCTGGCAGAGAAGGAAGAGAACGTAATCTTTGGAGGACGTCTGGGACTTTACCGTTATATGGATATGCATCATGTAGTGGATGCGGCGTTACAGGCTGTAAGAGAAGAAATGAAATAAATGATAACGAGGTTAAAAACCGGGTATCATCAAAGGAAGATAATGAATGTAAAGAAGGAGAAAGTATTATGAAATGGAAGCAGTTTCGTTTAAAAACAACGACACAGGCGGAGGATATTGTGAGCAGTATGCTGGCAGATCTTGGAATTGAAGGTGTGCAGATTGAGGACAAGATCCCGCTTACAGAACAGGATAAGGAGCAGATGTTCGTGGATATTCTGCCGGATATCCCAGATGATGACGGAACAGCATATTTAACATTTTATCTGGATGAGGAAGAAGATGTGGCGCCGGTTCTTATGAACGTGAGAAAAGAACTGGAAGATATGCGTGCATTTCTTGATGTTGGGGAGTGTACTATTGAGGAATCTGAGACAGAAGATGTAGACTGGGTCAACAACTGGAAGCAGTACTTCCATCAATTCTATATAGACGACATTCTTGTAATCCCATCCTGGGAAAAAGTAAAGCCGGAGGACAGCGACAAGATGGTCATTCACATTGATCCGGGTACCGCATTTGGAACAGGTATGCATGAGACGACACAGCTTTGCATCCGGGCGTTGAAAAAATATGTGACATCCGAGACGGAGATTTTAGATGTTGGTTGTGGAAGCGGGATTCTTGGAATGCTGGCGCTTAAGTTCGGGGCAAAGCATTCTCTTGGAACAGATCTTGATCCATGTGCCATTGATGCAACTCACGAGAATATGGAAGTGAATGGGATCCGCAAGGATCAGTATGAGGTCATGATCGGAAACATCATTGACGATAAGGCTGTTCAGGATGCGGTTGGATATGAAAAATATGATATTGTAGCAGCAAATATTTTGGCAGATGTCCTTGTTCCGCTGACGCCGGTCATCATTCATCAGATGAAGCCTGGGGCTGTATATATTACAAGTGGAATTATCGAAGATAAAGAAAATGTTGTAGTAGAAGCTGTGAAGGCTGCCGGACTGGAAGTTCTGGAAGTGAATCACCAGGGCGAGTGGGTATCTGTTGTAGCAAGAAAGAATGCCTAGAGGAGTAAAGAGAAAATGCAGCATTTTTTTGTAGATGCCTCTCAAGTATCGGAAGAAACAATCCGGATCGAAGGCACTGATGTGAATCATATGAAAAATGTGCTCCGTATGCGGATTGGTGAGGAAGTGACGGTCAGTGACGGTCAGGGAAAAGAATATCTCTGCCAGGTTCGGGATTTTGAAGAGGAGCAGGTGCAGTTGAAAATCGTAGAGACGAAAGCTTCAGATGCGGAACTCCCATCAAAGATCTATCTGTTTCAGGGTCTCCCGAAGCAGGAGAAGATGGAATTGATCGTGCAGAAATGTGTGGAGCTTGGGATTTATGCGGTAGTCCCGGTCTCCATGAAGCGGTGTGTGGTGAAGCTGGATGCGAAAAAAGGGGCGAAGAAAGTGGAGCGTTGGAATACAATTGCAGCCAGCGCAGCCAAACAGTCCGGGCGGGGAATCGTGCCGGAAGTGACGTCTGTGAAGACTTATAAGGAAGCCCTTGAGATGGCAAAAGATTTGGATGTTGTATTGGTGCCTTATGAGTGTGCAGAAGGTATGGAACACACAAAGGAACTGATACAGTCTATAAAGCCGGGACAGTCTGTTGGAATATTTATCGGACCGGAAGGCGGATTTGATCCGGATGAGATTGCGCTTGCATGTGAGATGGGCGGTCAGGTCATAACTCTCGGAAAACGTATTTTACGGACAGAGACAGCGGGACTTGCGCTATTGTCTGTGCTGATGTTTCAACTGGAGCAAGTTACATATTAAATTGCAAGGACATATATTGATGATAAGAAGAGACAGTGAACAACTGTTATTGGAAAAAAGGAAACAGGAAGTGAGATAGAATGAAGGAAGTATATCTGGACAATTCTGCTACGACGAGAGCATACCCGGAAGTGGGAGATCTGGTCCGTAAGGTATTGTGTGAAGATTATGGAAATCCATCTTCCATGCACCGTAAGGGCGTGGAGGCTGAAAAATATATAAAAGAAGCGAAAGAGACATTTGCAAAGCTTTTAAAGGTGCAGGAGAAAGAAATCTTTTTCACGTCCGGAGGTACGGAAAGTGATAATCTGGCATTGATCGGGGCAGCAAAAGCGAATCGAAGAGCAGGAAATCATCTGATCGCATCCGGAATTGAGCATCCGGCGATCATTAATACGATGCGCTATCTGGAAGAGGAAGGATTTCGTGTTACATTTCTTCCGGTGGACCGCTTTGGAAGAATCAGTCTGGATGCACTGAAGGATGCACTCTGTGAAGACACGATCCTTGTATCTGTGATGTATGTGAATAATGAGGTGGGATCCGTACAGCCGATCCAGGAGGCTGCCAGCATGGTAAAAGCGTATAACAAGAACATTTTGTTCCATGTGGATGCCGTGCAGGGATTTGGAAAGTATCACATTTACCCGAAGCGCCTGAAGGTGGATATGTGTTCCATCAGTGGACATAAGATTCATGGACCAAAAGGAATTGGAGTGCTTTATATTGATGAACATGTGAAGATAAAACCAATCGTATTTGGCGGTGAACAACAGAAAAATGTCCGTTCCGGTACGGAAAATGTACCTGGAATTGCAGGAATTGGTCTTGCTGCGAAGATGATTTATGAAAATCTGGATGAAAAAGTTGCAGCGATGCGTGCGATGAAGAAGCATTTTATTGAAGGCGTGAAGCAGATCCCGGATACGACCATCCATGGCCTTTATGATGAGACCAGTGCGCCACACATTATCAGTGTTGGATTTGCGGGAATCCGAAGCGAGGTTCTTCTGCATGCGCTGGAAGATAAAGGCATCTATGTATCCAGTGGTTCTGCATGTGCTTCCAACCATCCGCAGATCAGTGGCGTGTTAAAAGGAATCGGAGCCGGTCAGCAGTTTTTGGATGCAACGCTTAGATTCAGTCTTTCTGAGTTTAATACGATGGAAGAGATTGACTATACATTAGATACTCTGTATAATATAGTACCGATGCTTAGAAAATATACCAGACATTAGAGATAAATGAGGAGAAGATCGATGAGATTTCATACATTTTTATTGAAATACGGGGAGATTGGTATCAAAGGAAAGAACCGTTATCTTTTTGAAGATGCTCTTGTAAGACAGGTGCGTTATGCGTTAAAGGATGTAGACGGGAACTTTGATGTCCACAAATCCCAGGCAAGAATCTATGTGGACTGTGAGGGTGATTATGATTACGAGGATACGGTGGAACATTTGAAAAGAGTGTTCGGACTGGTCGGAATCTGCCCGGTTGTCCGTATGGAGGATAAAGGTTTCGAGGAATTGAAAAAAGACGTGGTAGCTTATATGGCAGAGATGTATCCGGACCGCAACTTTACATTTAAGGTAGAGTCACGCCGTGCCAGAAAGTCATATCCGAAGAACTCTATGGAAATAAGCCGTGACCTTGGAGAGGCGATTCTCTATGCGTTCCCGGAAATCAAAGTAGACGTACATCACCCGGATGTACTGGTAAATGTAGAAGTGAGAAATGAAATCTATGTTTATTCTGAGATTATTCCAGGAGCAGGCGGAATGCCGGTGGGAACCAATGGAAACGCTATGCTTCTGTTATCCGGTGGGATTGACAGCCCGGTCGCAGGCTATATGGTATCCAAACGAGGAGTTGGTCTTGAGGCAACTTATTTCCATGCACCGCCGTACACAAGTGAGCGTGCAAAGCAAAAAGTTGTTGATCTTGCGAAGATTGTGGCAAGATATTCCGGACCGATCAAATTACATGTTGTGAACTTTACAGATATTCAGTTGTATATTTATGACAAATGCCCGCATGACGAGCTGACTATTATTATGCGCCGCTATATGATGCGTATTGCGGAAGAATTCGCAAGACGTGATGGATGCCTTGGACTGGTGACGGGAGAGAGTATCGGACAGGTGGCAAGTCAGACTATGCAGAGCCTGGCTGCAACGAATGATGTATGTACGATGCCGGTATATCGTCCGCTGATCGGATTTGATAAGCAGGACATTGTAGATGTGGCAGAGAAGATCGATACTTACGAGACCTCCATTCTTCCATTTGAGGATTGCTGTACCATTTTCGTGGCAAAGCATCCGGTCACAAAGCCGAATATCGAGGTTATCCGCCGTTCTGAGGAGAATCTGGCAGAGAAGATCGATGAACTTATGCAGACAGCGTTAGATACAGCAGAGATCATTGAAGTGAAATAGAAAAAGTGAAATAAAAAGGGGCAGCCCTTCGAAAGGAAGAACTGCCCTGTTATCTTTGCTGCTTTGTTTTTGATATATGCTTTTGGGCCTGAATCCTACTTAGGATCTTCGCTTACGATATAAGGCTTGATCGCTTCAAGAATAGGACCCATCTCAGAATCTGTTGCGTGGATATTCAGAGTTGTTGGCTCATTCAGATCCAGACTGAAGATTCCCATAACAGACTTAGCGTCTACGATATATCTTCCGGAAACAAGATCAAAGTCGTTGTCGAATTGTTCAAGCTCGTGAGAAAAAGAGTTCACCTTTTGGATTGAATTTAAATAAACCTGTACAGTTTTCATTGTACGTTACCTCCTTATTTATCATACTTCTATCATCTCTATCTTAAAAGTATGACAGATAAAAGTCAAGAAACAAATTACCAAATATTTTGAAAGGAATGTGTAAAATGAAAAAGAAAGCTGCGCTCCATAATCTGGGCTGCAAAGTAAATGCATATGAGACAGAGGCTATGCAGGAGCTTCTGGAGCAGAATGGATATGAGATCGTGCCATTTAAAGAAGGGGCAGATGTCTATATTATCAATACATGTACAGTCACCAATATTGCAGACCGCAAATCCCGGCAGATGCTTCATAAAGCACGGAAAATGAACCCGGATGCGGTAGTTGTGGCGACAGGCTGTTATGTGCAGGCAAGAGGAGAAGATATCGACCCTTGTGTGGACATCGTGGTTGGAAATAATAAAAAGAAAGACCTGATCGCGATTCTGGACGAGTATTACAATGCTCAGCATAAAGTAAAAAAAGAGCTGCTTGATATCAACCATGAGAAAGAATATGAGGAGATGCAGGTCACCCATACAGCAGAGCATACCCGCGCGTATATCAAGGTCCAGGATGGGTGCAATCAGTTCTGTTCTTACTGCATCATTCCGTATGCGAGAGGACGTGTCAGAAGCCGTAACCTGGAACATGTATTAGAAGAGGTGCGGACACTGGCTGCTTCCGGATATAAAGAAGTTGTGCTGACAGGAATCCATCTGAGCTCTTATGGAATTGATACCGGGGAGAGCCTTCTGGAACTGATCCAGAAAGTACATGAAATTGACGGTATTAAAAGAATCCGGCTTGGATCTCTGGAGCCGAGGATCATTACAGAAGAATTTGCTTCCAGTATTGCTGCACTTCCGAAGATGTGTCCGCATTTTCATCTGTCATTACAGAGTGGCTGCAATGCGACCCTGAGGCGTATGAATCGTCGTTACAGTGCAGAAGAATATATGGAAAAATGTGACCTTTTGCGTAAATATTTCCACAATCCGGCACTGACAACAGATGTGATTGTAGGATTTCCGGGGGAGACACAGGAAGAGTTTGCCGAGTCCATGGATTTTGTAGACCGCGTGAATTTCTATGAGACACATATTTTCAAATATTCCAGAAGAGCAGGAACGAAAGCAGCCGTGATGCCGGACCAGATTCCGGAGGAAATAAAAAGTGAGCGAAGCGCGAAAATGATCGAGCTTGGCCATAGAAAACAGAAAGCTTATGAGGAAAGACTCCTTGGAACGACACAGGAAGTGCTGATGGAAGAGGCAGTTGAGACGGAAGACGGCATTTACCAGGTCGGGCATACGAAAGAATATGTTAAAATTGGTTTAAAAACAGAAGAAAATCTATCAAATCAACTGAAAAATGTTAAAATCGAAGATACAAAGCAAATAATTCATTGAATTTTGACAAATGATAGGTTAGAATAAGATTGAAGAAATGTAATTATGAAGATGTGAGAATAATTGCAAAGTAATGTGAAGGACGTGAGTAGTATGAAAGAATTAAGCAATACGCAATTTTTTCAGGTAGAGAGTGCACCACAGATTCAGGCAAAAGATATTCTTGAAATTGTGTACAAGGCTCTTGTGGAAAAAGGGTATAATCCGGTGAACCAGATCGTAGGTTATATCATGTCAGGTGATCCGACTTATATTACCAGTTACAATGGTGCCCGCAGTCTGATTATGAAGATGGAACGGGATGAGCTGGTTGAAGAGATGTTCAAGACGTATATTGAGCATAATAAGTGGGGATAATATATATGAGGATTATGGGACTGGACTACGGCTCGCGTACAGTCGGGGTGGCTGTCAGTGATCCTTTGGGGATAACTGCGCAGGCTGTAGAGACTATATGCCGTAAGGACGAGAACAAGCTTCGGAAGACATGTGCCCGCATCGAGGAATTGGTGGCAGAGTATGAAGTTGAGAAGATTGTGCTCGGACTTCCGAAGCATATGAACAATGATATTGGAGATCGGGCGGAAAAATCTATGCAATTTGGTGAGATGATCGGACGACGGACCGGCCTTGAGGTCGTGATGTGGGATGAGCGTCTGACTACTGTTTCGGCAGAGCGGACTTTAATCGAGAATAAGGTAAGAAGAGAAGACCGCAAGAAGTATATTGACCAGATTGCGGCTGTTTTTATATTGCAGGGATACCTGGACTCCGCACACCTGAATAAAGAAGGGTAGAAGATTTATGGAAAAGATTACATTTGCGTCTGCAGATTCACAGGAAAATGAAGAGTTTTTTGTGTTGGAGCAGACAAAGTTAAATGGAGTATCTTATATTCTTGTCACGGATTCGGAAGAAGACGATGCAGAATGTTGGATTTTAAAAGACACGTCACCGGAGGAATCATCCGAGGCAATCTATGAGTTTGTGGAAGATGAAAAAGAACTGAATGGGATAATGGGAGTTTTTGAAGAACTTCTGGAAGATGTGGAAATTGAAAGGTAATGAATTATGTCAGTCAGTCAGGAGAGTTTTAAGAAAAAGTTAAAAGAAAAAGGGCTTAAAGTGACGAATCAGAGACTGCTTGTGCTGCAGGTTCTTGCAGAGAATAAGGACAGACATCTGACTGCTGAAGATATCTATGAGCTCGTAAAAGAAGATTACCCGGAGATCGGGCTGGCAACCATTTACCGAACAGTGCAGTTGTTACTGGAAATGCAATTGGTGGATCGTATTAATCTGGATGATGGATGTGTTCGTTATGAGATCGGGGAGACGCTGGATGGCACAGGAAAGCACCATCATCACCATCTGATATGTAAAACATGTGGAAAAGTACTGCCTTTTAAAGACGACCTGTTGGATGAACTGGAGCGGCATATAGAGGAAGAGACAGGATTTCATGTGTTAGACCACGAATTAAAGTTCTACGGACAGTGCAGTGAATGTAGAAAGAAACAGAAATAGACCCTTTGTTACACTGGGGGTCTGTAATTACGTGGAGGTGTAAACTTGAAAAAAGAGAATATTGGAAGTATGCGTATCATTCCACTCGGGGGACTCGAGAAAATCGGAATGAACATTACTGCCTTCGAGTACGAAGACAGTATTATTGTTGTGGATTGTGGATTGGCATTCCCAGAGGACGGTATGCTTGGAATTGACCTTGTTATTCCAGATGTGACATACCTGAAAAACAATATTGAGAAAGTAAAAGGATTTGTTATCACACATGGTCATGAGGACCATATTGGAGCATTAAGCTACATTTTACGGGAGATCAATATCCCAATCTATGCAACAAAGCTTACGATGGGTATTATAGAGAAGAAGCTGACAGAGCACAATCTGCTTCGCTCAACGAGAAGAAAAGTAGTAAAACATGGACAGTCTATCAACCTTGGACAGTTCAGGATAGAATTTATTAAGACGAACCACAGTATCCAGGATGCAGCAGCACTTGCAATCTATTCCCCGGCAGGAATTGTTGTGCATACAGGAGACTTTAAGGTAGATTATACACCAGTCTTTGGAGATGCTATCGATCTTCAGAGATTTGCAGAGATTGGAAAAAAAGGAGTACTGGCACTTTTGTCAGACAGTACCAATGCAGAACGAAAAGGCTTTACACAGTCTGAACGTACGGTAGGTATTACCTTTGATCATATATTTGCAGAACATCAGAATACAAGAATCATCATTGCGACATTTGCGTCTAATGTAGATCGTGTACAGCAGATCATCAACTCAGCGTGCAAGTATGACCGTAAGGTTGTGGTAGAAGGACGCAGTATGGTGAATATCATTCAGGTAGCACAGGAACTTGGATACTTGAATGTTCCGGAGAACACGATGATCGAGATTGACCAGCTTAAGAATTATCCGCCGGAGAAGACGGTTCTGATTACGACCGGAAGCCAGGGTGAGTCTATGGCGGCTCTTTCCAGAATGGCGGCAGACATTCACAAGAAGGTAACGATCATGCCAGGCGATACAGTTATTTTAAGCTCTAACCCGATCCCTGGAAATGAGAAATCCGTATCCAGAGTTATCAATGAGCTGTCTGAGAAAGGTGCAAATGTTATCTTTCAGGATGCTCATGTATCCGGACATGCGTGTCAGGAAGAATTAAAGCTGATTTATTCACTGGTCAAACCAAAGTATGCAGTACCGGTACATGGTGAGTACCGTCACAGAAAGGCAAATGCGAACCTGGCAAAATCTCTTGGAATTCCAAAAGAGAATGTCTTCATGCTTCATTCCGGAGATGTACTGGAAGTCAGTGAACAAGAGGCAAAAGTCGTAGATAAAGTCCATACGGGAGAGATTCTTGTAGACGGACTTGGTGTCGGTGATGTGGGAAATATCGTACTTCGAGACAGACAGCATCTGGCAGAGGACGGAATTATGATCGTAGTCCTGACGTTAGAGCGCGGAAGCAACCAGCTCCTGGCAGGACCGGATATTGTGTCCCGTGGATTTGTCTATGTTCGTGAGTCAGAAGATCTTATGGAAGAGGCAAGACAAGTCGTAACTGACGCAGTAGAAGATTGCCTGAATCATCAGAGAAATGCTGACTGGAGCAAGATAAAATTAGTGATCCGCGATACAATGAACGAATTTATCTGGAAAAAAACAAAACGTCGTCCGATGATTTTGCCGATTATTATGGATGTATAAAGTGACATTTATTTAAAAGGGGACGTAGTACTTTGAAGAAGTGCTACGTCCCCAATTGCGAAGAGGGGTGTCTCCAATTGCGAGGTGGGGTGTCCCTGATTGAGGAGAGAGGTGGTTGTAAATGATCGTAGATGAGCGGATGGTGACTTATATCCGGTCGCTGGAGGTGCCGGAAAGCGCGGTAATTGAAGCGATTGAGCAGGAAGCTTTAAGAGACCGTGTGCCGATTATCCGGAAGGAAATGCAGAGTTTTCTGAAGGTTTTGCTGATGATCAAAAGACCGATGCGGATTTTGGAAGTAGGAGCTGCGGTTGGTTTTTCGTCAATTCTTATGAGTGAATATATGCCGGAAGGCGGGCATATTACAACAATAGAAAATTATGATAAACGAATTCCGATAGCCCGGGCGAATTTTAAACGGGCAGGGAAGGAAGCGCAGATTGATTTGATTGAGGGAGATGCCCTGGAAGTGATGCATGGCCTGGAAGGGCCGTATGACCTGATATTTGTGGATGCGGCAAAAGGGCAGTACATTCATTACCTTCCGGAAGTTATGCGGCTTCTTGGGACAGATGGAGTGCTTGTGTCAGATAATGTGCTGCAGGAAGGTGATATTATTGAGTCCAGATTTGCGGTGGAGCGCAGGAACCGGACTATTCACAGCCGTATGCGGGAGTATCTCTATGAGTTAAAGCATCATGATCAGTTACAGACATCGATTATTCCACTGGGAGACGGCGTGGCATTGAGTGTAAAGCGCAGTGATATTTAAATAGTGATAGATATTTAAGCAGTGATATTTAAGAAGAATAGAAAGTTAATAAAAAGAGAAGGAGAAGAGAAGTATGAGTCAGAAACGTCCGGAATTATTAATCCCGGCCAGCAGTCTGGAAGTATTGAAGACTGCGGTTATGTTTGGTGCAGATGCAGTATATATTGGTGGCGAAGCATTTGGGCTTCGTGCGAAAGCAAAGAATTTTTCCATGGAAGATATGAAGAAGGGTGTGGAATTTGCGCATGCACATGGTGTAAAAGTACATGTGACGGTCAATATTCTTGCGCATAATGATGATCTTCCGGGAGTAGAAGAGTATCTGAAAGAATTAAAAGAAGTTGGACCGGATGCGCTTATTATCGCAGATCCCGGTGTGTTTGAGCTGGCAAAGGAGATCTGCCCAGAGATTCAGCGCCACGTCAGCACGCAGGCGAATAACACGAACTATGCGACCTATCAGTTCTGGTGGAAGCAGGGAGCTTCCCGCGTAGTGTCTGCCCGAGAATTATCCTTGAGAGAAATCAAAGAAATCCGTGAGAGGATCCCGGCTGAGATGGAGATTGAAAGCTTTATTCACGGAGCAATGTGTATATCATATTCCGGAAGATGTCTGCTTAGTAATTTCTTTACCGGTCGTGACGCAAATCAGGGAGCATGCACGCATCCGTGCCGCTGGAAATATTCCATCGTGGAAGAGACGAGACCGGGAGAGTATATGCCTGTCTATGAAAATGAGCGTGGAACATACATTTTCAACTCAAAAGACTTATGCATGATCGAGCATATTCCGGAAATGATCGATGCCGGAATCGACAGCTTTAAAATTGAAGGGCGTATGAAAACGGCTCTTTATGTTGCAACAGTTGCAAGAACTTATCGCAAAGCGATAGATGACTATCTGGAAGATCCACAGAAATACAGAGATAACATGCCTTGGTATCTGGATCAGATATCTAACTGCACATATCGTCAGTTCACTACAGGATTCTACTTTGGAAAACCAACCGAAGAGAGCCAGATCTATGACAGCAATACTTATGTAAAAGAATATACTTATCTTGGAATTGTAGGAGAAATCTGTGACGGGCGCTGCAAGATTGAGCAACGTAACAAATTCTCAGTCGGTGAGACAATTGAGATTATGAAACCGGATGGAGAAAATGTAGAAGTCACAGTCAAACGGATTATCAACGAAGAAGGTGAAGACCAGGAGAGTGCACCACATTCTAAACAAGTGCTCTATATTGAGTTAGAAGGCGGTCAGGCAAGCCCATATGATATTTTGCGCAGGCAGGAGCCAGAAGTTCAGTAAGGCGGTAAATGAGAACTTGTTGCATAGAATATCATGAATTTCATTTCTTGTGTAATAAAAAAGATGCGCTGGCGTTATATAAGGTAATAATTTTATAATCAAACTGCTATAAAAGGTACTATATTCTGTTGATATAGTACCTTTTTTATATTACAATATAATATAGGTACAGGTAATATATGTAATATAATAATCAAATAGATTGTAAAGGAGCTATTGATTATGAACTATGTAAAAATATATACAAAGACATACAGAGATAACTCAGCTAGATACATAGAGTTACCTTCTTTATTGATAGAACAAGATGGTGAAACAAAAGTATTTGAGCAATTACTTAAATATCAAATCAAATATAGCCACAAGAGTAAAACTTGGCATAATAAGCTAATTCAATCTGTCAGCTTGTTATTTGATTACATGAATGCCAATCCCAACAACTATGTATCTGCTAAAGACTTCTTTGAACTGTTTGCAGAAGCGATATATTCAGGCACTATCGATGAAGAAGGGAATGATCCTTCGGGTTTATACTGGCTTCCCAAAAAAGCGCAGACAGCTAATACCCTACTATCATCATTAAGTGACTTTTCGGACTGGCTGTATATCAACTACAAGACGGAGCAGCTTAATCCTTGGAGAGAAGCCACAAGGTATGAGGAACGTCTTAAATATATGGCTCTGATCAACAGAAGTGAGCGCTCATTCTTGGGACACCTTGATGATATCCATGACATTTCTGAAACGGCTAAAACAGTAAGAAATGTTGTTACCCACAAAAACCCTTATGCGGTGAGAAATGGCACAAAGGCTTTTCCAGAGGACAAGATAGAAAAGCTGCTCAGAGAAGGCTTCAAGAAAACACGCAAGGGCTATGAATTAGATCTGATAGATGGTTATAACTGGAGAGATATAGCAATCACTATACTCATGCATTACGGAGGGCTGCGTCATAGTGAGCCTTTTCATTTGTGGGTGCAGGATGTCATCCCTGATCCAGAAGATCCGGACATGGCAATAGTAAGGATTTATCATCCATCAGAGGGGAAAGCTCCTCATGATTTCAAAAATCCAAGCACCGGTAAATATGTAACAGACAGAGCATCATACCTGAAATTGAAATATGGTCTTATACCACGCAATCAGTACGCTTCTTCCAACAAGAGGTTTGCAGGATGGAAGAATCCAAGACTTGATGATGAAGACAATATGTATATGAACGTATATTGGTTTCCAAGAGAAGCAGGCTATGTATTTATGTATGTATGGAAAAAATATTTACAGCAACGAATCAGATATGGCATTAAAGACACTCATCCATTTGCTTTTGTGTCATTTGATCCAAGATATCTGGGGGAAATGATGCCTCCACGAACGCAGACAGAGGCTCACAACAAGGCTTGTGAAAGCATAGGCCTTGAAATATCAAAGTTTAACGGCACTACTAATCATGGTCACAGACATGCTTATGGACAAAGAATGAAGAATGCAGGCATTGATAAGAAAGTCAGGCAAGTAGCTATGCACCATAAATCAGAAGAGTCACAAAATGTATATACAGAACCAACTGTCACAGAGGTTACAAATGCATTAAGTTTGGCAACATACTCATTAAATAAAGGAATTGCATTACCTATGAAATCAGAAATAAGTTCATGGTATGAAGAAGAAAAGAAACTCGCAAAGAAATATATGATGAGGAAGAAGTAATATGGCATACGATAATAAAACAAAATATAACGTTATTAAAGAAATCTGTAATGGGAAATCTTCTATGGATATCGAACGAGAATATAATATTCGTCCAACTACAGCAATAAATTGGCTCCGTTCCTTTGTTGAAAATGGTCCATTTGATGATAAAGAACTTACACCAAAGGAAACAGCTAAATTTGAAAAACTACGGGAAGTAGCACGAAAACGAGAACTTGAAATGCGCTTGCATGGAACTACTACTAGTGAAAGTTATGAATGGCTTTTAGCATATGATCCAAACCTCGTAGAATGGAAAGAATATGCAGAGGAATGGATAAAGACTGTTGTGCGAGGAAAAGATGCTGCGTTAAAATCATTATCAATCTTCTTCAAGAAATACATCATCGGGCAAGATTTAACACGCACTGTTCAAGAATTTGTTTCCGTTACTTATGAAACACCAGACTTTTATGAAATTATCTATTCTGAAAGAACCTCAGAAAAACATGCATTAGAAGAAGCAAAAAAACTCGTAGCTTTTATTGATTGGATTCTTGAAGAAAAGTTTTCAGTCGAAGATGATTATGGTAGGAAACTTATTCCTGCTGAATTCCACAACCCATTAACTCAATATCTACCAGACCATGTAGATACGTATAATAAAAGCGAATCAGATAAAAATGTACTTCCATACCGTTACATTAAAGAACTCCGTAATATGCTTGTTCCGTCTGATGCTACTTGTTTTAGAGATTTAACACTCGCACAGGAATTAACAGATTCATCAAAACGTGGTGGTGACTGGTATATCGTTGATAAAAGTATTATAGATGAAAATGATCCAGACTGTGTTTATAGGAAAAGAAAAGCATCACAATACAAAATCAAAAATAAAGGCTATAGCGAATATGTATATGAAATGTGGTGCCCTGCAAGAACAATCTGCCTTTTGACAAAGTTAATGCTGCCTATCCGAACATATCAGGCAAGAATGCTCGATGGTGGCGAAATGGATACTTATAAATACATTCAGACTGATAAGCATAATTATGGCGAGTGGATTAAAAATGACTCTCCTTTGTCGCAAGGAACAGATAGAAAGCCTTGTGAAAAAGGTGTTTTAAGAAAGTTTATTGATCCGACTACAAACCTTGAAATGACGGGCTTTTTTATTAACACCAATAAGACCGCAGATATCAATAAGAATGAAGCTGATAAGGGTTACAATATGCCTTGGCAGTATGAAGAAATGCAGTATTGGCTTGCAAAACTTAGAGACTGGCAGCAAAAATACAATCCTATCTCACAACCTACCAAATGGACTGAATTAACAGCTACACAGCTTGGTTCTGCAAAAGATATAAAGATCCTAAAGGCTATGGGAAATGCAACATTTCTTTTTAGAAACGCAACCGAAATAGACAATCGTCTTCCATTAGGTAAAAATTCAATAGAACCATTATGGTACAAACTCCTTCACTGTCTGGAACAAAAAGTAAATCATACAGCCACTAATGATGCTGAAAAGAATCTAAAATTTGTTCATGAACATTCAGATAAAGCTACATACTATCCTTTGCACTCTCTTAGAGTATCGATCATCACAGCATTCGCCCTCGAAGGTGGTGTGCCTATGCCTGTACTTTCAAAGTGTATTGCAGGTCATGCTAGACTTGTTATGACACTTTACTACACAAAAATGGGAATATCATATGTAACTGATACCATGAAAAAAGCAGATACCGAGATTTTGAAACAAGAACAGAAATCATTTGAACGGTTTATTAAAGATGCAAAGTATAAACAGTTAGAAAGTGGTACTGCTGTTAATGATATGGCGGCTTATGATGCCGTATTAAATGCTCAGAAGTCAAAAGCTAGCATTGTCATGTCTGATAAGGGAATCTGTCCTAAAGGTTGTTTTGGATGTGATACAGGCGGTACATACATTAATGATGATACTGATAAAGTAACTCATGGTGTTGTTCAGGGCTATCCTGCTCATAACTGCGTTCGTTGCAGGTGGTTTATTACTGGACCTGCTTTCTTACCAGGATTAGTCAATCACTTTAATGTATTAAGCTATGATATGGCTGAAACGGCTAAAAGAATAACTAAATTTCAATCAGAGACAGAATTACTTGAAAACAGAAAATATGATGCTGAACAATGTGGTGGAATATTTGAACAGTATGAAGAATTGTTAAAGTATGAACAGCTTTTGCAGGCAGAACTTCAAAAGGGTGATGATATAGCCAACAATATGAATGCTACCTTAAGACTTATTGATAAAAGTCAAAAGATTTCAAAGAACGTTGATAATGATACTTCTAACAAAGCACAGCTTGTACCTGTTGGAACCGTTCAAGACGTAGGATTTTTACTTGAATCCGAAGCAGATGAAATGTATCAGCTTCAATCAATATGTAACGGAGCTGAATTGTTCCCTGAAACAGATGCAAGCAAGGCATTGCTTAAAAGATCACAGATAATCGACCTCGCCCTAATGTTCAATCAAAAACAACCTGTAATGTTTTCGTTATCTGAGGACGAACAGCTACTTGCAGGAAATCAGTTTATGAGACTACTTATTCAAAGAGCCGGAAGTCTTAAGAAGGCTATTCCTTATGCAATCGGCAGAAAGAAACTTGAAGAAATAGGAATCTACAATGAATTTACAGAAGAATTAAAAGGAATAGAATGTGCTTCTCACAACGCACTCCTTACCGATAATTCTGTAAGTTAAGTTTAAAGAGGTGACAAAATGAGTAATATTCAACCAGACGATTTATATAATCAGTTATGCGAAAATGCTTCAACTAGGAAGAAGAAAACACTTGCGCTTGTTCATGAAGTATGCAAAAAGCAATCGGAGGCAGAAGTGAAAGACTTTTCATTAGGCACTATTGCTGCTCTTATGTCTGATAAAGGTGGATTAAGCGAACAGGCTTTACGAAACAAGAATGCAGAGCCGTACAGACTCCTTATCAACAATTGGGCTGAGTATTCCAATACAACGACAAAAAAGCCTAAAAAACAAACTACAACCACCATAAACGACGAAATACTTTCACAGATTTCCGAGCCAACCGTAAAAGCTTTGGTTGGTATGATTATGGCAGAAAATAGAAAGCTTAAAAACGAGAATAATCTACTTAAAAATCAAACTTGTATTACCGTAGATATGCGAAATCAGAAGAGCAATTCGTTAGCTAATAATGATGTAGTTGTTGTTTCGGCTATAGATGACTTGACAGAAACGGAAATTGAGGCATTAAAGGATGCTGTTTCAGACAAGTTTTTCAAAGAACGAGGTTGGACTACTGATGAGCAAGGCAGAGTTAAAGAAAAAGGATATCCAGTATATAAAGCTGGGTATGTCACTGCAATAAAAAAGATACTTGATGAGATATAAAGAGGAATGAATCTATGACCAGTAAACAAAAAAATCAAATACTTTACATACAAGAGCAAGCAGATGCTTTGTCAGCCGAAATATCCGAACTTATGCGTAATGGTGCAGATTTATCGCATAAACATTTAAATGAAATGATTCAACGAGGTCTATTTATTTCTATGGTTTGCGAAGAAATGTTAAATGAACAATAACAAAATAGCTGACAGTAGAATACTCTACTTTGTCAGCTATTTTAGTTTGATTATAAAGTTTGATTATATGTAATCAAACTAGAGTCCACTAAATATAAGGCTTACAATAGATTTATTATACTATTTACCTTATATTTCGCCAGAAGCGCATCTTTTTTAATATGTATCAATGTCAATATCGATGGAGTGCGATACTTACATTCCAGGCTCAAGCTCTGCTTCTGCCATTTCTTCGGCTGCTTCAGATGCTTTCTCGTAAGTTCCGTTTTTCATACGAATGTGTTTGAAAATTGTTCCACCTACAAGTCCTGCAACACTTCCTCCGATAGCTGCGAACAGAAGAGCAAGTAATACATTCTGAACCGGGTTAAATGCAAATGGTGCTAACAGTCCAGGGATTGGAGATGCTGTACCAGGTGCATCGTTCACAATGTGGAATACTGCTGCTGAAATTCCGGCAAATCCACCTCCGAAGAAGTTAGAACCGTAAATCGGAATCGGGTTAGAAGTAACGATTGGAGCCTGTGTTAATGGCTCAAGCATAACGCCGATTACATTACCTTTGTTACCAAGTTTCAGTTTGTGGAATACAAGTCCATTTGTAAAGGATCCACCAAAACATGCGATGGCTGCAATACCCATTGGAAGACCGGTCAGTCCTAACATAGCTGTGAGCGCCATAGAACTAAGCGGCGATGTACAGATCATCTTCATCATTCCACCTAACAGGAATCCCATAACGATTGGAGACTGGTCTGTAGCAGCAGAAATAGTAGCACCAATGTGTGACAGAATCCATGTTACACCAGGATCAACAACTGTTACAATAATACGGGCAACTGGAGCAATTACAAGTGCTCCTGCAATAATGTTAATTCCAACAGGAAGTTTCTTTTCAATAATCGGAGCGATGAATCCGATGACATAACCTGCGATAAATCCAGGAAGGATTCCGAATCCACCAACAGCAACACCGGCTACAACTGCGAATAACGGGTTAGCACCCATTGCAATTGGAACAAGAGTAGCTGCGGCAACGCCGCCCATGCTTCCGGAGATATCTCCAACTTCACGTAAGAATGCAATGCCAATCAGATCACCGGAAATATACTTATGAATTGCTTCAACAAGGAATGTTGCAACGGCTGCGTCTGCCATACCGCCCATTGCAAGAGATCCTTTTGGCATCTTCAGACTGAAAATAGAGAAGACTGCCAGAGTGACGAGTAGTAAACCTACACCAGATAAAATTGTTACCATACTTTGTACCTCACATTTCTTTGATTTGTTATTTTAATAACATCGCCGTGTTTATTGATGAGATTAATATATAAGCATGGTTACAAAAAGTATCAAATGGTGTCAAAATACCATTAAAAATTTAACAAATCGTGATAACTTTGTGCATTATTGACAATAAGAGGCCAATGCGTTCAAAAACTGCTTAATCCTTACATTGCCGTGTTTATCAGTCTTTCCACGTATAAAATCCATTTCCCTGCGAACCTGCTCAAAATTGTATAATGTGCTGGAATAGTCTACAAAAATTTCGTTACTATAATCTTCAAGACCAAGGTGAGCCAGGTTTACAAGGCCATTAAATGCTGTTCTGCGTATGCGCTGCTCCATAGATTTCGGTGTATCACAGAAGCGGCTGCACAGATCGCTAACTGTCAGTGAGTCAGCATGATCCTGGTGGTCGACCAGATATTTGACGATAGAAATAATATCTTTACTGCCAATATCCCCGATAATACCGATTCTTGTAAGGATTGTGCGAAGGGAATTCTCAATCTGCTCACTATTGTCAGGTACAGTCACAGTTGCAGGGCTGGTATCTTCCATAAAAATGTTTTGCATTTTGCGGACCATTCGTTTCATAGATAAGCCATCGGAAACTTTTTTGATGACAGCTTCTACTTCCACACTATTAATTGGTTTCTGGATAAAGAATTCAATCCCGGCTTCATAAGCAGAAGCAATCATATCTTTGGAGGACACTTGAGACAGCATAATATAAGATGCATCTGGTACTATTTTTCGAGCCTGTTTTACAAAGCTGATTCCGTCCATCTCAGGCATGAGCAGATCTACAATTACAATATCCGGTTTAGCTGAAGGAAGATCTTCCAGTGCTTCAGCCGCATTATTAGCACTGCCGCAACATACCCCAAGTCCTCGTTCATTTATAATTAGTTTCAAAATGTTACAAATATTTTTGTCATCGTCTATAAAATAGAAAGACATCATTTTGACATTACCTCCAATTCATTTAAAGGAATGCAGATGGTAAAAACTGTCCGACCAGGAACAGAGGTCAGACCAATTGTTCCATGTAATTCCCCTTCTACAAGATCTTGTACCAGATTCAGCCCGAGTCCCCGGCTGACTTCCCCTGTCTGGAAATTAATTTTGGTTGAGAATCCAGTCTTAAATACTTCTCCTATGTATTCAGCCGGAATTCCCGGACCGTCATCAGTAACGGTAAAAATAGCCTGCCCATCTTCGATGACCTCTGTGACAGAAAGATTAACTGTGTCAGTCTTCGAAGCTTCCAAAGCATTTACAAAAAGGTTACGGAAGATGGAAAGAAGGGCATAGTGGCTGGAAGTATAGAAATTTTTCTGATATTCATAAGTAAGATTCAGTGTCTTTCTCTGTGATTCCGCCAGATTGGTGATGGAAGATTTTAAAAGGGAGAGCACTTCTTCCAGATACATACCGTCATTTTCCAGTTCCTGTTCCAGTGCTTCGGAAATTCCACGCATGATCAACAGATATTCTTTCTTTATCTCGTGAATATCTTTTGCAGTAGTAAGCGCAGAAGAGGCAAGGGCAGGATCGGCACCTGAGTCACGCAGTGTTTCAAAGAGCCGGTAAGAATTATTCATAGTTTCTTCGATTAATGTAGTATTTTTCTTCATCCAGACAATTTCCCCATTGAGTTTGGAGAAGAGAAGTACCAGTTTCTGATAACGTTCCTCATGTTCTTTCTTAATTAAAAAGATCCGGTATTTTTCAAAGAGCAACATGACAAGCCATGTGAGACAGGAACGCATAACAGCAGCCAGAAAGATTCCGGACTGCATGTGAAGCACAAGGGAACTGAGTTCCAGTCGTACGAGAAGCTCGATAAAGTTTGCTAAATAATCAATCAGAATCAGAGCTCCCAGTGTCAGGTTCCGCTTTTCATGAATAGCAGCCGACAAATGATCAAACCGTCTGATATACAGATGTAGAAGAAGTCCGTAGCAAAGATAGAAAGCTATCTCCGGCATATAGTGAGAAGGACTCGTCCAGTGCCCGTGGGTGATCCAGTAGACGATCATACGCATAGAAAATACACCGATTGCGGATAAAAATGTAACCGGAATCAGTGGGAAATTGGACATTAATAATCCACAAGCGGCCAGAATAACGACTGCAATGGATATTTTAAAGTTTGCTGTGAACCAGTTAATACTGAGCTGCGAAGTTAAAGCAATTGCGAAACTGTAAAATATAGATTTTTTCAATATATCTTTCATAATATATACCACACCCTATACCTAATATAGTACAGGAAAAAAGAAGACTGCGCAAGTATTAAAAATACCCACGCAGTTTTTCAATAGCGCTCTTTTCGATTCTGGATACATAGGAGCGGGAGATGCCAAGAAGCTTTGCAATTTCGCGCTGTGTATATTCTTCTTCGTTATACAGACCATAGCGCATTTTTAAGACCAGACGTTCCCGGGTGGATAATTTAGACTCTACGTGTTGATATAATTTCAAAATATCATCTTTTTCCTCGATTTTCCGGTGGGCCTCCTGATCGTCTGTCTCAATTACATCGAAAAGCTGGATTTCGTTGCCTTCCCGGTCCGTGCCGATTGGTTCATAAAGGGAGACTTCCCGAGAAGTTTTTTTTCTGGCACGCAGATGCATCAGAATTTCATTTTCAATACAGCGTGCAGCGTAAGTTCCGAGACGAACATTTTTTCCCGGATTAAATGTAACGACTGCTTTGATTAGCCCGATGGTGCCAATGGAAAGCAAATCTTCAGCTTCTTCTACATTTGCCTGATATTTTTTGACAATATGAGCTACGAGCCGGAGATTATGCTCAATCAGGATATGCTTGGCATTTAAGTCGCCCTCGATATATTTTTGCAGGTAATACTGTTCTTCAGAAGCAGTCAGGGGAAGGGGGAAAGATTTCAAGAAATGCACCTCGAGACAGATTTGATATAGTTTATGATGGAAAATGAAAATTTGTGCTTTTCCCATGTGGAAAAGTGTGCTATACTGAGGCTACTTCAGACAGGAAATTCTTCCGTCTGCAGGAGATCTGTTGTATCGGGCGGTATCCGCCGGAGAATCCAACGATTTTGATTGAGATTGATTGTTATTAATTGTTACCTGATTATCGAAAAAATTTATGAGTGACTGAACATGAAAATGTGAATAAAAAGTATAGTTCAGTTAGAAATGAGGTGTATGAATGGCATTTAGTTCAATTGCGTCTGCCTGTGTTCAGGGACTTCATATTGAAGTGATTCATGCAGAATCAGATGTCAGTAATGGTCTTCCGATGTTCCATATGGTGGGATATCTTTCGTCGGAAGTGAAGGAGGCTGCTGAGCGGGTGCGGACTGCGATCCGTAACAGTGGATTTTCGCTTCCACCTAAGAAAATCGTAGTAAATCTGTCGCCGGCAACGGTGAAAAAGAAAGGAGCATCTTATGATCTTCCAATCGCATTATCTGTATTAGAAGCTGTTGGCAATATTCCGGCAAAAGCGCTGGAGAGAGTTCTTGTAGCCGGGGAACTTAGTCTGGACGGGAAAGTACGTGAAGTAGAGGGAGTTCTGCCAATCGTTCTGGAGGCAAAGATGCAGGGATTTCACACATGTATTTTGCCCGAAAAAAATGTAAGAGAAGGGCGTCTTGTTCCGGGAATTCGTATTATAGGTGCCGGGACATTGGAACAATTGTGCCGGGATTTAAATAAGAAGGAAGGGTTAGGGGGAAAAATATCAGAGACGAAAGCAATCACTGAGTTTAAACAGATATGGGAACCGGAGATGTTATATGATGTGGATTACAGTGATATCTGTGGACAGGATATGGTGAAGCGGGCGGTTGAAGTTGCAGTAGCGGGTGGTCATAATCTGTTGCTTGTAGGTCCGCCGGGAAGCGGAAAATCCATGGTGGCAAAGCGGATCCCGACCATCTTACCGCCGATGCAGTTGGAAGAGAGTATGGAGGTGACAAAGATTTACAGCGTGGCAGGGATGGTAGACCGGGAATATCCGTTGATTACAAAACGTCCATTTCGAAGTGTACATCATACGGTAACGAGAGCAGCACTTATTGGTGGTGGTGTGATACCGAATCCGGGGGAAATCAGTCTTGCACATGGAGGTGTCTTATTTCTAGATGAACTGGCGGAATTCCGTAAGCCAGTGCTGGAAGTTTTAAGACAACCTTTGGAGGAACATAAAATCCGGATTTCCAGAAACAGTGGATGTTATGAGTATCCGGCTGATTTTATGTTGATTGCGGCAATGAATCCGTGTCCTTGTGGAAATTATCCGGATTTGAACAAATGTAATTGTACAAAAACGCAGATTCAAAATTATCTGGGTCATGTAAGCCAGCCTTTTTTAGATCGTATGGATTTATGTGTAGAGGCTTCAAGGGTAGAATACGGGGAATTACACAAGACTGGAAAAGAGGAAACATCAGCAGAAATACGTAACCGTGTCTGCACGGCGAGAAAAATCCAGGAGCAGCGTTATGAGGGGACCGATATCCGGACAAACTCCGGAATCGGAGTACGGCAGATGGAAGAATTTTGCCAAATTGGAGAAAAAGAAGAAAAACTGATGCGATGTGCATTTTCAACGATGAATCTGACTGCCCGGACTTATCATAAAGTATTGAAAGTCGCCAGAACGATCGCTGATCTGGACGGGGAAGAACAGATTGGATGCAGCCATCTGAAAGAGGCGCTTGGATACCGTATGCTGGATAAAAAATACTGGGGGAGGTAATGTGGGTGATTTATGAATACTGGTTTGCCAGGATGAAAAATATCTCTGATAGTAAGAAGAAAAAACTAAGAGAGGCATATGGCTCTGCAAAAGAGATATATTATATAGAAGAAACTCAACTCAGATTACAGAATTTCCTGACAAAAAAGGATATAGAACAGCTGAAAATGGCGAGAAAGCAGAAAGATTTAGAAGAAAAATATTATAATATGGAAGAAAAAGGAATTGATTTTGTACCGTATTTTCAAAAAACATATCCGAAACGGTTGTCGGAGCTTGACACTGCACCGTATGCGCTTTATGTAAAAGGGAAACTGCCGGAAGAAGACCGGCCTTCGGTAGCGATTATCGGAGCAAGAAGATGTAGTAATTATGGGGAAGGGCAGGCGCTGGAATATGGGAAATGTCTGGCATCAGCCGGGGTACAGATTATCAGTGGTCTTGCACTTGGTATTGACGGGGCCGGACAACGGGGTGCGCTAAATGGAGGGGGAACAACTTATGGCGTGTTAGGCTGCGGTGTGGACATTTGTTATCCGAGAGAAAATATCGGTCTGTATATGGATATTCAGAGAGAAGGAGGGATAATTTCGGAGCAAATACCAGGAGAACCACCTATGTCATATCATTTTCCGCTGAGAAATCGTATCATCAGTGGATTGGCAGATGTAGTGCTTGTGATGGAAGCGAAAGAAAAAAGCGGATCTTTGATTACCACAGATATGGCACTGGAACAGGGGAGGGACGTATATGCTCTTCCAGGGCCTGTCACAAGTACTCTTAGTCAGGGGTGCCACAGGCTGATCAGACAAGGTGCGGGCATATTAATCTCGCCGGAAGAATTCCTGAAAGAACTGCAGATTGAGGTTTCTGAAAACTCTACAGAATTATTAAAAAATGAAAAAATGCTTGAAACAACAGAAAAAGTGGTGTATAGTTGTCTCGATTTGTTCCCCAGAAATGTAAGTGAGATTCAGGTGAAGACCGGGCTTGATGCACGGATTCTTATGGAGACACTTATGACGCTGGAGATGGAAGGATATATAAAAGAAACGGCAAAGAATTATTATGTCAGAATGTCAGATGTGAGATGAAACATTTGCATTTGAACGAAAATAGTGTACGGGAATTTGCCCGATACAGATAACATGGAGGTTAGATACAGATATGGCACGATATCTCGTGATAGTGGAGTCACCGGCAAAGGTGAAAACAATCAAAAAGTTTCTGGGAAGTAATTATGTGGTGGCTGCGTCAAATGGACATGTCAGAGATCTTCCGAAAAGTCAGCTTGGTGTAGATGTGGAGAATGACTACGAACCGAAGTATATTACGATACGTGGAAAAGGTGAGATCCTTGCAAATCTCAGAAAAGAAGTGAAAAAAGCAGATAAAGTTTATCTCGCAACTGACCCGGACCGCGAAGGAGAGGCGATTTCCTGGCATCTGAGTAAAGCATTGAAACTGGAGGATAAGAAAGTTTATCGTATTAGCTTCAATGAAATCACCAAGAATGCGGTGAAGGCATCTCTTAAGAACCCGCGGGATATCGATATGGATCTGGTGGATGCACAGCAGGCGAGACGTGTGCTGGACCGTGTGGTTGGATACCGCATCAGTCCCCTCCTCTGGGCCAAAGTAAAGAGAGGTTTAAGTGCCGGTCGTGTGCAGTCTGTAGCGCTTCGCATTATAGCAGATCGTGAGGCGGAAATCGATGCATTTATTCCAGAGGAATACTGGACTCTGGATGCAGAGCTGAACGTAAAAGGTGAGAGAAAGCCTCTGATCGCGAAGTTCTACGGAACAGAGAAAGAGAAGATGACGATTGAGTCGAAAGAACACTTGAATAAGATTTTAAAGGAGCTTGATGGTGCGGACTATGAAGTGAGTGAAATCAAAAAAGGAGAGCGTACAAAAAAGGCACCGGTCCCATTTACGACAAGTACACTGCAGCAGGAAGCTTCCAAAGCTTTGAATTTTGCAACCTCCAAGACGATGCGTATTGCGCAGCAGCTTTATGAAGGAGTTGATGTCAAGGGAAGTGGAACCGTGGGTATTATCACATATCTTCGTACGGATTCTACCCGTATTTCCGAAGAGGCAGATGCGAATGTAAGAAGCTATATTGGAGAGCAGTATGGCAGTCAGTATGTGGCAGCAGAAGGCACCAGGAAAAGTGGCAGTCAGAAGATTCAGGATGCTCATGAGGCAATTCGTCCGACGGATGTTACCCGCACTCCGGCTATGTTGAAGGATTCCTTGTCCCGTGACCAGTTCCGCCTGTATCAGCTGATCTGGAAACGTTTTGTTGCAAGCCGTATGATGCCTGCAGTTTATGAGACCACTTCTGTAAAAATCGCAGCAGGAAAATATCGTTTCAATGTTGCAACATCAAAGATTGCATTTGAAGGATTCCGTCTGATCTATACGGAGGCGGGAGAAGAAAAAGACGAGAAGGGTGTGCTTTTAAAGGGACTGGATGAGAACAGTGAACTTTCTCTGGAACAGTTTGACAGTAAGCAGCATTTTACACAGCCGCCGGCACACTACACAGAGGCGTCTCTTGTAAAGACTTTGGAGGAGCTGGGAATCGGACGCCCAAGTACTTATGCACCGACAATTACATTGATTATAAATAGAAGATACGTTGCGAAGGAAAATAAAAACCTTTATATGACAGAACTTGGAGAAGTTGTTAATAATATAATGATGCATTCATTCCCAAGTATTGTGGATGTCAGTTTTACAGCAAATATGGAAAGTCTTCTGGACGGTGTTGCGGAAGGAAAAGTCAGATGGAAGACGATTATTGAAAATTTCTATCCGGATTTGGACGCAGCCGTGAAAAAAGCGGAAGAAGAACTGGAAGAGGTAAAAATCGAGGACGAAGTAACGGATGTAATCTGTGAAGAATGTGGCAGAAACATGGTTATCAAATACGGTCCGCATGGAAAATTCCTGGCATGTCCGGGATTCCCGGAATGTCGGAATACAAAGCCGTATCTGGAAAAGATTGGTGTAAAATGTCCGATGTGCGGAAAAGATGTAGTAATTCGCAAAACGAAGAAGGGAAGACGCTATTACGGTTGTGAAAATAATCCGGAATGTGAGTTCATGTCCTGGCAAAAACCGTCTGAAAAGAAGTGCCCTCAGTGTGGAAATTATATGGTAGAAAAAGGAAATAAACTTCTTTGCAGCAATGAACAATGTGGTTACACTGAAAGTATAAAAAAAGAGAAAGAAAATTAAGGAAATTTATTGAATAAGCGTGAATTGTATGATAATATACACTCATAGATGGAGGAATTGCATATGGGCGTACAATTATTAGATAAAACTAGAAAAATCAACAAATTACTACACAACAATAATTCGAGCAAGGTTGTATTTAATGACATTTGTGATGTCTTGACTGAGATACTGGAGTCAAATGTTCTGGTAGTCAGTAAAAAAGGAAAGGTGCTTGGAAAAAGTCGGTGCCTGAATGTACAGCCGATTGGAGAACTGATTGCCTGTGAGGTTGGCGAGCATATTGATGGTATGTTGAACGAGAGATTGCTTAGTATCTTATCAACAAAGGAGAATGTAAATCTTCAGACACTGGGATTTTCTGCTGAGGCAAGCGGAGGATATCAGGCAATCATCACGCCAATCAATATTGCAGGAGAGCGTCTCGGAACATTGTTCATTTACAAAGTAGATAAACCGTATGAGATTGATGATATCATTCTCAGCGAGTATGGAACAACAGTTGTAGGACTGGAGATGCTCCGTTCTGTTAACGAAGAAAGTGCAGAGGAGACAAGAAAAGAACACATTGTACAGTCTGCGATCAGTACATTATCTTATTCAGAACTTGAAGCGATCATTCATATTTTTGATGAGCTGGATGGCTCAGAGGGAATTCTGGTTGCAAGTAAGATTGCAGACAGAGTTGGAATCACCCGTTCTGTAATTGTAAATGCTCTGCGCAAGTTTGAAAGTGCAGGCGTGATTGAATCTCGTTCATCAGGAATGAAAGGAACTTATATCAAAGTTGTAAATGATTATGTATTTACAGAACTGGAGCACATCAAGGAAGAAAAGAACAGAGGTTAAACTTTGAAAAATCGGAGGATGGACAACATGTATGAAGAGTGTCCGGCGCTGCTTCAGATGACGCGGACGTTTTTGGAAGATGGAGAAAAAGATGAAATCATTCATCATTGTAAAGTAATCCGGTATGATCCGGAAGAAGAGAACATATACTTAATTGCAGGAAAATCAGATATCACAAGTTTTTTGCTGGATGGAGTATATAGATGTACGATCAATAGTGAAAAAAAAGAAATCTGGTGCCAGGGCGTCATACGTGAAAGATACTGTAATAAAGTCGGAAAAGTCTTAGTATTTCGTGTACAAAACGGCTTTTATGAAAAAAATATAAACAAGATAAAATAAATAAAAGAGTGTTGACAAAAGAGAAAGAGAGTGCTATTTTATACCTAGAGTTTTTAATAGCACTCTCTTTTTATGAGTGCTAACAACATAAAAGAGATGTTAAAGCAAGGAGGAATAAATATGAAATTAGTACCATTAGGAGACAGAGTCGTATTGAAACAGATCGTGGCTGAGGAGACTACAAAGTCAGGAATCGTATTACCTGGACAGTCTAAAGAAAAACCACAGCAGGCAGAAGTTGTGGCAGTCGGACCAGGCGGAACTGTTGATGGAAAAGAAGTGAAGATGAACGTAACAGTAGGACAGCAGGTTATCTATTCTAAATATGCAGGAACATCTGTTGAGATTGAAGACGAAGAATATATTGTTGTGAAACAGGATGATATTTTAGCAATCATCGAATAAGGAATGTTTGTTAATTTTAAATATTTTGTGTGAAATCAGTAAAGTCTAATTTAGGAGGCAGTTTAATCATGGCAAAGGAAATTAAATACGGAGCAGAAGCAAGAGCAGCCCTGGAAGCAGGAGTAAATCAGTTAGCAGATACAGTAAGAGTGACACTTGGACCAAAAGGACGTAACGTAGTACTTGACAAATCATTTGGTGCACCACTGATTACAAATGATGGTGTTACAATCGCAAAAGAAATCGAGTTAGAAGATCCATTTGAGAATATGGGAGCTCAGATCATCAAAGAAGTTGCATCTAAAACAAATGATGTAGCAGGAGATGGTACAACAACAGCTACTGTACTTGCACAGGCTATGGTACATGAAGGAATGAAGAACCTGGCAGCAGGTGCTAACCCGATCATTCTCCGTAAAGGAATGCAGAAAGCTACAGATGCAGCCGTTGAGGCAATTAAGAACATGTCCAGCAAAGTTAACGGTAAAGACCAGATCGCTAAGGTTGCAGCTATTTCAGCAGCAAGCGAGGAAGTAGGCCAGATGGTAGCAGATGCTATGGAGAAGGTTTCTAACGATGGTGTTATCACAATCGAAGAATCTAAGACAATGAAAACAGAGCTTGACCTTGTAGAAGGAATGCAGTTCGATCGTGGATACATTTCTGCATATATGGCAACAGATATGGATAAGATGGAAGCTAATCTGGAGGATCCATATATTCTGATCACAGATAAGAAAATCAGCAACATTCAGGAAATCCTTCCAGTACTTGAGCAGATCGTTCAGTCAGGATCCAGACTTCTGATCATTGCAGAGGATGTTGAGGGTGAAGCTCTTACAACCCTGATCGTAAATAAACTGCGTGGAACATTCAATGTTGTTGCTGTAAAAGCACCTGGATATGGTGACAGAAGAAAAGAGATGCTCAAAGACATCGCTATTCTGACAGGCGGACAGGTAATTTCCGAGGAGCTTGGATTAGAGCTGAAAGATACTACTATGGATCAGCTTGGACGTGCAAAATCAGTCAAAGTACAGAAAGAGAATACAGTTATCGTAGACGGCTGTGGAGACAAAGATTCCATCCAGGCAAGAGTTGCTCAGATTAAAGCTCAGATTGAGGATACAACATCTGAATTCGATAAAGAAAAACTTCAGGAGAGACTTGCAAAACTGGCAGGCGGAGTTGCAGTAATCCGTGTCGGAGCAGCAACAGAAGTTGAGATGAAAGAAGCAAAACTTCGTATGGAAGATGCTCTGGCAGCAACAAGAGCAGCAGTAGAAGAAGGAATTATCTCTGGTGGCGGTTCTGCATATATCCATGCAGCAAAAGAAGTAGCAAAATATGCTGCAACACTGGAAGGTGATGAAAAGACAGGAGCTAATGTAGTTCTCAAAGCACTGGAGGCTCCATTATTCCACATTGCTGCAAATGCAGGACTGGAAGGCTCTGTTATTATCAATAAAGTATCTGAGTCTGAACCAGGCGTAGGATTTAACGCATTGACAGAAGAGTATGTAGATATGGTAGAGGCAGGAATCCTTGATCCGGCTAAAGTAACAAGAAGTGCACTTCAGAACGCAACAAGTGTAGCATCTACGCTTCTGACAACAGAGTCTTGTGTAGCGAACATCAAAGAAGATACTCCGGCAATGCCAGCAGGCGGCGGAGCAGGCATGGGAATGATGTAAGAATAGTGTATTAGCAATTCTAATAATCATAGATTAGTATTATGAAAACTCCCCCTTTAGGGAGTTTTCTTTTTAATACAATTTGTGGTAAAATAGAGAAAATGGTTGACAAATGCCGACTGTTTTTTGTATCATAGCTTTTAAATATTACAAAGGAAAGTGAGGATAATAATCATGGGAAAGATTATTGGAGAAGGTATTACATTTGATGACGTACTTTTAGTACCAGCTTATTCAGAAGTAATTCCGAATCAGGTTGATCTGTCAACATATCTGACAAAGAAGATCCACCTTAACATACCGATGATGAGTGCAGGTATGGATACGGTTACAGAGCATCGTATGGCAATTGCTATGGCTCGTCAGGGAGGAATCGGTATCATTCATAAGAATATGTCTATTGAGGCTCAGGCTGAAGAGGTAGACAGAGTAAAGCGTTCTGAGAATGGTGTTATTACAGATCCATTTTATCTTTCACCGGATCATACACTGGCAGATGCTAATGAATTAATGGCTAAATTCCGCATTTCAGGTGTGCCGATCACAGAGAACGGAAAGCTGGTCGGTATTATCACGAACCGCGATCTGAAATTTGAGGAAGATTTCTCGAAGAAGATCAAAGAGTCTATGACTTCTGAGGGGCTCATCACAGCACCGGAAGGAATTACACTGGAGGAAGCGAAACGGATCCTTGCAAAAGCAAGAAAAGAGAAACTTCCAATTGTAGATAAGGATTTTCACTTAAAAGGACTTATTACAATTAAAGATATTGAAAAACAGATCAAATACCCTCTTGCAGCAAAAGATTCACAGGGACGTCTTCTTTGTGGTGCTGCTATTGGTATTACAGCAAACTGTATTGAGAGAGCTCAGGAGCTTGTCAATGCAAAGGTTGATGTTGTTGTTCTTGATTCTGCACACGGACATTCAGCAAATGTTATCCGCACAGTGGATATGATCAAGTCTAAATTCCCGGATCTTCAGGTTATTGCTGGTAACGTTGCAACAGGAGCGGCTACAGAGGATCTGATTAAAGCAGGAGCTGATGCAGTTAAGGTTGGTATCGGACCTGGATCTATCTGTACAACACGTATCATCGCAGGTATCGGTGTGCCTCAGATTTCAGCAGTTATGGATTGCTATGAAGCAGCAGATAAATATGGAATTCCGATTATTGCTGATGGAGGAATCAAGTACTCAGGAGATATGACAAAGGCAATTGCAGCCGGAGCAAATGTATGTATGATGGGAAGTATCTTTGCAGGTTGTGACGAGAGCCCAGGAACATTTGAGTTATATCAGGGAAGAAAATACAAGGTTTACCGTGGTATGGGATCTATCTCCGCTATGGAGAACGGAAGTAAAGACCGTTACTTCCAGACAGATGCCAAGAAACTGGTACCGGAAGGTGTCGAAGGACGTGTCGCTTACAAGGGAAGCGTAGAAGATACTGTATTCCAGTTAATGGGAGGTCTTCGTTCCGGTATGGGTTACTGTGGAGCACCGACAATCGAAGATCTGAAGGAAAAAGGAAGATTTGTCAAGATTTCTTCTGCATCATTAAAAGAGAGTCACCCACATGACATCCACATCACAAAAGAAGCTCCGAACTACAGCGTAGACGAGTAAGATCAGCAATTCACTGGTGAGTTGCTTTTGCATTGAAAGATAGAATTTGTGGCTGAGTGAACAGCAGATAATAAAATTCATAAATTAATAAGAATTCATTCATAAAATGTTTCGCTGGAATATGTAGAATATATATCAGATGAGTGATGACTCCACCTCTATAGGTGGCGGGCAGCAAGAATGCCTGGGGCATTCTTGAATCAGAAAAAGGCGGGGCAAAGAACGTGCAGATGAAGAGGAACAGAAAAAGAAGAACTCTAAGCACGACAAAGAAGAAAAGAAAGACCCAGCGGAATATCCGGCTGGGTTTTCTTATTCTTGGAATTGTGCTAGTGGTCATGTTGATTATAAAAATAAATAATCCGGGATTTTTTTCCAATAAGTATTATGAGGTGGATACGAAAGCAGTGGATGCATCAAAGCCTGATATTGACGTGGAGCTTCTGACACCGAATCCATATTCCAGATCGCAGGAGAAGACAGACAAGATTACAGGGATTGTTATTCACTATACAGCTAATCCTGGAGCAACGGCTATAGGTAACCGGAATTATTTTGAAGGGTTAAAAGACAGTCACGAGACGAAAGCCAGCAGTAATTTCGTGGTGGGACTGAACGGGGAGATCGTGCAGTGTATTCCGACCTGGGAAGTGGCGTATGCATCGAATGACAGGAATTATGATACAGTATCCATCGAATGTTGCCATCCGGATGCGACTGGAAAGTTTAATGATGCGACTTATCGTTCTATGGTCCAACTGACAGCGTGGCTTTGTCTGAAGTTCAACCTGACAGAAGAAGATGTGATCCGCCACTATGATGTGACTGGGAAAATTTGTCCGAAATATTTTGTGGAAAATGAAGGCGCATGGGATCAGTTCCGGAAAGATGTAAAGTCAGCTATGGCGATGAACAAGAATCCGGAATAGGAATGAATAGAAAAAATAAGGCAGTTGCGAAATAAGATAATTGTTGGTATAATACACCCGGTAAGACAGAAAAGAAGTGGATAAAGAGGCCACATTTGACACAGGAGTAATATACGATGAATGATTTGGAAATGTACAGAGAGAGTCTGGCGCTTTGTGATGATAAGATTATTGATGCACTTGTTGAAAGAAGTAAAATAGTAGAAAAAATCATGGCATATAAAGAGGAATATGGTATGCCGATTTTACAGCCGCAGCAGGAGGCAAAACAGGCCTTGAGACTGGAAGAAAAGCTGAATGATAATAAGTACAGAGAAGAGATTATGGATATCTTTGAATGTATCCGTATGAACAGCAAGAAGATTCAGGCAAGAAAGTTATTCGATTACAATATTGTAATGATCGGATTTATGGGAGCTGGAAAATCAACAGTGGCAGAGTATTTAAGTACCATGTTTGCCATGGAAGTTGTAGAGATGGATCAGGAAATTGTGAAAGAGGAAGGAATGAGCATTCCGGATATTTTTGCAACTTATGGCGAAGAATATTTCCGTAACTGTGAGACAGAACTCCTAAAGAAAATGCAGAGCCGCAAAAATGTACTCATTTCCTGCGGAGGCGGAGTTGTACTTCGAGAATGCAATGTAGAACAGATGAAGAAGAATGGAAGAGTAGTTCTTCTGACTGCCAGTCCGGAGGAAGTTTATGAGCGCGTGAAAGATTCCGACGACAGACCGGTTCTCGCAGGACGGAAGAATGTAAAAGGTATTGCAGAATTGATGGAGGCACGTCGTGAAAAATATGAGGCAGCCGCCGATATTATTGTCAATACGGATCACAAGACTGTTCTTCAGGTGTGTGAAGAGTTAGTACAGAGACTGACAGAAATGGATGGAGAGTAATGTTTGACAGATTTTTCCCGGATAGATATGTGGCTTCCACATATGTGATTGATTTTGAAAAATTATATGAAGAAGGATATCGTGGCCTGATCTTTGATATTGACAATACACTTGTACCGCATGGAGCACCGGCTGATGCGAGGGCAATCGCACTCTTTGACAGATTAAAAAAGATTGGATTTAAATGTTGTCTCATTTCCAATAATCAGGAGCCGCGTGTAAAGATGTTCAATGAGCCGATTCAAGTAGATTATGTGTACAATGCGCACAAGCCATCAACAAAGAATTACCGGAAGGCTATGGAGATTATGGGAACTGATGAGACAAACAGTGTGTTTATCGGAGATCAGTTATTTACGGATGTCTGGGGCGCAAAAAGAACGGGGATTTCCAATATTCTTGTGAAACCGATTCACCCAAAAGAAGAGATTCAGATTGTGCTGAAGAGATATTTGGAGAAGATTGTGTTGTATTTTTATGCAAGAAGTAAGAAACAGGCGAAAAAATAGTTGAAAAAAGGCACAATCTATTATAAAATGGTAAAAGTGAAAACGTATAAAGTGCCATTCGGGTGCGATTAAGGAGGATATATACAATGGCTGATGCTTATATTGAAAAAGGTACGACGTATGAGATCGACGGAAAGGTATATGAATGTCTGGAATTCTTACATGTAAAACCAGGTAAAGGTTCTGCTTTCGTCCGTACAAAACTGAAAGATGTTATCAACGGTGGTGTTGTTGAGAGAACATTTAACCCATCTAAAGATGTATTAAAGAAAGCATTTATCGAGAGAAAGACAATGCAGTATTCCTATGTTGACGGAAACCTGTATTACTTCATGGACAACGAGACATTCGAGCAGATTCCGGTTGATTCTGAGGATGTTGGAGATAGCTTGAAGTTCGTAAAAGAAGGAACAGACGTAACTCTGAAATCATATCAGGGTAAAGTATTTGCAATTGACCCACCGACAACTGTTGAGCTTCTGATCACAGAGTCTGAGCCGGGCGTAAAAGGTAACACAGCAACAGGTGCTACAAAACCGGCTATCGTTGAGACTGGTGCGCAGGTTATGGTTCCTCTGTTCGTTAATGAGGGAGAGGTCATCAAGATTGATACACGTTCCGGCGAGTATCTTTCAAGAGCATAAGCTTAAGGAAAACATAAGAAAAACAAACGACAAAAGCCTTGCATTTTTTGCAGGGCTTTTTTATAATTCTAATACCATAATATTTGAAACACAGAAACTGCTGCTGTCTGAGGAAAGGAGATATATGGATTATAAGCAGTTTTTAGAGACAGTAGAGAAAAAAGTAAGAGAGAACATGGGGACACACATCAGAGTCAGCACACGTACCGTGAAGAAGAATAACGGAACCGAGCGGAGCGGGCTTCTGATTGAGGATGACAGTACGAATATTTCACCGACCATCTATCTGGAAGAATATTATCAACAGTTCCTTAGTGGCAAAGGAGTTGATAAGATTGCAAAAGAAGTGGCCGATTTGTATGAGGATTTGAAAGTTGACCGGCCGTGGGATGAGCAGAAGCTTGGAGAATACGACAAAATCAAGGAAAAAGTGATTTATCGTCTGATTGGTCGTGAGGCAAATGAAGAACTCCTTCAGGAAGTGCCATATGTGCCATATCTTGATCTGGCAATTATCTTTTGTGTACTTTTTGAAGCAGGAGATTATGGCATGGCGACAATGATGATCCGTAACCGGCATCTGAAACTGTGGCATGTGACAAAAGAGGACATTTATCATCAGGCAAGATATAATACATGGCATGAACTTCCGGGAGAATTTCTGACTATGAGTGATCTGATTGCGGAACTTACAGGAATAAAGGAGAAATGTCCGGAAGAACCTATGTATGTATTGACGAATCAGATACGCAATTATGGAGCATCAGCAATTCTGTATCCAGACAGACTTGCAGGTATCAGTTTATGTCTTAAAGAGAATTTCTATGTGGTTCCAAGTAGTGTCCATGAGATGATCATAGTGCCGGAGAGTGCTTCGCCGGGACGGAGAATGCTGACAGAGATGTTACGAGAAGTCAATGAGACACAGGTACCGGACGAAGATATTTTGTCAGATCATGTTTATTATTATGACAGAAAAGAACGGAGATTGCGATTATAAGAAAAGTGAAGAGCAGTCAATGCAAGTAGCGAAAGATAATCTATGATATAGAAGAGTATTATAATTGGTGTATGGGAGCGCCAGCGGTCAAGAATGCCGAAGGCGCTCTTGCTATAATGTTATAATGATTCGAATTGTGTAGAAAATTATCTCATGTATTTACTTTACTTTGTGAGATAAATGTGTTACTATTACAAAGTCAAATTGACCAGGCACCCGTAGCTCAGGGGATAGAGCACCGCCCTCCGGAGGCGGGAGCGGCGGTTCGAATCCGCCCGGGTGTGTATGAATAACGAGTACTGATGTGTGGAGGAGATCTATGAAGAGAAGGTGGATTGTCCTCCTGCTTCTTTTTATGATGATAGGAGCAGCGGGGTATGGATTTACCAGAGAAGAAGCACAGAAGGTACAAAAGACAAGTTCGTTGAAGATACAGGCTGTTTATCTGGAATGTGAATCGGAAGAGGCAAATCCGCTTTTGGAAGATGCAGTTTTGGAAGTGAATCGGGCAGTGGAAGAACACTTTGCGAAGATGCAGGAAGAGACAGGCTATGTAGAAGCTTATCATAATCTGCATGTGTATACAAAGGAAGGAAAAGATGCGGATACATATGTGACATTTGTGACATACGATATGAAAATCCGAGGGATTTATACAGAAGTACCAGGACTTGCAACATTTTATGCAAAAAAAGAAAAGGACAAGATGCAGGTAATCTCAGATCCAAAAGAGAGTGACGTACAGAGATACATTGCAAGACTTACGAAACACCAGGATGTTCAGAATCTGTTCCGGAAAGTGAATGAGGAGTATAATGGAGCACTTCAGTCCGATGCACTTTTGCGGGAGGCGTTGAGCGAATTGCAGAATGCATATGGAAGTACGGAAGATAACGGTTAAATATTTTAGAAATAGAGAAGTATGCTGTCAGAAGCATGCTTCTTTTTTAAATTTATAGATTTGACAAGATTTCATCACAATTCGAACACATTTAAACGATACAATCTATTACAGAAATGAAGGAAAGGAGATTATTGATATGGAAAATCAATATACTTATTATAAACCAGAACCTGATGACATGAATGGTATGAACGAGGAAACGCCAAAGCCAAAAAAGAACCGAAAGGTGCCAAAACCAGTGAAACTTGTATGCGCCGGAGTTGCATTTGGGCTTGTGGCAAGTGTAACATTCCAGACAGGAAATTATGTGGGAACAAAAGTGTTCGGCACAACAACTACAAACGGTAAGACTGCCAAGACAGCACAGACAGTGGATGGTGCGAAACTAACAACATCATCAAGCAGTACAGGAACTTCCGATATTGCATCGATTGCAAAGAATGCAATGCCATCTATCGTATCTATTACGAATATGAGCGTTCAGGAAGTACAGAGTTTCTTCGGAGGAACACAGCAGCAGGAGAGTACAAGTGTCGGATCTGGTATTATTATCGGCCAGACAGATAGCGAACTCCTGATCCTTACAAATAATCATGTAGTGGAAGGCAATGAAAAGCTTACAGTTTCTTTTGTGGATAATGAAAGTGTTGAGGCTAATGTAAAAGGAACTGATTCCACAAAAGATCTTGCAGTTGTGGCTGTCAAGATCAGCGATGTGAAAGATTCTACTATGGATGAGATCGCAGTTGCGACAATGGGAGATTCCAGTAAGCTTGAGGTAGGTGAACAGGTCGTCGCAATCGGTAATGCACTTGGTTATGGACAGTCTGTAACATCAGGTATCGTATCTGCAACGGAGCGGACACTGGACGGTTATGAAGGAGGTACTCTGATTCAGACAGATGCAGCAATCAACCCTGGTAACAGTGGCGGAGCACTTTTGAACTCTAACGGTGAAGTTATTGGAATTAATACCGCAAAAGTTGCAACAGACAGTGTAGAAGGTATGGGCTATGCTATACCAATTTCTGATGCAAGCGATACGATCCAGAATTTGATGAATCAGGAGACAAAGACAAAAGTGTCTGAGGCAGAACAAGGATATCTTGGAATCCAGGGTGTAGATGTCTCGGATGAAAGTGCCAAGATGTATAATATGCCTACTGGAGTTTATATTTCCGATGTTGTAAAGAATGGTGGAGCCCAGCAGGCAGGTCTGACAAAAGGCAGTGTTATTACAGGACTTGAGGGAACCACAATCAGCGATATGAATTCACTGAAAGAACAGCTTCAGTATTATCGTGTGGGTGATAAAGTCAAGGTAACCGTACAGGTTCCTGGAAATAATGGCGAATATACTGAAAAAACTGTCGAAGTAACACTTGGAAGTAAATCATAAAAATGATATAATTGTCCCCATAGGAGGGACAGGACTATGTATACATTTGATGAAATTGAAAAGACAGACAGCGAAATAGCAGATGCGATCAAGGCAGAGATGGAAAGACAGAACTCACACATCGAGCTGATCGCATCTGAAAACTGGGTAAGTAAAGCAGTCATGGCGGCCATGGGAAGTCCGCTGACGAACAAATATGCAGAGGGGTATCCGGGAAAGAGATATTATGGCGGCTGCCAGTGTGTAGATGTTGTAGAGAATCTTGCCAGAGACAGAGCAAAAGAGTTATTTGGCTGTGAGTATGCAAATGTTCAGCCACATTCAGGAGCACAGGCAAACCTGGCAGTATTTTTTGCAATGCTGGAGCCGGGAGATAAAGTAATGGGAATGAATCTGGATCACGGCGGACATCTGACACACGGCTCACCGGTCAATATTTCCGGAAAATATTTTAATATTGTGTCCTATGGTGTCAATGAACAAGGCGTGATCGATTATGATAATGTAAGAGAGATCGCTTTGAGAGAAAGGCCGAAGTTAATTGTCGCAGGAGCAAGTGCTTACGCGAGAACAATTGATTTTAAAAAATTCCGTGAGATTGCAGACGAAGCAGGCGCATATCTGATGGTAGATATGGCTCATATTGCAGGTCTTGTTGCAGCAGGACTGCATCCAAGCCCGATTCCATATGCTCATGTGACAACGACAACGACTCACAAGACTCTTCGTGGACCAAGAGGAGGTATGATCCTGTGTAACCAGGAGGCAGCAGATAAGTTCAACTTTAACAAAGCTGTATTCCCGGGAATACAAGGCGGACCATTGGAACATATTATTGCGGGAAAAGCAGTATGCTTCAAAGAGGCATTACAGCCAGAGTTTAAAGAATATCAACAGCAGATTCTGAAAAATGCACAGGCACTCTGCAAAGGATTACAGTCCCGTGGCGTGAAAATCATTTCCGGAGGAACAGACAATCATCTGATGCTTGTAGATCTTCGCGATGAAGAGGTGACGGGAAAAGAGCTGGAGCGTCGTCTTGATGAAGCTCATATTACCTGCAACAAGAATACAATTCCGAACGATCCACGTTCACCATTTGTTACAAGTGGTGTAAGACTCGGAACACCAGCCGTTACAACAAGAGGCATGGTAGAAGAGGATATGGATGTGATTGCGGAAGGTATTGCACTTGTGATTAAGAGTGAGGATAATATTGAAAAAGTACGCGAGATGGTAAAAGGTCTGACTGACAAATATCCATTGATCTAAGAGATAGATAACAGGAGGTATTGATGATGAAGTGTCCAACATGTGGCGGACCATTGAAACCAAGCAAAAAAGATCCGGATTATCTGCTTTGCTATACATGTAAGAAAAAATTTAAAGTTCCACAGCATCAGGCGAAAGATGTGGCTCCGAAAACAGAGCGTATGTCTGCGAAGAAAGAGGCTGGTAGAAGAGATAGTGCGAAAAAAGATAGCGCAAGAAAAGAGAATGTAAAGAAGGAACGTTCTGTAAGAGAACAGAAGTATTCCAATATTCCACCAAAGGAAGTACGTGATAAGCGGGAACGAGAGATGAAAAAAGCGTATGATGACATGCTTTCTGTTGAGGAAGAGAAGGTGTCTAAAGCACCGATTATTATTCTTGCGATTGCAATTATCGTAGTGGCAGCAGTTATTGTGTATATGTTATTAAAGTAAGATGTAAAAGCTGAAAATTTTCTTTAGGAGCCTTTCCTGAATTTTTTACAGAAACTGAGAGTGTGGATGATCCACACTCTCATTATTATTTTGCAGGAGACTGCGTATACTTTCGGAAGGTATCGTTGGACATTTTTGGCTAATTGAATTAAGAATTAAGATTTAAGATCAAATTCAGGATTAATTGCATAGAAGTTCTTACTATCCAAGTGATCCTGGATGATTCTGAGACTTTCGCCAAATCTTTGGTAATGTACGATTTCACGTTCTCTGAGAAAACGAATCGGATCGCAGACTTCAGGATCTTTTACAAGCCGTAAAATATTGTCATAAGTCGTTCGTGCTTTTTGCTCTGCTGCAAGGTCTTCATGTAGATCTGTGATAGGATCACCTTTTGACTGAAATGTTGTTGCGCTCCAAGGTGTGCCGCTGGCTGCCTGAGGCCAAAGTGCTAACGTGTGGTCAACATAATATTGGTCGAATCCAGATTCCTTTAATTGTTCAGGTGTCAGGTCGCGGGTAAGTTGGTGCACAATGGCGCAGATCATCTCGAGATGGGCAAGTTCTTCAGTACCTATATCTGTCAGTGTTCCTGTTACTTCCTTATATGGCATCGTGTATCGTTGAGAGAGATATCTCATAGATGCGCCTAATTCTCCATCAGGTCCACCATATTGCGTAAGTATAATCTGTGCGATTTTTGGGTTTGTTTTTGTGATTTTCACCGGATACTGTAATCTTTTTTCATAATTCCACATAGACTAGCACCCTCCTTCCTGCCACGGCCACGGTGTATCAATCCATTTCCACTTATCAGCAGGAGTACACATGGTATCCAGTGTCAATGGACCATAATACTTTGCATATTCCTGAAGTGCCTGCATTCTTTGATTTTTAAATTCCTCGTAAAATTCTAAGGCTTCTGTGTTACATGGGTGAGTGTCCAGAAACAATTTTGTATCATCGCATACAAAACTCACAGTGTTGATCCAGTCCAGAAGCTCTGCTTTGCAAGGTCTGTTATCTGCCATTTTGACAACCTCCTATTCCACGGAAAGGTTTATCCAGATCCTGAAAAATAGTTCCTCTTCGTAATCCTTTTTCAGCCTCATAAATATTTCGCCATTTCGTCCATGGTACATAGGCCATAGTCACAGGCATTTGATCTAATGCTATACCTGCACATAATTCTCGACTGGAATCTGGCTGTCTCATACAGCCTCTGGAATTTCCTGATGAGCGATAACGGTAATTTTGCATTTTCCATATTCCTTTCATAACTGATTGCACTATCATATTATGTTTCAATCTGAAAAACTGTGAATTTACTGTACTCATGAATTATCTGTTGTTTTTGAAAGCGTGTCCCGTTATAATAGAAACGATTGGAGAGTATAAAAAATGGCAGAAAGAAAAAAGAAAAAAAGAAATACAAGGAATGTTAAGAGTGCAGACCAGTATTTTGACTACAGTATGTTGGCTGTTCTGATTTTTTTGATTTGTTTTGGATTGGTAATGCTATTTAGTACCAGTTCTTATAGTGCCCTGATAAAACAAGGGGACAGTATGTTCTATTTAAAGCGCCAGTTGATTTTCTGTGTGGTTGGTTTTTTGGGAATGATAATCGTATCAACAATAGATTATCATTACTATATTAAATTGGCGAAACCGTTGTATTGGTTTTCAATCTTTCTGATGGCGTTAGTTAAGACGCCGCTTGGAAAGACGGTCAATGGAGCGAGAAGGTGGTTGAGACTTCCGGGAAATCAGCAGTTCCAGCCGGCAGAGGTTGCAAAAATCGCAGTAATTTTGTTTATACCGGTAGTGATTATTGAACTTGGTAAAGAGGCAAAGACCCTGAATGGTATTTTGAAGACACTGGCTTGGGGTGGATTCAACGCTGCGTGCGTATATATTCTTACAGATAACCTAAGTACAGGTATGATTGTACTTGGAATTACATGTATTCTTATTTTTGTTATGCACCCTAAGACGAAACCGTTTCTGATGCTTGTTGGAGCCGGTGTGGTAGTGGCCTCAGTTGGAGTGTTTGTTTTGTCGAAGACTCTGGAGACAAGTACAAGCTTCCGACTTCGCCGTGTCATTGCATGGCTGCATCCGGAAAAATATGCTTCAGACGGAAGTTACCAGACTTTGCAGGGACTGTACGCAATCGGTTCTGGCGGATTCTTTGGAAAAGGGTTAGGAAACAGTGCTCAGAAAATGATTATTCCAGAGGTGCAAAATGACATGATTTTGTCAGCAATCTGTGAGGAACTGGGAGTGTTTGGTGTTATTATGATCCTTGTGATTTTTGGATTGCTTTTATACAGATTGTTGTTTATTGCCCAGAATGCGCCAGATGTGTATGGTTATATGATTGTAACTGGAATTTTTGCTCATATTGCACTTCAGGTCATATTAAATATAGCGGTTGTGACTAATGTTATTCCCAATACGGGAATTACATTACCGTTTATCAGTTATGGAGGTACGTCGGTTCTCTTCCTGATGGCAGAAATGGGAATAGCTCTTGGAGTATCAAGAAAAATTAAAATATAAATATTTCTTTTCTTTCTATAATAAATGTGCTATATTACTAATGTAGTAATAGAAACTACATATAATAGAAATGAACACGTGTCTTTGAGATATAGATAAGATACTAAGTCGGGAGGCAAGTATGAGTTATAAAGTGATTGTGGATAGTTGTGGAGAATTAACGCCGGAGATGAAAGCTTCCGGTATTTTTGAGACAGCGTCATTGACAATAGAAGTAGGGGGACACCATATTGTAGATGATGAGACATTTGACCAGAAGCAGTTCTTGCAATACGTGGCAGAAGCAGCAGAATGTCCCAAGTCTTCTTGTCCATCACCGGAAAAATATATGGAAAAGTATGACTGTGATGTGGATCGGGTGTACGCAGTGACATTGTCAGCAGAACTGAGTGGTTCTTATAACAGCGCAGTTCTTGGCATGAATTTGTATCATGAGGAGCACGGCGAGAAGAATATCCATGTTTTTAATTCGTGTTCTGCATCGATTGGAGAGACGTTGATTGCGTTGAAGATCCGTGAATGCGAGGAGCAGGGTATGACATATGAACAGGTCATAGAGACGGTGGAAGCATACATCGAATCCCAGCATACATATTTTGTGCTGGAGACACTGGACACATTGAGAAAGAACGGAAGATTGACAGGAATTAAGGCGCTTGTTGCGACGGCTCTGAATGTTAAGCCGGTCATGGGCGCAACTCCGGAAGGAAACATTTATCAGATCGGACAGGGGCGTGGCATGAAAAAAGCCCTTGGTAAGATGGCAGAAAGTGTGCTGGCTGAGATGTCAGATCCACAGAATAAGATACTTGCAATTTCCCATTGTAACTGTCCGGAACGCGCAGAAGCATTTAAAGAGCTGTTGGTGAAATATGCAACATTTAAAGATGTGATTGTTGTGGATACGGCAGGAATCAGTAGTATGTATGCTAACGACGGCGGTATCATTGTAGTTGTGTAGGATTCGCAGGACTCAGGCTTTACAACTCAGGCTTTGATAGTAAAATCTGGTTGTACAAATGCGTGGGATGTGCTACAATATGAAAAGCGAACATAGACAAGGAGCATTTGAATTATGAGCCAGGCAAAAGTGGATAGATATAAAGAAGAAAAAGCAAACAGAAAGAAAGTCATGCGCAAGGAGAAGATTGCCAACAGACTTCGCAAGTGTGCGGTGGCAGTTGCAGCAGCAGCGCTTGTTGTGTGGATTGGATATTCTGCTTACAATATGTATGAGTCCAGCAGACCGGTGAAAGAAGCGGAAGTGAATTATCAGTCTGTAGATACATTTAATCAGGAGATTGCCACTGCAGCAACAACAGCTGAGTAACAGATAGAGAGTATACAGATAAGAAGTGAAATTGCATATTAGAAGATAAATCAGAGAACTGAAGAAATTCGGTTCTCTTTTTTTGCGCAAAACAGGAAAAAGTGCTTGAAATAGGTGGAAAAGTGTTTTACAATGGTTTCAAGTGGTAGAAAGTGGTGATGAGTGGTACAAAGTGGTGGAGATGTGGAGAAAATATCCGCCATGGGAGAGAAGGTGAGTTTCATGTTGAAAGGAGAGTACAGTCATAATATTGACGCAAAGGGAAGATTGATCATTCCTGCAAAGTTTCGTGACGATCTAGGGGAGAATTTCGTCATAACAAAAGGAATGGAAAATTGCCTTTATGTATATCCGGAAGATGAATGGAACGACTTCGAAAAGAAACTCAATGCATTACCAACCACTACAGATAAGAAAGCCCGCGCTTTTGCCTATTTCTTTCAGGGAAGCGCAGCAGACGGCGAACTTGATAAACAAGGTCGTACTCTGATTCCTTCTGTGCTCAGAACTTATGCAAAACTTGATAAGGAAGTTGTGTTTGTCGGTATGGGGAAGCGTGCCGAGATATGGGACAAGGCCAGATGGGATGAAAAGAATGCTGAAGTGGAGCTTAACATTGAAGAGATTGCATCGGATATGGAAGCAAGCGGGTTCAGTATCTAGAGGGAGAAGATATGGAATTCAAACACAAATCAGTATTACTAAATGAGACAATTGACGGACTGAACATTAAGCCGGACGGAATCTATGTAGATGGAACGCTCGGTGGAGGCGGACATGCATACGAAGTGTGCAGACGTCTCGGAGAAAAGGGGAGTATTGTAGGAATAGACCAGGACGCTGCAGCAATCGAGGCTGCAAGTGCCCGATTAAAAGACTTCGGGGAGAAGGTTACAATAGTCCGGAGCAACTATTGTGATATGAAGTCAAAGCTCCATGAACTGGGAATTGACAAAGTAGATGGGATCGTGCTTGATCTGGGCGTATCATCATATCAGCTTGATACGGCAGAACGGGGATTCTCCTATCGGGAAGATGCACCTCTGGACATGAGAATGGATACACGTCAGAAGATGACGGCCAGAGACATCGTCAATGACTACACAGAAGCAGATCTTTACCGAGTGATTCGCGATTACGGGGAGGACAAGTTCGCGAAGAACATAGCCAAGCACATTGTGCAGGCACGCGCGGTGAAGCCTGTAGAGACGACAGCGGAATTGTCGGAGATTATCCGTGCATCAATTCCTATGAAGTTTCAGAAAAAGTCTGGACATCCTGCAAAGAGGACGTTTCAGGCAATACGCATCGAGTTGAACAGAGAACTTGATGTGTTACGCGATTCGCTGGACGATATGATCGATCTGCTGAATCCGGGTGGGAGATTATGCATTATTACATTTCATTCGTTGGAGGACCGTATTGTGAAGAGTGCGTTCCGAAAGAATGAAAATCCATGTACCTGTCCACCGGACTTTCCGGTTTGCGTATGTGGAAAAAAATCAAAAGGGAGTATTATAACAAAGAAGCCGATTCTGCCAAGTGAAGAGGAACTTGAGTACAACAGCAGATCTAAGAGTGCGAAGCTTCGTATTTTTGAACATTGCTAAAATCGGCGGATAGATAATTGAGGTGAGTATTATGGCAGCGGGAAGAACCGTGCATACACAAAAGAATAGAGTGAACAGACAGGGACAGTATGTGTATGGCAATGTTGTGACAAAGCCGTCATATGAGCCACAGAGACGAACGAGTGCTCCAAAGAGAAAGAAGAATGTAAGCAGACGGGTCAGCCAAAATCGAAAAAAGGCTCTGGCTATGAACCGTGCTTATGTAACATTTCTTGCGGTGGCAGCAATATTTGCACTGATCCTGTGCGTGAATTATGTGCAGATGCAGTCAAGAATTACAAGTCATTCAAAAGAAGTAAGTTCCTTGCAGAAGGAGCTTGCAGATTTGAAGGAGCAGAACAATACGAAGTATAATTCAGTGATGGATTCTGTAAATTTAGATGAAATCCGAGAGAAAGCTATGAATGAACTTGGTATGGTATATGCAACTTCTGATCAGGTGATTGAATATGAAAGCCCTTCTGGAGATTATGTGAAGCAATACGAAGGAATTCCGGAGGATGGAGTACTTGCCCAGTCTGATAAGAATGCGAAATAGGTGATAGAATGGCAAGAAGACCAAGAAAAAACAAATTTCGAAAAAAATTTACAAAACTTATGCAAAAAAAGCTAGTATTACTCTTCGCGGGGATTGTACTGGCTTTTGCTTTATTGGTAGGAAGAATTACTTATATCAATGCTTTTAATGGGGATAAATATTCTAAAATCGTGCTGGATCAGCAACAGTATCAGAGTAGAACGATTCCATTTAAACGAGGTGATATTGTAGACCGGAATGGCACGAAGCTTGCAACAAGCCAGCGGGTATACAATGTGATTCTGGATGCAAAGGTCATGAACAGTGATGAAAAATATGTTGACCCGACAATTCAGGTGTTGGCAGACTGTTTTGGACTTGATAAAAGTGACGTGGAAGATCAAGTGGAGGAGAATCCGAACAGCCGTTATCTGATTATGAAAAAGGGTGTCAGTTATGAAAAAGCTCAGGAGTTCGAAAAGATAGATGAGGATGATGAGAATTATCCGAATGTCAATGGAATCTGGCTGGAAGAGGATTATGTGAGAACATATCCGTATAATACACTGGCCAGTGATGTGATTGGCTTTACCGTGTCTGGAAATGTGGGAAGTAATGGAATCGAGGCTTCTTATAATTCCATTTTAAATGGTACAGATGGCAGAGAATATGGATATCTGAGCGAAGATTCATCTTATGAAAAGACAGTGAAGGAAGCCCAGAACGGAGATACGGTTGTGTCAACAATTGATCTTCAGGTACAGAGTGTAGTGGAAAAATATATTACACAGTTCAACGAGAAGAACCGTTCCGGTACGACACTTGGAAGTAAGAATACGGCAGTTATGGTTATGAATCCGCAAAATGGAGAGATTCTTGCAGAGGCAACTTATCCGAATTATGATCTCAACAATCCACGTGATCTGACAAAACTACACACAGAAGAAGAACTGGCAGCACTGTCTGATGAGGAGAAAGTCAAAGAACTGAATTCACTTTGGAATAATTTCTGCATCAGCAGTGGATATGAGCCAGGTTCCACATTTAAACCGTTTACCATATCGGAAGGTCTGGATCTTGGAGTGCTGACCGGAGATGAAAGTTATGTCTGCAATGGTGTTCTTCACGTAGGAGACCATGATATTCACTGTAGTAACCGTGATGGACATGGAACACAGTCATTAAAAGTAGCTTTGGAAAATTCCTGTAATGTTGCACTGATGCAGATCGGTTCAGCAATAGGAAAAGAGCAGTTTGTAAGATATCAGCAGTTGTTTGGATTTGGACAGTCTACTGGAATTGATCTTCCGGGAGAAGCAGCAGGACTTTTATACTCACTAGAGGATATGGATTCCTCTACGCTGGCTACCAACGCGTTTGGACAGAACTTTAATGTTACAATGACTCAGCTTGCAGCATCGTTTTGTTCACTGATCAACGGCGGAAATTACTATGAGCCACATGTGGTAAAGCAGATTCAGGATGAAAATGGAAATGTGACGGAAAATAAAGATCCGGTTCTTGTAAGACATACCATTTCTAAGGAGACGAGTGATATTATCAAAGATTATATGCTTGGAGTTGTGGAAGAAGGAACAGCTAAGACTGCGGCAGTAGAAGGTTATGACGTTGGAGGTAAGACTGGAACTGCGGAAAAACTGCCAAGAGGAAATGGAAAGTATCTAGTCTCTTTTATTGGATATGCACCACAGGAAAATCCACAGGTCATGGTCTACGTTGTGATTGACGAGCCAAATGTGGATAATCAGGCAAACAGTAAACTGGCAACGACAATGGCATCTCAGATTATGACAGAGATATTGCCGTATCTCGGAGTAGAAAAATCTGCAGATGCTAAGGCAGCAGATGCAAAATCATCTGATAGCAGTGCGAGCAGTGACAGCAGTGGTGATACACCAGATGACATGGCAACAGAGTCCGGTGACGGAGAATAGATATATTTGAAAATTAACAGGAAAAATTAAATATGAAAATGAATAACCTCGGAAGTGTCCTAATAAATTGATAAAAACAGCGCTTCTGAGGTTTTTTTGTATTGAGAAATAAAACATATAATAAAAGGAAAATTATGATTGTGTTTTTAGCGGCACTTTTGATGATTTTGGGTCTGATAGGACGAATGGTCTATCTGATGGTTTTTGATGCGGAGTATTATCAGAAAAAGGCGGAAGATCTTCACGAGCGGGAACGAAAGATTAAGGCAGCCAGAGGAGAAATTATCGATACGAATGGTACAGTGCTGGCAACAAACCGGACGGTGTGTACAATTTCGGTCATACATAGCCAGATTAAGGAACCAGAGGTGGTGATAAAAAAACTGAGCAAATGTCTGGGCATGGAGGAAGCGGAAGTTAGAAAGCGGGTGGAGAAGGTGTCTTCCATGGAACGGATTAAGACGAATGTTGATAAGGAGACAGGGGATAAGATACGGGAAATGGAACTTGCCGGAGTGAAAGTGGATGAAGATTTTAAACGGTACTATCCGTATAATGAGCTTGCTTCGAAGGTGATTGGATTTACCGGTGGTGATAATCAGGGAATCATTGGACTGGAAGTGAGATACGAAGATTACCTAAAGGGGAGTAACGGCAGGATTCTGACAACGACAGATGCAAGAGGTATTGAACTGGAGGGTGTAGCTGAAGACCGGGTAGAACCGGTGGCAGGCAAGACACTTCAAATCAGTATGGACTATAATATTCAGATGTACGCCCAACAGATGGCAGAAAAAGTCATGGAAGAAAAACAGGCGGATAAGGTTGCGATTCTTCTTATGAATCCACAAAACGGAGAAATCCTTGCCATGGTAAATGTACCGGAATTTGATCTGAACGAACCATTTACGTTGAATCAGGATCAGGAAATTTCAGAAAAATCAAAAGAAGATTTGAATCAGATGTGGAGAAATGGATGCATCAATGATACATATGAGCCGGGTTCCACTTTTAAAATTATTACAGCGTCAGCCTGTCTGGAAGAAAGGGTGGTATCTCTTTCAGATACATTTTCCTGTCCGGGCTACCGGATCGTGGAAGACCGGAAAATCCGGTGTCACAAAGTAGGGGGACATGGAGCTGAAACATTTGTACAAGGGATACAGAATTCCTGTAATCCGGTATTTATTGACATTGGACTGAGATTGGGAACAGGACGATTCTGTGATTATTTTGAACAGTTCGGGCTTCTTGGGAAGACGGGAGTAGATCTTCCGGGGGAAGCAGCAACGATTATGCATAAGGAAGAAAATATTGGTCAGGTGGAGCTTGCGACCATGAGTTTCGGTCAGTCCTTTCAAGTGACACCGATTCAGATGGCAGCGACCGTGAGTGCTCTGGTCAATGGGGGAAAGCGCGTGACACCACATTTTGGAGTCCGGATACTGGACAAAGATAAAGAGACAGTACGGGAATTAAAATATGACGATGGAAAGCAAATCGTGTCGGAAGAAACTTCCAGGACAATGCAGGCATTGCTGGAAAGTGTTGTGTCAGAGGGATCCGGGAAAAATGCAAAGATCGAAGGATACCATATTGGTGGAAAGACAGCTACGTCTCAGACACTTCCAAGAAGTGCGAATAAGTATATTTCTTCTTTTATAGGGTTTGCACCGGCTGCCAATCCGCAGATTCTCGGCATGTGTGTCATTTATAACCCACAGGGTGTATACTACGGGGGGACCATCGCAGCTCCGGTGATCCGGGATATATTTGACAACATATTCCCGTATCTTGGCATTGAAAAAGACGTCGAAATGCAGTATACTAACTAAAGCAAAATGAACAAAAGAAATGAAGAGGTGTGTTATGGATTATACGATATTTTTACCGGTGATTATTGCATTTGCACTGAGTGCGGTTATGGGGCCTTTGATCATTCCGGTGCTGAGAAGACTGAAAATGGATCAGACAGAACGCGAGGATGGTGTGAAGTCTCATTTGAAAAAAGCAGGAACTCCGACTATGGGAGGAGTTATGATCCTGCTTAGTGTTGTGATCACATCCGTATTTTATATTAAAGACTATCCGAAGATTATCCCAATCTTGTTTCTGACACTTGGATTCGGTCTGATTGGATTTTTAGACGATTATCTGAAAGTTGTTATGAAACGTTCTGATGGTTTATATCCAAAGCAGAAAATGGCACTTCAGATTGTAGTGACAGCAATTTTTGCGTTTTATATGGTAAAGTACAGTGGAGTTTCTCTTGCAATGCTGATTCCGTTCTCTGGTGGAAAGTATCTGGATATCGGCTGGCTTGCGATTCCTTTGATGTTCTTTGTCGTGATTGGTACTGTTAACGGAACAAATTTTACAGATGGTCTGGATGGTCTTGCTTCAAGCGTGACTGTTCTGGTAGCAACATTTTTTACAGTTGTTGCAGTTGGAACAAAGAGTGGAATTGAGCCGATTACATGTGCAGTTGTAGGTGCATTGCTTGGGTTTTTATTGTTTAATGTGTATCCGGCAAGTGTGTTTATGGGAGATACAGGATCTCTGGCACTGGGCGGTTTTGTTGCGTCCGCAGCTTATATGCTCCAGATGCCGATTTTTATTGTGATTGTCGGACTCATTTATCTGGTAGAAGTATTATCTGTTATGATTCAGGTAACTTACTTTAAAAAGACAGGTGGAAAGAGATTTTTCAAAATGGCTCCGATTCATCATCATTTTGAATTATGTGGCTGGTCAGAAACAAGAGTCGTCGCTGTATTTTCCATTATTACAGCACTTCTGTGCCTGATCGCACTGATGGCCATGTAATGATGCCAAATCTCAAAAGTCCGAAGCATGGAGCCGAGGCATTACGTGAAGTAGAGAGAAAATATGAAAATACCGAATCGCGAGATTGGGTATGAATGCAGGAGGAAGATAAAATGGTAGTAGCAGGAAAGAAAGTGCTGGTATTCGGTTCTGGAATCAGTGGAATCGGGGCAGTGAAATTACTGGAAGAAAATGGAGCGGATGTGGTGCTCTATGACGGAAATGAAAAACTGACTGAAGCAGACGTGCGCGCAAAGCTTCAGGAAGGAAGCAAAGCCCGGATCATAATCGGTGCTTTTCCAGAGGAACTTCCAAATACGCTGGATCTGGTGATCTTAAGTCCGGGTGTACCGACAGATCTTCCGATTATTTTAAAGATGAAAGAAAAAGAGATTCCGGTTATCGGAGAAGTGGAACTTGCATATACATTTGGTAAGGGAGACGTACTTGCAATTACTGGAACGAATGGCAAGACGACAACAACAACACTTCTCGGTGAGATCATGAAGGCTTACCAGGATGATGTGTTCGTAGTTGGAAATATCGGGAATCCGTATACTGTTGCAGCAGATCTTATGACAGAGCATTCCATTGCCGTGGCAGAGATGAGTAGTTTTCAGCTAGAGAGTATCGTGGCATTCCGCCCAAACGTAAGTGCGATCCTGAATTATACACCGGATCATTTGAACCGGCATCATACGATGGAAGCTTATATTGCTGCTAAGGAGAACATTGCAAGAAATCAGACAGAAGACGATTATTGTGTTCTGAACTATGAAGAGCCGGTTATGCGTAAATTCGCAGAGACATTAAAGTGTCATGTTCTGTTCTTCAGCAGTCAGCATAAGCTGGAAAAAGGTATTTATCTGGATAACGATAAAATTATTTACAAGAATCCGGATGAAGTCGAAGTCTGCCATGTTGACGAACTTCAGATTTTAGGAACGCACAATTATGAAAATGTTATGGCAGCTGTATGCATGGCAGCTGTTTATGGCGTTCCGATGGAGACGATCAGGAAGGCAATTCTTGCATTTAAAGGAGTTGCACATCGTATAGAATATGTGGCTGAGAAAAACGGAGTTGTTTATTACAATGATTCTAAAGGAACGAATCCGGATGCCGCGATTAAGGCAATCCAGGCAATGCGCCGGCCGACAATCCTGTTAGGCGGGGGATACGACAAGGATTCTGAGTATACAGAGTGGATTAACAGTTTTGATGGAAAAGTCAAGAAACTGATCCTGATGGGGGCGACAAAAGAAAAGATTGCGAGAGACTGTGAAAAATGTGATTTTCATGATTATGTGTATGTGGACACATTTGAAGAAGCTATGAATCTTGCAGTGGAGATGGCAGAGCCAGGAGATGCAGTGCTTCTGTCTCCGGCGTGTGCAAGCTGGGGCATGTTCCCGAATTATGAAGTACGTGGAGATAAATTTAAAGAGATTGTAAATTCCTTATAAGGAGTGCGAATGGATTGACACGTATGGCAGCAAGAGGCAGATACGATTATACGCTCCTGACAGTACTGGGAATTCTGGTGCTGTCAGGTCTTATCATTCTGTATAGTACAAGTGCGTATAATGGGGAAGTGAAATTCTGTGACAGTTCCTATTATCTGAAAAAGCAGGTATTTGCGACTTGTCTTGGTTTTCTGGCAATGTTTTTTACTGCACAGCTTGATTATCACAGATTGAAGAACATAGCGTGGCTTTGTTACCTTGTGGCGCTGCTTTTGTCGATTGCTGTTATATTTGTGGGTAGGGAGTATAATGGTTCCAAGCGCTGGCTTGCACTTGGTCCGCTGTCATTTCAACCATCGGAATTTGCAAAGGTTGCGGTTATTTTATTTCTGGCTTCTTACGTCACACGCAATGTGAAAAAAATGTACCGTATGCGGACATTGATAAAAGTCATGATAGTTGTGCTACCGGTAGTAGGATTGGTCGGAGCCAGTAACTTGAGCACAGCAATCATTATTCTGAGTATAGCAGTCGTTTTGATTTTTGTGGCGAGTCCAAAGTACGGGCAGTTTATTTTTCTGGGAGTGGCCGGGGCAGGATTTATGGGAATCTTTCTTGCTTTGGAGAGCTACCGGCTGGAACGGCTTGCAGTCTGGAAGAATCCGGAAGCTTATGAAAAGGGATATCAGACTCTGCAGGGATTGTATGCAATTGGGAGTGGAGGATTATTTGGAAGAGGGCTGGGACAGAGTATTCAAAAGCTTGGCTTTGTACCGGAAGCCCAAAATGATATGATTTTTTCCATCATTTGTGAAGAACTTGGATTATTTGGCGCATGTTTTATTCTGATGCTTTTTCTGCTTCTGATCTGGCGTTTTTTTGTTATTGCAACGCAGGCAAAAGATCTGTTTGGGGCATTGATTGCTTCCGGGGCAATGGCACATATGATGATTCAGGTCATCTTAAATATTGCGGTCGTGACCAATACGATCCCCAATACTGGAATTACGTTGCCATTCATTAGTTATGGCGGAACTTCAGTTGTATTTTTACTGGTAGAAATGGGGCTTGTACTAAGCGTCTCGAAAAATGGAAGTTACTGTGAAGAGGAGATTACAGAATAAGGAGCAGGGGTGAATGAAAAGGGAAGAATACCTGGACGACTATCAAGATCATGCAGAAAGACGTCCGAAAAAGAAAAAAAAGAAGAAAAAACGAAAACATAGAGTTTATGCTTTTTTTGTATTGCTCTTTGCCTTTTTAATTCTTGTACTTGGAATTTTTATTTTGTTTCATGTCCAGAAAGTAGAAGTGAAGGGAAATGATTATTGCAGTACAGAAGAAATTGTAAAATCTGTTCAGAACGATAAATATTCGGTCAATGGGCTGTATGTGCTTGCAAAATATAAACTCGGTTATGGAAAACAGCCGGACTGTTTTGAAAGTATTAAGGTAAGCCTTAAAAATCCGTGGACGCTTAAGATTATAGTTCAGGAGAAGAAAAGAATCGGATATGTAATGGATTCAGATGGAAAGTATTACTATTTTGACCAGGATGGTATGGTCGTAGATGTAGAGGAAGCACCGGTAGATGGAATTCCGCTTGTAGACGGTATGGATCCGGATGAACTTAAGCTTTACCACAAATTGAAAAAGAAAAGTTCGATTATCTATCAGGAGATACTGGAAGCTACCAGAGAGATGAAAAAGTACGAGTTGTCTGTCACAAAGATTATGTGTCGTTCTGACAGAATTTATGTGTACATCGGGAATGTATGTGTGAGCCTTGGAAATGATGTCACTTCCGTGAAAGTTGCGCAGATTCCTAAGATTCTTGAAAAGCTGGAAGGAAAAGAAGGAACGCTTCATCTGGAAAATTTTTCTGATGAGAGTGACACAGCGACTTTTGATATTGGAGTTTTTCCGGAAGATGCAGGATAAAACAAAAAAAATTGAAAAAGTCATGAAATTCTATTGATATTTTGGACAAAAGTCTATATTATAGAAATATATATGGGTGTATAATGTATAATAAGGATAACAAAGGAGGAGAAACCCTTGCTAGAAATTAAAACCAACGAGTCAGAAGCAGCGGCTAAGATCATAGTTGTAGGAGTCGGCGGTGGCGGTAACAACGCTGTGAACCGAATGATCGACGAGCAGATTGCCGGTGTGGAATTTATTGCAATTAATACAGATAAACAGGCACTTCAGTTAAGTAAGGCTCCGACACTTTTACAGATCGGAGATAAGATTACCAAAGGTCTTGGTGCGGGAGCAAGACCGGAGATTGGTGAGAAAGCTGCAGAGGAAAGTTCCGAAGAGATTGCAGCAGCATTAAAAGGAGCAGACATGGTCTTCGTTACCTGTGGTATGGGTGGCGGAACAGGAACAGGAGCTACACCGGTTGTAGCACGTATTGCCAAGGAACAGGGTTCCCTGACAGTCGGAGTTGTAACAAAACCGTTCCGTTTTGAGTCCAAGACACGTATGAACAATGCTCTTGCAGGAATTGAAAAATTAAAAGAAAGTGTAGACACACTGATCGTCATTCCAAATGATAAGCTTCTTGAGGTTGTTGATAGACGTACAACTATGCCGGAAGCACTTAAGAAGGCTGATGAGGTGTTACAGCAGGGTATTCAGGGTATCACAGACCTGATCAATGTACCATCCTTGATCAACCTGGACTTTGCAGATGTTCAGACTGTTATGACAGACAAGGGAATCGCACATATCGGTATCGGTATGGGACGCGGTGACGATAAAGCACTTGAGGCAGTAAAACAGGCAGTTGCCAGTCCTCTTCTGGAGACAACAATTGCCGGAGCTTCTCATGTTATCATCAATGTATCCGGAGATATCACTCTTATGGATGCATCAGATGCAGCTGAGTATGTTCAGGATCTTGCTGGAGAAGATGCGAATATTATCTTTGGTGCAATGTATGATGATTCCAAGGCTGATGAGGCTACGATCACAGTTATCGCAACAGGACTTCATAATGTAGGAGGTACAGCTTCCAAATTAAAATCCAGACTGGAGAGCCAGCGCCCGGCAGCAAATGTGGGGCATACGGCTACACATACAGGACATGCTTCTGCATATGACAGACAGCCGGTTCGCCAGCAGGCAGCTCCAAAACTTGATATGAGTATGGGATCTGTGAACAGAACAGTGGAAGAGCCGGAAGTTCCTAGAAGAACAGTTGGAGGAACATCACCTTCCATGGAGACACCGAGAACTCCGACAAGCCGTGTAAAAGAGCAGTCTATCAAGATTCCGGATTTTTTTAAAAAATAGGAATTCATATTAGAATACAAGATTGAATGAATAAAAGAGTCAAAGAAACGAATAAGTTTCTTTGACTCTTTTTGTATATAATAGGAAATTGCATTTCCTATTATATACAAAAAGCATCCGGCAGGATGCGCATTGCGGCGTACAATGATGATGTCGCAAACGACTGCCGCAGGCGCCAGAATATGCCAAGGCACATTCTTTATTCATCATTGTAAAAATACATCGACAAAAAATTTGTTCATTTGTGGTAAATACATGAATTATGTCATATAAAATTACATGGCGAAAAAACATGGAAAAAGAAAGGATAATGCGTAAAATCCTGTCGTAATAAACTGAATTGTTTCTTTCATTATCTGACAAAATCTACGTGTGGTCACACGTATAATAAAATCACTCAAAAGTACAAAATCGATTGCGTATACAAGAGGAAGAAGGTGGAACATGCACTATGAGCTGTACATAGATCTGTTTTTTCTTATTAATTTTCTGATGGATTATTTCCTGTTATTAATGGTAGGAAAGATGCTTAAGTGCCGGATCAGACGTCTGCGAATTATTGCGGGAGCAATGGTCGGTGCGTTTCTGACTTGCATATTTGTGGTCTTTTTGCGAGGAAAGATATGGAGGCTTGTGTTGTTTCACGGAGTCATGAATATGTGTCTGTTGAAAACAGGACTTGGGATAAAAGAAAAACGTACTCTGATAAAAGCATGGATATTGCTGTATGTCAGTGCATTTTTACTGGGCGGTATACTGAATGTATTTCAGCCATACGTTCGTGGAGGTGCAGTGTTTTTAATACTTGCATTTGCAGGATATCATCTTTGTCTTGGAATATGGGATTTGCTGGCTTATTTTCATAAAAATATGGCTGGCTCCTGTAGAGCCAGGCTGTATCAAAACGGAAGAGAATGTGAGATTTATGCCATTATTGACACTGGAAACAGGTTGCGGGATTCGTTGACGGGAAGACCGGTTCATGTAATTACAGGAGAGATAGCCCAAAAACTTGGCTGCACAGATTTTTCAAGTAAACGTGTAATCACCTATCAGAGTATTGGAAAGGAAAATGGTACGATGCCGATCCTTATGCTGGATTGTTTGTGTTGCCGGTGTGAAAAGGAAGAAAAATGGGTGGAAAAACCACTTGTGGCAGTCAGTGAGAGACAGAAGCTTTCCAATGTATATGACATGATCTTGAATCCTGATGATTTATAGCAGGCAGAAGAATAAATCGGACATTGAAAAATGTATTTATAGTCATTGTCGAAGTAAATAGTGGATTTAATATGGAAAGACATCTGTGAAAATGGAAGCTATGAAATGACTGATAAGTAAATAAAAAAGTTAATTTGTAAATGGAGGAATAGATATGTTAATGAAAGCAGTTATGCCCAAAAAGTTTCAGTTAAACGTAATTCCGGATTTTCGGACATTTTTATTTCCGGACGGAGGAGAGATACACTATATCGGAGGGTCAGACATTTTGCCTGCACCGTTAGAAGCAGATGATGAGGCGAGAGCAATCGGTTATCTGGGAAGTGCACATGACGAAGAGGCGAGGAAACTTCTGATAGAACATAATTTGCGCCTGGTCGTTTATATAGCGAAAAAATTTGATAATACTGGTATCGGAGTGGAAGATCTTATTTCCATCGGAACAATTGGATTGATTAAGGCAATTAATACATTTAACCCGACGAAAAATATAAAACTTGCGACCTATGCTTCCCGCTGTATTGAAAACGAGATTTTAATGTATCTGCGACGTAATAATAAAACGAAACTGGAAGTGTCAATCGATGAGCCGCTGAATGTGGACTGGGATGGAAATGAACTCTTGCTGTCAGATATTCTGGGCACGGAGGAGGATACGATTTATAAGGATCTGGAGCAGGAGGCAGAGAGGAAGATTCTGATAAAAGCACTGAATCTGTTGTCAGCAAGAGAACGTTCCATCATACAGATGCGCTTTGGTATCGGAACTGTGGACGGGGAGGAAAAGACGCAAAAAGAGGTGGCAGATCTGCTGGGGATTTCCCAGTCCTACATATCCAGACTTGAGAAAAAAATTATGGTGCGCCTGAGAAAAGAAATGGTGAAGTATTCCTGAAAAAGTGGTAGAATGAAAATAAAAAGGGGATACGTGTATGAAGCTTACTTTTATAGGAGCGGACCACGAAGTGACAGGCAGCTGCCACCTTGTTGAGGCCTGCGGAAAGAACATTCTGGTAGACTGCGGTATGGAGCAGGGGCCAGATCTTTACGAGAACCAGGAAATCCCGGTTGCATCGGGAGATATAGATTATATTCTCCTGACGCATGCACATATCGATCACTCCGGAAAGATTCCGATGCTTTGCAAACAGGGATTTCATGGAGAAATCGTAACAACATTTGCCACATCAGATCTGTGTAATATCATGCTGCGTGACAGTGCCCATATTCAAGAGTTTGAGGCGGAATGGCGGAATCGTAAAGCAAGGCGAAGCGGCGGACCGGAATATGAGCCGCTCTATACAATGGCGGATGCCGATGCAGCGATCAAATTGCTGGCACCGTGTGATTATGATCAAAGAATTACACTGTGTGACGGAATAGATATTCGTTTTACGGATGTAGGGCATCTTCTTGGCTCTGCGGCAATCGAGATGTGGATCACAGAGGGAGACATTTCCAAAAAGATCGTATTTTCCGGAGATGTTGGAAATCTGGATCAGCCGATTATCAAGGATCCAAAGAAAGTGACAGAAGCAGATTATATTTTGATTGAATCTACATATGGAGACCGGGTGCATGGGGATGTAAGACCGGATTATGTCGGAGAGTTTACAAGAATTTTAAAGGAGACTTTTGACCGCGGAGGGAATGTGGTCGTTCCGTCCTTTGCAGTGGGACGTACACAGGAGCTTCTGTATTTTATCCGTGAGATCAAGGAGAAAAACTTGTTGCCGGACTATCCGAATTTCGAGGTTTATGTGGATAGCCCGTTGGCAATTGAAGCAACGAACGTATTTAATAAGAATGTAAAATCCTGTTTTGACGAGGATGCACTTGCGATTATTGAGAAAGGAATCAATCCACTTGTTTTTCCGGGCTTAAAAACAACGATTACAAGTGATGAGTCCCGGATGATTAATTTTGATACAAAACCGAAGGTTATCTTATCGGCATCAGGAATGTGTGAGGCAGGACGAATCCGCCACCATTTGAAGCACAATCTGTGGAAAAAAGAAAGTACGATCTGTTTTGTAGGATATCAGGCGGTAGGAACACTGGGGCGAAAGCTGATTGAGGGTGCGGAATGCGTCAAGCTTTTTGGTGAGACAGTCGAAGTCAATGCGAAGATTGAAAGTCTGAAAGGTATTAGCGGACATGCAGACCGGAACGGACTTTTAGACTGGTTGTCAGGATTTGAGAACACACCGCAGCATGTATTCGTAGTTCATGGTGAAGATCAGGTTACGGATACATTTGCAGAAGCAATTACGGAAAAGTTTGGCTGGCCGGCCATGGCACCGTATTCCGGAGGATGTGTGGATCTTGCTACAGGTGAAATCCTGTCAGTTGGAATTAAAGAACCGAAAAAGGCAGTGGAAAAACCAGCACAGATCCGTAAGCAGAATGCATTTTACAGAGTGGTCGCAGCGGCAAAGAGACTGCTTGATGTGGTATATAAGAATGAAGGACTTGCAAACAAAGAACTGATGAAGTTCGAGAATCAGATTAATAATCTGGCAGACAAGTGGGACAGATAAGAGTGTCAGATTTGGCAAAATAATCAGACCTATAAAGTGGTTTGCATGGCTGGCGGGATAAGATGATGCCGGACGTGTGATGTCAAGGGGCAAAAATTTTTTAATTTCATGACACTTACGAATAAGTAACCTGCATATGGAGAGAATTTCTACTAGACGTAATCAGAAAACATCTGGCAGGAGGTTCGAAAAAATGCAGGGAAAAGTTGAAATATGTGGTGTGAATACGGCAAAGCTTCCTATCCTGAAAGAAGAGGAGAAGGAAGCTTTGTTTGCGCGTATTAAAGCGGGAGATGATGAGGCAAAAGAGGAATATATCAAAGGAAATTTAAGACTGGTTCTAAGTGTGATCAAACGATTTCATTCCAGTAATGAAAACCCCGATGACTTATTTCAGATTGGTTGTATCGGGCTGATTAAGGCAATCAATAATTTTAATACGGAGCTGGACGTCAAATTCAGTACTTATGCAGTGCCTATGATCATTGGAGAAATTCGGCGTTATATGCGGGATAACAGCAGTATACGAGTCAGCCGTTCCCTTCGTGATACCGCATACAAAGCAATTTATGCGAAAGAAAATTATGTGAAACAGAATATGCGAGAGCCTACAGTTCAGGAAATCGCACAGGAGATTGGAATAGCCAAGGAGGACATTGTCTATGCGCTAGATGCCATTCAGGCACCTATGAGCCTCCAGGAGCCAGTGTACAGTGACGGAGGCGACGCACTTTACGTGATGGACCAGATCAGCGATCACAAGAATAAAGAAGAAAAATGGGTCGAAAGCCTGTCGCTACAGGCAGCCATGGAACATTTAAACGAACGGGAAAGATACATTATTTCCCTTCGCTTTTTTGACGGGAGAACCCAGATGGAAGTGGCAAGAGATGTGGGAATCAGCCAGGCACAAGTAAGCCGCCTGGAAAAAAATGCACTTCGCATAATGAGGCAGTATTTGGTGGAAAGTTAAAAAGGGACAGGTGTGAGAAGCACTAAAGCCCGTAAAAACGTAGGTGGGGTTAAAAAAAGGGACAGGTTAAAGTCCAATTGGGGACGGGGTTTTTTTGAAAAAACCCCGTCCCCAATTGGTAATTGACATCTCCGACATCTCATACTATGATATTGGCATGGAGGATTTTTTGGCAATGATTAAGGCATGTATTTTTGATCTTGATGGTACGATTGGTAATACGTTGGATTCCATGGTCTATTCGGTTAACCTGACATTAAAAGAGATGAATCTTTCGGAGATTTCTAAAGAACAGTGTCGGGAGTTCGTAGGGAATGGTGCGAGGGTGTTGATGGAGAAGGCGCTGGATGCATCGGGGAATCCTGGTGCGACCAGAATTGAGGAAGGTATGCAGATCTATGGACGCATATTTGATGAGAATTGTACATATCATGTAACACCTTGCGAAGGCGTCCCGGAAATGCTGTATAAGTTAAAGAAACAGGGAGTGAAATTGGCGGTGCTGTCCAATAAACCTCATTGTCAGGCGGTGAAAGCGGTTCATGCAATTTATGGTGAGAAGTTGTTTGACTGGGTACAGGGACAGAAGGATGAAATTCCAAGAAAACCGGATCCGGCGGGAGTGTTTTATGTGGCGAAAAAGCTCGGTGTAGATTACAAGGAGTGTCTGTATGTAGGAGATTCTGAAGTAGATGTGGTGACTGGAAAGAATGCAGGAGTAAAAACTATCGCAGTGACGTGGGGATTTCGTACGAAAGAAGAGTTAATGATTGCCGGAGCCCAGTATATGATAGACAAGGCAGAGAAATTGCAGGAATATCTATAAAAAGGAGGTTAAGAGGTAATGAATGAGTTTGATGAGGAATGTCTGAACGTATTTCTTGAAAATCAATCACAACTTTTTGAGGAGGCAGTTGCAGAGACGCTGGAAGATGCAGAAGCATTTCTGGAGGACTGCATGGCAGTTGTTGTGGAAAACATTGATGAGGTAAAAGAATTCCTGGAAGAAGAAGGAATGGATATTCAGGGAATGTCTGATGAGGAATTGGAAGAAGCAGCAGAAGTGTTCCCGATTCCGGACGGAAGATATCTGATTGTGGAAGGTTAAAATCCGGTGCAGTAAAATGTCCGGAAAAGAGGTTGAAGCAGCACAGATAATAAGAAAACTACATAGAAGAGAAAAAGCCGTAACTATCTGGTGGTTACGGCTTTTTTTAGGGCATCATCAATGGCGTTGATGATGATTTGAGAGGTATATGGATTGTCGGAGGAATAAGAAATGTTTTCTAGCGATTGTGTCTGGCAGATCTGGTCTGCGATTTCTTCCATAGTCGGCTGGATCAACGGATACATGGTGGTGACGGTGTCGTCCAGGTTGGAAAATCGGATAGAGTTGATATGATTTTCGTCGACTGTGACTTCTACTTCCAGCTCTTTATCGCCCAAAGTAAGCTGTGATGTGTAGATGCCCGGTTGATAGGAAGTGCTTTTTGATGAGGAAGTTTCTTTGTTTTTCGGGTGGAACATAAATGTAAGCAGTGCCACCAGCAAAATGCCGAGACAGATGAACAGGACTGTATAAATAATTTCCTTCATGTGAAGTACAACGATTTTTGTTTTTGAACTCATAATAACCTCCTGTATTTGTTTTCTTAGGTTTTTGTTCTTTATAATGTATGAAAAAGGTTGGAAAATTATACAGCTTTTTTCGTGACAAAAGAATAGATATCCTGTAGAATGGGTAGAGATAAAGAGGTGGAAAATATGATAATTATAGCAGGACTTGGAAATCCGACAAAAGAATACGAAGGTACAAGACATAATGTAGGATTTCAGGTGATAGATAAAATCGCAGAAAAATATAATATTGCAGTGGACGCAAAAAAAGGGCGTGCCTATGTTGGAAAAGGAATCATCGAAGGTCAGAAGGTTCTTCTTGTTAAACCGCAGACTTATATGAATTTAAGTGGTGAGAGCATTCGCGAGTTGGTGGATTATTTTAAGGTAGATCCGAAAGAAGAGCTGCTTGTGATATATGATGATATCAGTCTGAACCCGGGGCAGATCCGGATTCGTAAAAAAGGAAGTGCCGGTGGACATAACGGAATTAAAAATATTATTGCCCAGCTTGGGACAGATACATTTCAAAGAATTAAAGTCGGAGTGGGAGAAAAGCCGAAAGGATATGATCTGGCTGCCTATGTTCTCGGACATTTTCATGGAGAGGATCTGGAACTTGTGGAAGAGGGATATGAAAAGGCAATTTCTGCCACAGAAGAGATATTAAAAGGTGAGATTGATGCGGCCATGAATGAGTATAACCGTAAAGTGAAGCCGAAGGAGGAGTAAAAGTGCAGGCGTTACTTAAGCCGCTTTTGGAACTGGCAGAATATGAAGATATCGTAAAAAAGAAAAAAGAAGCTCCGGGAGTTCTGATGCTGACAGGTTGTGTGAATTCCCAGAAGACTCATATGATGTACGCACTTAGCGATGGCTGTTGTTATAAAGTCATCGCCTGTTCCAGTGAGGCAAAAGCGAAACAGATTTATGAAGAGTATCGTTTTTTAGATGCAGCCATTAGTTTTTATCCAGCAAAAGACTTGCTGTTTTACCAGGCAGATATTCGTAGTAAAGAGCTGGTCAGTCAGCGAATGCAGGTGATACAGGCAGTTTTAAAAGGCGAACCGATAACTGTGGTTGCTAGTTTTGATGCATTTATGGATGCACTCCTTCCAAAAGAAATGATAAAGAGCAGGGTGATCAAGATATGCTCCGACGAGACTCTGAATCTGGATGAATTGTCTGTGAAGCTGGCACAGTGTGGGTATGACAGAGAGATAGAGGTGGCAGGACCGGGGCAGTTTGCGGTCCGTGGCGGCATCTTGGATGTATATCCGCTGACGGAGGAGCTCCCGGTTAGGATTGAACTTTGGGGAGATGAGGTGGATTCTATTCGAACCTTTGATCCGGAGACGCAGCGATCTATCGAGAAGCTTGACGAGGTAGAAGTGTTTCCGGCTACAGAATTTCCAGAGGAAGAAGAAAAAAGAGTTTCTTTTCTGGATTATTTTGAAAAAGAAAATACAATTCTTTTCTTAGATGAGCCTGTGCGTTTGAAGGAAAAAGGGGAAGGAGTGGAAGAAGAATTTCTGGAAGCCCAGAAACGACGTGCCCAGAGCGGATACGAAGTAGCCGACAGCGAAGCTGTGCTTTTTACAACGCAGGAGATTATGGGGAAAATGAATGAATATTCCAGCGTGGGATTTCAGGCGTTGGATATGCGTTGCCCTGGGTTGAATATCCGGGCAAGTTATAGTCTTCAAACGAAAAATGTGGATCCATACAATAGAAGTTTTGAACTTCTAACGCAGGATCTGAAAAAAATGAAACGAAATCAGAGCCGTGTCATTCTGCTTTCCGGTTCCAGAACAAGAGCAAGGCGCCTGGCAGAAGATCTTCGAGATTACAATCTGAGCAGCTTTTACAGTGAAGATATGGATCGTGAAGTAGAACCGGGAGAAATTATGACTGCTTATGGTTATATTGCAGAAGGCTATGAGTATCCACTTTTGAATTTTGTTGTAATTTCAGAAACGGATATTTTCGGAAAGAAAAAAAAGAAAAAACGCCGTACCACTTATGAAGGGCGTAAGATCCAAAGCTTCTCAGAATTAAAACCTGGAGATTATGTGGTACATGAGAATCATGGACTGGGAATTTATCAAGGAATTGAAAAAATCGAAGTGGATAAGATTTCCAAAGACTATATGAAGATTTCCTATGCTAAGGGTGGAAATCTTTATATTCCGGCAACACAGTTGGATCTGATCCAGAAATATGCCGGTTCTGATTCAAAAAAACCAAAACTTAACCGTCTTGGAACTCAGGAGTGGACAAAGACGAAGGCAAAGGTTCGGGGGGCAGTTAAAGAAATTGCAAAAGATCTGGTAGAACTTTATGCAGCAAGACAGAATCAGGATGGGTTTGTTTACGGGGAGGATACAGTCTGGCAGAAAGAATTTGAGGAAATGTTCCCGTATGAGGAGACAGAAGATCAGCTTCTGGCGATTAATGCTGTGAAGAAGGACATGGAAAGCCACAAGATCATGGATCGTCTGATCTGTGGTGATGTAGGTTATGGAAAGACGGAAATTGCAATCCGTGCGGCATTTAAGGCAGTACAGGAAAATAAGCAGGTGGTCTATCTGGTACCGACCACTATTTTGGCACAGCAACATTACAATACATTTTGCCAGAGAATGAAGGATTTCCCGGTCCGGGTAGATCTGATGTGCCGATTCAGGACTCCGGCTCAGCAAAGAGATACGATTCAGAACTTGAAACGCGGGCTGGTAGACATTGTGGTTGGAACCCACCGTGTGCTCAGTGATGATATTGAGTATAAGGATCTGGGATTGCTGATCATCGACGAGGAGCAGCGTTTTGGAGTCCAGCACAAGGAGAAAATCAAAAAGTTAAAGAAAAATGTAGACGTTCTGACGTTGACGGCAACGCCGATTCCAAGAACTCTTCATATGAGCCTTATTGGAATCCGTGATATGAGCGTGCTGGAGGAGGCACCGCAGGACCGGCTGCCGATCCAGACGTATGTGATGGAATATAATGATGAGATGGTCAGGGAGGCAATCGAACGAGAATGTGCGAGAAACGGACAGGTCTACTATGTGTACAATCGAGTGGAAGACATTGCAGAGGTAACAGCGCATATTCAGAAACTTGTCCCGGAGTTAAATGTATCCTTTGCCCACGGACAGATGAAGGAGCATGAGCTTGAAAAGATCATGTATGATTTTATTAATGGAGATATTGATGTGCTTGTGTCGACAACGATTATTGAAACGGGTCTTGATATATCCAATGTAAATACCATGATTATTCACGACGCAGACCGGCTTGGCCTTTCCCAGCTCTATCAGCTTCGTGGCCGCGTCGGGCGTTCCGGGCGTATGGCCTATGCATTTTTGTTGTACCGGAAGGACAAATTATTGAAAGAGATTGCAGAGAAGCGTCTGGCGGCAATCCGGGAATTTACAGATCTTGGATCGGGATTCAAAATTGCCATGCGTGATCTTGAAATCCGTGGAGCTGGAAATCTTCTTGGTGCCGAACAGCACGGGCATATGGAAGCGGTCGGATACGATATGTACTGCAAAATGTTAAATGAGGCAGTCAAACATTTAAAAGGGGAATTATCAGAAGAGGATACATTTACAACAGCATTGGATGTCAATGTCGATGCGTATATTCCGGATTCTTATATACCAAATGAATATCATAAGCTGGATATTTATAAGAGAATTGCTGCCATCGAGTCTGAGGAAGAGATGGACGATATGATAGAGGAGTTGATTGACCGTTTTGGAGATATTCCTAAAAAAGTGGAGCTACTTCTGGAAGTAGCAAGGCTTAAGAATCTGGCGCACCAGGCGTATGTGACAGAGGTGACCCAAAAAGGTGTGACCTATACATTCCGTATGTATGAAAAAGCAAAAATCCATGTAGAGCGGATCCCGGATCTTTTAAAACAATTTCCGGAAGATCTGTCATTTAAGGCGGATATATCGGATCCCAAATTCATTTACCAGAGAAAGAAGAAAACAAAGCGTGGTGAAGTGGAGAATCCAATTGAGGTTGTGAAAAAAGTGTTAATTGGTATAAAAGGATTGCTTGACTAGAAAAAAGAAGATATAATAAAAAAAGTGGACATTTCTTTGCCCATCAGAATGAAGGAGGATACGAAAACGATATGAAAAAGAGATTATTTGCGCTGGCTCTTGCGGGAGTATTGGCGGCTGCAACACTGACCGGATGCGGATCATTAAAAGGAGACGAGACGGTTGCGACAGTCGATGATACAAAGATTGATGCGGATCTGGCCAATTTCTTCGCAAGATATACACAGGCAACATATGAGACATATTATTCTGCTTATCTGGGAGAAGATATGTGGAATTCAGATGCTTCTGACGGAGAGACATACGAAGAATCTGTAAAGAGTTCTGTACTGAAGTCACTGGAAGATATGATTCTTCTTGAAAAGCATATGGAAGATTATGATGTGTCAATTACAGATGAAGATAAAGCAATGATCAAGGAGACAACGCAGCAGTTTTTGAATGATAATTCTTTAGATGACAAGAATCTTGTATCTGGCAATGAGAAGACTGTAAATCGTGCATTGACACTGATGGCAGTTCAGCAGAAGATGCGAACTGCGATCCAGGCCGGGGCAGATACAGAAGTCTCAGATGAAGAAGCAGCACAGAAGAGCATGGATTATGTGTTCATTTCTTATCAGACAAAAGATGATTCCGGCAACAGCAAAGACGTTTCCGATGATGAAAAAGCGCAGTTAAAGTCTCAGGCAGAGGCGATTGCTTCCGGTCTGAAGGAAGGTGGAGATTTGAACGCGCTTGCAGAAGAGCAAGGGGCAACGGTTCAGACACTGACGTTTGATAAAGATACAACTTCTCCTGATGAAGATTTGATTAAAGCCGCAGACGCACTGGGCGAGGGAGAATCTACAGATGTGATTGAGACAGAAAAAGGCTGTTACGTAGCAAAAGTTACAAGCCTGTTAGATCGTACAGCAACGGATTCTAAGAAATCACAGATTGTACAGGAACGTCAGACAAAGCTTTATGATGATACAGTGAAAAAGTGGAGAAAAAAAGCAGACATTAAAGTGCATAAGGGTGTATGGAAAAAAGTAAGTTTCCAGAAAGTGTCTGTAAAGATGAAGACTGAGACTCAGACACCGTATACAGATCAGGTGCAGACAGACGATCAGGCTCAGACAGATAATTAAAATGCAGTAAGTCTGAAAGACATGAAAAAATTTCCATAGAGAAGAAAAGACCTGCCGGTTGGCAGGTCTTTTCTATCATATAGGAGATGGAATTTCCTATATGGTAAAATTATTTGAAATATGTGGATACAAGATCATTGACAAGCTTACCATCAGCTTTACCTTTTACCTTTGGCATCAGATGTTTCATGATATTTCCTTTGTCTTTTCCGGTTGGGTTCTCGATACCAAGTTCAGATAACACACCTTCGATGATTGCCTTTATCTCGTCTTCGCCCATCATTTTTGGAGCGTAGGCTTCCAGAACAGTCAGGCGGCGGTTGCATTCTTCAATAATATCAGTACGGTCAGCAGGTGTCATCTCCAAAGTCTCTTTTGTCTGCTTGATTTCTTTCATGATAACCTGAATCTCTTCTTCTTCTGTCAGATCTGCACGTTTGTCGATCTGTTTATTCTTAAGAGCTGCCAGAAGCATGGATAAAGTTTCTTTTTTCTCCTTTTCGCCGGCTTTCATAGCTGCGACCATAGCACTTCTAATTTCATCAATTTTACTCATGATACATATCCTCCTCGAAATTACTACTTTTATTATACAAGACTAGATTGAAAATATCCAGCCCTGGATTTTGAAAGAAAGATTCGTACAGAAATAATGCTTCATTCGGATATTAGAATTAACAGAAAACTAACAAAAATTTTGGAAAAACAATAAGTGAGTTTGTAGAAAAAATAACTGAAATATAGTATAATATTTTTCATATCAAGAATAAATAATCTGTCATTTTACAGGTAGATGATAGAATTAGAAAGGGGAACTATAATGGGCAAAGAAATGATAGCAATGTTACTTGCCGGAGGGCAGGGCTCCAGACTGTATGCGCTGACCCAGAAGCTTGCAAAACCGGCAGTTCCATTTGGCGGAAAGTACCGAATCATAGACTTTCCACTTTCAAACTGCGTAAATTCAGGTATTGATACAGTAGGTATTCTGACTCAGTATCAGCCTCTGGAGCTGAATGAGTATATCGGAAATGGGCAACCGTGGGATCTGGACCGAATCTATGGAGGAGTTCATGTATTACCACCATATCAGAAGGCATCTGGCTCAGATTGGTATAAAGGTACAGCAAATGCAATTTACCAGAATATTTCATTTATCGAGCGCTATGATCCGGAATCTGTCATTATTTTGTCGGGAGATCAGATCTGCAAGCAGGATTATAGTGATTTTCTTAGATTCCACAAAGAAAAGAACGCAGAATTCAGTGTTGCGGTTATGGAAGTCCCGTGGGAGGAGGCACCAAGATTCGGACTTATGGTCACGGACGATGATGACCGTATCACGGAATTCCAGGAAAAACCGAAGAATCCGAAATCCAATCTTGCCTCTATGGGTATCTACATATTCAACTGGGATATTTTAAAACAATACCTGATTGAAGATGAGGCTGACCCGGAATCTGAAAATGATTTTGGAAATAATATTATACCGAATCTGCTGCGTGATGAGAGAAAAATGTACGCGTATCACTTTAACGGATACTGGAAAGATGTGGGAACGATTCCATCTTTGTGGGAAGCGAATATGGAAGTACTGGATCCGGAACACAGTGGAATTAACCTGTTTGATGAAGACTGGAAGATCTACAGCAGGAACAGTGGTATGCCGGGACATAAGATCTGCGCCGGAGCCAATGTAGAGAACTCGATGATCACAGATGGATGTAAGATCGCAGGCAGCGTGAAACATTCCATCCTATTTGCCGGAGTGAAAGTAGAAGCCGGAGCAGTTGTAGAAGATGCAGTCGTTATGGGCAGAACAACAATCAAAGCCGGAGCCAGTGTAAAGCATTGTATTGTTGCGGAGAATGTAGTGATCGGTGAAAATGCTGTGGTAGGAGCTATGCCGACAGAAGAAGAGCAAGGAGTTGCAACCATCGGACCGGATGTCTGCGTCGGAACAGGTGCCAAGATTGGATCGAATGCCATGATCAGTGAAGATGTAAAGGACGGTGAAGAAAAATGATAAATGCAAATGCGGACGCAATGGGAATTATTTTCCCGAATAATTATGATAAGTTTGTTCCGGAACTGGTCAGCGAAAGACTAATGGCTTCCATTCCATTTGCAAGCCGTTATCGAATGATCGATTTTTTGTTATCCAGTATGGTTGGCTGCGGAATTGATAAAATAGAAGTGCTTGTTCGTGAGAATTATCATTCGCTTGTAGACCATTTAGGTGGTGGCCGAGAGTGGGATCTCAGCCGTAAGAACGGAGGACTTAGTATTTTTCCTCCATTTGCCCAGAAGTCTATCGGCAGTATGGGAGGAGGAAGAGTGGAAGCGCTCGCCAATATTCTTCCGGTACTCAAAAAGCAAAAAGAAAAATATGTGATTATGGCAGATACGAATATTGCTGCAAATTTTGATTTCAATGCGCTGATCGCACAGCATGTAAAAACGGATGCAGATATTACGTTCGCTTATACAAAAGAGGAACTGCCACAGGAACTGACTGGTGCAAAAGATGCAAGTAAAGGGCTTTATTATACGTTGAAGCTGGATGGAGATAAAGTAGAAGACATCTACATCAATAAGCAGGAGCAGGGTGTGCAGAATTTCTCTATGAATATTTACATTGCGAACAGAGAGTGGCTGATCGATACCATTAATGCAGCGTTTATGCGTGGAGCTATTTCACTGGAGAGGGATATCCTGATCCCGCATCTGGATACATATAAAGTCATGGCTTATGAGCATAAAGGATATGTGGCGAGAATCACCGGACTTAAGAGCTATTTTGATGAGAACATGAAACTTCTGGATGATAAGAATCTTGAGAAGCTTTTCACAGGTAATCCCATCTATACAAAGATTCGTGACGATAATCCGACCAGATACATCGGCAATGCAAAAGCAAGTAATGTTATGGTAGCAGACGGTTGTGTGATCGAAGGTGAAGTGGAGAACAGTATTTTATTCCGTGGTGTGAAGATTGCAAAAGGTGCGAAAGTGAAGAATTGTGTTTTAATGCAGGATACGATCGTTGGAGAAGGTACAAAGCTGGAATATATCATTTCAGATAAGAATGTAAAAATCACCGATGGAAAAGAATTAAAGGGTGATGAAGCGTTTCCTGTATTTGTTGCGAAAGGACAGGTTGTCTAGTGAACGGGTGCATGTTATGCCCGAGACAGTGCCAGATTAAGCGAGAAGAAGGAAAGCGTGGCTTTTGTGGGGAGTCGGATTTGGTCCGGCTTTCCAGAGCTGCGCTCCATATGTGGGAAGAACCGTGTATCTCCGGGATAAATGGATCCGGAGCTGTTTTTTTCTCTGGCTGTACGCTTCGATGTGTATATTGCCAGAATTATCACATTGCCAACAGTGAGGTTGGAAAAACAGTAAGTGTTGAACGGTTATCGGAGATATTTCTGGAGCTTCAGGAACAGGGGGCGAACAATATTAACCTTGTGACACCAACGCACTTTGTACCACAGATTATCGCGGCACTGGATCAGGCAAGAAAAAAAGGGCTTAACCTCCCAATTGTTTATAATACAAGCGGCTATGAAAAGGTGGAGACTTTACGCAGGCTAAATGGATATGTTGATGTATACCTTCCGGATTTTAAATATCTGGATCCGGAGCATGCAAAGAAATATTCCGGGGCAGAAGATTATCCGGAAGTAGCAAAACGGGCACTGGCAGAAATGGTCCGGCAGACTGGGAATCCTGTATTTAATGATGCGGGGATTATGACAAAAGGTGTAATTGTGAGACATTTGTTATTGCCTGGGTGTCTGAGAGATGCGAGAAGAATTGTGAAATACCTCTATGAAACATATGGTGACCAGATTTATATGAGTCTCATGAACCAGTACACTCCACTCGATACGTTGAATCGGGAAAAATATCCGGAGCTTGCCAAGAAAGTGACGAAAAAAGCATATGATGTTCTGGTGGATTATGCCATAGATCTTGGCGTGGAGCAGGCATTTATTCAGGAAGGCGAAACGGCAAAAGAAAGCTTTATTCCTGATTTTTCCTATGAAGGAGTGTAATGAAGAACAGATGCCAGAAGATATGAAGAGCTATCGGCATTTCATTATTGACATTTGAAGAGAGTTCTTGAATAACAGGAACGTGAATGATAAAAAGGTAAAGAAAATTTAACGAAGGAGTAAAGATATGGCAGACAGAGCCCAGTTTCAGAAAAAATTAGGAGAGCTTCTTGCAGTTGCAGCAAGCCAGAATAATAAAATGACCAGTCAGGAAGTGCAAGCTTTCTTTCAGGATGACAATCTTACAGATGAGCAGATGAATCTGGTTCATGAATTCCTGATGTCTCAGAAAGTGGAAGTAATCGGATATACAGGAACTATAGAAAATACAGAAAAAACAGAACAAGAAGAAAAAGATACATTAAGCCAGCAGGAAAAAGACTATGTGGCAGAATATCTGATCGATATTGAAAAAATGGCGAAGCAGACGGAGGAAGAGGTAACACTTGCATATTATCTTCCCAAAGTTGTGGAAGAAGCAGTAAAGCTGCATATGCCGGGAATCTTCATCGGTGATGTGATCCAGGAAGGCAATGTCAGCTTGATGCTGTACTTAGGTGAGAATAAGAAAGCAACAGAAGCAGAAGTGCTGGAGCAGGTGCGCGCTGGAATCCGGGTGATGCTGGAATCCCACACCGAAGAAAAACGCCGCGATAAGAAGATGGTCGAGCGGGTGAATGATCTGGACGAGACAATCAAAAGCATGAAGGAAGAATACGGAAGAAAAGTATCGGTCGATGAAGTGGCGGAGCGTATGGGTATTACGGAAGACACCGTGGAAGATATCCTGAAGCTTGCAGGCGAAGAAGTGAAGGATGAGTAAAGGTGAGTCCTGCCTGTAAGTGGAGGTTGTTATACGCGATATCTGGGAGGAATGTTGTGGACATTTGAGCGCATTTGATATTATTCTGAAATTAACCAATCAATCAAATTGATGGATTTTATGCCATTATATGAAGAGTCCATTCCGGGATTTAAAGAAAGAATAATTTTTCCAATATGGAATACGCAAAAAATTCTGCTCCCTTTATTAGAATAATTTTCATGCATTTTCACATAATAGCATTAAAAGTAAAATTTAGCATGAGAAGAAAGAACAGCCATGCGGAATCAATCATGGAGGAATCATATGAAGGCAACAGGAATTGTACGTCGGATTGATGACCTGGGACGTGTGGTCATTCCGAAAGAAATACGAAGAACACTTAGGATCAGAGAAGGTGATCCACTGGAGATATTTACCGACCGGGAAGGCGAGATTATATTGAAAAAATATTCACCGATCGGAGAGCTTGCTGCATTTGCAGGTATGTATGCAGACAGCCTGGCAAAAGAGGCAGGGTGCCTTGTGTGTATCTGTGATATGGATCAGGTCGTGGCAGCTTCCGGAAACGGGAGAAAAGAGGTGCAGGAAAAGTATATCAGCAAAGTTCTTCAAGGGGAACTGGAAGAAAGAAACAGTATTTTGGCAAAGGTAGATGAGAAGAAATATATCCGGGTGTTTCGGGAACAGGAAAAGGATTATGTATGGGAATCTATTACACCGATCATTTGCGAAGGAGATGTTGTGGGGGCAGTTATTTTACTGTCATCAGATGAAAAAGAGAAGTTTACAAAACTGGAACAAAAGCTGGGGGCATGTGCGGCAGGATTTCTTGGAAAGCAAATGGAGTGATAAAATTTGCAGAAGCAGTCATATTCGCCGGATCTGGCTCATACCTTGTGGTAGACAAGGAGGAAAGAGATGGAGAATATGCAAAAAAATATAAAGGTCATATGGTGGATCAAGTCACTTCTGGCTTCTTATATTGTCACCGGTATATTACTTTTGGTTTTGACGTTTTTTATGTATAAATTTGAATTAAATGAAAAAATTGTATCGGCGGCAATTGTTGGAATCTATGTAGTGTCAACACTGATCGGAGGAATGATCATAGGGAAACTGACAAAATCAAAACGGTACTTGTGGGGGATGGTTCTTGGAATCATATATTTTGTATTGCTTTTGCTCATTACACTTGGAGTTTACAGAACTCTGAATGGAGACAGTGTAAGTATTGTCACATCACTGATACTATGTGCAGGTGGCGGTATGACCGGTGGTATGATATCATGAAAGACTAAAAAATAAGAGCTGCGTATATCTCTTGTAAAAAGGAAACAGATATAGGCAGCTTTTATTTTACGTATGGTTCATAATCGTAATGACGAATGTATATGTCCCTTACAGAAAGTAGAATAGTTACAGTTCGAATCAGAAAGTTTTTGCCACATGTAAAAATGTAAAGATACCAGGATGGAAAGTGTTTCCACCGGCATCTTATGAATTATGGTCTACCTGATCCATGTACTTGATGAGGCGGAAAATCTGGCTTGTATAGCCCCATTCATTATCATAGAAACAGATGACCTTAAAGAAGTGAGAATTTACTTGAATTCCCTGTCTTGCATCAAAGATAGAAGCGTGTGAATCTCCGATGAAATCAGAAGATACAACTTCATCATCTACATAATCAAGAATGCCGGACAAATATGTCATGGAGGCTTCCTTTACTTTTTTGCAGATATCCTTATAAGATGCAGACTCTTTTAGTGCGACGTTCAGATCAACGATTGAGACGTCTGTAGTTGGAACACGATAAGAAATACCACTCATCTTGTCCTTCAGAGAAGGAATGACGAGAGAGATAGCCTTAGCGGCTCCGGTTGTGGATGGAATCAGATTGCCGAATGCAGAACGTCCGGTACGCCAGTCCTTGAGAGAACGGCTGTCCACAACTTTCTGCTTGGCAGTTGCGGCGTGGATCGTAGACATCAGCCCATATTCAATTCCATAATTGTCTTCCAGTACTTTACAGATAGGTGCCAGACAGTTGGTCGTGCAGGAAGCATTGGACACAACGGACATATCTTTCGAATAACCGGTATGGTTGATTCCCATGATGAATGTAGGTGTTTCTTCATCTTTTGCAGGTGCAGAAATAATGACTTTTTTTGCACCACCTTGCAGGTGAGCACTTGCCTTTTTTGCCGTGCAAAATGCTCCGGTTGCATCGATGATGTATTCGGCACCGCAGGAACCCCAAGGGATGGAAGCAGCATCACCTTCTGTGAAGACAGGAATCTTCTGCCCGTTAATGATAAGTCCGTGTTCATAAGTTCCAAGTTCTCCCTGGAAACGTCCAAATGTAGAGTCGTAGCGGATCATATAGACCATATAATCAAGATCCGCATTTCTTGCGTTAATTCCACATAATTTAAAAGTTTCCGGTCGACTGATGGCGATACGGAGTGCAACGCGTCCAATACGTCCGAATCCGTTAATGCCAATTGAAATTGCCATGTTACAATTACCTCCTATAAGACATATTAATGAAGTGGCAATTTCTGATTCATTTGTAATCTAACGCAAGTGTAACATAGTAAAATTGAAAAAACCACCTTTTTGCAGGTAATTAAAATATTAACGGGAATAATTAAAAATTAACGATTCAGATAAAAATATTGCGAAAAAGAAAGGAAGATGCTATACTTATAAAAGTCAAGAAAGACAAGGAGGAATGTAGTGATGAAACATGTGAAAACATTGAATACACAGACTCTGAACAAGACAGTGAAAAAAGGCGGTTGCGGCGAATGTCAGACATCTTGCCAGTCAGCATGCAAGACTTCCTGTACAGTAGGAAATCAGACCTGTGAGCAGAGCAAATAAGTAAAAGAACATAGGTAAAAAACCAGGAGACAGCGGTCTTAAAAGGGTCGCTGTCTCTGTTCTGTTGCCAAATAACCATTAAAATTTTAAAGAGATAGAAAAAATAGAAAAGGAGATTATTACTGTGATTCATCAGTATAAGAATAACGGATATAACATTGTTCTGGATGTATACAGTGGAGCCGTACATGTGGTTGATGACCTGTGCTATGATGTGATCGCTGTACTGAATGAACCGGACGAAGAACCAACAGCTGAGATTTTAAAGAGTGATCTTACATGGGAGAATCTGAAAAAGCGGCTTGGAGATACATATAGCGAGGAAGATTTAAGAGATGCTCTTGATGATGTCATTGAACTGACAGAGGACGGGAAATTATTTACAAAGGATGAGTTTGAATATCTTGTTCCAATCGTGAAGAAGAGAAAGACAGTTGTAAAGGCTCTTTGCCTTCACATTGCACATGACTGTAATCTGGCCTGCAGGTACTGCTTTGCAGAAGAAGGCGAGTATCATGGAAGACGTGCTCTTATGAGTTATGAAGTCGGAAAGAAGGCATTAGATTTCCTGATCGCAAATTCCGGAAGCAGAAGAAATCTGGAAGTAGATTTCTTTGGAGGAGAGCCACTTATGAACTGGCAGGTTGTCAAAGATCTGGTAGCATACGGAAGAGAACAGGAAAAGCTTCATGACAAGAATTTCCGATTTACAGTTACGACGAACGGCGTTCTTCTGAATGATGAGATTCAGGAGTTTGTCAATAAAGAGATGGACAATGTTGTGCTAAGCCTGGATGGACGAAAGGAAATCAATGATAAGATGCGTCCGTTCCGCAACGGAAAAGGAAGCTACGATCTGATCGTGCCGAAATTCCAGAAGCTGGCTGAAAGCCGTAATCAGGAGAAGTATTATATCCGTGGGACATTTACAAGAAATAATCTGGATTTCTCCAATGATATCCTGCATTTTGCAGACCTTGGATTCAAGCAGATGTCCATTGAGCCGGTCGTAGGTGATGAATCCGATCCATATGCGATCCGCGAAGAGGATATTCCACAGATCAAAGAAGAGTATGATAAGCTTGCCAAGATTATGATCGAACGAGAGAAAGAAGGCAAAGGATTTAATTTCTTCCACTTTATGATCGATCTGGAAGGCGGCCCATGTGTGATGAAACGTATGTCCGGCTGTGGTTCCGGAACAGAATATCTGTCTGTCACACCATGGGGAGATCTGTATCCATGCCATCAGTTTGTCGGACAGGAAGAATTCCTGATGGGAAATGTAGACGATGGAATTGTAAAGCCGGAGATTGCAGATGATTTCAGAAGCTGCAGTGTATATTCAAAAGAAAAATGTAAAAATTGTTTCGCTAAATTCTACTGTAGCGGTGGATGTATGGCAAACTCTTATAATTTCCATGGAACGATCCATGATTGTTATGATGTTGGCTGTGAGATGCAGCGTAAACGTGTGGAATGTGCCATTATGATCAAAGCAGCACTGGCAGATGCATAATGTGTAACATAGAATCCTTCGAAGGAATGGAAGAAAGAGAAAGGAAGTAAATCATGAAAAAAAGCAGAGGCATACTTAGTCTTATTGTGGCAGCGGCCTTGATCGTACTGCTTGGTTTTACGACAATTGTTGGATTCGGAAAAGGCCATACAGGTTCTATGAAGAATATCAAACTGGGTCTGGACCTTGCCGGTGGTGTAAGTATCACATATCAGGTCAAAGATGACAATCCATCGGATGAAGAGATGAGTGATACGATCTATAAGCTGCAAAAGCGTGTAGAACAGTATAGTACAGAGGCAAGTGTATATCAGGAGGGAAGCGACCGTATTAATATCGAGATTCCTGGTGTTACAGATGCCAATGAGATTTTAGATGAACTGGGACAGCCGGGTTCCCTGTATTTTATTGCACAGACAGGCAGTGACGGCTCAGCAAACTACAGTCAGGTGAACAGTACGGGAGATGCGTCCAAAGATTATCAGCTCAACAAGACAATTGAAGAATTGCAGGCAGACGGTTCTATTGTACTGAGTGGCAATGATGTAAAAAGTGCCCAGGCTCAGACAACAGAAGACCAGCTGACAAAGAATAAACAGAATGTTGTATCTCTTACATTTACAAAAGATGGAACAACAAAGTTCGCAGATGCAACAACAAAAGCACTGGCAGCAAGCCAGAGCATTGGTATCTATTATGACGGGGCATTTGTAAGTGTTCCGAATGTACAGGCAGCCATTACAAATGGACAGGCTCAGATCAGTGGTAACATGACCTATGAAGAAGCAGATGCGCTTGCTTCTACAATCCGTATCGGTGGTCTGAAGCTGGAACTGGAAGAGTTGCGTTCTAATGTTGTAGGAGCCCAGCTTGGTGAGCAGGCAGTTGCGACCAGTTTAAAAGCCGGAGCAATCGGACTTGCAATTGTATTTGTATTCATGTGTTGTGTATACTTGCTTCCGGGACTTGCATCCGGACTTGCACTTTTAATCTATACAGGACTTGTACTTATAATCCTGAATGCATTTGAAGTAACATTGACACTTCCGGGTATTGCCGGTATCATTCTTGGCATTGGTATGGCAGTAGATGCCAACGTTATCATCTTCGCTCGTGTGCGTGAAGAGATGGTACGCGGAAGAAGTGTAAAGAATTCTCTGAAGATTGGTTTCCAGAAAGCTTTATCAGCAATCTTAGATGGTAATATTACGACTCTGATCGCAGCAGTTGTATTGTGGTTCAAAGGTTCCGGTACAGTAAAAGGATTCGCGCAGACACTTGCAATTGGTATCATCGCATCTATGTTTACAGCACTTGTTATTACAAGATTGATCGTAAATGCATTTTATGCAGTTGGACTTAGAAGTGAAAAATTATATTATCGTCCAAAGAAAGAGCGTGAGCCAATCGATTTCCTTTCAAAGAAAAAAGTGTTCTTTACAATTTCTCTTGTATTAATTGCAGCAGGATTGATCACGATCGGTGCCAATGCAGGAAGAGGAAAAGGAGCATTTGCATACAGCCTTGAATTCCAGGGCGGTACATCTACAAATGTAACATTTGATAAAGATTACTCTATTGATGAGATTGATAAGGAAATTGTTCCGGTTGTAGAAAAGGTAACTGGAGATAACAATGTTCAGACTCAGAAAGTAGCCGGAACCAATCAGGTTATTATCAAGACAGTTACACTGGATCTTGACAAGCGTGAAGCACTGAATAAGGCTATGGTTGATAACTTCGGTGTGGACGAATCAAAGATTACGGCAGAAAATATCAGTTCTACAGTAAGTAATGAGATGCGAAGAGATGCAGTTATCGCGGTTGTTATTGCGACAATCTGTATGCTTCTGTATATCTGGTTCCGATTCAAGGATATCCGTTTCGCTACCAGTGCGGTACTTGCTCTTTTACATGACGTCCTTGTTGTAGTAGGATTCTATGCAATTGCAAGAATCTCTGTTGGTAATACATTTATCGCGTGTATGCTGACAATCGTTGGATATTCCATCAACGCGACCATTGTTATCTTTGACCGTATCCGAGAGGAAATGCGTGGTAAGACAAAGAGCAGTGATGTTGCAGCAGTTGTAAACAAGAGTATCACACAGACGCTGACAAGAAGTATCTATACATCTCTTACAACATTTATCATGGTAGCAGTACTTTACGTCATGGGTGTAAGTTCTATCAAGGAGTTTGCACTTCCATTGATGGTCGGAGTTGTATGCGGAGCTTACTCATCTGTATGTATCACAGGAGCGCTGTGGTATGTAATGAAACGCTTCAAGAAGTAATTTTAAATACTATAGAACAGCCAAAGTCATATTTTATGGCGAGGCTGTTCTTTTCTTAAAATAAATATTTGCAAAGTAAATAAAATGATGTTGGAGATTCCTGTAGAAAGTGTAGTATTTACTTTGCAAATATTTATTTGGATAAAACAGGAGAGACGAAAATTATGGAACGCTGGGTACTTTTAAGAAAAGGTGCTGATTTTGAGGCTATCAGTAAGAAATTTCATATTAGTCCGAGACTGGCCAGTCTGATCCGTAACCGGGATGTTATTGGAGATGAAGCAATCAACCAATATCTGAACGGTACAATTGCGGAACTCTACGATGGAATGCAGATGAAGGGTATGCCACAGGCGGTGGAAATTCTGACTGAAAAAATCAGGGACCGGGAAAAAATCCGTGTCATTGGAGACTATGACTGTGATGGGATCAATGCGACATATATTCTTTTAGAAGGTCTGGAAAAGCTTGGCGCAAAGGTGGACAGCGACATCCCAGATCGTATCAAAGACGGATATGGATTAAATCAGCATCTGATCGACCGGGCGCATGAAGATGGAATTGATACGATCATCACCTGCGATAACGGAATTGCGGCAGCGAAAGAAATTGAGTATGGAAAAGCGCTTGGTATGACGATCATCGTAACAGACCATCATGAAGTGCCGTACAAGGAAAATGAAGCGGGAAGAAGATACATTTTACCGCCGGCAGATGCAGTTGTTGACCCAAGGCAGGAAGGATGTGAATATCCATTTAAAGGATTATGTGGTGCAGCGGTTGCATACAAGCTTGTAGAGGCGCTCTGTGAGGCAAATGGTCAGGATGTGGCGGATCTGGATTATCTTTTGGAAAATGTTGCAATTGCAACAGTGGCAGATGTGATGGATCTGACAGAGGAAAATCGAATTCTGGTGAAGCAGGGTCTTGAGATGCTAAAGAGGACATCTAATCTGGGACTACGTGCCCTGATCCAGTGTATCGGGCTGGAGGGGAAAAAGATTCAGGCATATCACATCGGATTTATTCTTGCTCCGTGTCTGAATGCCAGTGGTAAGTTGGATACGGCAAAAAGAGCACTGGCACTGCTTCGGGCAAAGACAGGGCGGGAGGCAGATATGCTGGCAGGTGATCTGAAAGCATTGAATGAAAGCCGTAGAGATATGACAGACCGCGTTGTAGATGAGGCAATGGCGAAAGTGGAACAGACAGATATCCGGGAGGATAAGGTGCTTGTTATCTATCTGCCGGATTGTCATGAAAGCCTTGCCGGACTTGTGGCTGGCCGTGTGAGAGAAAATTACTATCGTCCGGTATTTGTATTGACAGATTCCGAAGATGGAGTCAAAGGATCGGGAAGATCGATCGAAAGCTATTCCATGTATGAAGAACTGACAGGCTGTGGGGATCTTCTGACAAAATTCGGCGGACATCCGATGGCGGCAGGACTTTCACTTGATAAAGAAAATGTTGAGAAATTTAAAAGAAGGCTAAATGATCAGTGTACGCTTTCAGAAGAAGAGCTGACAGAAAAAGTAGTGATTGATATGGAACTGCCATTTGCTGCTATTACAGAACATTTTATAGAAGAACTTGAATACATGGAACCATTTGGAAAAGGTAATACAAAACCGGTTTTTGCGGCAAGAGGCGTCGTCATGCAGCATATGAAGATCATCGGGAAAAATAAAAATGTTGCAAAAGCAACAGCAATCGATGCGGCGGGAAACCGGATGGAAGCCATCTGTTTTCGTGATGTACAGGAATTTGCAGAACGGTGTGAAAGAAATAATGGTAAAATGTCCATTACATTTTACCCTGGAATCAATGAATTCCGGGGAGAAAGACAAATTCAGATTGTAATTACCCATTATCGATAGATTTTTTTTGAAAAATGGAACAAATAATGCTATACTAAAAGATATACTTTACCTTGAAAGAGAAGAAGGAGAGAATAATTATGAAACCGATAGAAGATTATGTAGTAAGTATTCCGGATTTTCCAGAACCGGGGATCATATTTCGTGATGTGACAAGTGTATTACAAGACGCGGAAGGACTGCATCTTGCAATTGATCTGATGCAGGAAAAATTAGAAGGTCTTGACTTTGACGTAGTAGTCGGACCGGAATCCAGAGGATTTATTTTCGGGGTACCGATCGCATATAATCTGAAAAAGCCATTTATTCCGATTCGTAAAAAAGGAAAGCTTCCAAGAGAGACGGTTTCTGCAGAGTATGAATTAGAGTATGGCACAGCAACTATCGAGATGCACAAAGATGCGATCAAGCCAGGGCAGAGAGTTGTGATCATTGATGATCTGATCGCGACAGGCGGAACGAATGAGGCAATGATCCATTTGATTGAAGGTCTTGGCGGAAAGGTTGTAAAGACTGTGTTTTTAATGGAACTGGCAGGACTTCATGGACGTGACAGATTACAGGGATATGATATAGATTCAGTTATTGTATATCCTGGAAAATAGAAAAAGATATACATTTGAGAGACTAGAGAGGGAAGGAGGCGTTAATATGTCAGAGAATAAAACAACATATGAGTCACTGGACGGCAAGATTGCTCCGGAAGCATTGCTAAAAGACACAAGAGGGAAACTTCAGATGGTAGATGGGCACGGGATCAAACAGGAGGCAGATTATGATGATCCGGATAAGCTTTATGGCATGTTAATTGCCCGTATTCAAAAGTATCATCCGTCTGCGGATGTTACTCAGATCGAGAAGGCATATAATCTGGCAAAAAAAGCGCATGGAGACCAAAAGAGAAAGTCGGGAGAACCGTATATTATCCACCCGCTCTGGGTAGCAATCATTCTTGCGGATCTTGAGATGGATAAGGAGACAATTATCGCAGCTCTTCTTCATGACGTAGTGGAAGATACTCGGATTGGAGAGGATTATATAAAAGAAGAGTTTGGAGAAGAGGTAGCTCTTTTGGTAGACGGTGTTACGAAACTTGGCCGTGTAGCTTATTCTGCGGACAAACTGGAACTTCAGGCGGAGAATTTGAGAAAGATGTTCCTTGCTATGGCAAAGGATATCCGGGTTATTATCATTAAACTTGCGGACCGTCTGCATAATATGCGTACACTGCAGTTCATGACTCCGGCCAAACAGCAGGAAAAGGCCCGTGAGACAATGGATATTTATGCGCCGATCGCGGGAAGGCTTGGTATTTCTAAAATTAAGACAGAACTTGACGATCTGTCATTGAAGTATCTGAAACCAGATGTATTTTTTGACCTTGTAAATCAGATCAATGCCAGAAAAACAGAGCGTGAGGAATTTGTCCAACAGATTGTGGATGAAGTGTCCATGCATATGAAAAATGCGGGGATCAAAGCAGATGTAAATGGACGTGTAAAGCATTTCTTCAGTATTTATAAGAAGATGGTCAATCAGGATAAGACAGTAGATCAGATTTATGACCTGTTTGCAGTCCGTATCATTGTGGATTCTGTCAAAGACTGTTATGCGGCATTGGGAATTATCCATGAGATTTATACGCCGATTCCTGGAAGATTTAAAGATTATATTGCCATGCCGAAACCGAATATGTATCAGTCTCTGCATACAACGCTGATGAGTTCGATTGGTCAGCCGTTTGAGATCCAGATCCGTACACAGGAGATGCATAAGACAGCCGAATATGGTATTGCTGCTCACTGGAAGTATAAAGAGTCCGGCGGCAGCAAGAAAGGTGTTATGGCTGAAGAAGAGAAAATGAGCTGGCTCAGACAGATTCTGGAATGGCAGAGAGATATGTCTGACAACAAGGAATTCTTAAGCCTCATCAAAGGAGATCTGGATCTGTTTGCAGATGATGTGTACTGCTTTACACCGCAGGGGGATGTAAAGACATTGCCGACGGGGTCCACTCCAATCGACTTTGCTTATTCCATACACAGTGCAGTCGGCAATAAGATGGTCGGTGCCAGAGTGAATGGAAAGCTTGTTCCGATTGATTACAGAATCCAGAATGGAGACAGAATAGAAATTCTGACCTCCCAGAATTCGAAAGGACCAAGCCGTGACTGGCTGAATGTAGTCAAGAGTACACAGGCAAAAAATAAGATCAATCAGTGGTTCAAAAAAGAATTTAAAGAGAGCAATATTATCAAAGGAAAAGAGATGGTGGCTTCCTATTGCAAAGCAAAATCTCTCAACCTTTCTAATCTGCTCCAGCCAAAATATGAAGAGATCGTACAGAGAAAATATGGATTCAAGGACTGGGATTCTGTGCTTGCCGCGATTGGACATGGCGGCTTAAAAGAAGGACAGGTCGTGAATCGTCTGGCGGAAGAATATGGCAAGGATCACAAGCAGGAACTGACAGATGAAATTGTACTTGAAAAAGTTGCAGAGGCGGCTAAGAATAAAGTCCATATTGCCAAGTCCAAGAGTGGAATTGTTGTGAAAGGAATTGATGATGTGGCAGTCCGGTTCTCCAGATGCTGTAATCCAGTACCGGGAGATGAGATTGTCGGATTTGTTACAAGAGGAAGAGGACTTTCGATTCACCGCACGGATTGTGTTAATATGATACATTTGACAGAAGCAGAACGTGCAAGACTGATTCCGGCTGAGTGGGAAGGAAATGTGGCAGAAGAGGCAGGAGGTCAGTATCTGGCTGAGATCAAGATGTATGCAAGAGATCAGCAGGGACTTCTGATGAGTATTTCCAAAGTATTTACGGAGATGGAGATGGATGTCAAATCCTTAAATATCCGCACGAGCAAGCAGGGAACTGCGACCATCGAGGCTGGATTTATTGTGCATGGCCGAGAGGAACTTGCAAAAGTAATTGGTAAACTGCGTCAGATTGATGACGTGATTGATATTGAGAGAACAACAGGCTAGGAGGAAAGAAAAAGCAATGAAGATAGAGAAATTTCCCCTTGGGATTTTGGGGGCAAATTGTTACCTTTTGATAAATGAAGAGACAAAGGATACAGTTGTAGTGGATCCAGGTGGACATTCTAAGAAGTTTACAGCATACATTGAGGAAGAAAAACTTAACCTTGTGGCAATTCTTCTGACTCATGGACATTTCGATCATATTATGGGAATTGATTCTATTCTGGAAAACTGGAATATTCCGGTCTATGTAGAGGAAGAGGATCTTCCGATTATGACGGATCCAGAGCTGAATCTGTCTTCGTCTTACACGAACGGCTATTCCTTTGATGGTGCAAAACCGTTAAAAGACGGACAAAAACTGGAACTGGCAGGTGAGACGATAGAAGTCATTCATACACCGGGACATACGATGGGCGGCTGTTGCTATTATCTGCCTGTAGAACATGCGGTATTTAGTGGAGATACTTTATTCCAGCGTTCTGTCGGACGTACGGATTTTCCGAACAGCAGTCAGGATGCAATCGTACGATCTGTAAGAGAACGACTGTTCGCACTTCCGGATGATACGATTGTTTATCCGGGACATATGGGTGAGACAAAGATAGAGTATGAGAAGCTTCACAACCCATATGTACAGGAGGGCTAAGAATGATCCGGGTTATATGCAATCAGGAGACATTTGTGTATAATGCATATCATATGGTGAAGGCTTTTTATCCATCGGAGACAGTTACGTCTTCGGTGGACGAAAAAGCCTCTAATTATGTAACTGTGGAATTTGCAGAAGATGGTACAGACGGGCAGAAAGAGGCGATGATTGAAATTGCAGACAGGCAGACAAATGACATGCCAGCGGAGAAATCTGCAATGAAAAAATATCTCGACCGGATGTTATACAAAAAGTTGTCAGAGCAAAGTGGCAGAACTCTTGCATGGGGAATCCTGATGGGAGTACGACCGACTAAAATTGCTATGAGAAAACTGGAAGAAGGTATGACACAGGAGACGTTTGTTCCATGGTTCCAGAAGGAGAATCTGGTGAGTGAAGAAAAAGCACATCTTGCATGGCAGATTGCAGGGAGAGAAAAAAAGCTTCTGGATCAGTTGGATTATGAAAATGGCTATAGTCTTTATGTGGGAATCCCGTTCTGCCCAACGGTTTGCAGTTACTGTTCGTTTAGTTCGGGTGCCTTAGGTGACTGGGAGCACCGGGTAGAAGACTATCTGGCTGCACTTATGAAGGAACTGGAAGCAATTGCGAAAATATCTGAAGGAAGAAAAGCTGACACCATTTACATGGGCGGTGGAACACCGACAACTTTGAATGCGGATCAGTTAGACCGGCTGCTTACATGCATTGATAGACATTTTGTAAGGGAAGGACTTCTGGAGTTTACGGTGGAAGCCGGACGACCGGACAGTATTACGAAAGAGAAACTTCAGGTGCTTCGAAATCACGGTATTAATCGAATTTCTATCAATCCTCAGAGCATGCAGCAGAAGACCTTGGATACAATTGGACGTAAGCATACTGTAGAACAAGTGTATGAAGCATTTCATATGGCGAGAAAGCTGGGATTTGATAATATCAATATGGATATTATTGCAGGACTTCCGGGAGAGACACCGGAGGATATGGAGGACACTCTAAGACAGATTGCGTTACTTGGACCTGATAATCTGACGGTACATTCCCTTGCAATTAAACGTGCAGCTAAAATGGGCCAGGAAGAGAGAGAAGGGAAACGATTAACGATCATACAAGATGAAATAGGTACGATGGTAGAGATGGCAGGAAATAAAGCCCGACAGATGGGACTTTTTCCGTATTATCTGTATCGTCAGAAGAATATTGCCGGAAATTTTGAAAATGTGGGCTATGCAAAGGTTGACAAAGCAGGAATATACAATATACTAATTATGGAGGAAAAGCAATCCATTATTGCAGCAGGTGCAGGTGCGTCTACAAAAATCGTACTGAAAGAACCTGTCATAAATCCTGAAAGCAAAAAGAAGAAAAAAACCAGTCTGATCCGGCAGGAGAATGTAAAAGCAATCGATGCTTACATCAGCCGGGTGGACGAGATGATAGAACGAAAAGGAGAATGGCTATGGCGTTAAAGAAGAAACCAGTAACCGGTATGAAAGATGTAATGCCGGCAGAGATGGAAATCCGGGATTACCTGATCGGCCTGATTAAAGACACCTATAAAACATTTGGATTCCAATCTATGGAAACTCCATGTGTTGAGCATATCGAGAACCTGTGCAGCAAGCAGGGGGGAGATAACGAAAAACTGATCTTCAAGATTTTGAAACGTGGAGAAAAGTTAAAAATTGACGAGGCAAAAGAGGAAAATGATCTTGTGGATGGAGGACTTCGGTATGACCTGACAGTTCCGCTTGCAAGATATTATTCTAATCATGCAAATGAGCTGCCGTCTCCTTTTAAAGCACTTCAGATTGGAAGTGTGTGGAGAGCAGACCGTCCGCAGAAAGGACGTTTCCGCCAGTTCGTACAGTGCGATATCGATATATTAGGAGAGGCTTCTAATCTAGCCGAAATCGAGCTGATCCTTGCTACAACGGCGATGCTTGGGAAACTGGACTTTAAGAATTTTACTGTATGTATTAATGACCGTAATATATTGAAATCTATGGCTGCTTACAGTGGTTTTAAAGAGGAAGACTATGATGAAGTCTTCATTGTTCTGGATAAGATGGATAAGATCGGACCGGAAGGTGTCGAGGCAGAGCTTATTGAGATGGGATATACCAGTGAAAGTGTTAAGACCTACCTTTCTCTTTTTGATGAGGTTGCTTCTGATGTATCCGGAGTCCGTTACCTGAAAGAAAAGCTTGGAGATTATCTGAGTGATGAGACAGCTGACGGTCTGGAATTGATTATGTCAAGTGTAGAAGCTGCAAAAGAGTGTGATTTTAAACTTCAGTTCACACCAACCCTCGTAAGAGGACAGTCCTACTATACCGGAACAATTTTTGAGGTAACTATGGACGACTTTGGCGGTTCTGTTGCCGGAGGCGGACGTTATGATAAGATGATCGGCAAGTTTACAGGGCAGGATACACCGGCATGCGGATTTTCTATTGGATTTGAGAGAATTGTCATGCTACTTCTGGAAAATGGATATAAAGTTCCGGGAGGACGCCAGAAAAAGGCATATCTTCTGGAGAAGAAGCTTCCAAAAGAGGCCATGTTGAAGGTTCTTGCTCTTGCAAAAGCTGACCGGGAGGCAGGACGACAGGTGCTGATCGTCAATATGAAGAAGAATAAGAAGTTTCAGAAAGAGCAGCTAATAGAAGATGGATATACAGAAATTGCAGACTGTTATGCAGATTCCGTAGACAGGCTGTAGAGAATAGAACGCACAAGTGAAAAAGGAGATATAGAAAAATGGCAGAGTCAATGCAGGGCTTAAAGAGAACCCACAGATGTGGGGAACTGTCAGCAGCTAACGTAGGCGAGACAGCGACCATTATGGGCTGGGTACAGAAAAATCGTAATAAAGGAGGTCTCGTATTTGTAGATGTAAGAGACCGTTCCGGAATTATCCAGGTTGTATTTGATGAAGGAAGTGTAGATGCAGCACTGATCGAGAAGGCTGCAAAGCTTCGCAGTGAATATGTTGTTGCAGTTGTAGGAAAAGTTGCAAAACGATCTGGTGCAGTCAATGAGAACATTGCAACAGGTGAAATTGAGATTATCCCAGAGGAGCTTCGTGTACTTTCTGAGTCAGAGACACCTCCGTTCCAGATTGAGGAGAATTCTAAGACAAAAGAAGAAGTCCGTCTGAAATACAGATATCTGGATCTTAGAAGACCGGATATGCAGCGCAATCTGATGATGAGAAGCAAGGTGGCTACACTTGCACGTCAGTTTATGGCAAATGAAGGATTCCTTGAGATTGAGACACCGGTACTCATCGGAAGTACACCGGAGGGAGCAAGAGATTACCTTGTACCAAGCCGCGTTCATCAGGGACATTTTTATGCACTTCCACAGTCACCACAGCTATTTAAGCAGCTTTTAATGTGTTCTGGTTATGACAGATATTTCCAGATTGCAAAATGTTTCCGTGACGAGGATCTTCGAGCAGACCGTCAGCCAGAGTTCACACAGATGGATATGGAGCTGTCTTTCGTAGATGTTGATGATGTCATTGATGTCAATGAAAGATTCCTTGCGATGCTGTTTAAAGAAGTTCTTGGTGTGGAAGTTCCGCTTCCGATTCCGAGAATGACATGGCAGGAGGCTATGGATCGTTACGGTTCCGATAAACCGGATACAAGATTCGGCATGGAGCTTGTCAATGTGACAGATGTCGTAAAAGACAGCGAGTTTGTTGTATTTAAGGGTGCTATTGAGAATGGTGGTACTGTTCGTGGTATCAACGCAAAAGGCCAGGGAGGAATGGCACGTAAGAAGATTGACAAGCTGGTTGATTATGCAAAGGATTACGGTGCAAAAGGACTGGCTTACATTGCAATCCATGAAGATGGAACTGTAAAATCGTCTTTCGCAAAATTCATGACAGAGGATGAGCAGAAGAACTTGATTCAGGCTATGGACGGTGAGAATGGTGATCTGCTTCTCTTTGCAGCAGATAAGAATAAAGTTGTATGGGATGTATTAGGTGCGCTTCGTCTGGAACTTGCACGCCAGATGGATCTTTTAGATAAGAATGAGTACAAATTTATGTGGATCACAGAGTTCCCGCTTCTTGAGTGGAGTGAAGAACAGAACCGTTTCACAGCAATGCATCACCCATTTACAATGCCAATGGAAGAAGATCTTCAGTATATCGACAGTGATCCGGGAAGAGTCCGTGCAAAAGCATACGATATTACTCTGAATGGAAATGAGATTGGTGGAGGAAGTGTGCGAATCTTTAACCCTGAGATCCAGAGCAAGATGTTCGAGGTGCTTGGATTTACACCAGAGCAGGCACAGGAGCAGTTCGGATTCCTCCTGACAGCATTCAAGTATGGAGTACCGCCACACGCAGGACTTGCATATGGACTGGATCGTCTTGTTATGCTCATGGCAAAACAGGATAGCATTCGTGACGTGATAGCATTCCCGAAGGTAAAAGATGCTTCAGATCTTATGACAGAGGCTCCGACAAAAGTTGACCAGAAACAGCTCGATGAATTGGGACTTGAAGTAGTAGCTGAGGAAGAATAAAAGTTATTTAATGATGAAAAAATCCCATCCGGATATTCTCGCATTGAAGAATACCGGATGGGATTTTTTCTTGAATTATTGATCTTTTGGTGAACGTCCATCTTTGTGCTTATTCCAGATATTGAATGCAATTAAAAGACCTGCTGTGTATAAGATGCTGATCAGAATTGCCGGGCTGTCTTTTAAGAAATAGATTACCAGAACAGCGGCAATTAATGCAATGGTCATCTGGAATGCAATCCAGATTCTTTTTTCACGAATTTCTCTGGCATGCTGCTGGGATTCCAGACGCTTCTGTTCTAATTTTAAGTATTCCATCAAGTCCTTGTCTGGAATGCGGGAAAGTATAATTTCATCGCGAACAAGTCTGGCTTCGCGGCGGGAGTGGATATTTGCAATTTTAGCAGAAAAACGGGCAAAAAATCCGGAGGAATCACGCTCTTTTTCAGCTTTGTCAAACGGATCCATCTCAGAATCCAAGTTATAAGCAGATTCCGTTCCTGGAGCAGTAGTATTATTGATGACAGATGCATTTTTCCGGGCAGTTGTGCTACCGGAAGCAGACGTATCTTCCTGGATAGTTGAACTTTTAGAAGCAGACGTATCTTCCTGGATAGTTGAACTTTTAGAAGCAGACGTATCTTTCTGGATAGTTGTGCTGCTAGAAGCAGATGTATCTTCCTGACCAGATGCATTTTCTGCAGCAGATGTATCTTTCTGACCAGATATAGTTTCTGTAGCAGATGCATGATCTATTGTAGTTATATTTTCTTCTGTAATTGTCTCTGACATAACAAACCTCCTATGTGAATTATATATATCAGCTGGGAGATGGCTCCCATCTCGCAGCAAGAATGCCGAGGCATTCTTGAATCATCGTTTTGTTTATCATAACAGTAAAAAAAATAAAAAACAACTGATTTTCCAAGATTAGTCTTATTAAAAGAAAGAAGATTAGAGACTTTCATATATGAGAAGTGTGCAAAAAAATGGAATAAAATATATTGCATCAAAAATTTTGAAAAAAATTAAAAAAAGCTGTTGACAAAAGTCTGATTATCCTGTATAGTATGTATTGTTCCAAGGAACACAAGAAACAAACGGAACAACATAATGAATGCGACAGTGGCTCAGTTGGTAGAGTACGACCTTGCCAAGGTCGGGGTCGCGGGTTCGAACCCCGTCTGTCGCTCTTATAAAAATCTCAATCTTCGGATTGAGATTTTTTCGTATATGATAACTTGTATTTTCTATATATTCAAGAATGCCGAGGCATTCTTGCTGCGAGGTTCATGCATTAAAATTCTCCTATAATTCCAATAATTACAGATAGAAAAACATGCGTAAAATAAAAAATTATGATATGATATGAGAGTCAAATCTCAGAAAGAAACAATGTTGATAAAAAGTGGAGGCAGATTATGGAAGCATACACTCTGGATTGGCAAAAAGGACAGCTTATTCAGGATAGGATGCAAGAAGCAAATTACAAGAGGATAAGTGATAAAAAAATAGATGATACTATGAAGGTTCAGATTATGAATCTGAAAGAATACGAACAGATTAAGGAATATATTCCACATAAGAAGAATCTTCTATACAGTATGAATCATGTCAGGTACTGTAAAGTAGATTCGTTTCATGATTGTGTACAGGGAATTATGCGGGTGCCAGATTTGAAAAATCATGAAATGTTCGTATTTGGCTTTTGCATGTATAAGCAGACTCTTTATTTTGTGGAGGAAACAAATCAGATTCAACTTCTTATGGAACATGTGAAGAATGATGTCTATAAAAACTGCAGACTTCATGAAGTTTTGCTTATGATCTTAAACTATCTGATTGATGATGATGTGTACAGAATGCAGAAGATTGAAGAACAACTGGAGAAAATCGAAGAAAATGTAATTGGACATGTCCAGAAACATCTGGATGAAAGAATTATGAAGTATCGGAAACATTTTTCGGAACTGATGGTTTCTTATGATCAGATGACCAATATGGGTGAGCATATGCAGCTTTATATGAACAGAAATGAAATCCAGGATGAAGAAATGGGTTGGGAGCGTTATGTTCATAGAACTGAGCGTTTGCATCAGTATGCCGCGGAGATGAAAGAGTATACTCAGCAGATCCGTGAAATTTATCAGACCCAGATTACCTTGCAGCAAAATAGAGTTATGAATTTTCTGACAGTAGTGACGACAATATTTATGCCATTGACATTGATTACCGGGTGGTATGGAATGAACTTTTATAATATGCAAGAACTTCACTGGCAATATGGATATATTTGTGTCATCATAATATCAATCGTAGTAATTATTGCGGAATGTATTTACTTTAAAAAGAAAAAAATGTTATAAAGCAGGAGGAGAACAGGAATGAGCAAACCGCACAAGATAAAAATCGGACTTTTAGGACTGGGAACAGTTGGAAGTGGGGTATATAAGTTAATTGAAAAGCAAAAAGAGGAGTTTTGTAAAAAGGCAGGAGCAGATGTTGAGATTGTAAAGATTCTTGTACACAATATGGAGAAAAAGCGTGAAGGTGTGGATCCATCTCTTCTTACCGATAACTGGAGAGATATTATTGATAATGATGAGATCCAACTCGTAATTGAGGTGATGGGTGGAATTGAGCCGGCAAGAACCATGATTCTGGATGCTTTAAATGCAGGGAAAAATGTTGTGTCTGCTAATAAAGATCTGATTGCTGAGCACGGAAAAGAACTTCTGGATGCAGCAGAAGAGCATGGTGTGGATTTTCTGTTTGAGGCTGCAGTAGCCGGAGGAATCCCGATCATCCGTCCGTTAAAGCAATGCCTGGCGGCAAATGAGATTGATGAAGTCATTGGAATCATGAATGGTACAACAAACTATATCCTGACAAAGATGTTTGAAGACAATATGGATTTTGATGAAGCATTGGCAAAAGCGACAGAGCTTGGATATGCAGAGGCGGACCCGACAGCAGATATTGAAGGATTAGATGCCGGACGTAAAGCAGCAATTCTGGCTTCCATCGCATTTCATTCCAGAGTTGTGTTCAAGGATGTATATACAGAGGGAATTACAAAGATTTCTTCAAGAGACATAGCATATGCAAAAGAATTTGGCAATGTTATCAAATTACTTGGCGTGGCTCATAATACAGAAGATGGAATTGAAGTGGGTGTTTATCCAATGATGATTTCGCAGAATCACCCACTGGCATCTGTCAGAGATTCTTTCAATGCCGTATTTGTGCATGGAGATGCAGTTGGAGATGTAATGTTCTATGGACGTGGTGCTGGAGAGTTCCCGACTGCCAGTGCAGTTGTCGGAGATGTGATCGACGTAGTGCGTGACACGCAGTATCATTGTACCGGAAGAATCAGTTGTACCTGTTATCGGACAACACCAGTCAAGAATTTTAAGAATGTGAAAAATAAATTTTTCCTCCGTATGCAGGTGGAGAATAAACCTGGAGTTCTGGCTTCCATTGCCATGGTATTTGGTGTTCACAAGGTCAGCATTACAAAAGTCATGCAGAAGGAACAGTGCGAGAACTCTGATGTAGCTGAACTTGTTATTGTAACAGAGGCTGTCAAAGAAAGCCAGATGCTGGATTCTCTGGAGCATCTCAAAGATATGGAGACAATTCGCGAAGTCAGCAGTGTCATTCGTGAATATTAGTAGAAATATTGGAGGTTTAGGTTTGGAAGAAAGTGTAAAGGTCAATCCGCTTGCAACAGAGAAGGTCGAGCGGTTGATATTAAAATTCTCCATCCCGGCAATCATCAGTATGCTGGTCAGCTCGCTTTATAATATTGTAGACCAGATATTTATTGGACAAGGTGTAGGACTTCTTGGAAATGCAGCGACTAATATCGCATTTCCAATTACGATTATTTGTACTGCAACGGCATTGCTTCTTGGGATTGGAAGTGCTTCAAATTTTAATCTGTCCTCGGGGGCAGGAGAGCAGGAATGTGCGTGCAGGTATGCAGGGACAGGACTTGTAATGCTGATGCTTTGCGGTGTGACGATCGCGGTCATCGTATTATTGTTCTTAGATCCGCTGCTTCATGTATTCGGTGTTACAAAAGACGTCCTGCCTTATGCACAGGATTATACAGGGATTACAGCATTTGGAATTCCTTTTCTGATTCTGACGACAGGGGGGAATCATCTGATCCGTGCAGACAGAAGCCCGACTTATTCTATGACTTGTATGCTTACGGGGGCAATCATCAATACGATTCTGGATCCACTGTTTATTTTTGGATTCCATTGGGGAATTAAAGGAGCTGCATGGGCAACTGTAATCGGTCAGATCGCGTCTGGGTGTCTGGTAATTGTGTATTTTGTACGTTTTAAAAAGATGGGACTGACAGTGGAGATGCTAAAGCCCCGTGGAATGTATATCAAAGGCATTCTCACACTTGGTATGGCTTCATGCATCAATCAGATAGCTATGGCAATCGTGCAGATCGTGTTAAATAATACATTGAGATATTATGGTTCTCTTTCTGTATATGGATCAGATATTCCACTGGCGTGTGTCGGTGTAATTGCAAAAGTCAATATGGTGTTTATGGCAATCTGTATCGGTCTTGCCCAGGGATGCCAGCCAATCTGGGGTTTTAATTATGGAGCAGGCAATTATGTGAGAGTCAGACACACATATAAGCGATCCATGCAGATAGCGCTTGCGGTCGGCGGTATCTGTTTTGTGTGCTTTCAAGTATTTCCAAGACAGATCGTCAGTATTTTCGGAAATGGAAGCGAAGAATATTTCCGGTTTGCAGAGAGGTATTTCCGCATTTATATGTTTATGACGTTTGTAAATGGAATCCACCCGGTCTGCTCACAGTTTTTCACTGCAATCGGAAAAGCTACAAAGGGAGCAGTTGTGTCTCTGACGAGACAGATATTATTTCTTTTGCCACTCATTATTATATTCCCGATATTTATCGGAATTGATGGTGTAATGTATGCAGGTCCGATTGCGGACGGAACGGCAGCAGTAGTTGCAATTGTGCTTGCGAGAAGTGAGATAAAAAAGATGAGCTGATAAGTAAAGAGAAGGTTGTCAGGATCTGGGATTAAAAGAAAGGATAAGGCGTATGCAAAAGAAGAGAACGATAGGATTTATGTTCAAGCAGATAAATAATGTGTATGAGAAGGAATTTAATAACCGGCTGCGTACGCTTGGCATTACCGCATCACAGTGTGCAGTACTGGATTATCTGTTCGACTGTGAGAAAGAAGAAGTGACACAGAGGGACATTGAAAAAGGATTGAATCTCAGAAATCCTACCGTGACCGGTCTGCTGAAACGGCTGGACGAAAAGGGATATATCTTATCAGTTCCAAGTAATACGGATAAGCGCTGCAAGAACATTTACCTGACGGAGAAAGCTTACGATATCCAGAGACGCATGGAGAATCAGAGACGGAAGCTGGATAAGATGCTGACAATCGGAATGAATAAAAAAGAAATTGAGGCTTTGGAGAAGATGCTGAACAAAGTATTGTATAATATTGCAGAGCCGTAGGAAATATAAAAGGTATCATGTATGAAAATGCATGGTGCCTTTTTTGATAAAAGACAATCATTTAAAACAGTTGCATTAAACTAACTACTATGATATTATAAACATGCAAATGATAATCAAAATCAATTACGGATGAGGATATGCGATGTCAAAGGAAGTAGTGTCTTATATGTTATCTGGTATGGATAATATGAAAAGTCTGCAGGTTCAGTTAATTCTGCAGTGTGCGCCGTTTCTGAAAGGAATCAAGATTGCCTGTATTTTGAATATTACGGAAGAAAACAGTAGAGAGCTTTATGAAATCCTGGAAGGAACAGGGATCAAATTTAAAATTCTGACAAGAAATCATGGAAAATGTCTTGTATTTTTGTACCGGCGCGAGTCGTTTTCCAGATATTTGAAACGGACAGATGTCAGGGGATTTTTAGGTTCCTATGGATATGAGGACGTGGAACCGGAGAAGATGCTGGAACGTCTCTCGAAACGTGTCTGTCAGTATTCAGATGGAGAAATCTGTTTTCCGCATGAGATAGGAGCATTTTTAGATTATCCGATCGATGATGTAAAATGTTTCATTGAAAAAGACGGAAAAGACAGTCTGTTTTCCGGATACTGGAAAGTCTATAACAATCCAGGGAGAGCAAAAATGATTTTCTGGGCGTATGATAAGGCAAAGACCAGTGCGGTAAATGAATATCTGATTGGAAAGAGCATTCGAGATATTGCATATGTGGCAGCGTGTTAAATGATAGTTGATTAAATAGAACAGCAGGAGGATAGTAAATCATGAGTATTTCAGTAGTATATTGGAGCGGAACAGGTAACACACAGGCAATGGCAGAGGCAATTGGAGAAGGAATTGAAAGTGCAGGAGCACAGGCAAATGTAATCTCTGTAGATCAGGCAAGTGTAGATGCGCTGGCAGAAGAAGATGTATTTGCCCTTGGCTGCTCTGCTATGGGAGCTGAGGAGTTAGAAGAGTCTGAGATGGAGCCATTTGTAGCTGAGCTTGAAGGAAAAGTAAGTGGAAAGAAGATTTTGTTATTCGGATCCTATGGTTGGGGAGACGGAGAATGGATGAGAAGCTGGGTAGAACGTATGACGGCAGCCGGAGCCAAGATGGCAGAACCAGAAGGCGTAATCGCAAATGAGACACCGGGAAGTGATGATTTGGATGCATGCAAGGCGGCAGGAGCAAAACTTGTTGATTAATATGGAACAGGATATAGCAGATCAGGAATGGAAGAAAGCAAGACATAAATTATGCTGAAATATTCGTGGTCTGTGGCATTGCTAAAAGGACAGGTGATAAAAATGAGTGTAGTAATCATTGGCGGCAATGAAAGAATGGAACAGCAGTACAAGCAGATCTGTAAAAAGCATAAATGTAAAGCAAAAGTATTCACGAGAATGTCCGGTAATCTGAAGACACAGATCGGACAGCCAGATCTGATCATCTTATTCACATCAACTGTGGCACATAAAATGGTACATTGTGCATTGAAAGAAGCAGAGCGTTACAATATCCGCGTGGAGCGTGCACATTCCAGTAGCGCAAGTGCATTGGAAAATGTACTTCAGGGCTGCTGTTAATAAGGATATGTTTTCACAAAATAAAAAGAGGAATGTAAAAAAATAACATTGCATTCCTCTTTTTTTTGTATGCAATTCATGGTACAATAATCAAATGGTTTGATGCTACAAAGCAATAAATGATAAGAATGCAGGAGGAAAGGCAAATGAGTTATGCCGATCAGGTATTTATAGATATGTGCCGCGACATCATCGACAATGGAACAGACACAAGAGGGGAAAAAGTGCGCCCGGTGTGGGAGGATAAAACACCGGCTTATACAGTAAAGAAATTCTGTGTGGTAAACCGGTATGATCTGTCTAAGGAATTTCCGGCACTGACACTTAGAAGAACTGCGATTAAGAGCTGTACAGATGAACTTTTATGGATATGGCAGAAGAAATCGAACAACATTCATGATCTGAACAGTCATATCTGGGACAGTTGGGCAGATGAAGATGGATCGATTGGAAAAGCCTATGGATACCAGATGTCCGTAAAACATCAGTACAAGGAGGGAATGTTCGATCAGGTAGACCGTGTGATCTATGATCTGAAGAACAATCCGTACAGCAGAAGGATCATGACGAATATTTATGTACATCAGGATCTTCATGAGATGAACCTGTACCCGTGTGCGTACAGTATGACATTTAATGTTACGAAAAAAGAAGGACATGAGAAGCTTTCGCTGAATGGAATGCTCAATCAGAGATCCAATGATGTACTCACTGCGAATAACTGGAATGTATGTCAGTATGCAGTGCTTCTTCATATGTTGGCACAGGTGTGTGATATGGAAGTCGGGGAACTGGTACATGTGATTGCAGATGCACATATTTATGACCGCCATATTCCGCTCGTGGAGGAATTAATAAAAAGAGAGCCGCTTCCGGCACCGAAGTTCTGGTTAAATCCGGAAGTGAAGAATTTCTATGATTTTACACCGGATGATGTGAAACTGATCGATTATGAGACACATGAGCAGATTAAAAATATTCCGGTGGCAGTTTAAGATAAAAATAAAGTAATAAAAAACAGGGGGAAACCGGCATGAATTTGATTGTGGCAGTGGATAAGAATTGGGCAATTGGAATGGACAATAAGTTACTTGTAAGTATTCCGCAGGACATGAAGTTCTTCCGTGAGACGACAAAGGGGAAGGTCGTTGCCATGGGAAGAAAGACATTGGAAAGTTTTCCGGGCGGACAGCCTTTAAAGAACCGAGTCAATGTTGTTCTGACATCAGATAAAAAATACAATGTGAAAGGAACTGTTGTGGTCCACAGCATTGACGAAATGGTGGAAGAACTGAAAAAATATAACGATGAAGATATTTTTGTGATCGGGGGAGAGAGCATTTACAGACAGCTTCTGCCATACTGTAAGACGGCATATATTACAAAGATCGATCACGCTTATCAGGCGGATACATTTTTCCCGGATCTGGATCAGGACCCACAGTGGCAGATGACCAAGATCAGTGATGAGCAGACGTATTTTGATCTGGAGTATGTATTTACAATTTACGAGAGGGTATCATGAGAATTTTAAATGTAACAGCGCAGAAACCGAACAGCACCGGCAGTGGAATTTTTCTGTCGGAGCTTATGAAGGAATTTGCAAATAAGGGACACACACAGGCACTGGTAGCCGGTGTGTATCCTGAGGAGGAAACTCCGGTACCGGATCGGGTCACATTTTATCCGGTATATTTTGAACAGGGGAAACTGAGCTTTCCGATTGTAGGAATGTCAGACGAGATGCCATATCCGAGTACCAGATACCGGGATATGACACCAAAGATGGAAGCGGCATTCAAAGAAAGTTTTTTGAAACAGCTGGATGAGGCAGTAAGAGATTTGAATCCGGATCTGATTTTGTGCCATCATCTTTATCTTTTGACTGCCATCGTACGGGAACATTTTCCAGACCGGAAGGTCTTTGGCTTTTGCCATAATACAGATTTGCGGCAGATGCAGAAGACAGATTTGGAACGGGAGTACATTACGGGGCAGATTCGAAGACTTGATCGGATTTTTGCACTGCATGCAGAGCAGAAGCGGACCATTCAGGATATTTATGATGTGCCGAAAGAAAAAATACAGGTGATTGGAATGGGGTATAACAGCCATATTTTCAAGAATGAAAGCCTGCGTGTGAATGACGGTGTGACAAGAATTGCATTTGCCGGAAAGATTTCGGTGAAAAAAGGAGTGGAAAGCCTGATCCGGAGCCTGGATTATCTGGAATATGAAAAGGAAAGGATTGAGCTTTTGCTTGCCGGAGGAGCCGGGAATGAAGAAGAGTATGAGCAGATAGTAGAGCTTGCGAAAAAATGTCCGTATAAGGTGACATTTTTAGGAAAGCTTCCACAGAAAGAGCTGGCAAAGGTCTACAATTCCTGTGACATCTTTGCACTTCTGTCATTCTCTGAAGGACTGCCTCTTACGGTCATTGAGGCGCTTGCATGCGGAGACAGAGTAGTCATGACAGACTTGCCCGGAGTGAAAGAATGGATTGATACTTATGCGCCGGGGGCAGATATAAGATATGTGACACTGCCATTGATGCGTAATGTGGATGAGGCAGTTCCTGCGACACTGCCGGATTTTGAAAGGCGGATTGGTCAGCGAATCTGGGAGTCTGTGGAGGCAGGTAAAACAAAAGAAGTAGATGTCAGCGGACTTTCCTGGACAAAAATTGCAGGCGAAGTGCTGAAAGTATTATCTCTGACATCATAAAATATATCAAGAAAACAGATGAAAAATGTCATTGACAGTAACACAAAGTTATGATTATAATATATAAAAATATTCGATAAAACAGTTTTGTGAAATGCAATGACGGGGAGGAGTACATAGATACCGGAAGCTAAGAGAGAAGACGGGTGGTGTAAGTTTTCATGAAGGGTTTATGGAAGTAGCCTCTGAGCAGTGAACCGAAAAGATGAATGGCTGATAGTGCTTTTGAAAGAAAGCATCTATAGTTACATGATCTGAGTAGACTTCAACGTCTGTCCCGACGTTACAAGGGAGCAATATCGGATAATCGTTATGGTTTCCCGTATTGACATGAGTGCAGAGAGAATTCTCTGAATTTAGGTGGTAACACGGATGGTATATTCGCCCTAAGCTATTTCGCTTAGGGCGTTTTTCTATATCTGACGGGAAATGCATACTCTGTTGGATATTCATGACGAAGCAAAATCTGGGAATGTTAAAGGAGGAAGACATTTATGAAGAAAATCAGTGGCAATAAGTTATTAGTAAAAGCCTTAAAAGAAGAAGGAGTAGATACTCTGTTCGGTTATCCTGGGGCATGTACCATTGATATCAGTGACGAACTTTACAAGCAGGATTTTACGAAAGTAATCTTGCCAAGGCAGGAAGTGGCACTTGTCCATGAGGCCGATGCCTATGCAAGATCTACCGGAAAAGTCGGTGTTTGCCTTGTTACAAGTGGTCCGGGAGCAACGAACTTGGTAACAGGTCTTGCAACAGCATATTATGATAGTGTTCCGCTTGTGTGCTTTACCGGTCAGGTGTCCAGACATCTGATTGGAAATGATGCATTTCAAGAGGTTGACATTGTAGGAATTACAAGAAGTATTACCAAATATGGAGTAACGGTGCGAAACAGAGAAGACCTTGGAAGAATTTTAAAAGAAGCATTTTACATTGCAAGAACAGGACGTCCAGGTCCGGTCCTTATCGATCTTCCAAAAGATGTTATGGGAGAACTTGGAAGCGCAGAATATCCGGAAACTGTTAATATCCGTGGTTATAAGCCGAATACAAGCGTACATATCGGACAGTTAAAACGTGCGATCAAAATGCTTGGACGTGCAAAAAAACCATTATTTTTAGCAGGTGGAGGTGTGATTATTTCCCGTGCAAACGAAGTATTTACCAAATTGGTGGAGAAGACGAATATTCCGGTCGTAACAACAGTAATGGGACGCGGGGCAATTCCGACAAACCACCCACTCTACATCGGAAATCTTGGAATGCATGGAGCATATGCCTGCAATATGGCTGTCAGTGATTGTGATCTGCTGTTTTCAATCGGAACTAGGTTCAATGACCGAATTACCGGAAAGCTGCATTCATTTGCACCGAATGCACAGATTGTACATATCGATATTGATACAGCTGCAATTTCAAAAAATGTACAGGTAGATATTCCGATTGTTGCAGATGCAAAAGATGCGATCGAGAAGATGTTAGAGTATGTAGAGCCGAATGAGACATCAAAGTGGCTGGAACAGATTGAAAGCTGGAAAGAGGAACATCCTCTGAAAATGAAAGAAAAACCAATCATGACACCTCAGGATATTATTGAGACGATCAACCGTATGTTTGATGAAGCAATTATTGTAACTGATGTAGGACAGCATCAGATGTTCACGGCGCAGTTTGCTGAGATTACACAGAAGAAGAGACTTCTTATGTCAGGTGGACTTGGAACAATGGGGTATGGACTTCCGGGAGCGATTGGTGCTAAAATCGGTAATCCGGATGTACCGGTCATTTCCATCTCCGGTGACGGTGGGATGCAGATGAATATTCAGGAACTTGCAACAGCAGTATTAGAGGAACTTCCAATCATTAGCTGTATTTTTAATAATTATAACCTTGGAATGGTTCGCCAGTGGCAGAAATTATTCTATGGAAAACGTTACTCTATGACGAACTTACGATCCGGTGCTGCAAGCAGAAGGGCAGCAGATGATGAGAATTTTGAATATCCGGAGTATACACCGAACTTTATCAAACTGGCAGAAAGTTATGGCGCAGTAGGAATCCGTGTGGAGAAAAAAGAAGATATTGAGCCTGCATTCAGAGCAGCACTTGAAAATAAACACAGACCGACGATTATCGAGTTTATGATCGATCCGGAGGATCTTGTATACCCAATGATCAAACCGGGCGGAACTCTGGAAGAGCTGATCATGGATTGTTAGAAGGGAGAATGAAATTATGAGTGGAACAAATAATGGAATGAAAAAACGCTGGATATCACTTTATGTAGAAAATCAGGTAGGTGTTCTGTCTAAAATTTCCGGACTCTTTTCTGGAAAGTCATATAATCTGGACAGCCTTACTGTAGGAACAACAGAAGATCCGACTGTGTCGAGAATGACAATAGCAACGGTCAGTGACGATGAGACGTTTGAACAGATCAAAAAGCAGCTCAACCGTACGGTAGAGGTTATTAAAGTCATTGATTTTACAGATGTTTTTGTAAGAATGAAAGAAATTATGTACATTAAAGTTCAAAAATGTACACCGGAGGATAAGGTGGAATGTTTCCAGATCGCGGAGACGTTTAAGGCAAAAGTCATTGACTACGGAAGAGATAGTCTTTTGCTGGAATTTGTACAGACAGGAACCAAAAATGACGCAGTTATTAAGCTGATGAAAGAAGAGTTCAAGAGTATTGAAGTTGTGCGTGGAGGAAGCGTTGGAATTGAGTCTATTAGTATGATGGAAAGATAATTCTAAAAAAACAGAGCGCACTCTTGAATTTTGAATATGATGGTATTATAATAATGTTAGTAAAATAGTTAAAAAATTAAAGTTATATAGATGAACGGAGGAAATTATCATGGAGAAAAAGAACATTGACTGGTCAAACATCGGATTTGGCTACATGCAGACAGATAAGAGATATGTATCCAACTACAAAGACGGAGCATGGGATGAAGGAACTCTTACCTCCGACGCAACCATAACAATCAGTGAGTGCGCAGGTGTACTTCAGTATGCACAGACATGCTTTGAAGGAATGAAAGCTTACACAACAGAAGACGGACATATCGTAACTTTCCGTCCAGATTTAAATGCAGCAAGAATGGCTGATTCAGCAGCAAGACTTGAGATGCCGGTATTCCCAGAGGACAGATTCGTAGATGCAATCAAACAGGTCGTAGCAGCTAATGCAGCATATGTACCGCCTTATGGATCAGGAGCTACACTTTATGTAAGACCGTATATGTTTGGTTCCAGTCCGGTTATTGGAGTAAAACCTGCAGAGGAGTATCAGTTCCGTGTATTTGCTACACCAGTTGGACCATACTTTAAAGGCGGCGCTAAGCCGATTACAATTAAGGTTTCAGACTTTGATCGTGCCGCACCGCATGGAACAGGTCATGTAAAAGCAGGTCTTAACTATGCAATGAGCCTTCATGCAATCGTGACAGCACATGGAGAAGGATACGATGAGAATATGTATCTGGATGCTGCAACAAGAACAAAAGTAGAAGAGACAGGTGGAGCAAACTTTATCTTCGTAACAAAAGACAATAAAGTCGTAACACCGAAGTCATCTACAATCCTTCCTTCTATTACAAGACGTTCTCTGATGTATGTAGCAGAGCATTATCTTGGACTGGAAGTAGAAGAAAGAGAAGTATACCTTGATGAAGTAAAAGATTTTGCAGAGTGTGGACTTTGTGGAACAGCAGCAGTTATTTCACCAGTTGGCAAGATTGTAGATCATGGCAAAGAAATCTGCTTCCCAAGTGGAATGGAAGAGATGGGACCAGTTACAAAGAAACTGTATGAGACATTGACAGGAATCCAGATGGGTCACATTGAAGCACCAGAGGGCTGGATCTGTAAGATCTGCTAGGATTGAGAAAAAGCCAGGCACAAGAACAATCACAGACTCTACATTGTTTTCAGATAATACAAGATTCATATGCGAGATGAGGTTGACGGAAAAATAAGAATTTTGTAAAATAATGTCAAGACACATGGAGCGGGACAGAAACGCGAAAATCTGTCCCGCTCTTTTCGCAATATAGGGAGTTTTCCTTTTAACGGAATCCGGGAGCGGGCATGATGCGGGGATTCTGCTTTTGATGGAAAAGTATCATATTCCATTGATTCTGTTATCTATGGGCAAGAAATGAAAAGGAACTTGGAGAGATGCTGGAGTTTGCCAATGCAGCAGCATCTATTGTAACAACAAGAAAAGGGGCGCTTCGGGTAATGCCCAAGTTAGAGGAGATTTTGCATGTGCAAAGAGGAGTGTAAGTCAGAAGAAATGAAATATCGCCTGGCGGAAGCTGTGAAAGTCTGCATGAAGACGACATCGGTGGAGAAGATTACGGTAAAGGAAATCGTAGATGCGTGCGGAACGACCAGACAAACATTTTACCGGCATTTTCAGGATAAATATGACCTGGTTAACTGGTATTTTGATAAGATCCTTCTGGAATCCTTTGAACATATGGGAGAAGGCGAAACCATCTATGAAGGACTGGTGAAAAAATTTCAGTATATTCAGAAAGAGAAACTTTTCTTTAAAATGGCATTTAAATCTGATGATCAGAACTGTCTGAGAGACCATGATTTTGAACTGATCCTGGCATTTTATTCAGACCGGATCCAGGAAAAATCCGGAAAGCCATTGTCGGAAGATTTAAAATTTCTGCTGGAAATGTATTGCCAGGGTTCTATTTACATGACTGTACAATGGGTGTTTGGAAGGGTGAAACGCACGCCGGAGGAACTGGCAGCAGATCTCGTGAAAGCAATGCCGGAAGAACTGGCGGGGGTGTTTGAAAGACTGGATCTTTTATGATCCGGTCACGTTACATTTTCATAATTTTGTAACTTTCATTTTTTTAATAACATTGTTAAAATAAAAACATAAAAGCAAATTATGTCATGTAAGAAAAGGAGAGATTGAAATGGCAAACAGAATTATGCTGAATGAGACATCTTATCACGGAGCAGGAGCAATCAAGGAGATTGCAACAGAGGCAAAATCAAGAGCATTTAAGAAAGCATTTGTATGCTCTGATCCAGACCTTATCAAATTTGGGGTAACAAAGAAAGTGACAGATGTATTAGATGAGGCTGGACTCGCATATGAGATTTATTCTGACATCAAAGCCAATCCTACGATTCAGAACGTACAGAATGGTGTTGCAGCATTCAAGAGCGCTGAGGCTGATTACATTGTAGCAATCGGTGGAGGATCTTCCATGGATACAGCAAAAGCAATCGGTATCATTATTGCTAATCCGGAATTCGAGGATGTAAGAAGTCTGGAAGGTGTTGCGCCAACTAAGAAACCTTGTGTACCGATCATTGCAGTTCCGACAACAGCAGGTACAGCAGCAGAGGTTACGATCAACTACGTTATTACAGATGTAGAGAAGAAGAGAAAATTTGTCTGTGTTGACCCACATGATATGCCGGTCATCGCAGTTGTAGACCCGGATATGATGTCCTCTATGCCAAAAGGACTGACAGCTTCCACAGGTATGGATGCTCTTACACATGCAATCGAAGGATATACAACAAAGGCTGCATGGGAGATGACAGATATGTTCCATATCAAAGCAATCGAGATTATTTCCAAATCCTTAAGAGGAGCAGTTGCAAATGAGAAAGAGGGTCGTGAGGGAATGGCTCTTGGACAGTATATCGCAGGAATGGGATTCTCAAATGTAGGTCTTGGAATTGCTCATTCTATGGCTCATACACTTGGAGCTGTTTATGACACACCACATGGTGTTGCATGTGCTATGATGCTTCCAATCGTTATGGAGTATAATGCTGAATGCACAGGCGAGAAATACAAAGAGATCGCAAGAGCTATGGGTGTCAAAGGTGTTGATGATATGTCTGTAGAAGAATACAGAAAAGCAGCAGTAGACGCTGTTTCGCAGCTTTCTATCGACGTTGGAATCCCAACAAAACTGGAAGCGTTAAAAGAAGAGGATCTTGACTTCTTAGCTGAGTCTGCACACGCAGATGCATGCGCTCCGGGTAATCCGAAAGATGCAAGTGTTGAAGATCTGAAGAATCTGTTCAGAAAATTAATGTAATGATGCCAGAGTAATCCGCATGCATCATGCATTATTACATAATCTAAGATAAGAGAACTCCTGACATTGATATCCAGTGCCAGGAGTTTTTAATATTTCGAAAAATTAAAATGAGAAGAAAACAGTATAAAACAGTATATAACAGTTGACAACTGTTATATACTGTTTTATACTGTTTATAACGAAGGAGGAGTTTTATGGATATCATAGTAAACCATTCATCCATGCAGCCAATCTATGAACAGATTGGAGATCAGATAAAAGAAAAGATCATGCATGGTATATTAAAAGCAGATACCCCACTCCCGTCAGTTCGTACTTTAGCTAAAGAACTTAAGGTCAGTGCACTGACCGTGAAAAAAGCATATGATGCTCTGGAAGAAGAAGGATTTGTAATTACGATTCATGGAAAAGGAAGTTTCGTAGCATTTGCAGATCAGGGGCTGATGCTGGAGGAGAAGAAAAAGGAAGTGGAAGCTGATTTGGAGATGGCCATCCGAAAAGGCAAAAGCTGTGGAATGACGGATCAGGAATTACTGGAGTTGTTTCAGATTGTTTTGGAGGATTGATAAGTATGTTGAAATTTGAAGGTGTGAAAAAGCACTATGAAGATTTTGAACTGGATCTTACCCTGGAAGTACCGGAAGGTTATGTTACCGGACTGATCGGAGCCAATGGTGCAGGAAAAAGTACAGCGTTTAAAGCAGCATTAGGTCTGATCAGACCAGACGCAGGTGTTGTAAAGATGCTGGGAAAAAATGTAGAAGATTTTACAGTGCAGGATAAAGAGTGGATTGGAGTTGTTCTGGCTGATTCCGGTTTCAGTGGATATTTACGTGTGAAAGATATACTTCCGATGCTTGAAAGTATGTACCATAAGTTTCAGAAAGAAGATTTCCTGGAAATGTGCAAAAAATACCAGTTGCCATTAGACAAAAAGATCAAGGAGTTTTCAACGGGAATGAAACGTAAATTACAGATTGCAGCGGCAGTTTCACATGGCGCAGATGTGTTGCTTCTGGATGAACCGACCGCAGGACTGGATGTTATGGCAAGAGATGATATGCTGGAAATTTTAAGAGAATATATGGAAACTCCGGGACGTTCTATTCTGATTAGTTCACACATTTCCACAGATCTGGAAGGAATCTGTGATGACATTTATATGATTGATGAAGGAAAGATTCTTTTGCATGAAGAGACCGACAAACTTTTGGATCAGTATGGACTTTTAAAGGTGAAGGCAGACCAGTACGAGGCGCTTGACAAGGCGTACATTTTGGCGCATAAGAAAGAAGAGTATGGTTATAGCTGCCTGACAAATGAACGGCAGTATTATCAGGAAAACTATCCGGATATCACCATTGAAAAAGGAAAAATTGATGATGTGATTATTATGATGAAAAGGGGGCAGCAAGAATGAAAGGATTGTTGATCAAAGATTACAAACTCATGTTGGGACAAAAATCCTTTTTGGGAATGGCAGCTCTTATGGCGGTATTATATCTCATTATTTACAAAGACCCTATAGTTGCTGTTATATTTATTACGGTCATGTGTACTATGTTTACCGTTAGTACACTAAGTTATGACGAATATGAAAATGGAATGGCTTATTTGTTTACACTTCCAATCAGTAGAAACACATATGTATTAGAAAAGTATGCATTTGCATTGGTGAATTGCATCGTGACAGGAGTGATCATGTATGTTATGGCATGTGGATCCATTAAAATCCGCGGACTGGCAATATCACAAAGCGATATGTATTCAGGTCTGGCCGGTGCCTGCTTTGTATCAATTATTATGATAAGCTATATGATTCCGTTGTATATAAAGTTTGGAATAGAAAAGAGCAGAATTGTGTCAGTAAGCGGAATGGCAGCTATTTTTTTAATACTGTACCTGGGAATAAAAATATCAAAAGAACGGAATGGGGCGATACTGAAAATCATAAGTCGAGCTGAAAAATTAAGTGATGGAATTGTAATTTTACTGATTTTTGCAGTTTCGGTTATATTAATTTGCATTTCACTAGTGTGCGCAATGAAAGCAATGAAAAAGCGCGAATTTTAAAAAGGGACAGGTGTGAGAAACAGTAAAGACTGAGAATACGTGATGGTAAAAAAATTGGGGACGGGGTTTTTTTAGAAAAACCCCGTCCCCAATTTTTGAAAAATGCAGTTTTATTGTCTGTGGCTTGCAATTATTAGCCGTACTGTCCGATACAGATAAGGCTTATATTCTTCGATGGACAGTGGTTCGTTATATAAAATCGAATTATATGCCGTGGATCCGGTCAGTTCTACGATGGTGAATAGCATAACGTCCGGACATTCGTATTTGTAAGAATCTTCATTAACGAGATTGAGAAATTCTTCATAAAAATCTGGTTCGGTCCGTTCTTCGGTGAGAAGGGCGGAGCGAAGTGCGCCCATGACTAGATTCTTGGAAATAAAGTTTAACAATGCCTTATTGCTGGCGAGAGCATCTATAATGTAATCAATGATAAAGATTAATTGTTCTTCCAGCCCGGAAATGTCTGCTTTCCGTAATGCTTTTGCTGCTTTCTCAAATAGTTCATGAGTCTTGAAAGCGGTAAGTTTATTCTTGATATCATATTTGTCTTTAAAATACAAATAGAAAGTTCCTTTTGCAACACCGGCTTTTTCTACAATATCAGAAATAGCAGTAGCATTGATACCTTTTGTGGTAAAAAGTTCGTATGCGGTGTTGAAGAGGGCTTCTTTTTTCTTCTTTTTATTTTCGTCTACTTTTCCCATGATTATCCTCTTTTCTGTTCAACAGCAATTATAACTGTACGGTAAGGTAATGTGCAAGTTAATTTTTTGCTTAAAGGTAGAAAACGTGAGTGTATTTCTAATGTATGATTGTAAAAGTAATGTGTCATATTTTTATTGATGAAAATATTTTAACACAAAAATGACCAATAGTCAAAAATATATTGACTATTGGTTATTTTTGGTGTATTATGCTGTTTGAAAAAGAAAATGACTAACAGTCATAAATGAAAGGGAGAAGGAGTTATGGTTAACTTTGGAAAGAAAGTGGTGAAATACAGAGTATTGATACTGATACTTGGCGTGCTGTTGCTGATTCCGTCAGTCTTCGGTTATCTGAATACCCGGGTCAATTATGATGTGCTGACTTATCTTCCAGACAATATCGAGACGATGAAAGGACAGGATATTCTGGTGAATGATTTTGGAACCGGAGCATTTTCTATGTTCATTGTTGATGGTATGGAAGAGAAAGATGTAGCGGAACTGAAAGAGAAGATTGAGAAAGTCGATCATGTGGCAAATGTAATATGGTACGACTCTATTGCAGATATTTCCGTGCCGATGAGTATGTTGCCGGACGACATTTACGATGTATTTAATTCCGATACCGGAACGATGATGGCGATTTTCTTTGATGAGGGAACATCTTCAGATGGAACGATGGATGCAATTGCACAGATCCGGAAAATTGCCGGCAAGCAATGTTTTTTAAGTGGAATGTCCGCAGTAGTTACGGACACGAAGAATCTGGCAGAAAAAGAGACTCCGGTCTATGTACTGATTGCCGTTATTTTGGCGGTCATTGTACTTGGACTGACAATGGAATCATTTTTCGTACCGTTACTTTTTATGCTGAGTATCGGAATGGCAATCATTTACAATCTGGGAAGTAACTATTTTATGGGAGAAATTTCTTATATTACGAAAGCGTTGGCAGCGGTATTGCAGCTAGGTGTTACGTTAGATTATTCCATTTTCCTGATGCACAGTTATGAAGAACAGCAGGTGAGATACGACGGAGATAAGAAGCGTGCCATGGCACATGCGATTTCCCAGACATTTTCATCTGTTATAGGAAGCTCCATTACAACAATTGCCGGATTCATTGCATTATGCTTTATGTCCTTTACACTGGGACTGGATATTGGAATCGTTATGGTAAAAGGAGTTATCTTTGGAGTGATTGCATGTGTGACCATTCTTCCGTCTATGATTCTTTGCTGTGACAAAATCATTGAGAAGACGAAACACAAACCATTCCTCCCGGATATTGGAAGAATTTCTGACAAGGTTACGAAACGATACCTGGTATATGTAGTATTGTTTTTGTTATTCTTATTTCCTGCAATTTATGGAAATAATCATACAGCAGTTTATTACAACCTGGACGAGACATTACCAAAGGATCTGCCAAGTATCATTGCAAATGAAAAGTTAAAAGAAGATTACGATATGAATACAACGCACATGATTCTGGTGGACAGTTCCGTATCTTCAACAGATGTCAATAAAATGATAAAAGAAATGGATAAGGTAGACGGTGTCAAATGGGCACTTGGGCTGGACTCTCTTGTAGGTCCGTCAGTTCCGTCTGATATGATTCCGGAGTCCGTATCCAGTATGCTGAAAAATGATAAATATCAGCTGCTTCTTGTAAACTCTGAATATAAGGTAGCATCTGATGAAGTCAATGCCCAGATTAAGGCATTGAATAAGATTTTGCACAAATATGATAAGACCGGAATGCTGATTGGTGAAGGACCGCTGACCGCAGATCTGATTGATATTACAGATCAGGATTTTAAGACAGTCAGTGCAGTATCCATTGGAATTATATTTGTCATTATCCTTGTGTTATTCAAATCCATTTCACTTCCGGTCATTCTGGTAGGTGTTATTGAATTTGCAATTTTTGTAAATATGGGAATTCCTTATTACACAGGCACGAAGCTTCCGTTTGTTGCTTCTATCGTTATCGGAACGATTCAGCTGGGATCTACGGTTGACTATGCAATCCTGATGACGACAAGATATAAGCGTGAACGAAACCATGGGGCAAATAAACATGATGCCATTACGACAGCCCACCGTGTATCAGCACAGTCCATTATGGTCAGTGCCTTAAGCTTCTTCGCAGCGACCATCGGAGTCGGACTTTATTCCAACATTGATATGATCAGTTCGCTGTGTATCCTGATGGCAAGGGGAGCGCTGATAAGTATGGTAGTTGTAATCTTCGTACTGCCATCCATGTTTATGGTATTTGACAAAGTAATCGTAAAAACAAGTAAAGGTTTTCTGCCGAAAGAGGCATAAGATTTACAGGAGGGATCACTATGAACGGAAATAAAAAAATCGCAAAAAAAATTGTAGCAGGATCTATGGCTGTCATGATGGCTGCCGGACTTGCCGGAACATATGAATATCACAGTAATGCTATGCAGGTACAGGCAGCAGAGCAAAAGGACAAAGACACTCAGGAATTAAAAGAGACTGCGGAAAATGTATTGGCAGACCACGCAACAGATTCTGAGGATACAGGATTTTCAAAAGAGGAATCTGTGTATGTAAAAGCAGATGCAAGTGGAAATGTAAAGAAAACGACGGTATCTGAATGGCTGAAAAATCCGGAAAAAGGAACTATTTCTGACACATCTGAATTGAAAGATATTAAAAATGTAAAAGGTGACGAAACATTTGAGACAGGAAGCAACAACAACGTAAGCTGGAAGTCTGAAGGAAATGACATTTACTATCAGGGAACAATAGATAAAGAGCTCCCGGTAGATGTGAAAGTATCCTACAAACTGGACGGAAAGAGCATTTCCCCGAAAGATCTGAAAGGTAAAAGCGGAAAGGTTGAGATTCAGTTTAGCTATGACAACAAATCAAAACAGACTGTCAATGTAAATGGTGAAGATGTAGAAATGTACACACCATTTACCATGGTCAGTGCAATGATGCTTTCCTCTGATGAGTACAGCAATGTGTCTGTTGAAAATGGAAAACTTATTTCTGACGGAGATAAAAATATTGTAGTCGGAGTTGCATTCCCGGGACTTGCAAATGATTTGAATCTGAAAGATCTGGATCTGGACATTGATATTCCGGAGACAGTAACAATTACAGCAGATGTCAAAGATGCAACAGTCGGAACAAGTATTACAATGGCTTCCGCAGAGTTGATGAATGAATTCGGACCGGACGACATCGACAGCTTTGATGACTTGCAGGATTCTATCGATGACCTGGAAGATGCAACAAATCAGTTGGTAGATGGATCAAAGGAAGCAGCAGATGGATCAAAAGAGCTGGCAGACGGAGCTGGAACATTGAATGACGGAGCCGGAACACTGGCAAGTGGAGCCGGAACACTGGCGGACGGTGTGAATACACTGAATGAAAAGAGTGGAACACTGGTCAGCGGAGTGAACACACTGGCGAGCGGAGTGCAGGCTTATACTGGTGGAGTAGAAGAATTATATGCCGGAAGTAATGACCTGGTTTCAGGAGCACAGACATTGGCAAGTGGAGCGGCTGCAGTAAATGAAGGTGTGAAAGCGGCAAAGAGTGGAGCAGATGCGCTGGCAGCAGGAGCAGAGTCAGAAAAAAAAGGATTTATAACGGCAAAAAATAATTTACAAACAGCTAATGAACTTATCGGAACGATTAGCGCACAGAAAATTCTTGATAGTGTGAGTGTAGATACATCGAAAGTAACTGCGAGCGTAACAAAACCGAAGGAAGAAAGTATAGCAGCTATTGCAGCAAGTACCGGATTATCAGAGGACGATCAAAAGAAAGTAATTAAGGCAATAAATACAGCATTAGACAGCTGTGAAGTTACAACAGACACAAGTAGCATATCGAAATCATTAAATAATACGGATATATTGACTAATATGGGCTATGCTCAAGCATATATAAACGGAGTTGGTACATCTCTTACAACTAAATCAGAAAATCCAAAAGCACCTAGTCTGTATGACGGAATTGATTCTATCGAATCGGGAGCATCTGAATTAGCAGGAAAATTAAGTGTTGGTGATGGAAAGACAGAAACGATTGGCTTAGGAGCAGCAGGATTAGCTTCTGGAAGTGCATCACTTCTTGAGGGAACTCAAAAACTTCAGGCAGGAGTATCGCAGCTCCATGAGAACAGTGCACCTCTTATGGCTGGTGTAACATCCTTAAAGGATGGCGGTGCCCAGCTTGCAAGCGGTGTCAGCCAGTTAGCAAGTGGTGCTAATCAGGTTGCAGACGGAGCCGGAACATTATCTAACGGAACTCAGACATTATTAGATGGAGCGAACACCTTAGCGGATGGAAACCAGACTCTGGCAGATGGAATGCAGGAGTATAAAGAAGAAGCAATCGATAAGCTGACAGATCTTTTTAATGGTGATATCAGCAGTGTGACAGACCGAATTGATGCAATGTCTAATCTTGCAAAAGAGTATAATTCATTTGCAGGAATCAGTGATGGAGTATCCGGAACAACAAAATTCATCATCGAGACAGAAGGTGTCGATGACTAATATCAGCTGGGAGATGACTCCCACCTATAGGTGGTGAGAAACAAGCTGGTATCAGTGGCGGGAGTCAATCCCCAAGCTGATATAGCCTCCGGCAGGATTGCAGAGGTGCGCAGTAGAAGTAAGTCATGCAATTGCATTCTTGAATTTTCCTTATAAATTGAGTAAAGAGAAATAATCAATCACAGGGCGGGAGTGAAAAGACTTCCGTCCTTTTCAATCTTATTTCTTAAGGAAAAGATAAGAAAATATTTCTTGAGTTCATATCACGACTATGCTATTCTATCTACACGCAGACGATGGTTCTAATTATCTGCAAAGTATCTATATTGATTTCATTCATTTTCGGAGCTAGAAGAATCGGCAGCAATTCCTAAAGTGATGATAAGCAGACAGATAAATTAAGTTTGAAAAAATGAAGTGAAATTTTCTTCATATACTGGAATATACTGAAAGTATATGTTAATCTATAAGTAGAAATCATAGCATTTTCTTTCAGACAGACATTTATCTGCAAAAAGAAAGGAGAAGCTATGGCAGCAAAAGAGAAGAGAAAACTGAAAGACCTGAACCTGTTGGATAAGTTCCTGTTTGATGAAGCGATGGAAGATGAGGAAAATATGAAGACGCTTCTGGATATCATTCTGGGACAGGATACGCATCTGAAGCAACCGCCACAGACGGAGAAGGAGTGCAGAAGTTCTTTAGAAAAACGTCAGATAAGACTAGATGTTTACACTGTCGATGAAGACGATGTGGTGTATGATACAGAACCACAAAAGACAAACACGAAAAATCTTCCAAAACGAAGCCGGTTATATCAGGGAATGATAGACAGCCGTTTGTTACCGCCGGGGTGCATTGATTTTAATTTGCTAAATCCTGTGGTAATTATAATGATTATGCCATTTGACTTATTTGGATATGAGTTATATCGCTATACATTCAAAATGCAATGTGAGGAAGTTCCGGAACTGGAACTGGGAGACGATGCAACGAGAATCTTCCTGAATAGCCATGGAAAACACCCGGAGTTAGTCAGCCAGGAATTGATTGAACTTCTGGAATACATGGAGAAATCCACAGATGTGGTTGTGGAGGAATGTGAAAGTAAACGGATCCATCAGATGCATGAACGAATCAACAGGCTAAAGTCGAGCAAAGAAATGGAGATAAAGTTTATGCAGAAGTGGGAAGAAAAAGAAATGGAAAGACAGGAAGCATATGCAGAAGGCGAACGTGCTGGAGAGGCACGAATTAACAAACTGATCATGTATTTGATTGAGCAGGGGCGCAATGAAGACTTGGCAAAAGCAGCAGCGAATTCCGAGTATCAGGCGAAGCTTTTAAAAGAACTGGGGTTGTAGATGACATGTTCAATGTATATACTAGTAGTTTTCAGTAGTTTTCAGAAGCAAAATCTGCATTGTTTAATAGTTGGCATATCCGGAAAAATAAGATATAATGGACGATGGTAACGGATGCGCTACCTGGAATATGATACGAAAGTATAGAAGGAGTCTTTCTGAATATGGAAGCTTATACGAGTTTTGCGAGGGTATATGATACCTTCATGGATAATGTGCCGTATAAAGAGTGGGCGGATTATCTGGGGAAAATATTAAAGGAATATGGAATTGATGACGGGCTTGTTCTGGATCTTGGCTGTGGAACTGGAAGCATGACAGAAATGCTGGCTTCATCCGGTTATGATATGATCGGTGTGGATAATGCAGAAGAGATGCTGGAGATTGCCATGGAGAAGAAGGTCGAGAGTGGACATGATATTTTGTATCTTCTTCAGGATATGCGGGAATTTGAATTATACGGAACGGTCAGAGCAGTTATAAGTGCCTGCGATTCTGTGAACTATATTACGGACGATGAGGACCTGACGGAAGTTTTTCGGTTGGTGAATAATTATCTGGATCCGGAAGGGCTGTTTGTATTTGATTTTAATACGGAGTATAAGTATCGGGAGATACTTGGAGAACAGACAATTGCAGAAGACCGTGAGGAATGCAGCTTTATCTGGGATAATTATTACGATGAAGACGAACGGATCAATGAATATGAACTGACTCTTTTTGTGCGGGACGAAGAACAACCACAGCTTTATCGTAAGTATCAGGAAGAACATTTTCAGAGAGCATATACGCTGGAGCAGATCAGACATATGCTTACTGAGGCAGGACTTGAATATGTAACTGCCTACGATGACTATACAAAAGAAAGTCCACATGACCGGAGTGAGAGAATCTGTGTAGTGGCAAGAGAACATGGGAAAGGATTGGCATAAGACAATTATGGAAGATTATATTGTAAGAGCGACAGCGGCAGGAGGACAGATGCGTGCATTTGCTGCGACAACGAAAAACCTTGTAGAGTCTGCAAGAGTGCATCATAATACAAGCCCGGTTGCGACTGCGGCACTTGGAAGGACACTGACAGCAGGGGCAATCATGGGAAGTATGATGAAAAATGATACAGATATGCTGACACTTCAGATTCGTGGAGACGGACCAATCGAGGGCATCACTGTAACTGCAGACAGCCATGCAAATGTAAAAGGATATGTTGGAAATCCGGACGTGATGCTTCCACCAAAGAATGGCAAGCTGGACGTCGGAGGAGCAGTTGGTATCGGTCTTTTACAGGTGATTAAAGATATGGGACTGAAAGAGCCTTATGTGGGACAGACAATTCTTGTAAGCAGTGAGATCGCAGAAGATCTGACTTATTATTTTGCAAGTTCCGAGCAGGTACCTTCCTCAGTGGGACTTGGTGTTCTGATGAATAAAGATAATACTGTACGCTGTGCAGGTGGATTTATTATTCAGTTGATGCCATTTGCAACAGAAGAGACTATCAGCCAGTTGGAGGAGAATCTGAAGGATGTGACTTCTGTTACAGATTTTCTGGACAAGGGCTATACACCGGAGCAGATGTTAGAGAAACTGATCGGACATTTGGATCTTGAAATCACAGATACTATTCCAACACAGTTTTACTGTAATTGTTCTAAAGAACGCGTAGAGCAGGCAGTTGCAAGTATCGGAAAGAAAGACATTCAGGAAATGATCGATGAAGGAAAAGACATCGAAGTAAAATGTCATTTTTGCAATACGGCATATAACTATACAGTCGAAGACTTGAAGAACATTCTGAAAAGAAGTAAGAAATAATCAGGTGAATAGACCGGATAATAGAATAGTAGAGAGAGAATTGCGGTCAAATTTATGACCGCAATTCATTATAAGATATTAGATGTAAATTTGTATGGAGGAAGATTATGAGACATGGTTTTATAAAAGTCGCGGCAGCAACACCGGATATCCGGGTAGCGGATGTGGATTACAATAAAGGGCAGATTATAAAGCAGATGGATGAGGCAGCAGAAGCAGGTGCCAAGATTATTGTATTTCCGGAGCTTTGTATTACAGGATATACATGCAGTGATCTTTTCCTTCAGGATATTTTATTAAATAGTGCGAAAAAAGCACTTGTAGAAATTGCAGAACATACAAAAAATCTGGATGCGCTTGTGTTTGTGGGAGTCCCTATTGCAGTTGGCGGGGAACTTTATAATGTAGCAGCAGCTTTGAACCATGGAAATATATTAGGTTTCACAACGAAGAGCTTTCTGCCCAATTATGGGGAATTCTATGAGATGCGCCAGTTCCGTCCGGGACCGAAAAAAGCAGAGAAAATTCTGTTTGGCGGAAAAGAGATTCCATTTGGACCGCAGCTTTTATTTGTGGAAAATCAGATGGCTAATCTGATCGTGTCAGCAGAAATCTGTGAGGACGTGTGGTCACCGGTTCCACCGAGCATTGAGGCGGCAAGAGAGGGAGCGACTGTGATCGTCAACTGTTCGGCCAGTGATGAGACGATTGGAAAGGCTTCTTACCGGGAGGCATTAATTTCCGGGCAGTCTGCAAGGCTGATCAGCGGGTATATCTATGCCAACGCAGGAGAAGGTGAATCGACTACAGATCTTGTATTTGGCGGACATAATCTGATCGCGGAAAATGGAACGATTTTGGCAGAGGCGAAGAGATTTTCGAACGGGATTATTTATACAGAATTTGATGTACAGAAAATTGCGAATGAACGCAGAAAAAATACGACATTTACAGAGACACAGGAACATGTACTTCCGAGGATTCCGTTTGGATTAGAACAGACAGAAACTATTCTTACAAGAACATTTCCGTCCAGACCATTCGTTCCTCGTGATGATCAGGAGAGGGCAAAGCGCTGTGAGGAGATTTTAACAATTCAGGCGATGGGACTGAAAAAGCGGCTTGCACATACTCATGCAAAAAGTGCAGTAGTTGGAATATCCGGAGGTCTGGATTCTACATTGGCACTGCTTGTGACAGCCAAGGCATTTGATGCACTGGGACTTGAGCGCAGCGGTATTACGGCAGTGACCATGCCGTGTTTTGGAACGACAGACAGAACGTATCAGAATGCATGTAAAATGTCTCTGAAAGTCGGAGCAACTCTCAGAGAAGTCAGAATCGGTGATGCAGTTATGCAGCATTTTAAAGATATTGGACATGACCCACAAGACCACAGCGTAACTTATGAGAATTCACAGGCAAGGGAACGGACACAGGTGCTTATGGACATTGCTAATCAAACGGGAGGACTTGTAATCGGAACGGGAGATATGTCGGAGCTGGCACTTGGCTGGGCAACCTACAATGGAGATCATATGTCTATGTACGGAGTAAATGCTTCCGTGCCAAAGACGCTGGTCAGACATCTGGTTCATTATTATGCAGACACTTGTGAAGATTCATCGTTGAAAGAAGTGCTTTATGATGTGCTTGATACGCCGGTAAGCCCGGAACTTCTGCCGCCAAAAGACGGTGAAATCGCGCAGAAGACAGAAGATCTTGTAGGACCATATGAACTTCATGACTTTTTCCTGTATTATTTCCTGAGAATGGGATATGAGCCAGGAAAGATTTACCGGATCGCGAAGCTTTCCTTTGCCGGGGAGTATGACGACGAGACAATTTATAAATGGCTTCGTACGTTTTGCTGGAGATTCTTTTCACAGCAGTTTAAGAGATCCTGTCTGCCGGATGGTCCGAAGGTCGGAACGGTTGCATTGTCTCCGAGAGGCGACTGGAGAATGCCAAGTGATGCGTGTGTAGCATTGTGGATACAGAATCTTGAAAAAGAGGCGGGAAAATAACGTCTATAAAGGTAATAAGAGATTAAAAAAAGGAACATTGCCGAATTATAAAGATTACGGGAATGTTCCTTTTTTGTTGCCAAGCATACGACAAAAAGGTCCGGTGGACCTTTTTTAGTTTTACAAGTAAATGAAAAGTTTTATAATTGGATGTTCTTGAAAAGATCGCCAAGGCTTGTTCCGATGTCTTCGCTCTTTGGAATCTCGACCTTAACTTCTTCCTCCTCCTGGATGGCTTCTTCAAGAGCTTTCATGCTCAGGCTGATCTTGCCATCTTTGACACCGATGACTTTGACCTGAACTTCATCACCTACATTCAGGACATCTTTTGGGAATTTGATACGTTTCTGGCTGATCTGGGAAACGTGTACAAGTCCGGAAAGTCCGTCTTCCAGACGTACAAATGCACCGTAGTTCTGGAGGGATTCTACGGTTCCGGTAAGAACGCTTCCTACTTTGATGTTTGCAATTTTTTCTTCACGCTCTTTTTTCTCTTTTTCTTTGAGAAGTTCACGGGCGGAAAGTACCAGCCGGTTATTTGCCTGATCTACATCAATGACCTGAACTTCGATATCTTTTAACAGATAAGATTCCAGATCTTCGATATAGGATAAAGAAAGTCGGGAAGCAGGAATAAATCCACGGATTCCTTCTACCATTGCGATAGCACCGCCATTTACAATTCCTTCGATTTTTACAGGGAGCACAGTTCCTTTTTCGAGGTAGGACTGAACTACATTCCATGGATTTGCATCATCAAAATGATCTTCCAGATCTGCCATAGTTACATTTTCTTCGTTGAATTCTTCGCTCATAGTATATTCCTTCCTATCAGTAAAATTGTTGCTTTTAGTATAGCATAAATAAACTGCATGTACAAAGAAAATTAACTATGTTAGAATATGTTGTAGAAAATAAGTAACAGTTCGAGTGAGATATACAAATTATTGGAAAAATGATGAGTATAGCCGGATGCAATCAGAAAAACCGATATGGACTGCTCGAATTAGCAAGAAGATAATAAGGTGATATATATGGGAAAGAGAAAAGAAAAAGTTTATGTGATCGGACATAAGAATCCGGATACAGATTCTATCTGTTCCGCGATTGCCTATGCAGATCTGAGGCAGAAAGTGACCGGACAGGTTCATGAGGCAAAGCGGGCAGGACATGTGAATGATGAGACTGCTTATGTACTGGATCGTTTTGGGGTAGAGGCTCCCAAGCTTCTTACAGATGTCAGACTTCAAGTGAGAGATCTGGATATTCACGAGATGCCGGGGCTTAAGCCCAATGCGTCCATTCGTGATACATGGGAGCGTATGCGGCAGGAGCAGGCAAAGACACTGCCAATCGTGAAGGATGATGAGCTGGTAGGAGTTGTATCTACCGGAGATATTGCAAAATCTTATATGGATGTGTATGATAGTGAGATATTATCAAAAGCGAGAACCCAATATCGGAATATTATCAAGACACTGGACGGTACAATGATAACAGGTAATGAGCATGGGTATTTTATGAGAGGAAAAGTAGCAATCGGAGCCTCAAGTCCGAATCTTATGGAAGAGTTTATTGAAAAGGACGATCTGGTGATATTAGGAGATCGTGAGGAAGCTCAGGCATGTGCCGTGAATATTGATGCCAGCTGTATGGTTATCTGCAAAGATGCAGAAGTTTCTCCGAAATTGATTCAGAAGGCAAAAGAACAGAGTATAGTGATCATTCAGACTCCGTATGATACATTTACGACAGCAAGACTGATTAATCAGAGCATTCCGGTGAAGTTTTATATGACCTCTGGACCACTGACTATGTTCCGGATGAATGATTATGTTGATGATATTAAAGATATTATGGCGAAAAAGCGTTTCCGCGATTTCCCGATTCTGGATCGTCATGGCAGATTTAAAGGATTCATTTCCAGACGTCGTTTCCTCGGTGCCAGCAAGAAAAAAGTAATCCTGGTGGATCATAACGAACGGTCACAGGCAGTTGATGGAATTGAGGAAGCAGAAATCATTGAGATTATTGATCATCACAGACTTGGAGATATCGAGACAGTCAGCCCGATTACGTTCCGTAATCAGCCAGTGGGATGCACGGCGACGATTATTAACCAGATGTATGAGGAGAATGAAATCGAAGTTCCAAGAGAGATTGCCGGGCTTTTATGTGGCGCAATTATTTCGGATACATTATTGTTCCGTTCACCGACCTGTACGCCGTTAGATGAAAGGACTGCGAAAAAACTGGCAAAAATTTCAGATATTGACCTGGAACAGATGGCGCAGGAAATGTTCAATGCAGGAAGCAACTTGAAAGGCAAGAGTGCAGAGGATATCTGTTTCCAGGATTTCAAGCAGTTTACAGTCAACGACACGATATTTGGTGTAGGACAGATCACGTCCATGAGCAAAGAAGAACTGGCAGCTATTCGTGATATGATGACGGAGCATTTGCCAAAGGTACTGGAAGCACATAACCTGAATATGATTTATTTTATGCTGACAGATATTCTGGCAGAATCCACGGAGCTTTTGTGTGTGGGAACCGGTGCGAGAGGAATTGCCCTCAGCGCATTTGATCTTCCGGATAATGCAAAGAGTCTGATATTAAAAGGAGTTGTGTCCAGAAAGAAACAGCTGATACCAGTGCTGGTCGAGACCATGCAGCAGATGTAGAAAGGATAGCGTACTATGGGAAAAGAATTATGGAAACCGGGGAATATGGTGTATCCGCTCCCGGCGGTTATGGTAAGTTGTGCGGACAAAGAAGGGCATGACAATATCATTACAATTGCATGGACAGGGACAATCTGTACAAATCCGGCAATGTTATATATATCCGTGCGTCCGACGAGATATTCTTATCATTTGATTAGGGAAAGCGGAGAATTTGTAGTGAACCTGACGACAAAAGATCTGGTAAAAGCGACGGATTGGTGCGGGGTGCGTTCAGGAAGAGATGTGGACAAATGGAGTGAAATGCATCTGACTCGCGGAAATGCTCAGACACTTATCTATGCTCCGATAATTGAGGAAAGTCCAGTCAATATTGAGTGTCAGGTCGTGAAAGTCGAAGAGTTGGGTTCACACCACATGTTTCTTGCAAAAGTGACCGGCGTGCAGGTGGATGACCGGTTCATGCAGGATAATGGAAAATTTGCACTGAACAAAACAGGACTTCTGGCATATTCCCACGGGGAATATTTTGATCTTGGAAAATCACTTGGAACATTTGGCTACAGTGTGAAAAAGAAGAAAAAGGTGAAAAAGAAAAAATAATAAAGCGCAGGATTTCATATATATAAAGAGACTGGTAGTGCAAAGGTAACAGGTCTCTTTATTATGAAAGAATGGAAATTAAAAAAAGTGATACAGATTCTTACAGCGTGTCTGGCAATGATAGTTGTTTTAAATGTTTCAGGAATTTCTATGAAAACAATGCAAACAATTGATATTAATAAGAAAGAATCAAAAACGAACCGACGAGATTCAAATCTGCAAATGGAGTCAGAAACACGGGAAACAATATCCCGGATTTTGAATGAGCAGATACAGACAGAGCTGCCTCAGATTGCCATTACATTTGATGACGGACCCAGTGTGTGCACACCGGCACTTCTTGACGGATTAAAAGAGAGAGGTGTGAAGGCAACATTTTTTCTGGTAGGAGAAAATGTTGAGACCTATCCGGATATTGTGAAACGAATTTATGAAGAAGGACATTTAATTGGAAATCACACGTATCATCATGTTGAGATTACGAAACTTTCTGATGAAGAAGCAATGTATGAAATTAACAAGACTGATGAGCTGATTGCGGCAATTACCGGACAGCGCGTGCAGTATATCCGTCCGCCCTTTGGAGTCTGGCAGAGAGAACTGGAGAATTATCTGGACGTATTACCTGTCATGTGGACGGTAGACCCTTTGGACTGGACTACGGAAAATATAGATGAAGTTGTGAATAAAGTAGTGTCGCAGGCGAAGGAGAATGATATTATTTTATTACATGATTGTTATAAATCCTCGGTAGAGGCGGCGCTTCGGATCGTAGATCTTTTAAAGGCAGAAGGCTTTGAATTTGTGACAGTAGATAAACTGATTCTTGAGTAAGGAAAACCAGAAGAAATCAGGAAGAATGGAGATAGAAAAAGCATGGATTTGTTTGAATATGCAAGACAGAAAAATATGGATCAGGAGGCACCGCTGGCGTCCAGGCTTCGGCCGACAACGCTGGAGGAAGTGGTAGGACAGCAGCATATTATTGGAAAAGACAAGTTGTTGTACCGTGCAATCAAAGCGGATAAGTTAAGTTCTATTATCTTTTATGGGCCGCCGGGAACCGGTAAGACGACACTGGCGAAAGTGATTGCCCATACGACAAGTGCAGAATTCACCCAGATCAATGCAACGGTGGCGGGCAAGAAAGATATGGAAGAAGTGGTACAGAAAGCGAAAGAGACGCTGGGCATGTATCAGAAGAAGACCATTCTTTTTGTAGATGAGATTCATCGTTTTAACAAAGGACAGCAGGATTATCTGCTTCCATTTGTGGAGGACGGAACAATTATTCTGATTGGAGCTACCACGGAGAATCCTTATTTTGAGGTCAATGGAGCATTAATTTCCCGTTCCAGTATCTTTGAACTTCATCCGCTTGAAAAAGAAGATATCAAAACACTTTTGAAGCGGGCAGTCTATGATCAGGAAAAAGGTATGGGAAGCTATCATGCGGAAATTGACGAGGAAGCACTGGAGTTCCTTGCAGACATTGCAGGAGGAGATGCGAGAAATGCATTGAATGCTATTGAACTCGGGATTCTCACGACAGAACGAAGTGCGGACGGAAAGATCCATATTACACTTGACGTGGCGTCCGAGTGTATTCAAAAACGTGTAGTGCGCTATGACAAGACAGGAGACAATCATTACGATACGATCTCTGCATTTATCAAAAGTATGAGGGGGTCAGACCCTGATGCGGCAGTATATTATCTTGCAAAAATGCTATATGCAGGGGAAGACGTGAAATTTATTGCCAGAAGGATCATGATCTGTGCATCGGAAGATGTTGGAAATGCAGATCCGATGGCGCTACAAGTGGCTGTGGCAGCAGCCCAGGCAGTAGAGCGGATCGGAATGCCGGAATCCCAGATCATTTTATCTCAGGCAGTGACATATGTGGCAACAGCACCAAAGAGTAATGCGGCAGTCAAAGCAATCAGTGCCGCCATGGAAAATGTAAGAAATTATAAAACTACGGTGCCGGCGCATTTGCAGGATGCTCATTATAAAGGTTCACAAAAACTTGGACATGGTGTGGGTTACAAGTATGCACATGATTATCCGAACCACTATGTGGAACAGCAATACATGCCTTCCGAAATCCAAAAAGCAAAGTTTTATGAGCCGAGTGACAACGGACATGAAAAAGAAATAAAAGAATGGATGGAGTTTTTAAAGAAGAATTCATAGAAAAGCTTGAATTTTTTATAGAGAAAACGTATAATCGAAGCAGAATCTGTACTGTCGTCAGAAATGTGGCGCCAGAGTGTATGTTATTATCAGGAGGGAAAATAAAATGAAGGTATACGATTCAGTAAACAAAACAGAAGTAGAAGTAGACGGAACACAGGGACTTATCGACATTATGGTATCCGGACGTCAGGTAGACATTTATCTTAAAGGAGAGAAATCTGATGCAGATGGATATCTGACATGGGATGTTGAGCACTGGTCAAGCATTGACAAGCAGAGATTTATCCGCTGCTATTCTTACAAAGGAAAGGTTCTGACCGAGTCTACAGGACACAACATCTACGATTTACAGAACGACTTCAAGCCAGAAGAGGCAGAGAAGATCGAGTTAAGCTAATATAAAAAATCAAAGTAGCTGAAAACAAAAGAATTTAAATCTGTAATAAAAAAAGAAACTGACAGATGCAATTTTTCCCAATTGCATCTGTCAGTTTCTTTCGTATAATGGAAAGATTATTTTTCTTCATATTTATTTCACAAAAAAAGTAAGAAATGTTGTTGACAAAAGTCAAATCGAGTGATACATTAATAGTCGAAAGGTGTTAGCACTCCAATATAATGAGTGCTAACAAATCCGAAAGAAGGAGGCATATGATGATTCAGGAACAGGAACTGAGCGAACGAAAATTAAAGATCCTTCAGGCAATCATTAAGAATTATCTGGAGACAGGCGAGCCGGTGGGTTCCAGAACAATTTCCAAGTACACGGATCTGAACTTAAGTTCAGCAACTATTCGTAATGAGATGGCGGATCTGGAAGAACTTGGATATATTTTACAGCCTCATACGTCTGCTGGACGTATTCCTTCGGACAAAGGCTACAGACTCTATGTAGATATGCTGATGGAGCAGAAAGAACAGGAACTAAGTGAGATGCAGGATCAGATGCTTGAGAAAGCAGATAAGATGGATCAGCTTCTGAAACAGGCAGCAAAAGTTCTGGCGAACAGTACGAACTATGCGACATTGGTTTCTTCACCGATGAACAATCGTAACCGGATCAAGTTCATACAGCTTACGATGGTTGATGAGGAACAGATGATTGCAGTAATCGTACTTGAGGGAAATGTGATCAAGAATAAGATTATACATGTAGATGAGCCAATCAACAATGAAAACTTGTTAAAGCTCAACATGCTTCTGAACACAACACTTAATGGTATGTCTATAGAAGAGATTAATCTTGGACTGATTGCGAGACTGAAAGAAGGAGCCGGAATCCACAGCGAGGTTGTGGGGAATGTACTGGACGCAGTTGCAGATGTTATTCAGGTCGATGAAGACATGCAGATCTACACAAGCGGTGCAACAAACATTTTCAAGTATCCGGAACTTAGTGACAAGCAGAGTGCACAGGAAATTATCAGTGCATTTGAAGAAAAGCAGCAGCTTACAGATCTCGTTACACAGACATTATCCAATGAAGAGAACACAGGCATTCAGGTATATATCGGAGATGAAGCTCCGGTGAAGACTATGAAAGATTGCAGTGTTGTCACCGCCACTTATGAATTAGGAGACGGTGTGAAGGGAACGATAGGTATTATCGGACCGAAGCGAATGGATTATGAGAATGTGTTAAAGTCAATGAAGCGTCTCCAGAGTGAACTGGATCAGATGTTTCATAAAGAGGAATAGAAAGGTGGAATTGATCCTTGGAAGATAAAGAAAAGAAAAGCCAGGAAGATATGGTAAAAGAAGCCGTAGAAGAGGCAAAGAAAGAAGCAGAAGCTTCAAAAGATGAAGCAGAAGAAGCCAAGACAGAAGAAGCTTCAGAAGAACAGGAAGCAGAGACAGAGAATCAGACAGAAGAAAAAGCTTCCAAAAAATTCTTCGGCAAGAAGGATAAGAAAGACAAAAAGGACGAGAAGATCGAAGAACTGACAGACAGACTTACTCGTCAGATGGCAGAGTTTGATAACTTCCGCAAACGTACAGAAAAGGAAAAATCCCAAATGTACGAAGTAGGAGCGAAAGATATCATAGAGAAGATTCTCCCGGTGGTAGATAACTTCGAAAGAGGATTAGATGCAGTTCCGGAAGAGAAAAAAGAAGACCCGTTCATTCAGGGAATGGAAAAGGTCTACAAACAATTTATGACGGTTCTGGAGAGCGTTGAGGTTAAGCCGATAGAGGCGCTTGGCAATCAGTTCGATCCGAATTTCCATAATGCAGTGATGCATGTGGAAGATGAAAACTTCGGAGAGAATGAAGTCGCAGAAGAGTTCCAGAAAGGTTATATGTATCGTGACTCAGTAGTGAGACACAGTATGGTAAAGGTAGCAAATTAAGGAGGAATAGATCATGGGCAAAATTATTGGTATTGACTTAGGAACAACAAACAGCTGTGTAGCCGTTATGGAAGGTGGACAGCCAACAGTTATTGCAAATACAGAAGGAGCAAGAACAACACCATCAGTTGTAGCATTTACAAAGACAGGTGAGCGTCTTGTTGGTGAGCCTGCAAAACGTCAGGCAGTTACGAATGCAGAGAGAACAATCTCTTCTATTAAGAGAGAGATGGGATCTGATTACAGAGTAACAATCGATGATAAGAAATATTCTCCACAGGAGATTTCAGCTATGATCCTTCAGAAACTGAAAGCAGATGCAGAAGGATACTTAGGAGAGAAAGTAACAGAGGCTGTTATCACAGTACCTGCTTACTTCAACGATGCTCAGCGTCAGGCAACAAAAGATGCTGGTAAGATTGCAGGACTTGATGTAAAACGTATCATCAATGAGCCTACAGCAGCAGCACTTGCTTATGGACTTGACAATGAGAATGAGCAGAAGATCATGGTATATGACCTTGGTGGTGGTACATTTGATGTATCTGTTATCGAGATTGGTGATGGAGTTATCGAAGTATTATCAACAGCAGGTAACAACAGACTTGGTGGAGATGATTTCGATCAGAAGATTACAGACTACATGATTGCTGAGTTCAAGAAACAGGAAGGCGTTGACTTATCTACAGATAAGATGGCACTTCAGAGATTAAAAGAAGCTGCAGAGAAAGCGAAAAAAGAGCTGTCTTCCGCAACAACAACAAACATCAACCTTCCGTTCATCACAGCAACTGCTGAAGGACCGAAGCATTTTGATATGAATCTTACAAGAGCTAAATTCGATGAGTTGACACATGATCTTGTTATGAAGACATCTGAGCCGGTACAGAGAGCTCTGTCTGATGCAGGAATCACAGCATCTGAACTTGGTCAGGTACTTCTTGTAGGTGGATCAACACGTATCCCTGCTGTACAGGAAGAAGTAAAACGTCTGACAGGTAAAGAGCCAAGCAAATCTCTGAACCCAGATGAGTGTGTAGCACTTGGAGCATCTGTTCAGGGCGGTAAACTTGCCGGAGATACAGGCGCTGGAGATATCCTTCTTCTTGATGTAACACCACTGTCACTGTCTATTGAGACTATGGGTGGAGTTGCTACAAGACTGATTGAGAGAAATACAACAATTCCTACAAAGAAGAGCCAGATCTTCTCAACAGCAGCAGATAACCAGACAGCCGTTGATATCAACGTTGTACAGGGTGAGAGACAGTTCGCAAAAGACAACAAGTCTCTCGGAAGATTCCAGCTTGACGGAATCGCACCAGCTCCAAGAGGAGTACCGCAGATTGAGGTTACATTCGATATCGATGCAAATGGTATTGTAAATGTATCTGCAAAAGACCTTGGAACAGGTAAAGAGCAACATATCACAATCACAGCAGGATCCAACATGTCTGATGATGAGATTGATAAGGCTGTAAAAGAAGCAGCAGCATTCGAAGCTCAGGATAAGAAACGTAAAGAGGGCATCGATACAAAGAATGAGGCAGACGCTTTAGTATTCCAGACAGAGAAAGCAATCCAGGAGGTTGGAGATAAACTGGATGCTAATGATAAAGCAGGTGTAGAGGCTGACTGCAAGGCACTGAAAGAAATTCTTGAGAAAGTAAACATGGACGATATTACAGACGCTCAGATCGCTGAGATCAAAGCTGGTAAAGAGAAACTTTCTGAAAGTGCTCAGAAACTGTTCACAAAGATGTATGAGCAGGCAGGAGCAGCTGCACAGGGAGCACAGGGAGCAGGTGCTCAGGCAGGACCAGAGGCAGGACCGGCACCGGATGGATTCCAGGGAGACGATGTAGTAGACGGAGATTATAAAGAAGTCTAAAGCATAAAATGGCGGAATAATACCGCATCGAATGCGAAGGCTGTTCCGCGGAATGTGACTGAATTTTAAGGAGGTCAGGTTTCGCGGAACTTCCTTTTATTAAGGAGAGAAAGTAATGGCAGAAGCAAAGAGAGATTACTATGAGGTTCTCGGCGTCAGCAAAGATGTCGATGAAGCGACTTTGAAAAAGGCATATCGTAAAGTTGCCAAAAAGTATCATCCGGATATGAACCCGGGAGATGCAGAGGCGGAGAAGAAGTTTAAAGAAGCTTCGGAGGCATATGCGATACTTAGTGACCCGGAAAAGAGACGTCAGTATGATCAGTTTGGTCATGCAGCATTTGAAGGTGGAGCAGGAGGAGCCGGCGGATATGGCGGCTTTGATTTTAATGGAGCTGATTTCAGTGACATCTTTGGCGATATCTTTGGTGACATATTTGGTGGTGGAAGAAGCAGAGGCCGCAGCCAGGGACCGATGAAGGGTGCAAGCATTCGAAAGACTGTAAGAATTTCTTTTGAAGAAGCAGTATTTGGATGTGAGAAGGAGCTTGACGTAATTTTAAAGGATCCATGCCCGAAATGTAATGGAACAGGTGCAAAACCAGGAACAACCCCAGAAACATGTTCAAAGTGTGGTGGAAAAGGTCAGGTTGTATACAGCCAGCAGTCACTGTTCGGTATGGTACAGAATGTCCAGACTTGTCCGGATTGTCATGGAACAGGTAAGATTATTCGTGAAAAATGTCCGGATTGTGCCGGTACAGGATATATTTCCAGTAAGAAGAAGATTTCTGTCAAGATTCCGGCAGGAATTGATGACGGACAGAGTGTAAGAATTCGTGATAAAGGTGAACCGGGAGTGAATGGCGGACCAAGAGGAGATCTTCTTGTGCAGGTCACAGTATCCAGACACCCAATTTTTCAGCGTCAGGATGTACACATTTTCTCAACGGTTCCGATTTCCTTTGCACAGGCAGCACTTGGTGCAGATATCCGCATCAAGACAGTAGATGGGGAAGTTATCTACAATGTGAAACCAGGTACTAAGACAGATACGAAAGTGCGCTTGAAAGGAAAGGGTGTTCCATCACTTCGTAATCCGCAGGTTCGCGGTGATCACTATGTAACACTGGTGATCCAGACACCGGAGAAGTTGAGCCATGAGGCAAAAGAAGCACTTCGTAAGTTCGATGAACTGGCGGGAAATACACTAAATCAGGCAGGAAAAAATGACGGTGAGAAAGAAAAGCCGGAAAAGAAGAAAAAAGGATTTATGGATAAAGTAAAAGAAGCCTTTGATGATTAAGTTCATCAGGGGCTTCTTCCCGTTTATATAAATGTAAATTATGCGGTCTGACGTCTCATACGGCCTGCAATGAGGGCGAGACTTAAGAATGCGAGGGCGAAGAGAAGCTGTATGCCGTAGCAGGTGTACAGGGTGTGAATCTGTGTTCCACTGAATGTGTTGTGGCTTTTCAGCAGGTTATTTGCAACTTCGTACCAGTAGACCGGAAGAAACTGGGCAATTTTCTGTACACTTTTTCCGAGGATATCCATACTGACGAAGACTCCGCACAGGAAGGACATTCCAAGGCTGACCACATTGACGACTGCACTGATCAGTTGTTCTTTGTCTGTAAATGTGGAGACAAAGAATGCCAGGCTTAGTGCAGACAGAGACATCATAAAACTGTTGGTCAGATAGTATGTAAGGTTTGTGTCTGCCAGAAATGTTTTTCCATACAATATGATTGGAAGCAGTGTGCATAAAAACCAGACGGCAAGTCCGATGACTGTGCAGCCGAGCGCAAGCTGCAGGTTGTACTTCCGGCTGGAAATGGAAGTACACAGTATTCGTGAGCGGACTTCTGGATTGTTGAATGACATCATGATCGTTATAATGACATAGCATAGAATGGACAGGATAATGTAAGGCATATACTGATACATGTATGCGTGCATCGGAATATTTCCACCATATCCGTTCTGATCCAGCATCGTTACATGAGATTCTTCTGTCATAGCCTCCTTAAGCATTACAGTGGCATCTTCGGCTGAATAACCGGAGGCAAGAAGCATATGCATTTCCTGAACCCATGCATTGACCTGACTGTCTACATAGTAACCACTTGTACTGCCCGGAACTTTTGTGACGGTAAGACTTGCAGTTTTGCTTTTACAGCTTTGAGTGAAATCTTTTGGAATCGTCAATACATAATAAACGTGCCGGTAGAACAGGTTATCCTGAATGGCAGTTTTGGTATCCGGAATATCAATCAGATTGTGCCGGGAAGCCAGATAATCGGTCAGGGCTTCGGACACCGGACTTTTGTCATGGTCAATGACTGCAATGTCGAGTTTTGTCTGTTCAAACATTTTATCGGTATCTGTAAGTTCACTTTTTTGTACAGCAATTGTAATTGTGAGAAAAATGATAATATACATGAAAACATATCCGAGATTTCTTTTTGTAATTGTCAAAAATCCTTTAAATACTGTCATAACGTTCCCTCCTTACTCCTAAGAATGCAATACCAAGGAAAAGAACACTCATGATGAGCAGAGTGATCATACATCTCTGGTATCGTAACGTGTCATTGTAGACACTGATGCAATAGTAAGCATCACTTAAAACAGCCGCCGGATTGATACGGTTCAGAATAGGGGCATTCTGTTCTATTATATCTTTCATATTGCCAAACATCAGACCAGACAAAAAACCGGTCAGTAAAGTTGTGGAGGTACAGATGCCGATTTTTGCTGAAAATGTAAGTTTCCCGATGCAGCCGATCATGAGTCCCAGGCAGATTCCGATGAGGCTTCCCATAAAATTCGTGGCAAGGATAGCCAGATAATTATTCCCCAGGTCAATGTCAAGAATATAGTTCACATAAAAAGTCAGAATCATTACATTTATGAAATGTATAAAAATCAGCACCAACATATCAATAAAAATAAGAAATTGTTTTCGGTAAGGGGTGATACTTCGTCTGGCTCCTAAGGGACTTAAGTTCGCCTGGGTATCACGTACTGCTTCGATACTTAGATATGCACCGGACATACAAGCATAGGCAATCAGGGCGAAGAAATACAATACAGTCGGATTTAATGTTTTTCCACCGACACTTTTTTCCGTGATGAAACTGCCATTCGTCTGCAAGGAAGCAACAGCATCAGTCAGACGCTCCGGATGAGTTCTGGCAATCTCTTTGAACAGATGTGCATTCTGGTTATAAGTATTTAAAAGAGAAGTCAGAATACTTTGGCTGACTCCATTTTTTGTGATTGTAAGAGACGGGATCTCTTTTACATAGTAGATTCCAAGAATCTCATCATTTTCCAGTTTCTTTTTCGCGTCTTTTTCATTCTTTACGTCTTGAATATCTAGAACGCTACCGTTCATGGCGTCAAGGAAATCTGCAAAAAATGTACCGGATGACTTCGTTTCAAGCTTATTGATAACAGCAACGGGTACCGGATCCCAGTCGGAGTCTCCGGTGGCAGATATGCCGATATTTCCAAAGGAAATGTAGAACAGTGTGCCGAGAATCATTGGGAATGCAAGTGCCCAGAACATCATAGGCCGATTCCTTGTAATCTGTAGAAAACGATATTTTATTAAATGACACATAAAAATTCCTCCTTAGTCCCGAAGTTCTTTTCCCGTGATTTCCAAGAAGACATCGTTGAGTGTTGGAAGTTCTGAAAATACGCGCCCGAAAGAAATGTTGTGATCACCCAGGTATTTTAAGAGGCTGATCAGATTGTGTTTTCCTCCACTTAGGCGGATTTTTAATACCTGTTCTTCATAGGTCAGTTCAAATACATTTGGCATCGTACGGATTTCAGAGAGTGTTTCCGGATTTAGGTTTATAGCTTCGATGGTGATCGTCTCACCGGTTTTGATCATATTTTTCAGCTCTTCACATGTTCCGGTCGCAAGTACATGGCCATGATCAATGATTGCAATACGGCTGCAGATCTGTTCAACTTCTTCCATATAATGGGAAGTATAAATGATTGTAGATCCCTGACGGTTCAGTTCTAAGATTCCTTCCAGGATCCGGTTCCGGCTCTGTGGATCGACAGCTACCGTTGGTTCGTCCATGATGATAAGCTTTGGCTTGTGGGCAATACCGCAGGCAATGTTGAGTCTTCTAAGAAGACCGCCGGACAATTTTCCGGGACGTTTTTTTGCATATTCCGTAAGTCCCACAAAATCCAGTGCTTCGTCCACCAGCTTTTTACGCTTTTGTTTGTCAGTTACATACAGACCACAGAAATAGTCTACATTTTCACGGACACTCATCTGAGGAAACACAGCCACATTTTGCATGACAACACCGATCTCTTTTTTGATATCGTAACTGTCCGGGGTCATGTTTTTGCCAAAAATCTGAATCGTACCTTTGTCATATTTCAATAGCGCCAGCATACAGCCGATCGCGGTGGATTTTCCGGAGCCGTTTGGTCCCAGAAGTCCAAAAATCTCCCCTTCTTTAATGTCCAGGTTCAGGTGATCTAGTGCGATCAGATCACCATATCTTTTTACAAGATTTTCAATATGGATCATAGGAAATTCCTCCAGTTCTTAGTTTTGAGACTTGCATATTTCTTACTTGTAATTATAAATGTCTTATGCTTATAATGTTAGTGGCAGACGTCATAAAACGATGTGACAAATGTCATGTTTTGCTTTTTAGAAAAGTTAGGAGAGAACAAATATGAGAAGAATGACAGGGCAGCTTCTGTTAATTTTATATAGTTTTCTTTTTTTGTTGCTTTCGCCGGCTGACCTGAATTTTGTGGTGGGCTTTCTGGTGTCATTGATCTGTATTGGCATGCAGATGTTCTTAAAAGATGACTGGGAAAGGTATGTTCTGTTAATATGTATTTTAGCCGGAAGTTGGTACTGTGTGGGAATCTGTGAATTCCTGCCGGTTCTTTTTTATGGATTCTGGACGAAAGAGAACCGGGGTATCATGATACTCGCTGTGGCAGGAGGGATATTTACCGGTGCGTCAGGGAATGTGAATCTAAGTCATGGACAAATGTATTTTTTGATAGTTGGAATTTTACTGTCGCTTGTGTTGAAGTTAAAAGAAGAGGCTTATGAGGAGTTGGAACAGGAATACCGGAAAACCCGTGATGACAGTAAGGAAAGGAATCTGCTTTTACAGGAAAAGAATCGCAGCCTGATTGAGAAGCAGGACTATGAAATATATACGGCAACACTTCAGGAGCGAAATCGCATTGCAAGAGAAATTCATGACAATGTGGGACATTTGCTTTCAAGATGCATCCTTATAGTGGGCGCAATGAAGATTGTAAATGAAGACGAAAAACTGTCCTCTTCCATTGAACAATTGGAGGAGTCGTTGAATACAGCCATGACCAGTGTGCGGGAGAGTGTCCACGACCTTCATGATGATTCTGTGAATCTGAGAGAAGTGACAGAAGAACTGGTGGGGGAGTTTACATTTTGCCCGGTAGATTTATCTTATGATATGGGATATGATGTTCCAAGAGAGATTAAATACGGCTTTATCGCAATTGTAAAAGAGGCACTTCACAATATTGTAAGGCACAGTGATGCAAGTAAAGTGAAGATAGTCATGCGGGAGCACCCAGCGCTTTATCAGCTGATCGTGGAGGATAATGGGACTGTGAAAGAACCAATACAAAGTGGCGGAGTAAAAGCTGTATCCAGAGAATATCAGTCTGGACAGGGTATGGGACTTCGCAATATGAGCGACCGCGTCCGGATGCTTGGAGGCATGATGCAAATTGTAAGAAAAGAGGGATTTCGTATTTTTATTACGATCCCCAAGGAGGTATCTTAAAATGAGAATCGTGATTGCAGATGATGATATGCTTGTATCAGGGGCACTTAGGACGATTCTGGAAAAAGATCAGGATATAGAAGTTCAGGGTATTGCCTCAAATGGGAAGGAAGCTATAGAACTTTACCGGAAATATGAGCCGGATGTGCTGCTGATGGATATCCGCATGAGTCCAATGAGCGGTCTGGAGGCATCGGAAGAGATTTTAAAAGAAAAACCAGAGGCAAAGATATTGCTCCTTACAACATTTTCTGATGACGAGTATATTGTAAAAGCGTTGAAATGTGGTGTGAAAGGATATCTTTTAAAACAGGATTATGCAAGTATTCTGCCGGCAATTCGGGCAGTGTGCACGGGGCAGACGGTGTTCGGAACTCAGATCATATCTAGACTGCCGGAACTTTTAGAGCGAAAGAGTGCTTTTGATTATGCGACTTATGAGATTACAGAAAAAGAACGCGCTGTTATGAAGCTTGTGGCAGACGGAAAGAGCAATAAAGAAATTGCAGGGGAAATGTTTTTAAGCGAGGGAACGATCCGAAATTATATCAGTGGGATTTTGGATAAATTGAATTTAAGAGACCGTACACAGCTTGCAGTTTTTTATCTCAGAAATTGCACATAAAATTATTGGCAGGCGCCAGAATGTGCCAAGGCACATTCTTTGTTCTAAATATCAGAATTGTAGCTGTGGATGAAAAATATAAAAAAGAAGGAGAAATTGATGATGCAGAGTTTTGTACAGTATACCCCGACGAAAGTTGTATTTGGAAAAGACACGCAAAAAGAAGCTGGAAAGCTGGTCAGTGAATTGGGGATAACGAAGGTATTTCTTGTATATGGCGGTGGAAGTGTTATAAGAAGTGGGCTTCTCGATGAAATTAAGAAATCTCTTGATGAAGAACACATTTCTTATGAGGAACTTGGCGGTGTAAAACCGAATCCGCGTCTGTCCTTTGCAAGAAAAGGAGTTGAAAAAGCGATTGCTTTTGGAGCAGAACTGATTCTTGCAGTAGGCGGTGGAAGTGCAATCGATACAGCAAAAGGAATTGCGATAGGTGCTGCAAATCCGGGCACAGATATCTGGGAGTTCTGGAAGAATAAAAAAGAATTAAAGAAGGCACTTCCGGTAGGAACCGTTTTGACAATTTCAGCAGCCGGAAGTGAGATGAGTAATTCTGCGGTACTGACAGATGAAGAGACGCAGGATAAATCTGGAATCGGAAGCGATCTGATTCGTCCAAAATTTGCAATTATGAATCCAAAGCTGACATACACACTTCCGAAATATCAGCTTACTTGCGGAATTGTAGATATTTTTATGCATACAATTGAACGTTATTTCACACCGGTACATGGAAATGAACTGACAGATGAGATTGCAGAAGGACTGATGCGTACATTGATCCGGAATGCAGCAAAGGCATATGAGAATCAAGAAGATTATGATGCCATGAGTGAAATCATGTGGTGCGGAAGTATTTCCCATAATGGAATTACCGGACTTGGAAGACCAAAGGATTTTCTGTGCCATAAGCTGGGACATCAGCTTGGTGCAAAATTTGACGAAGCCCACGGTGCAACATTATCTGCAGTCTGGGGAAGCTGGGCGAGATACGTCTATCATCTGGACGAGGAAAGATTTGCAAATTACGGAAGAAAAGTATGGAACATTGATGAGGAAAATGATGAAAAAACGGCTGTGGCAGCGATTGAGAAAACCGAAGAATTCTTCCGGTCTTTGCATATGCCGACTTGTCTGGGAGATATGAAAATGGGTGTACAGCCGGATGAAGTATTAAAAGAAATGGCTGGCAAGGCGACTGCAGGAGATACCATGAAAGTGGGCGCTTTCCAGAAAATGGGGGAAAAAGAGTTATATGAGATTTATAAAAAGGCAAACCACAGATAATCTAAATATTGACTGGCATGCATTTTACAAAAATGTATTTGCCTTAATTATTCCGATGGCACTCCAGAATCTGATCAACGTCGGAGTGACTGCAGTTGATGTTATGATGCTTGGAAGAGTGGGAGAAAAAGTGTTGTCTGGTTCTTCGCTGGCAGGACAGATCCAGTTTATTATGATGCTGATTTTTTTCGGCATCACATCTGGAGCAACAGTACTGACAGCGCAGTACTGGGGAAAGAAAGATATCAGAACTATTGAGAAGATTCTTGGTATGGGACTTACAATCTCACTTGCAATTGCGGTAATTTTTATGACATTGGCCTTGACTATTCCGGGTCCTTTGATGCGTATTTTTACATCGGATCCGGAAGTAATTGCAGAGGGAGTGAAATACTTACGGATTGTTGGAATATCTTATCTTTTCATAGCGGTAACGCAGGTTTATCTGAATATTATGAGAAGTATTGAACGGGTGATGATTGCTACTTTTGTATATTTTATGTCTTTGGTTGTCAATGCAATTATTAATGCAATTTTGATTTTTGGACTTCTTGGATTTCCGGCACTTGGAATACAAGGAGCTGCAATCGGCACATTATGTGCCAGAATGACAGAGACATTGATCGTGCTTATTTATGCACATTTCATGAATCAGGATGTGAAAATTCGTCCTCGATTTATGATACAGATTGACAGGGTACTTGCAAAAGATTATCTAATCTATGCCATGCCGGTTGTGTTAAATGAAATGATGTGGGGACTTGGAGTTTCTGCGAATACTGCTGTCATCGGTCATCTTGGGAGTGCGGCGGTTGCATCAAATTCAGTTGCACAAGTAGCGAGACAGCTTGCCCAGGTCGTTGTATTTGGAATTGCAAATGCGACAGCCGTCTATCTGGGTAAGACGATCGGGGAGCGTAAATTCGATTATGCGAAGGCTTATGCAAAAAGATTTATTCGGCTGGCACTTATTATGGGCTGTTGTGGTGCATGTGTAATTTTAATCTGTGCTCCGATTGCAAATACATTTCTTGTATTATCGCCTGAGGCAAAAGAATATCTTTATATGATGTTTGGCGTCATGTCTTATTTTGTCATTGCACAGGCAGTCAACACAACATTGGTAGTAGGTGTATTTCGTTCAGGAGGAGATACGAGATTCGGATTAATTTTGGATGTGTCTACGATGTGGGGATTTTCTATATTACTGGGTGCAGTCGCAGCATTTTTCTTACACGCAAGTGTACCGGTCGTTTATATACTTCTGATGAGTGATGAGCTGGTGAAATTACCGCTTACGCTAAAGCGGTACCGCAGTTACAAATGGCTCAAAGATGTCACGAGGAATAACCTGGAAATTTAAAGCTGTGAAAAAGGGAGTAAAAGCAAAGATTAAAGGTAATTCAAGGTTGATAAATTACCTGAAAAGGTAGTACAATAGATTCAGAGCTCAGAAATACAGAGCAGTTTCAGAATAATGAAAGAGAGGTATAGGATTATGAAAGTAATCGCAACAGAAAAAGCACCGGCAGCAATCGGACCATATTCACAGGCATATGTTAATAACGGAGTTCTTTATACATCCGGACAGCTTGGAATTAATCCTGAGACAGGAAATCTTGGCGGAGATACAATCGAAGAGCAGGCTGAGTGGTCTTGCAAGAATGTAGGAGAGATTTTAAAAGCAGCAGGTACAGATTACGAGCATGTACTTAAAACAACATGTTTCCTGTCTGATATTGCTGATTTCGGAGCATTCAATGAAGTTTATGCAAAATATTTCACATCTAAACCGGCAAGAAGCTGTTTTGCAGTGAAAGATCTCCCTAAGGGAGCACTCTGCGAGATCGAAGTAATCGCAGCAGTAGAAGAGTAAAAGAGGCCAGAAAGGAAGTTTTAGTTATGTCAGAGAATCAGAAAGGATGCTCACCATCCGATTGCCAGGGGTGTGCACATGCAGGGACTTGTAATAGTAAACCGCAGGATTTTCATAAACCGGCGAATGCAAAATCACACATTCGTAATGTGATCGCAGTTGTCAGTGGAAAGGGCGGAGTCGGAAAATCGATGGTAACTGCATCATTGGCAAGAATGATGAGAGAACAAGGATTTTCTGTAGGAATTCTGGATGCAGATATTACAGGACCGTCTATTCCGAAGATGTATGGAATCCATGATACAGCAAAAGGAAGCGATGATGGAATCTTTCCGGAGATTGCAAAAGACGGAACAAAGATTATGTCTGTCAACCTGCTTTTACCGAATGAATCGGATCCGGTAATCTGGAGAGCACCGATTATTACAAGTGTTGTGACGCAGTTCTGGACAGATGTTATCTGGGGAGATCTGGATTATCTCTTTGTGGATATGCCACCTGGAACTGGTGATGTTCCACTTACAGTATTCCAGTCACTTCCGGTGAATGGAGCAGTGATCGTAACATCTCCACAGGATCTTGTGCGTATGATTGTAGAGAAAGCTTACAAGATGGTAAGACAGATGAATATTCCAGTGCTCGGAATCGTAGAGAATTACAGTTATCTGACTTGCCCGGATTGTGGAAAGAAGATTTCCGTATTTGGAGAAAGCCATATCGATGAAGTGGCAGCTGAGTTAGGTATTCCGGTTCTTGGTAAGATGCCGATTGATCCGGCTCTTTCTGAGATGGTAGAGAATGAGAAGTTCTATGAAGTTTCGAATGAGTACCTGGCAGATGCAGTAAATAAAATATAAGAAGATTACAAGGAATATTTTGAAAAATATTTGCTGATAAGAGTGCAGAGATGTACTTCATGTAACAATAAAAGAAAGAGTAACCGACTGATATGTGAGAAGAAAGATATCAGTTGGTTATTCTTTTTTTATCCTGGCATCATTAAAATATAAATTGACAAATCGAACAAATGTTCTTATAATAAAAACAGAACAGATGTTTGCACTATGATATTAGGAAAGCAGGAAAGAATATGAAGATACAGAATCCCATGTCTATCTATGAAAAATTAAATATTTTATCGGATGCAGCAAAGTATGATGTGGCGTGTACTTCCAGTGGAACGAAGAGAAAAGGTGATGGTTCCGGAATGGGAAACTGTACACAGTGTGGAATCTGCCACAGTTTTTCTACAGATGGCAGATGTATTTCACTTTTAAAAATTCTGTTTACGAATGAATGCATTTTTGACTGTAAGTACTGCGTGAACAGAAGAAGTAATGATGTAGTGAGGACTTCTTTTACACCTGATGAAGTTTGTACGCTTACAATGGAATTCTATCGGAGAAATTATATTGAAGGACTATTTTTAAGTTCCGGCATTCTGGTAAGTCCGGATTATACGATGGAGTTAATCTGTGCAACACTTTATAAGCTGAGAAAAGAGTGTAATTTTCAGGGATATATTCATGTGAAAGCCATTCCTGGAGCAAGTCAGGAACTGATTCAAAAAGCAGGATTTCTGGCGGACAGAATGAGTGTGAATCTGGAACTTCCGACAGCAGAAGGATTGAAACTATTGGCACCGCATAAATCCAGAAAGAATATCCTCGCACCGATGAGGCTCATCCAAGAAGGGAGGAATGAAAATAGCCGTGAACTGTCATTATACCGTCAGGCACCGAGATTTGTACCGGCAGGGCAGAGTACCCAGATGATTATCGGAGCAACTTTGGAATCGGATTATCAGATTATGAAGGTGACAGAGAGCCTGTATAAGAAGTTTGAACTGAAACGAGTGTTTTATTCTGCATTCGTACATGTGAATGAAGATAAAGCACTTCCGGCAAGGACAGATGACGGACCGCCGCTTCTCCGGGAACATCGGCTTTATCAGGCAGACTGGCTGCTTCGTTATTATCATTTTCGGGCAGATGAATTACTGTCGGAGGAGGAACCTAATTTTAATGTTCTGTTTGATCCGAAGTGTAACTGGGCGCTGAAGCATCTGGAGTATTTTCCTGTGGAGATCAACAGGGCAGACTATGAGATGCTGCTCCGTGTACCGGGTCTTGGATATAAATCAGCAACAAGAATTGTGAAAGCGAGAAGGCTTGGAACGCTGGATTTTGCAGATCTTAAGAAACTTGGAGTGGTACTGAAACGGGCGGTGTATTTTATTACCTGTAATGGGAAGACAATGTATCCGCTCAGGATAGAAGAGGAATCCATAGCCAGAAATCTTCTGGATTCCAGAGAAAAACTGCCACAGGAGGTGAGAAATCTCGGTTACAGACAGCTTTCATTATTTGATGATGTCAGGTTCCGGGAGAATTTCTATGAAAAAGATTTATGTGTGTAATGATACGATCACAGGAATATTTTCTGCAATTTATGATGCATGGAAAGAAGGAAGAGAAGAAAAAGAGTGTGGGATTGCAATAAAGGGAATGTTAGAACAGGAGCTTTTTTGTGAGTACATTTTGGTGGAGGAGAATCTTCACAAGGAACAGGCAGTAGAACGATTGATCCGAAAACATCTGGGAGGACAGGCTTATGCTGATATCTGGCATGCATCTCTTGCTTCGGATAAGGATAAGGCAGATGCAATTTATGGGACAATGCTGGCTGCAAGAAGGCTTCGTGACAGTAAAAAGGTTATGGAACATTTGAGCCACCCACAAGTTGAACGTGTATTTGAACTGAGCAGGAAGGTAGGAAGTGAAGCCCATAATTATAAAGGATTTTTGAGATTTCGGGAGTTGTCTGGCGGGATTTTGTATGGAGGGATTGCACCAAAAAACAGGATACTGACTTGTATTGCTCCACATTTTGCTAACCGGCTTCCACAGGAAAACTGGCTGATCCATGATAAGACACATCATATGTATGCAGTGCATGAGGCGGGAAAGGAATGGGTATTGGTAGAAAATGAACGGATTCAGGAGGAGAGGCTGGGACATATATCGGAAAATGAACAGATGTATGCAAGTCTGTGGACTGCCTTTTGCAGGACAATATCTATTGAATCCAGGGAGAATCCAAGAAGTCAGATGCAGCATCTTCCACTCAGATATCGGCCGGAGATGACTGAGATGGCAGGCGAGGTGTAAAATTACTTTAAAATATTTTATATTTATGTGTTATAATATGGGCGTTTACAAGAAGTGTCAGGGAAAGGGAGAAACACAATGGATCTTGAACAGCCTGTGATTCGCATTTCTGTGCGAAATCTGGTGGAATTTATACTTCGTGCGGGAGATATAGACAATCGAATAGCGTCGACAGATAAAGATACTATGCAGCTTGGAAGCAGAATCCACAGGAAGATTCAAAAGCAGATGGGTCCGGATTATCATGCAGAGATTTCACTAAAATATGAGATTCCATGTAAAGATTTTACGCTGAAACTGGAAGGAAGAGCAGACGGAATTATTGAGCTTCCGGAAGGAATTGTCATTGATGAAATTAAAGGTGTGTTAAGAGAACTGAATCAGATTAAAGAGCCGGTACCGGTACATCTTGCACAGGCAATGTGTTATGCGTATATTTATGCGGCATCTCATAATTTGCCGGAAATTGGTGTGCAGATGACTTACTGTAATATGGAGACAGAGGAGATAAAGCGTTTTCAGAGTGGTTACATATTCGAAGATTTGGAACGGTGGTTTTATGAGCTGATTGGAAAGTATGAAAAGTGGGCGAGATATCAGATTCAGTGGAAGAAAAAGAGAGATAAGTCGATCAAGAATGTGGAATTTCCATTTGCATACAGAGAAGGGCAGAAGAACCTGGTAACATCAGTATATCGGACGATACTTAGAAAAAAGAAGCTGTTTATTCAGGCACCGACCGGAGTTGGAAAGACGATCGCAACATTATTTCCGGCAGTGAAAGCAGTAGGAGAGGGATTGGGTGATAAGATATTTTATCTGACAGCGAAGACGATCACAAGAACAGTAGCCTGGCAGGCATTTGAGACATTAAGGGAACAGGCGCTTCGTATGAAAGTAATTGTTCTGACAGCAAAAGATAAAATTTGCTTTTGTGAAGAGACAAATTGTAATCCAGATTATTGCCCTTATGCGAAAGGACATTTTGACCGGGTGAACGATGCAGTCTATGAACTTCTGACATCTTCTGATGAACTGAACCGGGAGATACTAGAGGAACAGGCAAGAAAATGGAAGGTGTGTCCGTATGAGATGAGTCTGGATGTGGCGGTCTGGGTTGATGCAATTATCTGCGATTATAATTATGTATTTGACCCACAGGCGCATTTGCGCAGATTTTTCGGAGAAGGAAATAAAGGCGATTATCTGTTTTTAATTGATGAAGCACATAATCTGGTGGAACGGGGCAGGCAGATGTACAGTGCCAGTATCTGCAAAGAAGATTTTCTTGGAATTAAGAAAAAGGTCCGATATGAGGATGAGAAGCTAACAGAGAGACTGGAAGATTGTAACCGGGGGCTTCTGGCAATGAAACGGGAATGCGAAGAATATAAAGTTCTAAATAGTGTATCGCATATTTACCTCAAGCTTTTAAATCTGGTGACAGAACTGGAACGTTTTCTGGAAGAATGTGAGAAAGAAGATATCCGGGAAGAAGTTCTGGAGTTTTATTTTCACATTCGAAGCTTTATGGATATACATGAGCGGTTAGATGAGAATTATGTGATTTATAGTGAACTGGATGGGGAAGGGAAATTCCGGGTACATTTGTTTTGTGTCAATCCAGCGGGAAATTTGGGAGAATTTCTGCAAAAGGGAAACAGCACAATTTTCTTTTCAGCTACATTATTGCCAATTACATATTATAAAAAACTGCTTTCCACGGGAAAAGAAGATTATGCAATCTATGCAGAATCCCCATTTGATGTAGAGCATCGCCTGCTAATGGTTGGAGGAGATGTAAGTACAAAGTACACACGGAGAAATGAAGAGATGTATCAGAGATATGCCAGGTATCTGTGGAAGCTTGCAAATGGAAAGAAAGGGAACTATCTGGTATTCTTTCCGTCTTATCGTTTTCTGGAAGATGTCTATGAAGCTTTTGAAAAGATTCAGGAAAAGGAAGAGTTAGAAGCCTTCCCGGCTTTGGGTCATCGAATTACTTGTGTGACACAATCCCAGTCTATGTCAGAAAAGGGCAGGGAGGAATTTTTGAATACATTTGAAGAGGAAAGAAAGGAAAGCCTGCTTGGATTTTGTGTCATGGGTGGTATCTTTTCAGAAGGAATTGATTTGACGGAGGATAAGCTGATCGGGGCCGTGATTGTAGGAACAGGACTGCCACAGGTTTGTCGAGAACGGGAGATTTTAAAGGATTATTTCGATCAGCACGGGCAGAGGGGATTTGACTATGCTTATCTGTATCCGGGAATGAATAAGGTACTTCAGGCAGCCGGACGTGTCATAAGAACAGACGAGGACAGAGGAGTGATATTGTTGCTGGATGATCGCTTTTTCGACAGGCGGTATCAGGAGACTTTTCCAAGAGAATGGGAAAACCAAAGAAGCTGCAGCCTTGGAAATATGGCAGAGCAGATAGAAGAGTTCTGGAAAAAAGAAAAGGAAGAAGCACAGACCGTCCGGAGAAAAGAATAAATATTGATGCATTGTTTTTCTTGCGTCAGGCGGTCTGTGATTTTGCAGATTCATATATATCAGCTGGGTGATGACTCCAACCTCTATAGGTGGTGAGAAACAAGCTGGTATCAGTGGTGGGAGTCAATCCCCCAGCTGATATAGCCTCCGGCAGGGCGCACATTGTCCGGTGGACAATGGTTTTGCGCCGACCGAAACGGAGTGTAGACTTGCAGAGGTGCGCAGTAGAAGTATGTCATGCAATTGCATGACGCGCACCTCGCAGCAAGAATGCCGAGGCATTCTTGAACTGGTCTATGTTGTGAATAATGCTGTTGCTGTATAACGATTATGCCAGATTTAATTTACGGTTCAGACGATAATAAGTAATAATATAAAGAATCACACTCCATATAATCATCAAAGCCAGAGAGATTCCCAAAAGACTGAGCATATACTGAGATGGTGTAGACATATAAAGTGTTGTACTTGTTCCAATCGTTACAGCCTGGGTGTTTAGCAGTCCAAGTGGGATAAAAATCAAAAAACAGCTAATGCTTTCTACAAATGTAACGATAAAGTACATGGCAACAGCGCCAAAGACGCGATGACCGGTAAATATCTGTCCCAGAGAGATGCAGGCGTAATATAATATAACATTTGCAACTGTTCCGGCTATCATGAAAAAGATGTAAAAGGCAATTGATCCAAAGACTCCAAGATGGGATCCCAAACCGAAAATTTCCATTAGGAGAGCTTTATTGCCGGAGAGAGAATCTTTTACATATGGCACCCAGGCAGCAATGTATATAGCGGCAAAGAGTCCAATTATGTCGATTATGCACCAGATTGTTCCTGCAATGACTTTTGCAATCAGGAGAGTTCCCTTTTTGACCGGCAGGGTGTGGGTCAGATATCCTTCGTCAGAGTATGTACTCTTATAAAAATGCACAGCAATGATAATTGAGGTTGCAAAAGCAACACAGGTAAGCAGGATAATACCAAAAGAAACAGTCAATCCAAGAATTAAGAAGTAAGTATTACCCAAGTTATGAACATTGTTGGCTGTAAGTCTGCCTGTGATCAGTATACGGATAAAAAATGCGTATATAAGCAGAAATGCATGAATGATGATTAAAAAACGATTCATGGCTTTCATATCGTATTTGATGATTTTTCCTAACATTTGAATACCTCCCGGAATAATGCGTCAACAGATTTCTTTTGTTCTGACCGGATATCATCGACGGTTGCATTTAATACAAGTTCACCGTTCTGGATAAAGAGTACGCGGTCTAAAATATTTTCAATATCGGAAATCAGATGTGTTGAGATCAAAATCGTTGCATGTTCATTGTAATTACTTAAAATCGTGTGTAAGATGTAATCTCTGGCAGCAGGGTCAACACCTCCGATCGGTTCATCAAGTATATATAGTTTGGCGTCACGGCTCATAACAAGAATCAGTGCTACTTTTTCCTGATTTCCTTTGGAAAGAGTTTTCAAACGTGCTGTCTGATCTATGTTCAGGTCCTTCAGCATCGAAGTGGCTCGGATTTTGGAAAAATCTTCATAAAAGTCAGCAAAGTAAGAAACCAGATCTTGGATTTTCATGGAACCGTCCAGATAACTGTGGTCTGGGAGATAGGACACGATATTCTTGCTGTGGACACCAGGAAGTTCTCCGTCGATAAGAACAGTCCCTTCTGTCGGTGTTAAGAGGTCGTTGATCAGTTTGATCAGTGTAGTTTTCCCGCTACCGTTTGGACCAAGCAGTCCGATGATCTGACCATGGTTCAGTGTCAGGTTCAGATTGTGGAGAGCGTAGGCACTTTTATTGTACTTTTTGGAAAGCCCTTTACATTCTAAAATGGGTTTCATATTATTTTTCCTCCTTCATTGTATCTTGAACCAGTTCCAGGATTTCCGGTCTGGTAAATCCAAGATGTTCCATTGATTTTAAAAATTCACGGATATGCTCGGTGGCAGTCTCTGTTTTTAATTGTTTTATCATTGTTTCGTCCTCCGTAATAAATCGTCCGCTTGTACGGCGGGAGTGTACCAGACCAATTCTCTCCAGTTCGGAAAGTGCTTTTTGCATTGTGTTAGGATTTACGGATGCTTCCATAGCAAGTTCGCGAACAGAAGGAAGTTTGTCCCCGGGTTTATAGCTGCCGGAGATAATATCATGCTGAATTCGTTCCATGAGCTGAAGATAAATGGGACGGTCACTATCTAAATTCCATGGCATATTATGTACTCCTTTCACTTTGTATTATTGTACTATCTGAGCAATACAATAATACAGATACACGCAAGTGTCAAGTACAATTTCAAAAAAATGATTCATTTAAATATTAGTGGGCATTTTACAAGAATCTGTCAGTAGAGTTTGCTGGAAATGAGTAACAAAAAAGCAGCAAACCTTTAAAGATTTACTGCTCAGATATCTATTTGTTTAAATTTAAAGTAGTACTGACTGATTGTAATAGTAACTTAATGTTCATTTTCTGCAATAATATTATCCGGAAAATTCTTATCGAACTGGCTGGCTCTTAACATTGCAATCTCATATTTGTATGGTGCGTAAGATTTCTTCTCTTTTGTTGGAGAAGGAATATATGGAGTTTCAAGGATTTTCGGAATTTGTTCAAAATCCGGGTGGTGTACGATATAGGAGAGGGCATCAAATCCAATCTCTCCGGTGCCGAGATTGGCATGCCTGTCTTTCTTTGCACCACACACATTTTTACTGTCGTTAATATGAAAGACCGCAATCTGATCTTTACCGATCAAATGATCAAACTCGTCGATCACACCGTCGAAATTACCACGGATATCATAACCACTGTCGTGAGTGTGGCAGGTATCAAAACAGACACGCAGTTTGTCGCTGTAGACTACGCCGTCATAGATTGCTGCAAGTTCTTCAAAAGACCGGCCAAGTTCCGATCCTTTTCCCGCCATGGTTTCCAGTGCAATATGAAGAGGTGTGTCTTTTGTCAAGACTTCATTGAGCCCCTTTATGACCTGTTGAAGTCCGGTTTCAACTCCGGCACCGACGTGGGCACCAGGATGCAGAATCAGAGTCTGGCTTTTGCAGGCGGCCGCGCGGTCAATTTCTTTTGCCAGAAATTCCACGGCCAGTTCATATGTCTCAGGTTTTACGGTATTACCAAGATTGATAATATAAGGAGCGTGAACGACGATATCTGAAATATTTTTTTCGTTCATATAGTTCCAGGCGGCATCAATATTGAGTTCAGAAATATCTTTTCTTTTGGTGTTTTGTGGTGCTCCGGTATAGAACATAAATGTATTTGCTCCATAGGATTCAGCTTCTTTTGCAGAACCAAGGAGCATGCTTTTTCCGCTCATGCTGACATGAGATCCAAGTTTTAAATTCATAGATGTAACCTAACCTTTAATTTAATATAAAATGTGTCTGTCAGACAAGTTATCGCTGCTTAAATTTATCCTTGCCCTGTTTACAGATTGGACAAACAAATGTGTCTGGAAGTTCTTCAAATGGAATATCACCATCATAGACATATCCGCAGATACTACACACCCATTTGCCATTTCCGGAGGAATTACTGGAGGTGATTGAAGAATCAGAAGAAGCAGAATCTACCGTATCCAGATCTTCCGGCTGGTAAGTCGGTGCATTTTTCGGACTCTTGCCTTTGATGATATTGTGATAGTATGCATAGGTCATAGGTGTTTCCTGATTCAACATATCACAGTCAATGATTTCCCCAAGAAAGACTGTGTGGGTATTTGTTTCCATTTTATCGATGACCTTACAGACAAGATAACCGCATGCATCATCGACAACGGCAATATTATGCTTTGTAATAAAAGGAACATTCATAAATTTGTCCACATCTCTGGAAGACTGAAATCCAAGCTGGCTGATGATATTGGGGTCAGTCTTTTCAGAAAGTATGGAAACTGCGAACATTCCACTTTTTTCAATGCATTCATGCGTATAATTATCATGATTCATACTGACAGCTAAAGTTGCAGGAGAAGAAGTAATCTGCATAATACTGTTGGCAATGCAGCCGGACATACGATTCTCCCCAAGTGCCGAAACGGCATATACACCATAAGATAAATTTCGAAGTACTTTTTTGTTCATAGGTAACCTCCCATCTATTAAATTGCATAATAACAGTAATTATTACTATTATAATAGCATGGATTTGCTGGAATAGCAACCAGACTTTCTAAAAAAGCGTTGAAAATCTTGTGTGTGAAAAGAATTAAGGTTGTTGGCTTTATTTTCTTGTGCTAAAATACAATGTGACATATTTTGTAAATGAAAAATTACGATAAATAAGAGGTAGAGAGCATGAAGAGAATATCAGATTTTATAGCGGAAGAACTGGCAGCAGCTTTCGAAGCAGCAGGATATGACAGGAATTATGCAAAAGTAACATTGTCGAACCGCCCGGATCTTTGCGAGTATCAGTGTAATGGTGCTATGGCAGGAGCAAAAGCTTATCATAAAGCACCGATCATGATTGCGCAGGATGTTGTGGCAAAATTAGAAGGAAGTGGTTGCTTCTGCGATGTTCAGGCAGTAAATCCGGGATTTATCAATCTGAAATTAGACGAAAGATTTGTAGCAGATTATCTGGATGAGATGGAGACGGATGAAGACCTCGGACTGAATAAGACTGACAATCCTAAGATGATCGTGATCGACTACGGCGGACCGAACGTGGCAAAACCGCTTCATGTAGGACATCTTCGTTCTGCAATTATTGGTGAGAGCGTAAAACGAATTTCAAGAAAAATGGGACATAATGTTCTTGGAGATATCCATTTGGGAGACTGGGGATATCAGATGGGACTGATTATTACGGAATTAAAGGAAAGAAAACCAGAACTTCCATATTTTGATGAGAATTTTAAAGGAGAATATCCGGCAGAGGCTCCATTTACCATATCTGAGTTGGAGGAGATCTATCCGACAGCAAGTGGAAAAGCAAAAGAGGATGAGGAGTACAGAGAGCGTGCGCTGCATGCCACATATTTACTCCAAAACGGACATAAAGGTTATACAGCAATCTGGAACCACATTATGCATGTATCTGTAAATGATTTGAAGAAGAACTATGCGAATCTGAATGTGGACTTTGATCTGTGGAAAGGTGAGTCTGATGCACAGGCTTACATTCCGGATATGATTGAGCGGCTGAAAAAAGAAGGATTTGCACATGTCGATGACGGAGCTCTTGTGATTGATGTACAGGAAGAGTCAGACACAAAGGAAATTCCACCATGCATGATCCAAAAGTCAGACGGAGCATCTCTCTACGGAACGACAGACCTTGCAACGCTGGTTCAACGAGTGGAAGATTACCATCCGGACAAAGTCATTTATGTTGTAGATAAGCGTCAGGAGTTACATTTTGTACAGGTATTCCGTGCAGCAAAGAAGACAGGAATCGTTCCTTCTGAGACAGAACTGAAATTCTTAGGTTTCGGTACCATGAATGGAAAAGACGGCAAACCATTTAAGACAAGAGAAGGTGGTGTTATGCGTCTGGAGAATCTGATCGCTGAGATTCAGGAGGAAATGTACAAGAAGATCACAGACAACCGTACTGTAGAGGAAGAGGAAGCGAAGAACACTGCGAAAACGGTAGGTATGGCTGCAATCAAGTACGGGGATCTGTCCAATCAGGCTTCCAAAGATTATGTCTTCGATGTAGACAGATTTACTTCCTTTGAGGGAAACACAGGACCGTATATTCTGTACACCATCGTGCGTATCAAATCTATCCTGAACAAATACCAGGAAGAAGGAAAAGCTGTCACAGGACTTAAGGTAAATCAGCAGTCCGGCGAGAGCGAGAAAGCATTGATGCTTGCGCTGGTAAAATATAACGAGATGATGGAAAATGCTTACGAAGAACTTGCACCACATAAAATCTGTGCGTATATTTATGATCTTGCAAATGCATTCAATCATTTTTATCATGAAACCAAAATTCTGGCAGAGGAAAATGAAGCAAAGAAACAGGGATACATTGCACTGCTTATACTGACAAAGAAAGTATTGGAGTCCTGCATTGATGTTCTTGGATTCGAAGCACCAGAGAGAATGTAATGATAACAAGGTCGAATAGTGTGGTCGGATTGTGGGAGTGCATAGCACGGAGCAATCTGAAGGTATCATGAAGAGTAGTATATATTACAGGAAGGATTTATAGGTAACATGACAGACAAGTTGTACTACGAAAGTAGTCATAGAAAAGATTTTGAGGCACAGGTAATTTCATGTGAGCCGGAAGGAGAAGGATACAAAGTAGTTTTGGATAAGACAGTATTTTTCCCGGAAGGCGGCGGACAGTATGCAGATACAGGAATTCTTGGAGGGGTTCATGTGCTGGACGCGCAGGAGAAGGATGGAATTATCTATCATTACACAGATGGAGCACTGACACCGGGCGAGATCGTGAAAGGCGAAATTGACTGGGAAAAGAGATTCGAAAGTATGCAGCAACATAGCGGCGAGCATATCATTTCAGGAATTGTACATGGAAGATTCGGATACAACAATGTAGGATTCCATCTTGGAGCTGATTACTGTACGATGGATTTTGACGGACCGATTACAAAGGAGCAGTTGAAAGAAATCGAAGAAGAGGCGAATCGCATCGTTTACAAGAATTTGAATATAGAGATTCTTTACCCGACAAAGGAAGAGTTGAAAGATCTGACTTACAGAAGTAAGATTGAAATTGAAGGACAGGTTCGTATTGTGAATATTCCGGGCGTGGATATCTGTGCATGCTGTGCACCACACGTAGATAGAACTGGGGAGATTGGAAATATCAAACTGGTGGATATGGTGTCATACAAAGGCGGCGAACGCATCACTATGTTAAGTGGAAGCCGTGCACTTACAGATCATCAGCAGAAAGAGGAGAGCGTGAAGAAGATTTCCGCACTGCTCTGTGCAAAGGATACAGAAGTTGCCGAAGCTGTAGAAAAATTAAAAGAAGAGCAGCTTGACTTGAAAAATCAGGTATCTGCTCTCAAACAAAAATTACTGGCTTATCAGGCAAAGGAGATTGACGTTACTCCGGAACTGGTAAAGGTATTTGACAGTGAACTTAGTGGAAATGAACCGAGAGAACTAATGAACATTCTATTAGAGAGAGGTGCAAAGATTTGTGCAATTTTTGCAGGAAATGATGAAGAAGGATATCGTTATGTTATCGGAAGCCATTCTGAAGATGTAAGAGTGATCAGCAAAAAATTAAATGAGGCTTTCCAGGGCCGTGGCGGTGGAAAACCTCAGATGGTGCAGGGATCCTTAAAAGGAACTGCTAAAAATATTTCAGAAATTCTGTAGCTGCCTTGGTGATGGGAACGCGGTCATTGTAAGCAATGACCAGTTCTCTCACCGGCAGTTTTTCTTTTGTCTCAACAATAAATAATTTTTCCAGATCTTTTCCGGTAATACAGTAATCGGGTATACATGCAATGCCGAGCCCGATTTTTGCAAGGTCAATGAGAAGATCATTACTGCTCAGCTCAATTTCCGGCACGAGATCTAACTGGTGCTGTAAAAAGAGATTATGCAGGAATTCGCTGGTTGTACTTTTTTTATCCAGCATCAGAATCGGATGTTCTAAAAGTTCTTTATAGCTTAAGCATCTTCCAACAAGTTTATCAAAAGAATGATTTGCAACAAACACGTCCTGGAAAGAGCGGATATGTTTTGTTTCACAGTTTCCAAGATATGGATTTGGAGAATTGACAACAATCAGGTCAACCTGTCCATTTTCTAATAGTTCTACACAGTGGATAGAAGTTGCATTCGTTACTTTGATGTGAGCTCCCGGAAATTCCTTATGGAAACGCTCCAGGTAAGGAACAAGAAAATAACGGCAGATAGTGTCACTGGCACCGATGCGAAGTTGTCCTACACCTTCAGAAGCTTCTAAAAGCTGGATTTCCCCACGGTGAATCAGATTCATAGCTGGTTCCACATGACGAAGAAGCAATTCGCCTTCCGGTGTCAGGCGTACCTTTTTGGTACTCCTGATAAAAAGCTTTTGATTTAATTTTTTTTCCAACGCTTTGATAGACTGGCTTACGGCTGACTGAGAGATAAATAATTTATTCGCAGCTTCCGAAAAACTTAGTGTAGTTGCTACGTGGTAAAACACTTTATATAATTCGTAATTAATATCCATAATAAGACTCCCTAATAAATACTAATTTGATTATAAGGTAAATTAATGCAAAATGCAATGGCAGAATTTGTTTTGAAGTGATTTTTCTATACAGATATGAGATATCTTGGTATAATACTAGAGATAAAAACCTGGACCGCAAAAAATGCGCAGGTAGTTTAGGAAAGAAAAGGAAGATAACATGAAGATCTGGTACAGAGTTACCATTACATTTACGATGCTCCTGGTAATCTTTGCATTGCTGATCACTGGATTTCAGCTTGCAGTTTATGGAGACAGCCATTACGGATTTTATAAAAAGGAATATGAAAAGTACCGGGTCACGGACAATCTGAATATGAAGATTGACAATGTGATGGCAGTGACAGAACATATGATGGCTTATCTGATTGGAAAGGAAGAAAAGCTGTCAATTGTCACAGATGTGGACGGTGAGCATCAGGATTTCTTCAATGAACAGGACAGGCTTCACCTGGCAGATGTGAGGAATTTGTTTCTGGGAGGTTTGAAGCTTCGGAATTATGCGGTGATTCTTGCAACTATTTTAATGATTGTTCTTAGGGCAAAAAAAGCAGATTTCCGAAGACTGGTTCCGCTAGGATATTTGCAGGCGCTGTTTGTTTATCTTATTTTGGCGGTAATTCTGGGAGTTGCCATGAGCATTGATTTTACAAGCTGTTTTACGCTGTTTCATAAATTGTTTTTTACAAATAATCTCTGGATCTTTGACCCGGAGACAGATTATATGATCCGCATGCTGCCGGAAGGATTTTTCTCAGACATGGTAATCCGGGTCGGAGTGATATTTATCGTATTACTTGCCGTGCCGGGAGTTGCAGCGGTCGTGTACAACTGGAAATGGAAAAAAGAAAGAAATTAGTAAAACTTATAAAAGGATTTAAATATATTAATTTTAATAATAATGGTGGGTATGTTACAATGAAATAAATAATGAAGATTTAAAGTAACAGAACTATTACCAAATAAAAATATAAACACAATGGAGGAAGACGAATGAGTAATGTAAGAAGAGTGTATGTTGAGAAAAAGGGCAGCTATGATGTCCAGCAGAAGGCACTTGCACATGAGATTCGCAATTATCTTGGAATCAAAGACGTAGAGTATGTGCGTATCTTGAATCGTTATGATGTGGAGAACGTATCAGATGAGACATTTGAAAGAGCATGCAATGGTATCTTTGCTGAACCACCGGTAGATGTCCTTTGGAAAGAGGAGGCTCCTGTTGGTTCCGGAGACAGTCTGTTTTCCGTAGAATTTCTTCCGGGTCAGTTCGATCAGAGAGCAGATTCTGCTGTTCAGTGTATCCAGTTCGTAAAAGAGGACGAGCAGCCGGTCATCCGTACTGCAACGACTTATATTATTCATGGTAAGAATGGAGCTATTACAGAAGAAGAACTTCAGAAGATTAAGGAACACTGCATCAACCCGGTAGACTCAAGAGAAGCAGCAGAGGAGAAGCCGGAGACACTAGTGACAAAATTTGACGAGCCTGCTGATGTTATTGTATTTGACGGGTTTAAGGATATGGAAGAGGAAGAGCTTAAGAAATTATATGATTCTCTTGGACTTGCAATGACATTCCGTGACTTCCAGCATATCCAGAATCATTTCAAAGGGGAAGAGCACCGCGATCCTTCCATGACAGAGATCCGCGTACTGGATACTTACTGGTCAGACCATTGCCGTCATACAACATTTTCAACAGAACTTACAGAAGTTTCCTTTGGAGACGGAGATTATCGAAAACCGATGGAAGATACTTACAAGCAGTACCTTCGCGATCACAGCGAGATTTTTAAAGGGCGTGAGGACAAATTTGTATGTCTGATGGATCTTGCATTGATGGCTATGAGAAAGCTGAAAAAAGAAGGCAAGCTTCAGGATCAGGAAGAGTCAGATGAGATCAATGCCTGCAGTATCGTTGTACCGATCAAGGTAGATGGCGTGGAAGAAGAGTGGCTTGTGAACTTTAAAAATGAAACACACAACCACCCGACAGAGATTGAGCCTTTTGGTGGAGCTGCTACATGTCTTGGCGGAGCAATCCGAGATCCATTATCAGGACGTACTTATGTATACCAGGCAATGCGTGTGACCGGAGCAGCAGATCCGACTGTGTCTATCAAAGATACAATGAAAGGAAAGCTTCCTCAGAAGAAACTGGTTCGGGAGGCAGCTCATGGATATAGTTCTTATGGTAACCAGATCGGACTTGCAACTGGTGCAGTTAAGGAGATCTATCACCCGAATTATGTGGCAAAACGTATGGAAATCGGAGCAGTTCTCGGAGCAGCACCAAGACGTGCAGTAATCCGTGAGACTTCAGATCCTGGTGATATCATTATCCTGCTCGGTGGACGTACCGGACGTGACGGCTGCGGTGGAGCAACCGGATCTTCTAAAGTACATACAGAGGAGTCTATCGAGACTTGTGGAGCAGAGGTACAGAAAGGTAATCCGCCGACAGAGCGTAAGATCCAGAGACTGTTCCGCAGAGAGGAAGTCAGCAAATTAATTAAGAAATGTAACGACTTTGGCGCCGGAGGAGTTTCTGTTGCAATCGGAGAACTTGCTGACGGACTTCAGGTAGATCTGGACAAAGTACCGAAGAAATACGCAGGACTTGATGGAACAGAAATTGCAATTTCTGAGTCTCAGGAGCGTATGGCTGTTGTTGTAGACCCGAAGGATGTAGATGAATTTATGGGATATGCAGCAGAAGAGAACTTAGAGGCAACAAAGGTAGCTGTCGTAACAGAGGAGCCAAGACTTGTATTATCCTGGAGAGGTAAGAAGATCGTAGACTTATCCAGAGCATTTTTAGATACTAACGGTGCTCATCAGGAGACAAAAGTAGCTGTAGATATTCCAAGCCGCAAAGACAGTATCCTCGTAAGAGAAGAAGTGACAGATGTCAAAGAAAAGTGGATGGAGACATTAAAAGATCTGAATGTGTGCTCACAGAAAGGTCTTGTGGAAATGTTTGACGGTTCCATTGGAGCATCTTCTGTATTTATGCCGCATGGCGGACAGTATCAGATGACAGAGACACAGGCTATGGTTGCAAAGCTTCCTGTACTGACAGGAGACTGCGATACGGTTACAATGATGAGTTTCGGATTCGACCCGTATCTGTCAACATGGAGTCCGTACCACGGAGCTATTTACGCAGTGACAGAGTCTGTAGCAAAAATTGTGGCAGCAGGAGGAGATTACAGTAAGATCCGTTTCACATTCCAGGAGTACTTCCGCCGTATGACAGAGGATCCACATAGATGGAGCCAGCCATTCGCAGCACTTCTTGGTGCTTACAGTGCACAGCTTGGATTTGGTCTTCCTTCTATCGGTGGAAAAGACAGTATGTCCGGAACATTTGAGCATATTGATGTACCACCGACACTGGTTTCTTTTGCAGTGGATGTGGCAACAGAAAAAGATATTATTACACCGGAGCTTAAGAAAGCAGGAGATAAGCTTGTATGGCTTCAGATCCCGACAGACGAGTATGATGTTCCGGCTTATGAAAAAGTTATGGACCAGTATGGTAAATTTACTGCTGATATCCATGACGGCAAGATTGTGGCAGCTTATGCACTTGACAGACACGGAATCGTTCCGGCTGTCAGCAAGATGGCATTTGGTAATCGCATGGGTGTAACATTAGATGCGAGCGTAGAGGCAAAAGACTTGTTCGCACCTGCATTTGGAGATCTGATTGCTGAAGTTCCGGCTGACAAGCTGGATGGACTGACGATTGATTACACAGTCATCGGTGAAGTGACAGAAGAGCAGAATTTTGAATACAAAGATACAAAGATTGCCCTTGCAGATGCTCAAAAAGCATGGGAGAGTACACTGGAGAGCGTATTTGCTACAAATTCCAAAGCAGAGGGACAGGACGAGAAGATTGACACAGGTCTTTTTGATACAAAAGAAGTACATATCTGCGAACACAAGATCGCTCAGCCGACTGTATTTATTCCGGTATTCCCTGGAACAAACTGTGAGTATGACAGTAAGAGAGCTTTTGAGAGAGCAGGAGCAAAAACAATCGTAAAAGTATTCCGCAATATGAGTGCTTCTGATATTGTAGATTCTGTCGATGTATTTGAAAAAGCAATCGCGCAGTCTCAGATGATCATGTTCCCAGGTGGATTCAGCGCTGGTGATGAACCGGATGGTTCTGCAAAATTCTTTGCAACTGCATTCCAGAATGCGAAGATGAAAGAGGCGGTTGAGAAACTTCTTGGGGAGCGTGACGGACTGGTACTTGGTATCTGTAATGGATTCCAGGCTCTTGTAAAACTGGGACTTGTTCCAAATGGAACAATTACAGGACAGACAGAGGATTCTCCGACACTGACTTACAATACAATTGGACGCCACATTTCTAAGATGGTGTACACGAAAGTAGTCAGCAACAAGTCTCCATGGCTTTCCGGAGCAAAGCTTGGCGGAGTTTACACAAACCCGGCATCTCACGGAGAGGGACGTTTTGTTGCAAGTAAAGAGTGGCTTGACAAGCTGATCGCAAATGGACAGGTTGCAACTCAGTACTGCGACCCACAGGGAAATGTATCTATGGATGAGACATGGAACATTAATGGTTCCTATCTTGCAATCGAAGGTATCACCAGCCCGGATGGAAGAGTATTTGGTAAAATGGCCCATTCAGAAAGACGTGGACGTTCCGTTGCAATGAACATTTACGGAGAACAGGATCTGAAGATCTTTGAGTCTGGAGTGAAATATTTTAAATAAAAATAATCAGGCGCTTGCAAATTTTGCAGGCGCTTGTTCTGTATTTCGGCAAAAATACAAAATTATGCAGGAAATGAAAATTAAAATTGCACAAAATATAAAAATAACATTTTTTTGCAAAAAAAATCTTGTGTTATAAAGTAAAATACTTTACAATATTAAAGGACAAAAGCGTCGAAGGAGAAGAACGGTTTTGCCGTCCTTCTTTTTTGAATGATGAATGCAAATAAATCAAGAAATATGGCGCTTTAAATTTCATAATAACATTTTTTCAGGAGGTACAAAGGTATGTCATATGTTGATGAAGTACTGGAAAAAGTAGTGGCAAAGAACCCTGCTGAGCCAGAATTCCACCAGGCAGTAAAAGAAGTATTGGAATCATTGAGAGTGGTAATCGAAGCAAACGAGGAGAAATTCAGAAAAGACGCTTTGCTTGAGAGACTGGTTGAGCCTGAGAGACAGATCAAATTCCGTGTTCCATGGGTAGACGATAATGGACAGGTTCAGGTAAATACAGGTTACCGTGTACAGTTCAACAGTTCAATCGGACCATACAAAGGAGGCTTACGCCTTCATCCTTCCGTAAACCTTGGAATCATCAAATTCCTTGGATTTGAGCAGGTATTCAAGAACTCACTGACAGGTCTTCCAATCGGAGGAGGAAAAGGTGGTTCTGATTTCGACCCTAAGGGAAAATCCGACAGAGAAGTTATGGCATTCTGCCAGAGCTTTATGACAGAACTTTGCAAATATATCGGTGCTGACACTGACGTTCCGGCCGGAGATATCGGAACAGGCGCAAGAGAGATTGGATATATGTTTGGTCAGTACAAGAGAATCCGCGGAGTATACGAAGGTGTACTTACAGGTAAAGGATTAAGTTACGGTGGATCTTTAGCAAGAACAGAAGCCACAGGTTATGGACTTCTGTATCTGACAGAGGAACTTCTGAAACTCAACGGAAAAGATATCAAGGGTATGACAGTTGCAGTATCCGGTTCCGGTAATGTTGCAATCTACGCAACAGAGAAGGCTCAGGAGCTTGGAGCTAAGGTTGTTACAGTCAGCGATTCTACAGGCTGGGTATATGATCCAGAAGGAATTGATGTTGCAGCTCTGAAAGAAATTAAAGAAGTAAAACGCGCAAGACTGACAGAGTACAAGAACTATCGTCCGAACTCAGAGTATCATGAGGGACGTGGCGTATGGTCTGTAAAGGTAGATCTGGCTCTTCCATGTGCAACACAGAACGAGCTTCACTTAGAGGATGCAAAACAGTTAGTAGCAAACGGTTGTGTAGCTGTATGCGAGGGTGCTAACATGCCTACTACATACGAGGCAACTGAGTATCTGCAGGAGAACGGTGTAATCTTTGCACCTGGAAAAGCAGCGAATGCCGGTGGTGTTGCTACATCTGCTCTTGAGATGTCACAGAACAGTGAGAGACTTAGCTGGACATTCGAGGAGGTTGATGCAAAACTGAAGAACATCATGGTAAATATCTGCCACAACATGGTAGATGCTGCAAAACGTTACGATATGGAAGGTAACTACGTAGCAGGAGCTAACATTGCAGGATTTGAGAAAGTTGTAGATGCTATGACAGCTCAGGGAATTGTATAAAAAGTACTAAAATATTTGGAAAGTCCCGGATTTACGGGGCTTTCTTTTTTTGCATAACAGGAATCTTATTTCCTGTTATGCAAAAAATCTCCGGCAGAATCAGTATTTTATGTTCAAAAGATTTTCCACTTATTAAAAAAATAATTGAATTTTATACATAAAAGAGTATAATATAAACAACTAATGTTATCACGATAACATTAAAAAGCGTGCGGAAAATTTTATACAGAAAGGATGAAAAAAATGGGCTCAAAAATGGAAGTGTCTGAGGCGGAAATCCAGAAAGTCTACCACAGGGATTGCATTCTTCTGGCAGGGTTTGCAATATTTATGTGGTGTATTTTAAGTACGATATTACGACAGGCTTTACAGGTAGCGGGAGATTCTACTACAAGAACAATTATGATTTGTATTGCGTTGGTGACTGGAAGTGCATTGTCCCTCGGACTTTTTGCAGTTTACAGACACTTAAAAAGAAACAAAGATGTGATTTATAAAGAGGATCTTGAAAATTTGAAATTGCAGAAGAAAGATGCGTAGTAGGAGTGACAGAAGATGGAAAATAAAAAAGAGACGAAAAATGAAAAAATAATGCAAGTGATAGATGTGTTTTTCGTAATGATCCTATGCTTTGTGGTTTTGCTTGTGACGATGCTTTTTCAAAATCTTGCAGGTGTCAAGGAGGCAGGAAAAGCATATGTGATCAAGGTATCTACACTGGTGCCGGTTGTAGTTGCGCTGGCAGCATATGTAACATTTCTTGTGAAAAGAAGCAAAAAAGATTTAAAGGAAATTATTGAACTGGAATATAGCGAAAAGGAGCAGGAACAGGTATGAGCATATGGACAATTATAAATATTGCAGCATGGGTATTATGTGCAGTATTTCTTTATTTGATCTTGAGTGATCTGATAAAAGTGGAAAAAAGGAACAGAGAAGAGAAAAAGCTTGAAAAGAAAGACTAAGAGGCATACTTATGGAGAAAGAAAAGACAAATGAAAAGAGTCAGGGACTTTCGAAAGTTCTTGGACCAATGCATATCTGGGCTCTTGGAGTAGGAATTGTACTTGTTGGAGAGTTCATGGGATGGAATTTTACGGTCGCAAAAGGAGGATCGATTGGTTCTGTTATTGCACTTTGGACGGTAGCCATGCTTTATGTCATGATCGTGATGATGAATACGGAGATGGGTTCTGTCATGCCGGAGGCAGGCGGACAGTATACAATGGCGAAATATATGCTTGGACCTTTAGCTGCATTTAACGTAGGGCTGATGCTTGTGCTGGAATATGCAATGCTGGAAGCGGCCGATGTTCTGGTCGTCGGACAGATACTTGAATCATTGAACCCGAATGTGAAAGCGCTGCCATTTATCATATTAAGTCTGCTTGTGCTGACATATATGAATTACCGAGGTGTCTATGCAACCTTGACCCTGAATTTTGTGATTACGGCAGTTGCATTTGTGACGATATTTATTTTATTATTTTCAACAAGCTTTTATGATCCACAGATGACTTTGATTAATTTGAAAAAAATGACAGATGGACTTCCATATGGTTATCTTGGAATTATTGCAGCCATGCAGTTTGCAGTCTGGTTTTTCCTGGGAATCGAAGGAGGAGCACTGGCGGCAGAAGAATGCAGGTCTACCAGCAGAGCTTTGCCACTGGGAACTATGATAGGTTTGTCTGTGCTGCTGATTGGTGCTACTACAACATGGTTTGTGTGCTCAGGTCTTGTCCCGGCAGAAAAGCTTGGTGAGTCTGCATATCCGTTGTACGACGCGGCACTGGCAACTGGAAAATTATATGTTATCATTGCATTGTTTGTTGGCACGATCATGGCGTGTCTGGCTTCAGCAAATGGCTGCATTAACGATGCAAGCAGAGCTTGGTTCGCAATGTCAAGAGATGGGCTGATTCCGCCGATATTTGCAAAGACACATCCGAAATATAAGACACCGTACCGGGCAACTGTATTTTTACTGCCGATATCTATGGCATTTGCATTTACAGGAATGTTGGATCAGGTTGTTACATTTTCTATATTTTCAGCGTTGATGGTATATGTGCTGACAGTGATCATGATGTTCCGGTTCCGGAAAATGTATCCCCTTGGAACGATTGAGCGTGGATATGTTGCACCAATCCATCCGGTACCTGCATTGATCGCAGCAGTGTTGATCGGTATGACGCTGCTGGGTATGTATCTGGGTTATTGGATTAATATACTAGGCGGAGTTGCATTTTATTTCCTGGCATCTGTCTGGTTCTTGAAAAGGAGACTGAAGTTTATAGATAAATCACAGTTCTTAAAAGCCGGTACTCAGAAGTGGCCGAAACCGAAGGAATTATAATCGGAAGATTGTACTTTAATATTTTTATTTTACGAAATTCATACAATTTTCATAATATAAAACTAGAATAATCAGACAAAAACTGTTACCATATAAAAGAAAATTGAATTCGATATTGAAAGAATGGAGGAATGATTATGGAACAGGTGAAACGGCCGAAAAAACCGTTGATGTTTTATTATACGATTGTGCTGATTATCCTGATACTATTTAACATTATTGCGATGCCTTACATAAAGGAAAAGCAGATCAAAGATGTAGATTATGGAACATTTATCTCTATGACCGAGAAAAAGGAGATAAAAAAAGTAGAATTGCAGCAACAGGATAATACGATCTTATTTACAGGAAAAGACGGGAAGACCATTTACAAAACGGCGATGGTCAATGATCCGGATCTGACGAAACGATTATATGAAGCGGATGTTTCTTTTTACGGAGAAGAAATTGATCAGTCATCTCCGATCCTGGTTAATATTTTATCCTGGGTGCTTCCAATCTTGTTTTTTGTAGCATTGGGAGAATACATGTCCAGAAAATTGATGAAGCGGGCCGGTGGAAAAAACGCCATGTCTTTCGGAATGGGAAAAAGCAGTGCGAAGATTTATGTGAAATCATCCGAGGGAATCCGTTTCCGTGATGTTGCAGGTGAAGATGAGGCGAAAGAGAATTTAAGCGAGATTGTAGAATATCTTCATAACCCGGCCAGATATAAAGAAATCGGAGCATCGATGCCGAAAGGAATTCTTCTTGTAGGACCTCCGGGAACAGGTAAGACGATGCTTGCAAAAGCAGTTGCCGGTGAGGCAAATGTTCCATTTTTCTCCATGTCCGGTTCTGAATTTGTAGAGATGTTCGTTGGTATGGGTGCATCAAAGGTGCGTGATCTGTTTCAACAGGCAAAAGAAAAAGCACCATGTATTGTGTTTATTGATGAGATAGATGCAATCGGTAAGAAGCGGGATGGACAGATAGGTGGAAATGATGAACGTGAGCAGACCTTGAATCAGTTGCTGACAGAGATGGACGGATTCGAAGACAACACGGGTGTGATCATTCTTGCGGCAACGAACCGTCCAGAATCCCTGGATCCGGCTCTTTTAAGACCGGGACGGTTCGACAGACGTGTGCCGGTAGAACTTCCTGATCTGAAAGGAAGAGAAGATATCCTGAAGGTTCATGCAAAGAAAATAAAAGTTGGTGATAATGTAGATTATAATAAAGTGGCACGTATGGCTTCCGGAGCTTCTGGAGCGGAACTTGCTAATATTGTAAATGAAGCAGCACTTCGTGCAGTTCGTGACAACCGTAAATTTGTAACGCAGGAAGATCTGGAGGAGAGTATTGAGGTTGTTATCGCCGGATATCAGAAGAAAAATGCGATCCTGACAGATAAAGAAAAGCGGATTGTGGCATATCATGAAATCGGGCATGCGCTTGTGGCTGCAAAACAGACTAATTCAGCTCCGGTACAGAAGATTACCATTGTTCCCAGAACGTCGGGGGCTCTTGGCTATACGATGCAGGTCGAGGAAGGCAATCATTATCTGATGACAAAAGAAGAAATCCTGAATAAAATTGAGACTCTTACAGGAGGAAGGGCAGCGGAAGAAATTGTGTTTGGTTCAGTCACGACGGGAGCTTCCAATGATATTGAACAGGCAACCAAGCTTGCAAGGGCTATGATCACAAGATATGGAATGACGTGTGATTTTGATATGGTTGCAATGGAAGTGCAGACGAATCAGTATCTGGGAGGAGATTCTTCCCTGACCTGTTCGACAGAGACGCAGACAAAGATTGATGAGAAGGTTGTGGAAGTTGTTCGAAGTGAACATGAAAAAGCAGCTGGAATATTGATGGAGAACAGAGAAAAACTGGACGATCTGGCAAGGTATCTGTATGAGAAAGAAACGATTACAGGAGAAGAATTCATGAATATTTTAAACGCCTGATCAGGAAGAGGAGTGAATACACTCAGCGAGAATGTGCAGGAGTTCGGGAAAATATATCTACGAGGTAAAACCGGATTCCACGCACAGACTCGCTTTTTCTTTTGAGTATCTATTGGAACACAGGTATTTACTGATGCGAGGGACGAAATAAAAGATGAAATTTTTGCAAATGTAGAAAAAATTGAAAAATTGAAAAAAAGTTGTTGACGAAAGTAGAATCTTATTGTAAACTTAGGAAGCTGGTTCAAGAGAGCAGCGAATATAAATATGGCGGGATAGCTCAGTTGGCTAGAGCACGCGGTTCATACCCGCGGTGTCGCTGGTTCAAATCCAGTTCCCGCTACTTGGAAAGAGAATTCACATTGTGAGTTCTTTTTTTCTTTTTATACTTTGCCATAGAAAAATATAGACATGAGAAAATAAGAAGTGCTATAATTAAAATAATATTTTGGGCAAAACAGACGAAAGTCTGCGACGCAAAGCTATAGGACCTGTAAAATGGTAGCCAGTTGTAAAAAAAGGATGCACACTGTCTATTTGGTATGGATGGATTTTTATCCAAGCCAATTGTTATTAAAGATTTGATTGATGCGTTACAACATAATCTGGAGAGAGTTTAGCACAGCAAAAATCAAACAAAGAAGGAGACGATGAGATTATGGAACAAGAAAATTATTCAATCGTATTCAGTAGTTCAACTGGTAATACAAAGAAGCTGGCTGATGCAGTCTATGAAATATTGCCAAAAGATAAGTGTGATTATTTTGGGGAGAATGATTCAAAGATCCCTCCATCCGATTTGTTGTATATCGGATTTTGGACTGACAAAGGGAGCGCGGATACCAAGACATTAGAATTATTAGCGAAACTAAAAAACAAGAAGATTTTTCTGTTTGGAACGGCTGGGTTTGGTGGAAGTGATGTATATTTTGAAAAGATTCTCGGGCAAGTCAAACAATCCATTGATTCAAGCAATGCTGTTATTGGAGAGTATATGTGCCAGGGGAAAATGCCACAATCTGTGCGTGAACGATATGTAAAGATGAAAGAAAATCCGGAACATCCAGCTAATCTTGATATGTTGATTGCAAATTTTGACTGTGCATTGTCGCATCCTGATATGGACGATCTGGAAAAATTAAAAAAGATAATAAAAAAATAAAAAAAGTTATTGACAATACTCACTATATTGATGTATACTAACGAAGTCGGTTCGAGAGAGCCACAAGATATGGGATCATAGCTCAGCTGGGAGAGCATCTGCCTTACAAGCAGAGGGTCATAGGTTCGAGCCCTATTGGTCCCATATATACCTCAATATATGGCGGGATAGCTCAGTTGGCTAGAGCACGCGGTTCATACCCGCGGTGTCGCTGGTTCAAATCCAGTTCCCGCTACTTGTATAAGAAAAGGAATTTGCAAAAGCAGATTTCTTTTTTTTGTATAAGAAATTGCATTTCCTATTGTGCAAAAAAACTCTAGCTATAGTGGCCGTTCATTGACTCTGAATATTCTCTCATGTATAATAAAAAAAGACATTGACAATGGAGAATGAAAAAAAGTTTTGTGGAGGAATTAAAATGCGAGTTGGTTTGGGATACGATGTTCACAAATTAGTAGAAGGAAGAGATCTGATTATCGGAGGTGTCCAGATACCGTATGAGAAAGGTCTTTTGGGACATTCGGATGCGGATGTGCTTCTCCATGCGATTATGGATGCCCTTCTCGGAGCAGCAGCGCTTGGAGATATTGGGAAGCATTTTCCGGATACAGACTCAAAATATAAAGGAATTTCCAGTATAAAGCTTCTGGAGTATGTACGGGAGCTGATTGATGATGAGCTGTATGTGGTTGGAAATATTGATGCGACAATCATTGCACAGCGTCCGAAGATGGCACCTTATATTGAGCAGATGAAAAAAAATGTTGCAGATGCCCTTGCAATTGAAGTAAGTCAGGTGAATATTAAGGCAACTACAGAGGAAGGACTTGGATTTACCGGAAGCGGAGAAGGTATTTCGGCACAGGCAATTGCGTCACTTGAGACGATTGTGAATTACAGTTACGGTGTCGGTCCGGCGGATGTAAGTTCTGGTTGTGCAGGCAGTTGTGGCGGATGTACGGGCTGTAGTGGATGCCAGAATCCGTAGGTATCATAGTTGTGTGCTTTTGAGCCCAACATCTATATAATCTGGAATTATAAAGTAAAATGTACAGTGTGGCTGGAGGAAAGGACATATGAAAATTGAAAAGCTGGAAGTTTCACAGCATTTAGATACGAGAAAGCTTTATGAAGAAGTGTTTTCGGAAGACGAGAAAAGCTTTGTAGATTATTATTATCAGGAGAAGACGAAGGACAATATAATTTATGTTGTTCGGGAAAACGATGATATTCAGGCTATGCTGCATTTAAATCCATATACACTGATGGTCAATGGAATTGAAAAGGAATCTTATTACATTGTGGCAGTTGCAACGAGAAAGGAATACCGTGGCAGAAGGTATATGGCCGGACTTTTAAGAGAGGCTCTTTTGGATATGTACCAGGCCGGTGTAACATTTACTTATCTGATGCCGGCAGCGGAGGCTATTTATCTGCCACATGATTTCCGGACGATGTATGAACAGAATATTGAATATTATGCTCCGGAGGAGAAACTGGCGGAAAGTATTACTGTACAGGCGGCTGAAGACAAAGATTGTGATGAAATTTCAGCTTGGGCACAGAAAGAACTGGCGAGGAAATACCAGGTTTACGCTAAGCGTGATAAGAATTATTATGAACGGTTACTGAAAGAGCTGTCATGTGAAGATGGAAAGCTTATCATCTACAGAAAAGATGGACAGATTGTTGATGTAAGACCATATTATGAAGAATCTAAAGAGACGGAAGAAGTGGAAAAAAAGGAAGCAAAACCGAAGATTATGATTCGGATCGTAGATGTCAGAAGAATGTTGATGTCGTTGAAGTTAAAAAGTCTCATGGCAGTCAGCTTTCAGATTACAGACCCACTGATTCCGGAGAATAACCGTTACGTTACAATGACAGGAACGGAGTTTTCAGGACTGATGCTTATGGATGGAAAGCCAGAAACCAGTGAAGGTATTTTGCCGGTCAGTGCATTGGGAGAACTTGTCTTTGGTGCAAAAACGGTAGAAGAAATCAGTAAAGAAGAAGGAGTTTCCATGTCAGGACGAATGGCATCGGAGCTTGAAAAGATTATTCCACTTTCCAGGATTTATCTGAATGAAACAGTTTGATTCAAGTATGCTTTTTCATATTTCTGCAATAGACGAATACAGGAAAATGTGCTATGATAAAAAGACGATGTAGTCATCGTAAATATTGGCGGGCAAAGCATTATTTTACAAAAATATTGCCCTGCATATTTATAGATTTACTTAGGAGGAATGAGAAATGAAATTTTGTCACAAATGTGGAGCTCAGTGTGAGGACGGAGCAAAGTTCTGTAAACAGTGCGGAGCGGCTTTAGCTGATGTGAATGCGAATCAAAGCCAGCAGACATACGAAGTACCACGACAGGCTCAGTATACAAGTGCAGATACGAATAATAGTCAGAATGCATATGGAAATCAGAATAATTATGGAAACCAGAATCAATATGGCGGCCCGGCAGGCGGCATGAATCAGAGATTCCCGGGAATCCAGGAGAGAAATATTGCGATTGCAGTCATTCTTTCGATTGTAACATGCGGACTCTATGGAATTTACTGGATGATCAAGCTGAATGACGAGGTTAATCAGATCTGTGGCGATACACAGGCGACAGGAGGCGGACTTGTATTTCTGTTCACATTGATTACATGTGGAATCTATGGATGGTACTGGATGTACAAGATGGGTGAAAAATGCGATCAGATCAAGGGCGTGAATGGAAGTTCAGGAATCTTATATCTGATCCTTGGAATTTTCGGCCTCGGAATTGTAAGCTATTGTCTGATGCAGGATACAATTAATAAAGCAATTATGTAGAATCTGTGATTGACAAAATGTATTTTTTCACATATTATATATTCTAAACAGGCAAAGACCTAGAACGGAAAGAGTAACAGAATAAGAATCTGACAGAGAGAGAACGTCACCGGCTGAAAGCGTTCTTAAGAGGAATATCTGTGAAGTGCCTCCGGGAGTTGACTGGGCGAAGGATTTATCGGAATCTGGTAGTGCAGTACGTGGATACGCGTTAAGTATGAAAAGTGGAGATTGGTGTCTGCATAAGATCATAAGACAGAATCTCTAAAAGAGTGGAACCGCGGATATACTTCGTCTCTTATTATGAGAGACGAAGTTTTTTTATATATGATGCCAGGGTCAAAAGGTCTAAATCCACATGAGCTTGCTCATAAGTGGATGAAAGATCTTGGGACCCGCCCCAATATGAGCCTAGAAGTGGGATGACAATCCCACGATATGCGAATAATTGGGAGGATTGTGAGAGTGCAAAGCACGGAACAATCCGTAGGCATCATAGTTGGGGCTTTTGCCCCAACATCTATATATTTGATCATTATATGTCAAGGGAGGAACTTAAAATGGGAGTTGTATCCTATGTCAAGGAAGAAATTCAGGTGATTCGTGAGCGGGATCCTGCAATCAAATCGAATATGGAAGTATTTTTATACCCTAGTTTTAAGGCAATTCTTCATTACAGAGTCGCACATAAATTATACAAAAAGGGACATTATGTTATGGCGCGCTGGATTTCTCAAAGAGCAGTCAGAAAGACAGGAATTGAAATCCATCCGGGTGCGACCATTGGAAAAGGTCTTTTTATTGACCACGGAAGTGGCGTTATCATTGGTGAGACGGCAGAACTTGGTGATAACATTACTTTGTATCAGGGGGTAACACTTGGCGGTACAGGAAAAGAACAGGGAAAACGTCATCCGACGCTTGGAGATAATGTTATGGTCAGCGCAGGAGCAAAGGTTCTTGGATCATTTAAAATTGGCGAGAATTCAAAAATCGGAGCAGGATCCGTTGTGTTGAAAGAAGTGCCGGCTAATTGTACAGTTGTTGGTGTCCCTGGAAGAATTGTAAAGCAGGATGGTGCAAAAATCCCACGTATGGATATGAACCAGGTAGATCTTCCGGACCCGATCAGCAATGACATCAAAGAGCTTCAGGTTGATAACCTGCGTATGCATAAAAAGCTTATGGAACTGGAAAATCAGTTAAAAATGGTTGCGCATGCCCAGTGCGCAAAAGAAGAGAAGGAGCAATAAAAATGAAGATTTATAATACAATGTCCAAGAAAAAAGAAGAATTTATACCACTTGAAGAAGGAAAAGTCCGCATGTATGTATGTGGACCTACTGTATACAACTTTATTCACATTGGTAATGCAAGACCGATGATCGTATTTGACACTGTCAGAAGATATTTCGAATATAAAGGATATGATGTAAATTATGTATCGAACTTCACGGATGTAGATGATAAGATTATTGCAAAGGCAAATGAAGAAGGTGTGACTGCTGAAGAGATTTCACAGCGTTACATTGAAGAATGTAAAAAAGATATGGCTGGCATGAATGTAAAGCCTGCAACAACAAATCCGCTTGCAACACAGGAAATTGACGGTATGATCCAGTTGATCCAGACACTGATGGACAAGGGATATGCTTATGAAAAGAACGGTACTGTTTACTACAGAACTCGCCAGTTCAAAGAGTACGGTAAATTGTCCCACAAGAATCTGGATGATCTTCGTTCTGGAGAGCGCTCACTTCTTGTATCTGGTGCAGATGAGAAGGAAGATCCATTGGATTTCGTTCTCTGGAAACCGAAAAAGGAAGGAGAACCATTCTGGAAATCCCCATGGAGTGACGGACGTCCGGGGTGGCATACAGAGTGTTCTGAGATGTCCAAGAAATATCTTGGAGAGCAGATAGATATTCATGCCGGTGGAGAAGATCTTGTATTCCCACATCATGAAAATGAGATTGCCCAAAGTGAGGCTGCCAATGGAAAGACATTTGCAAATTACTGGATGCACAATGCATTTTTAAATATTGACAACCGCAAGATGAGTAAGTCTCTCGGAAACTTCAGAACTGTCCGTGAGATCAGTGAGCAGTATGATCTTCAGGTGCTTCGTTTCTTTATGCTGAGCGCACACTATAGAAGTCCATTGAACTTCAGTGCTGAGCTTATGGAAGCAGCTAAGAGCAGTCTGGAGCGAATTGTAAATGCAGTAGATAACCTGAACTTCCTTATAAAAAATGCAAAGGATGAGCCGATGACTGCAGAGGAAGCAGAACTTTTCGCTCAGACAGATTCGTTTGTAAAAGCATTTGAAGATGCGATGGATGATGATTTTAATACAGCAGATGCAGTAGCTGCAATTTTTGAGCTTGTAAGATACAGCAACACCAATGCAGATGCCGAGAAGACAAAAGAGTATCTTGGAAAGATCAAAGACTTGATCGTGAAGCTTGCAGATGTTCTTGGTCTTATTGTAGAGAAGAAAGAAGAAATTCTGGCAGAGGACATTGAAAAACTTATTGAGGAGCGTCAGGCTGCAAGAAAAGCAAAGGACTTTGCAAGAGCAGATGCGATTCGTGATGAATTATTAGAAAAAGGTATCATTTTGAAAGATACAAGAGAAGGAGTACAATGGAAAAGAGCGTAGATTGGCAGTTTGACAGTTATATGCAGGAGATTTTCCAGATGAAAGAGGTGGATATCAGAGAATATTCACCTCTTGCTCTGGCTTATATCGGAGACTGCATTTTTGACCTTGTAATTAAGTCTTTAGTAATGAATGAGGGAAATAAACAGGTTCAGAAAATGCATAAGGAGACCAGCTCTTATGTACAGGCATCTGCCCAGTCCAAAATGATGCGTACCATTCAGGAACATTTAACAGAAGAAGAGCATGGCATATACAAACGCGGAAGGAATGCCAAAAGTGTGTCTCCTGCAAAGAATCAATCCATCACAGACTACAGGCGTGCTACGGGATTTGAAGCGTTGATGGGATATCTGTATCTGAAAAAGGACTGGAAACGACTGCTGGATTTGGTGAAGATCGGGCTTTGCAGTGTTTCTGACAGGTCCGCTTTAAAGGAAGAAGAATAGCTGGCAGCAGGATTTGAGTAAGTTTTGAAGAAGGAGAATTTCATGATAGAACACAAAGACAAACATGGAAATGAAAATATGATTGAGGGACGCAATGCGGTATTAGAAGCATTTCGTTCCGGAAAACCAGTGGACAAATTATTTGTTCTGGACGGCTGCCAGGATGGCCCGGTGCGGACGATTGTACGTGAGGCAAAGAAGCATGATACTTTGGTTCAGTTTGTAGATAAAGAACGTCTGACACAGCTTTCACAGACAGGAAGACATCAGGGAGTGATTGCTTATACAGCGGCTTATGAGTATGCACAGGTAGAGGATATGCTGGCACTGGCAAAAGAGCGGGGAGAGGATCCATTTCTTATTTTGCTGGACGATATTGAAGACCCACACAACCTGGGTGCGATTATCCGTACTGCAAATCTGGCAGGTGCGCATGGAGTCATTATTCCTAAACGAAGAGCGGTAGGACTGACGGCGACTGTGGCAAAGACATCGGCAGGAGCAATCAACTATACACCGGTTGCAAAAGTGACTAATCTGACTAAGACGATGAAAGAATTAAAAGAAAAAGGGCTTTGGTTCGTGTGTGCGGATATGGGTGGTGAGTCTATGTATAAGCTGAATCTGACAGGTCCGATCGGTCTTGTGATTGGAAATGAAGGAGAAGGTGTCAGCCGCCTTGTAAAAGAAACCTGTGATTTTGTTGCAAGCATTCCGATGAAAGGGGATATTGATTCCCTGAATGCATCTGTGGCAACCGGAGTTCTTGCATATGAGATTGTAAGACAGAGGCTTGGATAATTATGGACAGATATGAGAAGATGACAGATGAACAACTGATTCAGAAGCTGCGCGATGGAGACAACAGAATCGTAGATTATATTATGGAAAAATATAAAAATCTTGTGCGAAAAGAAGCGAATGCTATGTATCTTCTTGGAGGAGAAAATGAAGATCTGATCCAGGAAGGTATGATTGGTCTTTTTAAAGCGGTGCAGAATTATGAGCCGGATCAGAATAGTTCATTTTTCAGCTTCGCAAAACTGTGTATTTCCAGACAGCTTTACTCCGCAATCGAGGCTTCCAGGAGAAAGAAACACAGTCCGTTAAATTCTTATGTTTCACTTTATGATATGACGGAGGAGAAAGAACCTCTGATCAATACGATGGAAGCACATAAAAACAGCAATCCGGAAGAACTATTAGTCAGCCAGGAATACGCAGAACTTCTGGAAAGTAAACTGGAAGAGAGCTTAAGTGATCTTGAGAACCGTGTACTTTATCTGCATCTTATGGGCACCGATTACCGCACGATAGCAAGGCTTTTAGACAAAAGTCCAAAGACGGTGGATAATGCCTTGCAAAGAATTAAAGCAAAGACGCAAAAGATTCTGGAAAAAGAGAAGTTGTGAAAAACAGGAATGCTGAAAAATAGAAATACTCGATTAGGCATTGACAACAAGTGCCGGATATTGTATATTATTAACGTTGCATAGAACATATGCGCGCTGCCTTGGCTCAGTCGGTAGAGCGTCGCCTTGGTAAGGCGGAGGTCGGCGGTTCGATTCCGCTAGGCAGCTTGTTTAAATTAACCTCGTAAACTCGCGAAGAACGTGAGTTTACGGGGTTTTTACTATCTGACTTTTTAAAATCGTATGACTGCCGGGCAAAGAAGAGTATAGCTGAAAGAAGAATTTTGGGTGTTAGAAGAGAGGCGTAGAGAGAAAATATGAGTAAGAAAAGTACAGTGATGACAGAAGGGGCAATTTGGAAAGAAATTTTATTCTTCTCCATTCCGCTCATCTTGGGAAATTTATTTCAACAATTATATAATACAGTAGATTCTATTATTGTGGGAAACTGGATTGGGAGTGAGGCATTGGCAGCAGTCGGATCCAGTGGCGCAATCATCAATCTTCTGCTTGGATTCTGTATCGGTGCATCCGCAGGTGCCGGAGTCGTTGTTTCTCAGTTTTTTGGAGCCGGGAATCGTGAAGGAGTAAGGAAAGCAGTACATACGACACTTGCAATTGCCGTGGCAGCAGGAGCGATATTGACAGTGGCAGGGGTTGTGACAACACCGATGATTTTGCGGGCAATGGACACACCGCAGGAAGTATTTGAACAATCATCACAGTATCTGCAGGTGTATTTTGGCGGAATATTTTTTTCTGTTATTTATAATATGTCAGCAGGAATTCTCAATGCAGTGGGAAATTCCAGACGGTCATTAATCTACTTGATTATTGCAGCGGTTTCCAATATATTTTTAGATATATTTTTTGTTGTGATTTTGAAAATGGGAATTATTGGAGCGGCTCTTGCAACAGATATCAGCCAGCTTTTATCCTGTATTTTTATTCTGGGATTTTTAATGAGAAGCCAGGAAAGTTATCATGTAAGACTACGTGATATTCGGTTTTATGATAATCTGCTTGGAAGGATTTTGAAGATCGGTCTGCCAACAGGATTTCAAAATATTGTTATATCCATTTCAAATGTTATTGTACAGTCCAGCGTCAATAGCTTTGGTGCAGTTGTAATGGCAGGCTATGCAGCTTATGTAAAAGTAGATGGATTCAATATTCTTCCGGTGCTGAGTTTCAGTATGGCGGCCAGTACATTTGCAGGTCAGAATGTAGGCGCAGGAAAATATGACCGCGTGAAGAAAGGAATGTGGGTATCAACAGGTATGGGCGTTGGATATACCATTATTTCCGGAATATTATTGTTAATCTTTGCGCCGCAGGTCATTGGAGTGTTTTCTGGCAAACCAGATGTAGTCCAGTATGGAATTTATGTTATGAAGTTTTTCTGTCCGTTCTACTGGCTGCTTGGTTTCTTACATGTTATGGCAGGAACAGTCCGGGGAACAGGAAAGACATTTCAGACAATGGTTGTATTCCTTGTATCCTTATGTGTATGCAGAGTTATCTGGATTTGGGCGGTACTTCGAATCGACCACAAACTGTCTTATGTTATGACGGCATATCCGGTGACATGGCTGATCGGTGCAGTACTGATCGCACTCTATGTATGGAAGGGAAAATGGATGCCAGAGGCGTATTATCGAATGAAGAAAGAAGTATAGAAAGTGAGTGATGTATCATGACAGCTTTTTTAAATGATTTTAGCAAGTTTTACGGAACTGGTGAGAAAAATGAGGCGGGACAGAATCTGGAAGAATTCCTGGAATTGTATGATCCGAGAAAATATGAAACACCAAGCAATACGACAGATGCAGTCATATTTGCATATGAAGGGGAAAGTTGTGATTCTATTGACGGATTAAAGGTTCTTCTTGTAAAGAGAAGCAATCACCCAAGTATTGGTTACTGGGCACTGCCGGGCGGTTTTGCCAATATGCGGGAGAATTTAGATGAGACTGCAAGGCGTGAGCTGGAAGAAGAGACAGGTGTAAAGGGGCTTGTTATGGAACAGCTTGCAACTTATGGGGATTATGATAGAGATCCGCGGACCCGCGTGATCACGACTGCATATATGGCGGTCGTTCCGGAAAATGCTGTGAAAGTACAGGCAGGTGATGACGCCGCGGATGCTGTGTGGTGTGAGGTGAATCTACAAGGAGTCAGCACAGAAGAAAGAGAGAATGATTTGAAATGCTATGGAGGCGCCGTGTCAGATTCGGAAAAACAGATGGAATATCACTATAAACTTCACGTGAAAAATGTAAGCAGAGGCTTGGATACAGAGGCAGAAGTTGTACAGACGATCCGTGGCGAGCTGGTGCGCGAGGAACATTTTCAGGTGGAAAAAGCAGGTGAGATTGCGGTCGACCACAGTGCAATTATTGTACAGGCACTTTTAACGCTCAAAAAACGTTTGTAATCTGTGCCGTCATAGGGTAAAATATTGAGTGATATAGGAATGGAAGAGGGGCATAAGCCACTCGATATTCGAATATCCGAAGGATTGCAGGAATATGCAGCATGGAGCAATCCGTGGATATCACTAGCGTATATTTAAAATAATTCAGATAAATCAGGAGGAGAGAAATGGCAGAAGAGACAGTTTCTAAGAATTTTATAGAGCAGGAAATCGATAAAGATCTGGCAGAGGGAGTTTATACAGAGGTCTGCACAAGATTCCCGCCAGAGCCGAATGGATACCTTCATATCGGACATGCAAAGTCCATTCTTTTAAATTCCGGACTTGCGAAAGAATACGGTGGAACATTTCATTTAAGATTTGACGATACGAACCCGATGAAAGAGGATATGGAATTTGTAGAGTCTATCAAAGAAGATGTGCAGTGGTTAGGAGCAGATTATAAAGACCATCTGTATTTTGCTTCTAACTATTTTGATACCATGTATGAATGTGCAGTAAAATTGATCAAAAAGGGAAAAGCATATGTGTGTGATCTCAGCGCTGATGAGATTCGCGAGTACAGAGGAACACTGACAGAGCCAGGGAAGGACAGCCCATATCGTGACAGAAGTGTTGAAGAAAACTTAGATCTTTTTGAACGCATGAAGAATGGTGAGTTTGAAGATGGAACAAAGGTACTTCGTGCGAAAATCGATATGGCGTCTCCGAACATTAACATGCGAGACCCGGTCATTTACCGTGTGGCACATATGACACATCACAACACAGGGGATAAATGGTGCATTTATCCGATGTACGATTTTGCTCACCCAATTGAGGATGCAGTAGAGCATATCACACATTCTATCTGTACACTGGAGTTCGAGGATCACAGACCGCTCTATGACTGGGTTGTAAAAGAGTGCGAGTTTGATCCGGCACCGCGTCAGATTGAGTTTTCAAAATTATACCTGACCAATGTTGTGACAGGTAAGAGATACATTAAGAAACTTGTTCAGGACGGCATCGTAGATGGCTGGGATGATCCAAGACTTGTTTCCATCGCAGCACTCAGAAGAAGAGGATTCACACCGGAATCTCTGAAAATGTTTATCGAGCTGTGTGGAGTATCCAAGAGCCAGAGTTCGGTAGACTATGCAATGCTTGAGTATTGTATTCGTGAGGATTTAAAATTGAAACGTCCGCGTATGATGGCAGTACTAGATCCAATTAAACTTGTGATCGACAATTATCCGGAAGGAGAGGTGGAATATCTGGAAGCAGATAATAACCTGGAGAATCCGGAACTTGGAAAGAGACAGATTCCATTCTGCAAAGAGCTTTACATTGAGCGTGACGATTTTATGATCGAGCCTCCGAAGAAATATTTCCGTCTCTTCCCAGGCAATGAAGTACGTCTTATGAATGCATATTTTGTGACCTGTACAAGTTATGAGACAGACGAAGATGGAAATGTGACAGTTGTTCACGCTACTTATGATCCAGAGACAAAATGCGGAACAGGATTTACAGGACGTAAAGTGAAAGGAACGATCCACTGGGTAGCAGCACCTTATGCAAAACAGGCAGAAATTCGTCTCTATGAGAATCTTGTAGATGAAGAGAAAGGTGTATACAATAAAGAGGACGGTTCTCTGAACCTGAATCCACATTCTCTTGAAATCCGCAAGAACTGCTATGTAGAGGATAGCTTTGCAGAGGCAAAGGGATGTGACAGCTTCCAGTTCGTAAGAAATGGATACTTCTGCGTTGACAGTAAAGATTCTACACCGGAGAATCTGGTGTTCAATAGAATCGTGTCACTGAAGAGCTCTTTCAAACTGCCTAAGAAATAAAGAGGAATAACATGAACGAACTGACCATGAATCTGAAGACAGATTCAAAAGTTCCCCTCTATGAACAGATTTACAACTATATAAAAAGTGATATCCAGAATGGCAGGATTTCTTATGGAGAGAAGCTCCCTTCCACAAGAGCTCTTGCCAGACATCTGGAAATCAGCCGCAGTACGGCAGAGCTTGCGTATGAACAGTTACTGTCAGAAGGCTATATAGAATCGGAGCCGTGCAGAGGATATTTTGTAGCAAAGATTGATGAGTTATATCAGATCCGTCCTGCAAAAACACCAACAGAAGAAAAAAAAGAACAGAAGCCACGATACCGTTATGACTTTACGCCAAACGGAGTGGATTTAAAAAGCTTTCCCTACAATGCGTGGAGAAAGCTTTCTAAAGATATACTGACAGATGATAAAACAGAGCTGTTCAGATCCGGTGAATCCAAAGGGGAACTTGGGTTCCGGCAGGCAATCTGTAATTATCTGCATCAGGCCAGAGGCGTGAATTGTACACCGGGACAGGTAATCGTCGGTGCCGGAAGTGATTACATTTTAATGCTTCTTGGTATGATACTTGGAAGAGAACATGTCGTTGCATTTGAAAATCCGACATACAAACAGGCATATCGTCTCTTCCGGGGACTTGCCTATAAGACTGTTCCGGTCGGTATGGACAAAAATGGAATGAAAGTGACAGAATTATCTGATAGTGGGGCAGATATTGCATACGTGACTCCGTCTCACCAATATCCGACAGGGATCATTATGCCGATTGGACGAAGAATGGAACTTTTGAAATGGGCGAAAGAAGAACCGGATCGTTATGTGATCGAAGACGATTACGACAGTGAGTTCCGTTATAAAGGGAAACCGATTCCGGCACTGCAGGGATATGACCGGGACGGAAAAGTTATTTATCTTGGTACATTTTCAAAATCCATTGCACCGGCAATCCGTATGAGCTATATGGTGTTGCCGGAAAAACTGCAGAAACGCTATGAACGGGAATATAGTTTTGTGAATTCAACCGTTTCAAAAGTCGATCAGATGATCGTACAGCGATTTATTGAAGAGGGCTATTATGAACGGCATTTGAATAAGACAAGAGCCATGTATAAAGGACGTCATGATACGCTGATCGAGGAATTAAAGCCTCTTTTGAAAAAATGCAAGATTTCCGGAGAACATGCAGGTGTGCATCTGCTTCTGACGTTTGAAGATGGGTATTCAGAACAGGAACTGATCGAACTTGCAAAAAAATCAGATATCCGGGTCTATGGAATGTCAGATTATCGGGTGGGTGAAGAAAAAAGTAAGAAAGCAACGATTCTTCTTGGATATGCCAATTTAAGCGAAGAACAGATTAAAGAGGCGGCAAGAACCCTGTGTAAGTGCTGGGGAACATAGAAGAGTGCAGATGGATGACTACGATAGTAGTGAAGCAGCTGCGCGTATTCAAGAATGCCTCGGCATTCTTGCTGCGAGGTGCGCGTCATGCAATTGCATGACATACTTCTACTGCGCACCTCTGCAATCCTGCCGGAGGCTATATCAGCTGGGGGATTGACTCCCACCACTGATACCAGCTTGTTTCTCACCCTATAGAGGTGGGAGTCATCTCCCAACTGATATAAAATATCAGTTTATGTATAGAAAAGGAGCTGCTTTTTGGCAACTCCTTTAGTAGTTTTTTAGTAAATCTTTTAGTAATTCCCTGTTAAATTTCTTACTGTTCGGAAGTCTCTGTACCGCTACATTCCTCGGCAGCCTCATTGGATTCTGCATCAGCTTCTTCAGCTTCTTTGGCAATCGCTTCGCCTATATGTTCTTCTTCAGCTTTGTCAGCTTCCTCAACAGCGTCAGGAGCTTCTTCATTATCAGAAGCGTCTGCGTCTTCAGCCTCTTTTTTAGGTGTAAGCGGAACGTAGCCGCGCTCGCCAACTGGCTTCAGATCATTATCTAAATCAAAATCATCATCGTCCAGTTCATCATCAAAATCATCAAGATCAAGCTCTTCTTTGCTCTTAAGATAATAAACAAGACCTGCTGCAGCTCCTCCAATTGCTGCGAGACCTAATAATTTCTTTCCCCATTTAGCCATAATAATAAAATCTCCTTTCGTACGATGAAATTTCTACTAATAGCAATATTGTAATACTTTTTTAACAAAATTGAAAGGGAGAGTCTATAAAAAATATATTAATTTCCCGTAACATATTTAATAAAAATGTGAGAAATATGTCGAGCCGGGGTTGTTGAGACAAATGGGAAAATGTGCTAAAATATAGAAAGAGTATTTGTGAGAAATGACGAAACGACAGTTGAGAGGAACGAGAAGAAGGAGAAAGACATGAGTAGTGAACAGAATTTTAAAAAGTCAAAAGTAGCAAAAGTAGCAAAAAAGGGCCTTTTTCGAATTGTTTTCAGCCGAACTGGTATCATGTTGCTCCTGATTCTGATTCAGCTTGGAATCTTTATTATGATTCCGTATTATCTGAATGCTTATACAACTTACATATATGGAGCATTCCGCGCAGTGAGTCTTCTGGTACTGATCCACATCATCAATTCCAAGGGGAATCCAGCGTTTAAAATGACGTGGACACTTTGTGTTCTTGTGTTTCCTGTAGTGGGAAGTTTATTCTATCTGTTTGTCCAGTTTCAGATAGGAACAAGATTTTTGAAAGCAAGACTTGCGGAACTCAGGATAGAGACAGACCCGTATATGCAGCAGGATCAGGAAATCGTAGAGGCAATTTGGGCGAGCAAATCAGCCAATGCACATTTGTCCTATTTTCTGTCACATCAGGTAGGATTTCCGACATACCGTAATACTGCAGTTAAGTATTTCCCGTTGGGAGAAGATAAATTTGCTTCCATGGTCCAGGAATTGAAAAAGGCAAAAAAGTTTATTTTTATGGAGTATTTTATCGTAGAAGAGGGATATATGTGGGAGACGCTCCTGGATATATTAAAGGAAAAAGCGGCAGAAGGTGTAGAAGTCCGGTTTATGTATGATGGCATGTGTGCCATTTCGATGCTCCCTTACGATTATCCGGAACTCATCAGAAGTTATGGAATCCAGTGTAAGATGTCTAACAAGATCACACCGTTCTTATCTACTTCACAGAATAATCGGGATCACAGAAAAATCTGTGTTATTGACGGCAAAGTAGCATATACGGGAGGTGTGAATCTCGGTGATGAATACATTAATCGAAAAGTCCGTTTTGGACATTGGAAAGATACCGCAGTTATGTTAAAAGGCGATGCTGTCCAAAGCTTTACTATGATGTTCCTTCAGATGTGGAATATTGAGGCCAGAAAACCAGAAGATTACCGCAAGTATCTGACGCCGAAGGTCAAGGGGCTCAGACGGGAACTTGGATATGTCATTCCGTATGCAGACAGTCCATATGACGATGAGAACGTGGGCGAGGAAGTATACTTCCATATTTTAAATCATGCAAAGAAATATGTGCATATTATGACGCCGTATCTGATATTGGACAATGAGATGATCACAACATTGACTCGTGTGGCAAAATGCGGAATCGAAGTAATTATTATAATGCCGCATATCCCGGATAAATGGTATGCTTTTGCAGTTGCAAAAACTTATTACAAGGAACTGATCGAGAGCGGAGTACAGATTTATGAATATACACCAGGATTTGTGCATGCAAAGGTATTCGTATCGGACGATGATACTGCGACGGTAGGAAGTATTAATCTGGATTATCGGAGTTTGTATCTGCATTTTGAATGTGGAGTATTTATTTATAATAATTCTGAAGTTGACAAAGTGGAACGGGACTTTCAGCAGACACTTGCAAAAAGCCATAAAGTGACGCTTATGGAAGTAAAAAAACAGACACTTGCAACCAAAATATCCGGTCAGGTATTGCGCCTGATTGCTCCACTTATGTAAAAACAGCGGATTTCTGTCAGTTTTTGTGAAAATCCATTGTACAAGTGAAGAAAAATATAGTATAATGCATAAGGTGATTTATTAAGTTAATAACACAGGAGGAATAGATATGGTTAAAGCAGTAGTAGGTGCAAACTGGGGAGACGAGGGTAAAGGTAAGATTACTGATATGCTCGCTCAGGAAGCGGATATCATCGTACGTTTTCAGGGAGGTGCCAACGCAGGGCATACCATTATTAATAATTATGGAAAATTTGCGCTTCACACATTACCATCCGGTGTGTTCTATGGACATACAACAAGTATTATCGGTAATGGTGTAGCACTTGATATTCCTGTATTGATGAAAGAGATTAATTCTATCGTGGAAAGAGATGTCCCGATGCCGAAGATCCTTGTATCTGACAGAGCACAGATGGTAATGTCTTACCACAAGAATTTTGACGCATATGAGGAAGAAAGACTTGGAGGGAAGTCATTCGGATCTACAAAGTCCGGAATTGCTCCGTTCTACTCAGATAAATATGCTAAAATTGGATTTCAGGTCAGTGAGTTATTTGACGATGACTTGTTAAAAGAGAAAGTTGTACGTGTGGCAGAGCAGAAGAATGTTCTTCTTGAGCATCTGTATCACAAACCGCTGATCAATCCAGACGATTTATATAAAGAGCTGCAGGAGTACAAAGAGATGATCGCACCGTATGTATGTGATACATCATTGTTCCTTCACAATGCAATCAAAGAAGGAAAGAATATCTTGTTAGAGGGACAGCTTGGTTCATTGAAAGACCCAGATCACGGAATCTATCCGATGGTTACATCATCTTCTACATTAGCCGGATATGGTGCAATCGGAGCTGGAATCCCACCATATGAGATTCAGAAGATTGTAACTGTATGTAAAGCATACTCCAGTGCTGTTGGAGCAGGAGCTTTCGTAAGTGAGATTTTTGGAGATGAGGCTGATGAACTGAGACGCCGCGGTGGAGATGGCGGAGAGTTCGGTGCTACAACCGGACGTCCGAGAAGAATGGGCTGGCTCGACTGTGTTGCTTCCAAGTATGGATGCAGAATGCAGGGAACAACAGATGTAGCATTTACAGTTCTTGATGTGCTTGGATACTTGGAAGAGATTCCGGTATGTGTAGGATATGAGATTAATGGAGAGATTACAAAAGACTTCCCACCGACACATTATCTTGAGAAAGCAAAACCAGTTCTTAAAAAGCTTCCAGGATGGAACTGTGATATCCGTGGTATTAAGAAGTATGAAGAGCTTCCGGAGAACTGCAGAAAATACATCGAGTTCGTTGAGCAGGAGATTGGATACCCGATTACAATGGTATCTAACGGACCAGGACGTGAGGACATCATTTATCGTGAGTCACCACTTAGTAAATAATGATTGAAAATCAGAGATTGCAGACTGAGAACCGAGAGTTATAGTCATGGATCTTATACTGTAAGACGAAATAATAAGAGATTACTTCGAATGGGAGGTAATCTCTTTTTTATATGTTAGGAAAGTTCTTTCCTAACATATAAAAAACGCTACGCTAGGGATGCGCACTGCGGCGTACAAGGTAGGTGTCGCAAGCGACCGCCGCAGGCGCAAGAATGTGCCGAGGCACATTCTTTGTTCTAATCGGAAATTGCATTTATTTTATAAATTCATAAGGTTTTCTTTAGATTCCTTCCACAGGTCGTACACATTTTCCTGTTAATATTACAGATGTCAGATGAAAAATCATCTGGCGGGGAGTTCATAAACGTTGCAGAGACAAAAATGTATGGAACAAAAGCAGTCATAAAAGCAGACATAGCACCATATAATAGTAAAGTCGGGATAAACAGACTGATTAACAGGTGTTGTAGGAGGTATTGCAATGGAGAACAATAACAGGGAAACGAAAGATTACCAGCAGCCAATATCGCCGCTGGAGTATTTGAACAAAAGAAAAAAGAAAAAAGAGAAACGAAAATATGGATTTACTTCGGACTATTCTGGTCGTCCTGGTCCTCTGAGTTTATGTCAGTGTCTCTTCTAGTAACACGGTACACAAGAATATAGGCATAAATCAATACCGGGAGAATAATCGTGCATGCAATGGAAGCCCTGAGGAAAGTCAGGGATACATCCGAGTCGATAAATGCAAATATAAGTGTGCTGGCGTAGAGTGCGAATAAAAGCATGGCACCGGCAAGAGCAAGAATACGTTTTACTTTTTTCATAAGAAAGTCCTTTCAATTTGATCAACTAGCATCATTATATAAAATCGGCAGTAAAAAAGCAAACAGGTCTTTGAAAATATGAAAAAATGTTATATAATAAGACGAATAGGATGAAAAGATACAAAGGAGTATATTAAGATGAGTCGTACATTATTAGAGCAGTGGAAAGATATTGCATATGACGAGAGCGCTGACAGAGCAACTCTGCAGAGATTCTGGGGAACATATTTCCAGATTGAGAAAGAGATTTATGAACAGCTTCTTTCTAATCCGGACGAGGAAGTAAAAGGAACAGTAAAAGAACTTGCTGAGAAGTATGGACAGGAAGTTCTGACTATGGTAGGTTTCTTAGATGGAATCGATGAGAGCTTAAAAGAACCAAATCCGATTGAGACAATGGATGAGGATACAGTTGTAAGCCTTGCATTTGATAAAGAGAAGCTTTATAAGAACATGGTTGCAGCAAAAGCTGACTGGTTATATGAACTTCCACAGTGGAAAGAGATTTATTCTGAGGAAGAGCTGAAGAAGCTTTACAAAGAGCAGAAAGAATCCACAACAATCCGCAAGGAGAAGAAGATTGGAAGAAATGATCCATGTCCGTGTGGCTCCGGTAAGAAATACAAGAAGTGTTGCGGTAAGAATCTGTAAGAACTTCTTGACAACCACATCTTCGATGCTATAATGAGACATATGAAAACACGGTGAAGAGACGAGTAAGTTGGGAACGTGATACCAGAGAGAGAAGCCGCAGGCTGAGAGCTTCTTATCCACAGAACCTTCTGAAGACTACCTCTGAGTGGCTGTAAAGCAGTCCGGTGACTCCGTTATCGTCAAGAATGAAGTGAATCTGATTTTATTTATGATCAGATTAAGCAGGGTGGAACCGCGAGAAGAGAACTCGTCCCTTACAGCATATTTGCTGTGAGGGACTTTTTGTATAATGAAAATTACATCTTCTATTATGCAAAAAGCCTCCGGCAGGATGCACCAAGACACATTCGTTGTTTTTGTATTACTTAGAAAATTCAGGCAGGTGATAAGATGAATTCAATGAAAGATTGTTATGAACTGGCAAATGGTGTGAAGATTCCGTGCATGGGGTATGGCACCTACAAGGCAGCAGAAGGAAATAATGAAAGCATTATAAAAACTGCGATTGAAGCAGGATACAGGTATTTTGATACAGCATCTTTCTATGATACAGAAGAAGCGCTTGGAAGAGCGATTCATGAGTCGGGGATTCCAAGAGAAGAATTCTTCCTGACTTCCAAGGCATGGAAGACGGAGATGGGATATGAAGAAGTAAAGAAAGCATTTGCACAAACGCTTGAAAAACTAGGAACAGATTATCTGGATATGTATCTGATCCACTGGCCGCTTCCAAATCCAGAATATAAAGATTGGAAAGAACTGGATGTTGAGACGTGGAGAGGATTGGAAGAATTATATAAAGCAGGTAAAGTAAAAGCAATCGGAGTCAGCAATTTCCTTTTGCATCATTTGGAAAACCTGATTCAGAATTGTGAGATCATGCCAATGGCAGATCAGATTGAATTCCATCCGGGATTTACACAGGAAGCGACAGTTCGTTATTGCCAGGAAAAAGGAATTTATGTGCAGGCCTGGTCACCGCTTGGAAGAAAACGAGTTCTAGAACATCCACTATTAGTAGGACTTGCAGAAAAATATAACAAATCAGCAGCGCAGATCTGTCTTCGCTATGAGATACAACGACAGGTCATACCACTTCCGAAAGCATCGACAAAGGAACGGATGGTACAGAATTATCAAGTGTTTGATTTTGAGATTGAAAAGGAGGATATGTATCGGATCGATTCTATGCAGCCGGCAGGCTGGTCAGGAGAGCATCCGGATTTTCCAAGAGTAAAATAAGGAATATTTAAGAAGCATAAGATGAGTGAACAGACAAAAACATGGAATAAATATATCCACAAAGTACAGAATTACGAAACAGATCAGATGGGAATCGTACATCATTCCAATTATATCCGCTGGTTTGAGGAAGCAAGATGCGACCTTTTAGATTATATGGGCGTCGGATTTGCAGATCTGGAGAAACAGGGGATAATCAGTCCGATTCTTTCGGTGGAAGCGGATTATCTGAGAATGGTCTATTACGGAGATACGGTCAGTATTGACGCATACATTAAGGAATATAATGGAATAAAACTAACCGTTGGATATGAAGTTAAGGACGATAGAACAGGAATGGTTCATTGTCGTGGAACAAGCAAGCATTGTTTCATAGATAAGACAGGAAGACCACTGGTACTTCGAAAGTCTTTCCCGGAACTCAATGAAGCATTTGAGGCTGGGGTAAAGATACATAAAGAAAACAAAAAAGCATTAATAAAGAAGAGAGAGGATAAATAGCATGAAGATCACATTAAAAGACGGCTCTGTAAAAGAGTATGAACACAGCATGTCAGTTATCGACATTGCAAAAGATTTAAGCGAAGGACTTGCAAGAGTTGCAACATCAGGAAGAGTCAATGGAGAACTGGTAGATCTGCGTACAGTTGTAGATTCTGACAGTGAAGTAGAAATCCTGACATTTGATAATGAGGAGGGAAAAGGAGCATTTTTCCATACAACATCTCATATCATGGCTCAGGCAATCAAGAGACTCTATCCGGAGACAAAACTTGCGATTGGACCTTCCATCGAAAATGGATTTTATTATGATTTGGATCGTGAGACGCCATTTGTGGCAGAAGATCTTGAAAAAATCGAGAAAGAGATGAAGAAGATTGTTAAAGAAGATCTTGAAATCACAAGATTTACGAAGCCAAGAGATGAGGCTATCGCTTACTTCAAAGAGAAGGATGAGCCTTACAAAGTAGAATTGATCGAGGATCTTCCGGAAGATGCAGAAATCAGTTTCTATCAGCAGGGTGAGTTCGTTGATTTATGTGCAGGCCCACATCTGATGACAACAAAGCCGGTAAAAGCAATCAAGCTTACAAGTCTTGCAGGTGCTTACTGGAGAGGAAATGAAAAGAACAAGATGCTTACAAGAATTTATGGTATTTCTTATCCTAAGAAAGCACAGCTTGATGAGTATCTTACAATGTTGGAAGAAGCTAAAAAACGTGATCACAGAAAACTCGGTAAAGAGCTTGGACTCTTTATGATGTGTGAAGAAGGACCGGGATTCCCGTTCTTCCTTCCAAAGGGAATGGTTCTTAAGAATACACTGCTTGATTACTGGAGAGAACTTCACAAAAAAGCAGGTTATGTAGAAGTATCTACCCCAATTATCTTAAGCAGACATCTTTGGGAGACATCCGGACACTGGGATCACTATAAAGAGAACATGTACACAACACAGATCGACGGAGAAGACTATGCTATTAAACCAATGAACTGTCCAGGTGGAATGCTTGTGTATAAAGCAGAGCCACGTTCATACAAAGACCTTCCACTTCGTGTCGGTGAGCTTGGTTTAGTACATCGTCATGAAAAATCCGGTCAGTTACATGGACTGATGCGTGTACGTTGCTTCACACAGGACGATGCACATATCTTTATGATGCCAGAGCAGATTCGTGACGAGATCAAAGGTGTTGTAGCATTGATCGATGAGGTATACAGCCTGTTCGGATTTAAATATCATGTAGAACTTTCTACACGTCCGGAAAACAGTATGGGAACGGACGAAGACTGGGAGCTTGCTACAGAAGGACTTCGTGGTGCGTTAAATGACCTTGGACTTGATTATGTAGTCAATGAAGGCGACGGAGCATTTTACGGACCGAAGATTGACTTCCATCTGACAGACTCTATTGGCAGAACATGGCAGTGTGGAACAATTCAGTTAGATATGCAGCTTCCACAGAGATTTGAACTTGAGTACACAGGAGCTGACGGAGAGAAACATCGTCCGATCATGATCCACCGTGTAGCATTCGGTTCTATTGAGCGATTCATTGGAATCCTGATTGAACATTTCGCAGGAGCATTCCCGACATGGTTAGCTCCGGTACAGGTAAAAGTACTTCCGATCTCTGATAAATATATGGATTACGCCAATAAAGTTCTTGATGAGTTAAATGCAGCAGGTGTTCGTGCTGAGGTCGACTCCAGAGCAGAGAAGATTGGATACAAGATTCGTGAGGCTCAGATGCAGAAGATACCATACATGCTTGTTGTAGGTGAAAAAGAGCAGGAAGCAGATCTCGTATCAGTAAGAAGCCGTTTTGCAGGAGATGAAGGACAGAAGAATCTGGAAACATTTATTGCAGATATTCAGAAAGAGATTGCTGACAGAGTAAAACGAGAAGTTGTAAAAGAAGACGAAAAATAAAATAATAAGAATATTTTTGCGGCGTGAGGGCATAATAAGCTATGTTATTAAATAAAGGAGGTAGCATTATGCCAGAATTAAAATGTACAGTACAGACATGTCTGCATAACCAGAATTATTATTGTGATCTTGATAGTATCAAAGTAGGTGGAAGCTCTGCAAAACATGCACAGGATACATGCTGTGACAGCTTTGAAGAGAGAAAAGATGGAAACAGTTACAGTAATACTATGAAAGAGGCATCTCCAAAGAGTGAGATTGACTGTAAGGCTACAGAATGTATGTACAATGAACAGTGTCACTGTCATGCCGGAAAAATCAGTGTGGAAGGCGGAAATGCCCGTCGATGTCAGGAGACAGAATGCGCAACATTTAGTTGTGGCTGTCATTAGCTAAAAATGAATATATGTGATTAGAAAAAGAGAGGCAAGTCCTCTCTTTTTTGTATGTTTTCTTTAGAATTTCTTCAAAGTTTCGCAGTTGACGGGGTATATTTCTGAGGGTATAATAATTATACATGCTTAGGAAAGAAGAGAAGAATATGGGGAATATAGAAATTAAAACTCGAGAAGAAAAAAAACAACGTGAAAAAGCCTATTACGAGGAAGCGCCACAGATTGGAGGACGCAGACCATCCAGAATACGGCAGCAGATCAACCGGGGAATGACAGTATTTGTAATTGTTGCAGCCTGTATTCTGTTTTATTTTGCGCTTTTAAGATTAGGACATATTTCGGATGTGATTTTTAAAATTATAGATGTATTAAAACCGGTATTGTACGGGTGTGTTATTGCATATCTCTTAAATCCGATTGTAAAAAGGGTAGATGCATTTTTGATTCCCAAGCTTCAGGAACGCATGAAAAAGCCGGAGAATGCTGAAAAGGTATCCAGAAGTGTCGGCATCTTCGTATCGTTAATCATATTAATTGTGTTGATTACGGTATTATTAAATATGCTGATACCGGAACTCTACAGCAGTATCCGTAATATGGTACTGACATTGCCAAAACAGGTCAATGATGCACTGGATAAGATTAATTCTATCCAACTGGAAGACAGTACAACAGTTGCTATTTTGAAAAATGCGCTGGAAGAAGGAACGACAATGTTGACAAATTGGCTGCGTACTGATCTGATGACGCAGGTGAACAGTCTGATGTCGAACCTGACAGTCGGAATCTTCAATGTTATCAGTGAAGTTTTTAACATGCTGATTGGTGTAATTGTATCTGTTTACATACTTTATAGTAAAGAAATATTTGCACGACAGTGTAAGAAAGCGGTTTATGCATTGTTCCGTGCAGATCGTGCCAATATGGTCCTTCATATTACAACAAAAAGTAATGAGATCTTCGGAGGATTTGTGATCGGCAAGATTCTGGATTCAGCAATTATCGGTCTGTTGTGCTTTATTGGCCTGACAATTCTGAATATGCCATATACAATGTTGGTAAGTGTGATTGTAGGAGTGACAAATGTAATTCCGTTTTTTGGGCCATATATCGGAGCGATTCCAAGTACGATATTGATCGCATTGGAAGATCCAATGAAAGGAGTTTATTTCCTAATATTTATTTTGGTTTTACAACAGTTTGACGGGAATATTCTGGGACCGAAGATTCTTGGAAACTCTACCGGACTGTCAGCATTCTGGGTCGTAACATCTATTTTACTCGGTGGCGGATTGTTTGGCTTTGTCGGTATGGTTATGGGAGTCCCGACATTTGCAGTCATCTATTATATTGTAGATATGATTCTGGATAATAAGTTAAAGAAAAAGAAACTACCTGTCCGGTCAGATTCATATGACGAATGGAGTTATGTGGATTCTTCGGGAGAGTATATCCATTCAGAAGAGATTAAGAGTAAAGCAGAGGAAAAATAAAAGAAAAGCAGAAGGGAGCATAAATTATGCCAATTCGTGTACAAAATGACCTTCCGGTAAAAGAGATACTGGAAAAAGAAAATATATTTGTGATGGATGAACATCGTGCAACACATCAGGATATCCGTCTGATAAAAATTGGACTTCTGAATCTGATGCCGCTTAAGGAGGATACAGAACTGCAGATTTTACGATCCTTGTCCAATACACCGCTTCAGATTGATGTAACATTTGTGGCTGTATCCAGTCATGAATCTAAGAATACATCGTCCAGCCATCTGAATAAATTTTACGAGAAATTTTCAGATATAAAAGATCAGAAATTTGATGGATTTATCATTACCGGAGCACCGGTAGAACAAATACCATTCGAAGAAGTGGATTACTGGAAAGAGTTAGAAGAGATTATGGAGTGGACCAAGACACATGTTATGTCTACCATCCATCTGTGCTGGGGAGCTCAGGCAGGATTGTATTATCATTATGGAATTCAGAAAGAACAGTTAGATCATAAATTATTTGGAGTGTTCAGACATCGTGTCCTAAACCGTAGAATTCCACTTGTACGTGGATTTGATGATGTGTTCTATGCGCCGCATTCCAGGCATACAGATGTGCCGATTGAGAAGCTGCGTGCGGATGACAGAATTACAATCCTGGCAGAATCTGATGAAGCAGGAGCATTTCTGTCTATGGCAAAGGATGGACGTCAGATTTTTGTGATGGGGCATCCGGAGTATGACCGCATGACACTGGATCAGGAGTATAAGAGAGATCTTTCAAAAGGACTTCCGATTGATATACCGAAGAATTATTATCCAGATGATAATCCGGACAACCGCCCGCTTCTGACATGGCGTGCACAGGCGAACAATCTTTATACAAACTGGCTGAATTACTACGTTTATCAGGTAACACCGTATGACCTGGACGGAACACCGGATCTGGAGGCATTTACGCAGTTTCAGAAGGCTTCACTGGAAGAAGAGAATTAATATAATTTTATGCATTTTCGTGTATTTTATTCCATTTGTGGAGACAATCCAAAAATGTATGGAGACAAAATAAAAGGACAAGCTCCGATTAAATTAAATGAATGGAATCATAAGAGAGGGAATGACAGAAATGCCATTCCCTTTCATAATATAAGATTTATTTTTTGTTATATAGTAGTGTTTTGATGGACAACATTCATAATAGCATCGTACTTATCAAACATTGAGAAAGCCTCCTTCATCATTAATTTGAAATGCAAAATCCGTGGTTTCATACTGAGTTTTTAATTGTGACAGATACTGGGATAAAAGTGCATCTGTCAAAGTCAGGAGAAGAGATTATTGATTCGAAATACAAGCAAGAAAAGAAGAACAGCATTATTACATTTCCTGGTGATTCGTTGGTTGTGTAATTATGATATGGATTCTGTTTCAGATATTGCCTTTACAACCTATCATAATTATAGTAAAATTATATCATAATAAATGGAGGTGATATGATGATTATTAAAGCATCAACAGCGTTGAGAAATGATTATGCTGGAATATCCAATCTTGCGAAAGAGACGAATGAGCCGATTTATATTACAAAGAATGGTGACGGTGATTTGGTTGTTATGAATATAGAAGCATTTGAGAAAAGAGAGCAGATGCTGAAATTAAGAGAGAGAGTTTTGAAAGCAGAGCAGGAGCGTATCGAAGGACAGCCAACCATGAGTGTTTCAGAAGCAAGAAGACGATTGAGAGAACGAGCAAATGAAGTATAATGTAGAGATCCTCCCAGCAGCATGGGAAGATTTAAAGAAGATTGAAGATTGGTATTTAATCAATTTTGATGTGGAGACAGCAATAAAAGTCAGTGACCATATTTTAGACGGAATCGAAAGGTTAGGGGACTTTCCGGATTCTGGATCAAGGGCATCTGATGATTGGCTGAACGAACAAGGCTATAGAATGGTGATAAGCGGTAAACATGTGTCGATTTACAGAGTAATCAAGGACACAGTATATATTTATCACATTGCGGATACGAGAACTGAATATACGAAGTTATTCAAATAAGGAAGGTCTTCCAGTGGGCATACTGGAAGGCATTCTTTATGCATAAAATATGAAAGACCTGGATGGAACACCGGATTTGGAGGCATTTACGCAGTTTCAGAAGGATTCTGCGGAAGAAGATAAAGAATATGTTAAAAACTAAAATTTGCCATAATTAAAGGAAAAATATTGCATAAGTATAGATGGTGAGATTATAATAAATGTATATGAAGAGAAGAAATGAGCTGTGAAGTTGATAAATTATAAGAAGTAAATTTGCAATCTATCAAAGATTGATGAAAAAGGCTGTCATGGTGCACCGGACTGGATTATTGAAATTGCATCCCCGAGTAGTGAGAGAATGGATTATGTTGTAAAACAATTTAAATATCGGACTGCTGGAGTGCGTAAATATTGGGTGATTGATAAGCCGTTACAGAAGGTCACGGTATTCGATTTTGAAAATGACAAGTTTAGAAACTATGACGTAGAAAATGAGAGTGTGGTAAATCCACACTCTCGTTGTATTATAAATAGAAAATCGTAAAAATAATAGATAGTAGATTGTTACCCGTAAGAACAATGAAAATGTTGTTATGATGCCTGAGGAAGTGTACAATAACTTAATGGAAAATATTCATGTTATGGGAAATAAGGAGACGATTGAGAGAACGGGCAAATGAAATATAAAGTAGAAGTTATTGTTTGATGGAATATACTTTTGTGCAGAAGAAACAAGCGTAAAGGTATAGTAACTTATAGGCTTTTTTTTGCGGTGAAATGCCAAAATATATTGAAAAACACCTTCGGTTAGACTATAATATAATTATTGATGGAGGTGTATAGATGTTTAAAATTAATCCATATAGACCTGGTGCTGGTCTGAAACCAATGTACATTGCAGGTAGGGATGAAGACATTGAAAGCGTCGAGCAAATATTTGAAGCGTTAACAATGAATGTTCCTGTACAGTCAATCATATATAGTGGACTGCGTGGGGTTGGAAAAACTGTTTTGATAAATAAGTTAGAAGAAATTGCAAATGAAAAAGAAATATTTTGTAGACATATAGAAGTAGAAGAGAGGAATGATTTTATCTCTCAATTGGCTGAGTGCGCACAGGCTTTTTTGCGAACAGTAAGTGCAAAAGAAAAGTTTAAACATCTGATAAAAAAGCCATTGGACGCAATAAAATCGTTAGTTGTTTCTTTTAATCCGAATGATACTACATTCTCTTTATCTGTTCAAGACCGAGAATTGTACGTATCAAATAACTTGACGCAAAGTTTGACAGATGTCTTTACTACGATAGGTGAGACGGCTTTAAAAACAGAAACACCGATTTGTTTTTTTATTGATGAAATACAATATATGAAGCAAGAACAGTTGGGATCATTAATTGCGGCGTTGCATAGAACAAATCAATTAGGGTACCCTGTTATGATTATAGGTGCCGGGCTCCCGAAGATATATAAAATGCTTTCTGATGAAAAATCATATTCAGAGAGATTATTTATGTACAAACAAATTGGTTCATTATCATTAGAACAGTCAAAAAAGGCAATAGAAGAACCAGCTAAAAAATTCAAGGTAGAGTATACGGAAGAAGCAATAGAAAAAATTGCGGATATTACAAAGGGATATCCATTTTTTATTCAGCAGTTATGTAAAATAGTTTATCAAAATACAGATGAGGATTTGATAGAAATATCAGATGTTGAAAATTGTATTGATGAATTTTTGAAAACTTTGGATGAAGGATTCTTTAGAGCTCGATATGAAAGATGCGCTGAGAGTGATAAAAAATTTGTTTTTGCAATGGTAAAATGCGGAGAATTACCTTGTACAATCTCAAATGTTGCACATAATCTTGGAAAAGAGGTTTACTCAATATCTACGACAAGAGCACAATTAATCAGCAAAGGAATAATTTATCCAGTAAGATATAAGGAACTTGATTTTACAGTTCCGGAATTTTCCGGGTACATTCAAAGACTTGATGAATATAAAAAATGGAATAATCAATAATAGTAAACACTCATTTAAAGAGTGCCTGGATATGCTGGCAGATGGAAGCTGTTTATTATGAACTTTATCCTGATATAATGATTATGCTGATGAAAGAACGGCATAGACAACTGAATACAAGAAAGAGACGGAAGCTTCAGTAGTTAAGAAAAAACTACTGAGGCTTTTTTCTTTTTAAAATTACTTTTTACATACATTTAACATTTGACTTAACATAGATTTTACGAAGATACGTTACACTGATTTTGATAATGAGGAGGAACATGTAATGACAAGAAAAAAATGGTCATTTTTATTTACAGTCTGTCTGATGACTGCTTTAATTGGCTGCGGACAGAAAAACTCTCAGGTAGATAAAAATAATAGTGAAGAACTTAATAAACTCGGGCAAATTCAGGTGATTTCCAGAGAAGAAGGCTCAGGGACAAGAGATACATTTGCTTCGCTTGCAGGATTTAATAAAGACGGAGCTGATGGTATAGACAAAACAGTGAATACAGCTACCATTGCTGACAGTATGGACTCAGTCATTGAAACTGTGAATAAAAATCCATCTGCGATCGGTTATGTGTCAGCGGGAACTACCGGGATTGGTGGTGTAAAGACTTTGGAAATCAATGGAGAAGCGGTTTCTGATAATAAGGGGAAATATCCGCTGACTCGTTCGTTCTATCTTGCCTACAGTGGAACACTTAATGATGTGGAACAGGATTTTATGACATATGTTCAAAGTGCAGGACAGGAAATTGTAAGTGGGCATTATGAAACAATTGCGAAGAATGCGACATTTTTATCGAACCAGTCAGAAGGAACAATACGAATCGAAGGTTCAACATCAATGGCTGCACTGATGAAGGAAATCGCAGATGCATATATGAAGATTAATACACATGCAACTATTCAAGTTACGGCAACGGATTCTACAAAGGGTCTGAACAGTGTTATGTCAGGAAATTGTGACATGGCAATGTCATCAAGAGATTTAAAAGATTATGAAAAAGAACTTTTGAACTATAATACGGTGGCAAAAGACAAAATTGCAGTGATTGTAAACCAGAAAAATCCACTATCTGATATCACATTATATATGCTGAAAAGTATATATACCGGTGGAGTTAAGAACTGGGAAGACTTACAGTAAGTAGTGTATGAAAAAGAGAAAGAGGAGAATTCGAAGATGAATGAAAAGTTACAGATTGTATTTGGCCTGCTAGGTGGTCTTGCAATATTTTTGTATGGTATGAATATGATGAGCGAATGTCTGCAGAAGGCAGCAGGAGAGAAAATGAAGACGATTCTTGCATTACTCACAAAGAATCCGATCCTTGGTGTTTTGGCAGGTGCACTTACAACAGCAGTGCTTCAGAGCAGTAGTGCAACGACAGTTATGGCAATTGGTTTTGTCAGTGCAGGACTTATGAATCTGCCACAGGCAATTTCGATTATATTAGGTGCAAATATCGGTACGACAATGACAGCTCAGATTATCGCATTTAAGCTGAGTGATTATATTTACATCATTATATTTATTGGATTTATTATTTCGTTTATTGTAAAATCAGAAAGAGCAAAGAGTATCGGACAGACTATTTTTGCATTTGGTTTATTGTTCCTTGGAATTGAGACTATGGGAAGTGTTATGAAGCCATTGGCATCCAGTCCGTTTTTCGTAGACTTAATTGCAAAAGTTGCAGATATGCCGGTGCTTGGTGTTGTAGTTGGAACGATGATGACGCTGGTTGTACAGAGTAGTAGTGCGACCATCGCAGTACTGCAGAATTTTGCATCGCAGGCAGGTCCGGATGGTGTAACCAGTATTCTGGGCCTGACCGGTGCAATCCCGATTCTTTTAGGAGACAATATCGGAACAACGATTACGGCACTTCTTGCCAGTGTCGGACAGCCAAGAGATGCCAAGAGAACTGCGGTTGCACACTGTATTTTTAACCTGTCCGGTGCACTGATTTTTATCTGGCTTATCAAACCATTCGCATATGTGATCCAGATGATCTCACCTAAGGGACCGGAGGTTCAGGTGATTTCCCGACAGATTGCAAATGCACATACAAGCTTTAATATTGTGATGACATTGATCTGGATTCCACTGATCTGGCTGATGGTGAAGATTGTGATGAAAGTCATTCCGGACGCAAAGACAAGTGAAAAGAGAGAGCCTTCACGTCCGCAGTTTCTTGATGATAAACTGATCGGACAACCGACAGTTGCACTGAGCCTTGCGAGAAAAGAGATTACAAGATGCAGTGAGATGGCAGGTGAAACACTCCAGAAATTGATCAGTCTTGTGAAAGGGGAAACCAATGAACAACTGGAAGAAGTGCTGGAACAAGGACATGATGTAGGAAAATTAACAGAGCAGATCAATGAGTATCTGACAAATATGTTTTCTTCCGGTTCCCTGACAGAGAAGCAGACTACCCAGACAGCAGGGCTTATGTATATGCTTGGAGATGTAGACCGCGTCAATGGTCTGAGTATGGAGATTGCAGAATCTGTCCGTGAGAAGAAAGAACAGAAGTACAAATACTCCAAAGAAGCCATGCGTGATCTGACGAAGAGTCTGGAGCAGATTCAGGGTATGTACCGGGAGGCAATTCAGGTACTTATGACGGGCAGTACAGAGAATGCAAAAAAAATTGTGAAGAAAAAAGAAAAGGTTCTGGATCTCACCATACATATGGGGAAATCCCATGTCGAGCGTGTAGGAAAGGGAAAATGTTCCAGTAAGTTGACGGTACCGTTTAACCATGTTCTTCAGAATATCGGAAGAATGGGAAACTGTTGTGTAAATATTGCAGATGCTGTACTTGCGCAGTCTGATTTAAATGAATTTACAGCATTTGTAAAGGAGGAAAATTAAGTAAAATGACAAATGAAACGATATTTATGAATCGGGAATTATCCTGGCTGAAATTCAATGAAAGAGTGTTGGAAGAAGCAGAAAGTGAGAAAAATCCGCTCTGTGAACGGCTGACATTTGCATCAATTTACCAGAGTAATCTAGATGAATTTTTCATGGTGCGTGTAGGATCTTTGATCGATCAGATGATTGTTTCGAAAAATGTAAAAGACAATAAAACTGGAATGACAGCAAAAGAACAGATTCAGGCAATCCTGGCACGGGTCGCAAAGCTGAATCGCAGAAAAGATACAGTCTATGAAAATCTGATGGATGAAGTTGCACAGGCAGGGATTCGCCTTGTGGATTTCCGTAAAATTGGCAAAAAAGAAGGAAAATATCTGGAACAGTATTTTGATGCAGAGATTGCCCCGCTCATTTCTCCAATTGTTGTCGGAAAAAGACAGCCGTTTCCATTTTTGAAAAATAAAGGTATCTATGCAGTTGTCGTACTGGAGAAGAAAAACGGAAAAGAAAAACTTGGAATTATTCCGTGTAATTCCGGTGTATTCCCGAGACTTGTGCAGGTGCCGGGGGAAGAAGAAACTTACATGCTGGCAGAAGAGCTGATCCTCCACTTCATTTCGAAAGTATTCAAAGGTTATTTTGTGAAGGCAAAATCTCTGATCCGCGTAACGAGAAATGCAGATATAGATGCAGATGCGTTGTATGATGAAGATCTGGATTACCGCGATTTTATGGAAGTAATCATCAAGAAAAGAAAGCGTCTGCTTCCGGTAAGAGTGGAGTTTTCCAGAGAACTGGATGGAGATATCGTGGATAAGATCTGCGAGTATCTGGATCTGGATGGCAAATATGTATTCCGTGGAAGTTCACCACTTGATCTGTCCTTTGTATTCCAGATCCAGGACAGCCTGCGCAATCATCCGGAATTGTTCTATGAGAAACGAGTGCCTCAGAAATCTACACAGATTGACAGCAAAAGATCGATTCTGGAGCAGATCAAGGAGAAAGATAAATTATTGTCTTATCCATATGAGAGTATACGTCCGTTTCTGGATATGCTTTCTGAGGCTGCAAATGACGATGAAGTTGTATCAATCAAGATGACACTGTATCGTGTCGCAAAGCAGAGCAAGGTCGTGGAAGCTTTGATTGATGCGGCGGAAAATGGAAAAGATGTATTGGTTCTTGTAGAGTTAAAAGCAAGATTTGATGAGGAAAATAATATTGAATGGTCAAGAAGACTGGAAGAGGCTGGTTGTACAGTCATATATGGTCTGGACGGCTATAAGGTTCATTCAAAATTGTGTCTGATCACAAAAAAGACGAATGGAAAAATCGAGTATTATACACAAATTGGTACTGGAAATTATAATGAGAAGACAGCAAGACTGTACACAGATCTGTCTCTTATGACGTATGATCAGGAGATTGGTGAGGAGGCAGCAGCAATCTTCCAGGCGTTATTTATGGGAGAAACGGTTCAGGTCAGCAAAAAACTTCTGGTAGCGCCAAATTGTCTTCAGAACCGATTACTTGATATGATCGAGGAAGAGATTCGTCATGCAAAGAGAGGCGAAGAAGCTTATATCGGTGTGAAAATGAATTCTCTGACTGATAAAAAGCTGATGGATAAATTGATTGAGGCATCTCAGGCAGGCGTGGAGATAGAACTTATTGTACGTGGAATCTGCTGCCTTATCCCGGGAGTGGAAGGGTATACAGAAAACATCCGGGTCATCAGTATTGTAGGACGTTTTTTGGAACATTCCAGAATTTATATATTTGGAAAAGAAGAAAGACAGAAAATTTATATAGCATCTGCAGACTGGATGACAAGAAATACGGTACATAGAGTCGAAGTGGCGGCACCGGTGGAGAATCCGGATCTGAAGCTGCGTCTGAACGAGATGTTTATCACGATGCTCAGTGACAATGTACAGGCAAGAGAACTGAACAGCAGCGGAAAATATACGAGATTACAACCGGGAGAAGAGGCACCGCTTAATTCACAGGAGTTTTTCTATGAAAGTGCATATGAGGCTTTGGAAAATCAGGAGAAAAATAAGACTATTTTGCAATAGATATGAAAATTGATGTAAAATTGCAAAAAAAGAACTTGACAAAATAAGTTTAACACGTTAAAGTATAGAACATAAATAAAACAAATATTTATAGAAACCGTTGAGAAAGAGGAGTAGATAATCTGACGAAGTTTCAGAGAGCGGCAGGTGGTGTGATTGCCGTACTAAGTGGATGATCGAATGGACTTTCGAGGGCAGCCGGAAATTCTGAATGCAGAAGATTATGGTTTGTCGGGAACCGAACCCGTTATCAATCAGGAGTGTATGTTAGTACATGAGAAAAGTGGACATTATGTCAAGTTGAGTGGTACCGCGATAATAGATAATATTACCGCCTCAAACAGTTTGTTTGAGGCGGTTTTTTTGTATAATAGGAAATTGCATTTCCTATTATACAAAAAGCCTCCGGCAGGATGCGCACTCGCGCGAATAAGAATTATGCCGCAAGCGTCTCCGTATTCACTTCGGTCGTTGCTAGACGAGCGTCACTGGCGCTCAGCAACGCGCTCGGCGCGAGAATGTGCCAAGGCATATTCTTTGTTCTATCCAGATAAATCCCTCAGAACATTTTCTCTCCTAACAAGTGGTCAGTCGGCTGGCGATATGCAGACTGCAGACAGGAAAAATTTAAACAAAGAAAAGGAGACAAAATTATGAAGAAAAAATTAGTAGCAGGATTATTAACAGGAGCAATGATGGCAGCATTACTGACAGGATGTGCAGGATCCGGAAGCGACAAGAGCAGTGATGCAAAAGAAAGTTATACGATTGGAATTGAACAGTTTGCAGAGCATGGTTCCTTAGATAATTGCCGGGAGGGATTTTTACAGGGACTGGAAGAAGAAGGAATCAAAGAAGGAGATAACCTGAAAGTTGAGATGAAGAATGCAGCGGCAGATATGGGAACAGCAGGACAGATTTCTGATAGTTTTGTATCTGATAAAGTGGATCTGATCTGTGCAATTGCAACACCAAGTGCACAAAGCGCATACAACGCAGCAATGGATGCTGGAATTCCGGTCATTTATACAGCAGTTACAGATCCGGTTGCAGCAGAGCTTGCATCAGAAGATGGGACCCCGGCAGGAGAGGTGACAGGAACATCTGATAAACTTCCGGTAGAAGAGCAGCTTAAGATGATCCGTGAGATGCTTCCGCAGGCAAAGACGATCGGAATCATGTATACAACAAGTGAGGCAAATTCTGTATCAGCAATCAAAGAATATGAAGACCTTGTAGGTAAATATGATTTTGAACTTGTGACAAAAGGAATTACAACAACTGCAGATGTTTCTCTCGCAGCGGATGATCTTTTAAGTAAAGTAGACTGCATTACAAACCTGACAGATAATACAGTTGTTGCTTCTCTTCCAACGATACTTGAAAAAGCGAATGACAAGAAAATCCCGGTGTTCGGAAGTGAGATTGAGCAGGTAAAGATCGGATGCCTTGCAGCAGAGGGAATCGATTACATTTCTCTTGGAAAACAGACTGGTAAAATGGCAGCCCAGGTATTGAAGGGTGAGAAAAAAGCATCAGAACTTAATTTTGAGACGATTACAACTCCAGGATTCTATGTAAACAATAAAGTGGCAGAGAACCTTGGAATTACAGTTCCAACAGATCTTTCAGACAATGCAGTAGAAACATTTGACGAGATCACACAGAGCAAGTAAATGGAGGCATTTTCATGAATCTTATCGTAACTATATTAGAACAAGGTCTTATCTATGGAATTTTATCACTTGGACTTTATATTACATATAAAATACTGGATTTTCCGGATTTGACAGTAGACGGAAGTTTTCCACTGGGGGCGGCTGTAACAGCAGCCCTCATTACAAGAGGAGTGAATCCATATCTGACGCTTCCGGTGGCATTTGCAGCCGGTGTGCTGGCAGGTATCTGTACAGGGCTTATCCATGTAAAATGCAAAGTACGTGATCTTCTGTCAGGTATTATTATGATGACAGCCCTGTGGACCATGAATCTGTATATTGCAGGAACGGCAAATGTACCGCTGTTTTCACAGCAGAGTATTTTTAAAAATGATTTTATAAATGGACTTCCGACAGGAATAAAACCATATATGACTCTGATCCTGATTCTGGTTCTGACGATAATCTGTAAAATCCTTCTGGATCTTTATATGCAGACAAAATCAGGCTATCTGTTAAGAGCAGTAGGAGACAATCATGTGCTTGTAACTTCTCTTGCAAAAGACCAGGGAAATGTAAAGATTCTTGGACTTGCTATTTCAAATGGACTTGTCTCTCTGGCAGGCTGTGTATTTGCTCAGGAGGAGCGAGTGTTTGAGATTTCTATGGGAACAGGAGCAATGGTTATTGGACTTGCGAGTGTCATCATTGGAACGAGTATCTTTAAAAAGATTTCATTTGTGAAGACAACAACGGCAGTTCTGGTTGGCTCGATTATTTACAAAGCATGCGTGGCAGTGGCAATCCGTAACTTTGAGCCACAGGCAATGAAGCTTATTACAGCAATATTATTCCTGGTTGTTCTTGTAATCAGCATGGGTGGAAAGAAGAAGGTGAAAGGAAATGCTTGAATTAAAAGGAATTTCAAAGTATTATAATGTAGGATCCGTCAATGAGATGTGTCTTTTTCAGGATTTTAATCTGAATATTGAAAAAGGAGAATTCCTTTCCGTAGTCGGAAGCAATGGTTCCGGAAAGACTTCCATGTTGAATATTATCTGTGGAAGTATCCCGGTTGAGTCTGGACAGATTCTGATCGGGGATACAGATATTACAAAAGAAAAAGAATATAAGAGAAATAAAAGAATCGGCCGTGTTTATCAGAACCCGTCCATGGGCACGTGTCCAAGTATGACAATTCTGGAAAATATGGCACTGGCAGACAATAAAGGGAAATTATATGGTCTTGGACGTGGGACGAATAAAGCTCGGATAGAATATTACAGAGAGCAGCTTGCCCAGCTTGGTCTCGGACTGGAAGGTAAGATGGACGTGAAAGTCGGTTCTTTATCCGGAGGTCAGAGACAGGCAATGGCACTTTTAATGTCCACTATGACACCGATTGAATTTCTGATTCTTGATGAACACACAGCAGCACTGGATCCAAAGACGGCAGAGCTGATCATGCAGCTCACTGATAAGATTGTAAAAGAAAAACAATTGACAACGATTATGGTCACACACAATCTGCGCTATGCAGTAGAATATGGGAATCGCCTCGTGATGATGCATAATGGTCACATGATACTGGACAAAAAGGGCAAAGAGAAAGAAGATATGGCAATCGATGATATTCTTACCTTATTTAATGAAATCAGTATTGAATGTGGCAATTAATACGGGAGATTTCAAAAAAATGTAAGGAAAAAAAGGAGAACATATGATGGCAAAGAGAATCGCACAGTTTCACAAAGTAAGTTTTGAACAGTTCGCAGAAGGATTTCAGGACACCTTCGGAGAAATGAAAGAAGGGGAATTAAAGGAAATCTATCAGTCGATCAAGCTTCCGAAACGTGCAACGGCCGGATCTGCCGGATATGATTTCTATACACCGATCCCGATTGTGCTCGCACCAGGGAAAACAGTAAAGATTCCGACTGGAATCCGCGTGGAGATGCAGGAAAACTGGGTGTTAAAATGCTACCCGAGAAGCGGACTTGGATTTAAGTACCGTCTGCAGCTTAATAATACGGTAGGAATTATCGATAGCGATTATTTTTACTCAGACAATGAAGGACACATTTTTGCAAAACTTACGAATGATTCCAATGAAGGAAAGACTGTGGAACTGGAAGCAGGAAGTGGGTTTATGCAGGGAATCTTTGTGGAATATGGAATTACAATGGATGATGATGTAACAACTGTGAGAAATGGCGGGTTCGGAAGTACATCCCAGAGATAATTAGAAGGATTACTGAAAAAATGTCAGGGCATCAAGTATGATACTGCAAGTTTCAGACATACTATTATCATAGATTTTGACTTATTATTACTTTTCAAGATATACCGATTAACAGATGAAACAACGAAAAGAAAATGTAAGTAGAATTTTAGAAGATGAGGGTAAATGTATGGCTGACAAGACAAAAGTTTTTTCAAAAAGAGATAAAAATGTAGACTATATGAATCAGATGCTGCCGGTAGAAGACAGTTTTGATATCGTTCAAAGGGATATACAGATTGGAGGAAAAGACGCTACATTTTACTTTATAGATGGTTTTACGAAAGATGAGTCTATGTTAAAAATCATGGACTCTTTTTTTAATATCAAAGAGGGAGATATGCCAAAGGACGCAGCGGCGTTCGCAACGACCTGCATTCCCTATGTGGAAGTGGACGTGATCGGGGATTTTGATCAGATTTTCCGGAATCTTTTGTCAGGAGTCACGTGTTTGTTCATTGACGGATATCAGGCTTGCCTTGCCATCGACTGCAGAACATATCCGGCGAGAAGTGTGGATGAACCGGACAAGGATAAATCTCTTCGTGGTTCCAGGGACGGGTTTGTGGAGACAATTGTATTTAATACCGCTCTCATGCGGCGGCGTATCCGTGACCGGCATCTTGTTATGAAAATGCTGGAGGTTGGAGAAAGTTCCAGAACGGATGTGGCACTTTGTTATATGGATGACCGGGTAGATCAGGAACTTTTAAAGAATTTAAATTACCGGATCCGGGATATCAAAGTGGATGATCTTCGCATGAATCAGCAAAGTCTGGCAGAGTGCCTGTTTAAACGGAAATGGTACAATCCATTCCCGAAATTTAAATTTACAGAGCGGCCGGATACCGCGGCTGCCTGTCTGCTGGAAGGGAAAGTCGTAATCCTGGTGGACAATTCACCGTCTGCAATGATTCTGCCAACGTCAATTCTGGATATTATTGAAGAAGCAAATGATTATTATTTTCCGACGTTGACGGGCATGTATTTGAAAATATCCCGGGCGCTTATTACATTTCTGACCATCTTTCTGACACCAGTGTTTTTGTTATTTATGCAGAATTTGAGCTGGCTGCCGAAAATTTTTGCATTTGTGGCGGTAAAAGATACCGTTAACATTCCGCTTATTTTTCAGCTTTTGATGCTGGAAGTAGCTATTGATGGTCTGAGGCTTGCAGCGCTGAACACCCCGAGCATGCTTAGTACGCCTTTGAGTGTGATTGCCGGTCTTGTTATGGGAGAGTTCTCCGTGAAGTCCGGATGGTTTAACGCAGAAGTTATGCTGTACATGGCATTTGTGGCAGTTGCGAACTATACGCAGCCTAATTTTGAGCTTGGATATGCGTTAAAATTTATGAGACTGGAATTACTGGTACTGACTGCGGTATTTAACTGGATTGGATTTCTGGCAGGAACGGTGATTGTGATCTGCAGCATCTGCTTTAACAAAACGCTGTCCGGACGGAGTTATTTGAATATCAGATTGAATTAAAACATTAGAATTGTGTGAAATATCCTCCAGCAGGCTTGCAGAGGTGCACAGTAGAAGTATGCCATGCAATTGTATGACGCGCACCTCGCAGCAAGAATGCCGAGGCATTCTTGAAGTTAATAGCAAATATAAGAAAAATTTTGCAACCTTCCTATAAACATGGTATGATATTGCATAGGTGAGTATAGCATTTATACACTGCCAAAAAGCGGTTATATAAGGAGGACTTGCGATGAGCGACTATATCATTACTGTAAACAGTACCGTAGATACAACGAGAGAATGGCTGGCCGAGAGAGGCGTGCCGTATATTCCGTTGAAATATACAATTGATGGACAGACATATTCGGATATGGAAGGTCTGTCTTCAAAAGAATTCTTTGACAAATTAAGAGAAGGAAAAATGTCTACTACTTCCCAGATCAATCCGGACGAAGCACGTGAGGCGTTGGAGCCATATCTGAAAGAAGGAAAGGATATTTTGCATCTTTCATTTTCATCTGGATTAAGTGGAACATGCAACAGTATGAAAATTGCGGCAGAGGAACTTCAAGAGGAGTATCCAGAACGTAAGATTATTGTAATTGATACACTGTGTGCATGTCTGGGAGAGGCGTTACTTCTATATTATGTATTAAAACAAAAGGAAAACGGGGCAACGATTGAGGAGGCTGCAAAGTGGGCAGAAGAGAATAAGCTTCATATTTGCCATGATGTAACAGTGGATGATCTGAATCATCTGCATAGAGGCGGACGTGTGTCCAAGACAAGTGCTGTGCTTGGAACAATGGTACAGATTAAACCAATCATTATTATGGATGATAATGGATGTCTGAAAGTAGTTGGCAAAGAGCGTGGCAGAAAGAAGTCTCTGAACAAGATCGTAGACATGGCCGCAAAGCAGGCAGAGGGATATGAAAATGAGATCATAATGATCACACATGGTGATTGCCCGGAAGATGCAGAGTATGTTGCAAAAAGAGTTCAGGAAAAAATGGGAATCCAGAACATTTATATTAACAATATCGGAACTGTTATCGGAGGACATACCGGTCCGGGTGTTGTAGCAGTATTCTGTATGGGAGATAAAAGAGAAGTAAAGCTGTAAGGTCAGCATAGGAAAGTGTTGAAATGTCAAAAAGTCAAAAATATTTCAGGAAAAGTCAAAAAAGTTGTTGACACTACAGGATTGATGTGTTAATCTATCACTTGTGTGAAACAAAAACAAAGTAGAGTATCCACTCTCACCATAGCACAATCGGGTGACTATTGGTCAGATATTGAGCTGATAACCATAATAGGATTATGATGCAGATATATAAGTGGATAGTCTCGAACTATTCACTTATTTTATTTTTATGATGGGGGTGCACGACAATTAGCGATTTAATGATTAACGGACAGATCAGAGACAAAGAGGTAAGAGTAATTGCAGAGAACGGAGATCAGTTAGGTGTAATGCCGGTTAAGGAAGCCATGAAACTGGCTCAGGAAGCTGAATTAGATCTGGTCAAGATTGCTCCAAAGGCTCAGCCACCTGTATGCAAGATTATCGACTATGGTAAATACAGATATGAGCTTGCAAGAAAAGAAAAAGAGGCTAAGAAGAAGCAGAAAACCGTTGAGGTGAAAGAAGTAAGAATTTCACCTAACATTGATACCAACGACCTGAACACGAAGGTAAACAATGCAAAGAAATTTATCGCAAAAGGAAACAAAGTAAAAGTTACATTACGTTTCCGTGGTCGTGAGATGGCACATATGCAGCAGAGCAAGCATATTCTTGACGATTTTGCCGAGATGCTGGCAGAGGTTGCAGTAGTAGAGAAGCCGGCCAAACTGGAAGGTAGAAGTATGAGCATGGTTTTAACTGAAAAACGTTAAAAATAATTACATGTAATTTCATTAAAGGAGGAACTATATCATGCCAAAAATTAAAACAAGCAGAGCAGCAGCAAAGCGCTTCAAAAAGACAGGTACAGGAAAATTAAAAAGAAATAAAGCTTACAAGAGCCATATCTTAACAAAGAAGTCTACTAAGAGAAAGAGAAACTTAAGACACGCTACAATCGCAGACGAGACAAACGTAAAGAACATGAAGAAAATCTTACCATATTTATAAGATTTTCAGCAGATAGATTGAAGGAGGAAAATAAGACATGGCAAGAATTAAAGGCGGACTTAACGCTAAAAAGAAACACAATAGAACTTTAAAATTAGCAAAAGGATACAGAGGAGCACGTTCTAAACAGTACAGAGTTGCAAAACAGTCTGTAATGAGAGCTCTTACATCCTCATATGCAGGAAGAAAACAGCGCAAACGTCAGATGCGTCAGCTCTGGATCGCTCGTATCAACGCAGCAGCCAGATTAAATGGACTTTCCTACAGCAAGATGATGCACGGACTTAAAGTTGCTGGTGTAGATATCAACAGAAAGATGCTTGCAGAGATGGCTGTTAATGATGCAGAAGGATTTGCAACACTTGCAGAGCTTGCTAAAAGCAAAATCGCTTAATTAAATTAAGAATACTTATTTGAATAAGAATAAATCAGAGAACAAGATGTATATATTTTGTTCTCTTTTTTTGTTTTTTTTATCTACAACTGCACTTGCATTATTCACAAAGATTATATAATATAGAAAACAGAGAGCAAAATGTCGAAAAAAGTATTGGAGGGTTATAGATTATGAAGATATTAGTCGTAATTGACATGCAGAATGATTTTATTGACGGTGCGCTTGGAACAAAAGAAGCTCAGGCGATTGTGCCAAAAGTGGCAGAGAAGATCAAGAACTTTGACGGAAAGGTGTTCTATACCCGTGATACACACGATGAAAAATATCTGGAGACACAGGAAGGAAAGAATCTTCTGGTTAAACATTGTATCCGAGGTACAGATGGATGGAAACTGACTCCGGAAATTGATGTACTCTGTGAAGGAGATATTTTAAATAAATCATCATTTGGAAGTATTGAACTTGGATTTAAGCTGAATGATTACAGAAGTAATCTTCGTGTCATTAAGAATGAAAGAGTGGAGAGTATTACACTGATTGGTGTCTGTACAGATATTTGTGTGATCTCTAATGCAATGATTCTTAAAGCCTTCTTCCCGGATAAACCGATTATCGTTGATGCAGCATGCTGTGCCGGATCAACACCAGAAGGCCATAAGAATGCACTGGCAGTCATGAAGACATGTCAGATTCAGATTGAAAATGAGGAATAAAATTATTCAGGATAGATCAATCTTTCATCAGTAATATCGTTCAGGACTTCGGCCAGATACTTTTTCGCAAGGTATTTGGCCATTCCTAAATTCTGATCCAGATAGTTGCCACAGTCACGGGCAGCAGCACCAGGAATATCGCCTTCGAATTCAGCGATAAATGTAAACATGCGCTGCATCAGTGGAACGATGTCGCGAGACTTATATTCGCCTGCAAGTACAAGGTAGAAACCAGTACGACAGCCCATAGGTCCGAAGTAGATGTCTTTTTCACCGAATTCCGGATCGTTTCTGAGGAATGTTGCGCCAAGGTGTTCAATGGTGTGCATCTCTGCAGTGTTCATAACAGGTTCGCGGTTCGGGGCAGTCATACGAAGGTCAAAAGTTGTAACCGGATTGCCTGCAACATAATCTACGCGAGATACGTAGACGCCAGGTAACAGTTTCAGATGATTTATGGTGAAACTTGTGATTTTTTTCATAATAAAATACTCCTTTTCATTCTGATTTATTGTATTGGAACATTAGAATATGCATCAATACAATAATACCAGTATAACATTTGGCAGACAGATATGCTAGAAAAATGCGAGATTGAAATGCAAAATTTGTTTTTGCAAAATAGAATTTTAGGGAACAGGTGACAGATTATGAAGTTATATTTAGTCAGGCATGGACAGACAGACTGGAACAAAGAAAAAAGACTACAGGGACAGGAAGACATTCCGTTAAATGATTTTGGAAGACATCTCGCAAAAGAGACAGGGATCGGTCTTCGCAATGTCAGATTCGATCTTTGTTTTTCAAGTGACTTAAAAAGAGCACTGGAGACGGCTAATCTGATTTTAGATGAAGGAAGCAATAAAGTTCCAATTATTATGGATAAAAGACTGAAAGAAATTGCCTTTGGTGAATGGGAAGGAAAAAGTGTAGCAAGAAACCAGATGGAAGTTCCGGACGAATTCCTGAAATTCTACGATGATCCGGAACATTTTGCAGGAGCACCGGGTGGAGAATCCTTTGCAGAAGTAAAAGAACGTACAGATGATTTCCTTAAATGGCTTGTAGGACAGGAAGAATACGAAGATAAAAATATTCTTTTGGTCACACACGGAGTTGCGCTGGCAACATTACTCAATAATATAAAAAAAGCACCATTATCCGAACTTTGGGCTGGCAGCATTCATAAAAACTGCGCAGTCACAGAAGTAGAGATCAAAGACGGAGAAATGCAGATACCGTCCGAAAATCAGGTATATTACGAAGATGAGGTGCCGGATTGGGCGCGGTAGAATAGTGTGAAAATATAAATAGAATTCCAAACTATAGTGTCTTGAACACGAAGGATTTTCCGGCATCAGTTGCGTCGTTTATTTTTCGTGAATATGTAAACTCGCCTAAAAACAGGCTCAGACAGTACATATTCACGAAAACTCTACTCACTGATGCTCGGAAAATCCTTCTACCGTTCAATCCATTATAGTTTGGGATTTTTAATTCTCATCACTACTCTGATGATTAGAAGAATTTTGGTATATATTTGTTTAATTCACTTAAAAAGTTAGTAGCACACAGATATTTAGAATTCAAGAATGCCATAGTCCAGGCTTATTATTTACAAATAACACTATATTTCTAAATACCTCATCAGATTCTCATAGTTCCGCTTCATGAGGTGATATCCATGTTCGTAAAATTCTCTTAGAACGTCACAGTCCTGCTCCAGTCTTGATACGGTTGGAACGAGTGGACGCAGTACGAAAATCCGTCCTTCATGTTCTAATTTTTCGATGAGCTCCAGTTCTTTGTTATATATATAATTCCGGCGGATCATAGTCTTGACAGCCTCCGGATATTTGCCATAAGCGCGGCGATATAACTTTGCCATGCCTTTTGTCATTGACTTTTTGCGATATCCCGGATTGCGAGTCAGAATCACAACAATCTTTTCATTGTTCTGATGCAATGCATGTCGGATTGGAATGGAATCTGCAAGTCCGCCGTCCAGATAAGGTACATCGTCAATATTAACCATAGGACACAGAAGAGGCATGCTGCTTGATGCCCGGCAGATGCGCAACAGTCTGTCAAAATCTTGTGTTTCAATCATATATTCTGCTTTTCCGGTAATGCAGTTCGTTGTGACCTGCTCGCAGACCACGCCTTGTTCACAGGATTTCTGAAATGTTTCGAAATCAAATGGAAAGATTTCGCGTGGGTACTTGTCAAAAACCATGTCCATATCCAGAAGACTCTTTTCACGCATGAAATCACGAAGATTATTGTGATAGTTGTATTCTTTATCTTCCACGATCATACAGTTTCGTGTACGCCCAATCTGTTTTGACACGTAATCCACGGCATTACATGCTCCTGCAGAAACACCAATAACGTGGGAGAGATAAGTATCCTGTTCCATAAGATAATCTAAAACTCCCGAAGTGAATACACCTCTGGTAGCACCGCCTTCCAGTACGATTGTTGCATTTATCATAATCAACACCTCTTGTTTTGTAATAATTCGATAATAGTTTTCGGTGAAACATGATTCAAAGGCAGGGATTCCTGACTTTGAAAACATTTTCTAAGTGATATTATATAACGAAAAATAGAATCATGAAAATGCCTTTTTACAAAAAATCAGTTAAAAATGCAGGAAGTAGATAAAAAGGCAGTAAAAAGATGCGACGGAAATAGAAAAAGTGCGTAAAGTGCCGAAAAACAGTGGTTTCCCGGCTTGCTATTTTGACGTATCTTTGGTAAGATATTCTTCGTATGAGCTAAAACGTGATTGATAGATAAAAAGGAGCAAATATAATGATCAGTACAAGTAATATTACATTACGAGTTGGGAAAAAAGCATTATTTGAAGACGTTAATATTAAATTTACAGAAGGGAACTGTTATGGTCTGATCGGTGCCAATGGTGCAGGTAAGTCTACATTTTTAAAGATTCTTTCCGGACAGCTTGAGCCGACCAACGGAGAAGTCATCATCACTCCGGGACAGAGACTTTCATTTTTACAGCAGGATCACTTCAAATATGACGAGTATCCGGTTCTTGATACAGTTATGCTTGGAAATGCGAGACTGTACGAGATTATGAAAGAAAAAGAAGCAATCTATGCAAAGGAAGATTTTACAGACGAGGACGGTATCAAGGCAAGTGAGCTGGAAGCAGAGTTCGCGACCATGAATGGCTGGGAAGCAGAGTCTGATGCAGCAACATTGTTAAATGGTCTTGGAATCGGAACAGAACTTCACTATGAGATGATGAAGAACTTAAATGGTCCTGAGAAAGTAAAGGTTCTGCTTGCACAGGCATTATTTGGTAATCCGGATATCCTGCTTCTCGACGAGCCTACGAACCACTTGGATCTGGATGCGATCGCATGGCTTGAGGAATTTTTGATCAACTTTGAAAACACAGTCATCGTTGTATCACATGACCGTTATTTCCTGAATAAAGTCTGTACACAGATTGCAGATATTGACTATGGTAAGATTAAGCTCTATGCCGGAAACTATGACTTCTGGTATGAGTCCAGCCAGCTTCTCATCCGCCAGATGAAAGAGGCGAACAAGAAGAAGGAAGAGAAGATCAAAGAGTTGCAGGAATTTATTTCAAGGTTTAGTGCAAATGCTTCAAAATCCAAGCAGGCTACTTCAAGAAAGCGTGCATTGGAGAAAATCCAGCTTGATGATATCCAGCCATCCAGCCGTAAATATCCATACATTGATTTCCGTCCGAACCGTGAAATCGGAAATGAAGTATTAACAGTAGAAGGACTGAGCAAGACCATTGACGGAGAAAAAGTATTAGACAACATTTCTTTTACATTGGGACATGATGATAAAGTCGCATTTGTCGGAAGTAACGAGCTTGCCAAGACAACACTGTTCCAGATTCTTATGGGAGAGATGGAGCCAGATGAGGGAACATACAAATGGGGCATCACAACTTCTCGGGCATATTTTCCATTAGACAGTGGAAGTGAGTTTGATAATGACTATTCAATTGTAGACTGGCTGACACAGTACTCTGAAGAGAAAGATGCGACTTATGTACGTGGATTTCTCGGACGTATGCTTTTTGCCGGAGATGACGGAGTAAAGAAAGTGAAAGTTCTGTCCGGAGGAGAGAAAGTGCGCTGCCTGTTATCCAAGATGATGATTTCCGGTGCAAATGTACTGATTTTTGATGAGCCTACGAACCACCTGGATATGGAAAGTATCACAGCACTGAACAATGGAATGACAAAATTCCCAGGTGTCATTCTCTTCTCATCAAGAGACCACCAGATTGTTCAGACAACTGCAAACCGTATCATGGAAATTGTTCCGGGCGGAAAGATGATTGACAAGATAACAACATATGACGAATATCTGGAAAGTGATGAGATGGCAAGAAAACGTCAGACATACACAGTCCAGAATGACGACGAAGACTAAAAAGTAAATTTAATATGTAGAGATGAAAAGACTGTAACTTGTAAGATTGAGTTGCAGTTTTTTTGTATAATAGTGAGAATTGCATTTTCTATTATATCAGCTGGGAGATGACTCCCACCTTTATAGGTGGTAAGAAACAAGCTGGTATCAGTGGTGGGAGTCAATCACCCCAGTTGATGGAGGCATTCTTGAAAAGAAACCTCAACAGGCACTTTTATTATATGATGGAATTTGTTATACTAAAATCGTATAATGATAGGGATAAAATATCATTACAGTTTAAATACAGGGAGTATAAGATTATGAGAAACATAAAAATTACAATTGAATATGATGGCAGCCGTTATCAAGGCTGGACAAGACTTGGAAAAGATGAATCTAACAACACAATATCTGCCAAGATTATTGATGTATTAGGGAAAATGACTGGTGAAAAGAATATTGAGCTGAATTGTGGCTGCCGTACAGAAGTCGGTGTACATGCTTACGCACAAGTGGCGAATTTTAAGACTTCTTCTAATCTGAGTACAAAAGATATTCAGCATTATCTGAATCGGTATCTGCCAATGGATATTGCAATCACGGAAGTTGAAGAAGTTCCGGATCGTTTCCATGCCCAGTTGAATGCAGTATCAAAAACTTATGTTTACCGTATGACGATTATGGATGTTCCAAGTGTTTTTGAGCGTAAGCATACTTACCATTGCTTTAAGACACCGGATAAAAAGGCAATGCAGCAGGCTGCTCTTTTATTTATCGGAGAACACGATTTCCGTAATTTCTCTACTGCAAAGAAGAGCAAGAACACGACACGTGAGGTCTATGACATTGACATTTACGGAGATAATGAGGAAATGCAGATCCTCATTCAGGCAGACGATTTTCTGCACAACATGGCAAGACTTATGATCGGAACACTTCTGGATATTGGATTCGGTCTTCGTAAGAAAGAAGATATTGAGGCAATTTTTAACGGTGAGAAGGCAGTTGGAAATCCTTGTGATCCGAAGGGACTGTATTTACAGGAAGTAGAATATTAATATGAAAGTAGAAAGCAGAAAAGTATCGGATTCCAGAGTAGAGACTGTTCATATTGTAAGACCAAACCATCTGAATGCAGCAGGACGATTGTTCGGCGGCATGCTCATGCAGTGGATTGATGAGGTGGCTGCACTTGTAGCAAAACGCCATACCCACACAAATGTGACGACTGCAAGTGTGGATAATTTAAGTTTTTTAAAAGGAGCTTATCCAGGTGACAGTGTTGTGATCATTGGCCAGCTTGTCTATGTGGGACGGACTTCCATGGACATTAAGGTGGATAGCTATGTAGAATCCATGGATGGCACAAGAACATTGATTAATCATGCTTATCTGACAGTGGTAGCACTGAATCAAAACGACCATCCGATTCCAGTGCCAAGGCTTGAACCTACAACAGAAGATGAAGCCGCAGAATGGGAAGAGGCAAAACGACGCAGAGAACTTAGAAAATCACTGTAATTTTATATCAGCTGGGAGTCAATTCCCCAGCTGATATAGCCTCCGGCAGGATTGCAGAGGTGCGCAGTAGAAGTATGTCATGCAATTGCATGACGCGCACCTCGCAGCAAGAATGCCGAGGCATTCTTGAATGATAAAAGAGCTAAGAGAGCTGGGATTATTTCCCGGCTCTCTTAGCATATCCGGAAACCATCCGGACCATGCGGTCAATTTGTGCCTGCTCTTCCTTTGATTTTCCATCTTTTAAGATTTCCAGAACAAAGGACATTTCTTCCGGAGAAAAAGTGATTCCCTTTTTATGGGCACTGCTGATTAGAGACATCATGACCGGGGTAAGTGATTTCCCGTTTTTCCCCTCTGTCTGTTTCGCAGCAAGCTTTATCAGCTCCAGTTTCACAGGATCCATATTTTTTAGTGCCGGGTGGTTTAACCATTCATTCATTGTCAAAAACTCCTTTCATAAAATCCATAGGGGAGAAACCATTTTCCCCATCGGAATCAGAATTCATAGTCTGCATCATTTCCATCATATTCATGAGATCTTCCATTTGTGACATCTGCGTCTGTTCTTCCGGGCTTAAACAGGATTTTAACTGCTCCAGGACGGAACCAGGATGGTCTGTATTTAGAAATCCATAGAAATGTTCCATCGTAGCTTTCAGTTCCGAAAATTTTATGTAGATAGCTAAGGAGCGCTGCATGGAAGCAGGTGCAAAAGGCAGCATCAGCTTTAGTGTATAAAGAGAAGAGGAAGTAACAAGCATGTCAAAAGGAGTCATTAATTTGGGCTTCTGCTCCATAAGCGCTCCTTAAATTATCGTTGTAAATATATATGTGATTTGAATGGAAATTATGAAAAACGGGCATATTTTATAGTAAGAAGATATTTTAAGGAGATTAAAAATGAGTAGAAAGTTGATCATAGATGGAAATGCCGTATACGAACTGGATGAAAATTGTATGCTGAAAAAGAGACTGGAAGATGTACAGACGGAAAAGAACCAGATGGAAGAGAGGAGAAGAACTCAGGAGAATTTGAACGAATATAAACGTATGCTCAGGATGCGGCAAGTGTAGTTGTAACATTCGGAAAAATGTAACAGAATTGTAAGAAATCTGTAATGGCAATTCCTGAAAGAGTATGGTAATCTATCGACATGCGGATGATGCTTCTTTATCATCCGCAAAATGTATCTGCAAATTTCAATCATTTCGGAGCCTAATAGTAATCAGGTAATATTCCAAAGTGGTGAATAAGTGACAATAATATGTTTATAGCAATATATCTTGAATATATTTTGAATATGAGATAATATAATTATATATCAGCAGGGAGATGACTCCCACCGCTATAGGTGGTGAGAAACAAGCTGGTATCAGTGGGGGAGTCAATCCCCCAGCTGATATAGCCTCCGGCAGGATTGCAGAGGTGCGCAGTAGAAGTATGTCATGCAATTGCATGACGCGCACCTCGCAGCAAGAATGCTGAGGCATTCTTGAATTCTTTCGGACATATTACATTTGTCAAAGAAAGGAGAACGAAGAAGATGAAAAAAGACGTAGAAAACATGATGCAGCCGGACAGAGTGGCAGAGGCAGTGACTTATCTAGCAGAGAAAAAGAAGCAGGGAGAGTATACCATCTCGGATTACTATGCCATTCCTGAAGATGTGAGGGCTGAACTGATTGATGGTGTGATTTATGATATGGCACCGCCTCTAAGCGTACATCAGTTGCTGTCGGCTAAAATACATGGATATTTAGCAAGATACATAGAGAAAAAAGGCGGATCATGTATTCCGTTTTTTGCACCAATAGGTGTGCAATTGGATAAAGATGATAAGACAATAGTAGAGCCGGATATTTTAATTGTGTGTGACAGAAATCAGATTACGAGACGTGGGATTTACGGAGCGCCGGATTTTGTGATAGAGATTTTATCTGAAAGTACAAAGAAGAAAGACTCTTATCTGAAATTAATGAAGTATCAGAATGCAGGTGTACGGGAATACTGGCTTGTTGATCCGGAAAAGAAAAAAGTGATTGTCTACGATTTTGAACAGGAAGAAATTCCGAAAATCTATGGATTTGATACGCAGGTTCCAGTTGGAATATTTGGAGGAGAATGTAAGGTGGATTTTGCTGAATTTTATGAAGAAATCAGATTTATATATGAGAAAGAAGAAAAATAGAACGAGGGAGATTCAACCGAATCTCCCTCATTTTGACTTTATAAAACAGTCTACGCAATTGCTTTGAAAGATGAGAACTAACAGCAGTCATTGCCACAGCCACATCCACCACAACCATTGCCGAGTCCACCGCAGCAGATGAGTAATAAGATGATCCACAGGCAACTGTCATTGCCGTATCCGCCACAGCCATTGCCATATCCGCCACAGCAGATAAGCAATAAGATAATCCACAGGCAGCTATTATTTGCAAATCCGCAATCATTACCGCATCCGCAGCCATTTCCTCTTCTTCCGTCATCGCATCCACAGCCACAGTTTGTTGCGCTTAAATCGCTCATGTCAATTCCTCCGCATAAAGAATATTTACACTATATCCTATGTCTGCGGAGAAAATGTGTGAATAAATTATATCTTTTAATATTGCGCATTACATTAGACTTTACAGGAAAGCTGTGAGTAATAACATAACATTTTAATAATGCTTGGGGCTTTAGTAGCGCAGCAACTTCTTCACAGAATGCTGATAGCGGTAAGCCCGGTTCTGCAGTTTTAACTTTTCAATTTTGTTCATATCATTCTTTTCATGCTCATCATAAAGCTTCAGAAGATATGCAAGATTATAATTCCGGTTCTGATACCATTTGAACAGAAGCCAGTTCATAATATCCGGATACCAGTAGCGCTCCGGAATTTTTGCTTCGCGCAGCAGAATGATATGATGCAGTGCCTTGACAGCCAGTTCGCCAAGCACGGTCGAGTTGTTTTTCTGATGAAACAGGGCATTGCTTTGCTCGATGATATCATATAAGGCACCGGCTGCTTTCCAGTAAGTTACAAATGTAGGATGATCTGGGTCTTCAACTTCTTCAGATTCTTCATAGAGATTAAATGTCTGCATTTTCGAAGGACGGTTTCCGCGGATTTCCCGGTCATATTCGGCACGCTTTACCGGATCGGAAAGAACAAGGTAAGCCTCCAGAATTTCCTGCATCTTATCAGTTGTATCAATTCCGTTCCTCATATTGACGTCCGGGTGGTAACGCTTGGCCAGTTTATTTTTAGCCAGTGTAATCTCCTGTGCGGACGCCTTTACGGAAACTTCAAGTATATCATAATAGTTTTTGGATTCCATAAATTTCCTCCCCTTATGGTGTCACTATTTACTCCCCAGTAATTAGCAAGAATATCATACGACAAATGCGTGAAGAAATCAATTTCTATTTCGTCGAATATTCTATTTTTAAAGGAAATATTTTGGAGAGACATTTATGGATCGTGTAAAAAAGATGGTGCATTATTGGTGTGATGATATAAAAAAAGCAGGGCTTACCGGAAAAGGGGTGACGGTTGCGGTTCTGGATACCGGACTTGCGCCACATCCGGATTTTAAGAGCAGGGTTGTCGGCTGGCGGGACTGTATATATAGGAAAGAAAAATGTTATGATGATAATGGACATGGAACTCATGTGGCAGGGATCTTAGGTGGAAGTGGACAGATGTCCGGTGGGATTCTGTCCGGAATTGCTCCGCTTTGTCGATTTGTTATTGTAAAAGTGTTGGATCAAAAAGGGGAGGCAAATGTAGCGAGTATTCTTGCAGGTCTTAAGTGGGTGGAAATGAATCACAGAAAATATAAGATACGGATTGTGAATCTGTCAGCAGGAGCTGGGGAAAATCTGGAGCCCGGGAAAGAAAAAATGTTGATCGAAGCTGTAGAACATCTCTGGGACTTGGGTCTAGTTGTTGTGGTGTCATCGGGAAATAACGGACCGGGAGAAGGAACCATTGCAATTCCGGGAAACAGTCGTAAAGTGATTACGGTCGGTGCTGTAAAAACAGAAAAAGCAGAGAAGGGGAGCTGTTCGGGAGCCGGTCCTACGAAAGAATGTGTAGTGAAACCGGACGTAATAGCACCGGGATACCAGATCATTTCCTGCAACAGTCAGATACACGGAAAGAAAGATGCGTATACGGTAAAAAGTGGAAGTTCCATGGCGACCCCGGTCGTGTCCGGTGCGGTTGCTTTATTGATGGAAAAATATCCGAGGATTAGCAATGTAGAGGTGAAATTAAGACTCAGGGAGACGTGCATACATTTACCCGGAGCAGGCGAACAGGGGTGGGGAATGTTGAATATCCGCGATTTTCTGAAACTTTAGAAGTCTAAAGAGGAAGGAATAGGGATTGTATGCGAGAAAATACAATAAAAATATAAGTGTAAAGAAAAAATACTTGACACCATGAGGCGTATCGTGTATGATAACACAGGTGATAAATGTGAATGAGATTCTAAAACAGGCTCTTCTGTTTGATTTCTATGGAGAATTACTGACAGATCATCAGAAAGAGATATACGGACAGTTTCTATTAGAGGATCTCTCCCTTGGGGAGATTGCCAGGGATGCCGGTATCAGCAGACAGGGAGTACATGATATTGTAAAGCGGTGTGAACAGGCACTGGCAGGATATGAAGAAAAGCTTCATCTTGTTGAGAAGTTCATGACCGTGAAGAATAAAGTAAAACAGATTGATGAATTGCTGGATGAGTATGAGAAAGAACGCAGGGAAGATATTTTAAGCGGAATTCGAATCTTGTCCGGAGAAATCATAGAGGAGTTATAGTATGGCGTTTGACAGTCTGACAGAAAAACTGCAGAATGTATTTAAGAATCTTAGAAGTAAAGGAAGACTTACGGAAGCAGATGTGCAGGAAGCGTTAAAGGAGATTAAGCGTGCGCTTCTGGCGGCAGATGTAAACTTTAAGGTTGTAAAGGATTTTATTAAGACTGTTCAGGAAAGAGCGGTCGGCCAGGATGTTATGAATGGTCTGAATCCGGGTCAGATGGTAATTAAGATTGTAAATGAAGAACTTTGTAATCTGATGGGATCTGAGACAACCGAGATCAAGCTTCAGCCGGGAAGTGCCATTACAGTGATTATGATGGCAGGTCTTCAGGGAGCAGGTAAGACGACTACAACAGCAAAGCTTGCTGGGAAGTTTAAGTTAAAAGGCAAGAAACCGCTTTTGGTTGCCTGCGATGTTTATCGTCCTGCAGCAATTAAGCAGTTACAGATCAACGGGGAAAAGCAGGGTGTGGAAGTATTTACCATGGGTGACAACCATAAACCGGCGAATATTGCAAAGGCTGCAATTGAGCATGCCCAGAAGAATGGCAATAATCTGGTGATCCTTGATACGGCAGGACGTCTTCATATCGATGAAGATATGATGGCTGAGCTGGAAGAGATTAAGAATACTGTTACTGTACATCAGACAATTCTTGTTATTGATGCTATGACCGGACAGGATGCGGTCAATGTGGCAAAAGAATTTGATGAAAAGATTGGTGTAGACGGTGTGATCGTGACCAAACTGGACGGTGACACAAGAGGTGGTGCTGCGTTATCCGTTAAGGCAGTAACCGGAAAACCGATTCTGTATGTCGGTATGGGCGAGAAGCTTTCTGATTTGGAGCAATTTTATCCGGATCGTATGGCAAACCGGATTCTCGGTATGGGAGATGTCTTATCTCTGATCGAGAAGGCGGAGGCAGAACTTGACATTGACGAGGACAAAGCAAAAGAGATGTCCAAGAAGATGAAAAAAGCCCAGTTTGATTTTGATGATTATCTTGAGAGCATCAAGCAGATGAAGAAGCTTGGAGGACTTGGAAATATCATGAACATGTTGCCGGGACTTGGCGGTATGGGAATGGGCAAGATGAAAGGTCTTGGCGATGAGCAGATGGATGAAGCAGAAAAAGGTATGGCACGTATGGAAGCTATGATCCATTCTATGACACCAGCTGAGAGAAGAGATCCGGATCTTTTAAATCCATCAAGAAAGCACAGAATCGCAAAAGGAGCAGGTGTAGACATCAGTGAAGTAAACCGTATGATCAAGCAGTTCAACGAAGCAAAGAAGATGATGAAGACATTTGCAAAACCAGGCAAAAAAGGCAAGTTCAAGTTGCCTTTCTAAAAATGGTATATGGTGCAAGGCACTTTATATAAATAAAACTATTAAAAATAAATATTTTCATTTATGGAGGAAAAGAACAATGGCAGTAAAAATCAGATTAAGAAGAATGGGACAGAAGAAAGCACCTTTTTATAGAATCGTAGTAGCAGATTCCAGAGCCCCAAGAGATGGAAAGTTCATCGAGGAGATTGGAACATATGATCCAAACCTTGAGCCAAGCGGAATTTCTGTAGACGAGGAAGCAGCTAAGAGATGGTTAAATACAGGAGCTCAGCCGACAGAGGTTGTAGGAAAGATCTTTAAAGCAGCTGGAATTGAGAAATAGATAATTCGTGCCTGGAGGTACAAAGATGAAAGAGTTAGTTGAAGTCATTGCAAAAGCTCTTGTCGATGATCCGGAAAGCGTAACGGTAAACGAACGCACGGAGAAGAAGACAACTATCCTGGAAGTACGTGTTGCAGATTCTGATATGGGGAAAGTAATCGGAAAACAGGGACGTATTGCCAAGGCTATCCGTTCAGTAGTAAAAGCAGCGGCAGCGAAGGAAGACAAGAAAGTGATTGTAGATATTCTGGATTAATCAGGATGGATATAGGGACAGACCGGGTTTTACCAGGCCTGTCTCTCTTTATGAAGAAAGAAATGTGTCCGCCAGAACAGTGAAAGTTCTTCGGACGTTACCAGATATAGATTTATACGAATTGATTCGAAAAAGCGGAGGAATGTATGGAACAGTTATTGCAGGTAGGTGTCATCACACAGCCACACGGGGTGCGCGGAGAAGTGAAAGTCTTTCCGACTACAGATGATCCGGTAAGATTTAAGAAACTGAAAAAAGTAATTCTGGATACGGGAAAAGAAAAGCTGGATCTGGAAGTGGAACATGTGAAGTTTTTTAAGCAGTTCGTTATTGTAAAATTTAAAGAATTTGACAATATTAATGATATTGAGCGTTATAAACGCTGTCCGTTGCTCGTGACGAGAGAAAATGCTGTGCCGCTGGAAGAAGATGAGTATTTTGTTGCAGACATGATCGGCATGAAAGTTATAACAGAAGATGGAACAGAATTCGGAACACTGAGTGACGTGATGGAAACAGGGGCGAATGATGTCTATGTGATTGATTCAAAGGAGCATGGAGAGGTTCTTATGCCTGCAATTAAAGAATGTGTTCTGAACGTAGATATGGAAAGTGGGATCATTACTGTTCATCTGATGAATGGTCTGATTTAAGGAGTGTAATCATGCAGTTTTATATTATGACATTATTTCCGGACATGGTGATGGACGGTCTGAATACAAGTATTATCGGACGTGCCATGGATAAAGGACTTTTGGATATAGAAGCGGTAAATATCAGAGACTATGCATTTAACAAACACAACAGCGTAGATGATTATCCTTATGGTGGGGGAGCAGGTATGCTGATGCAGGCAGAGCCTGTGTATCAGTGCTATGAGGCTGTGAAAAAGAAAATAGAAGTGAAAGCTTTGCTAAGCAATCCGGGTACCAGGAAAAGCCCGCGTGTGATTTATCTGTCTCCACAGGGGAAGACATTTAACCAGACGATGGCAGAGGAATTTGCCCAGGAAGAAGATCTGGTATTTTTGTGCGGACATTATGAAGGAATTGATGAACGGGTATTAAATGAAGTTGTCACAGACTATGTGTCGATTGGAGACTATGTCCTGACTGGCGGAGAGCTTCCGGCTATGATTATGATCGATGCGATTTCCAGACTGGTGCCGGGGGTTCTGCATAATGATGTGTCCGCAGAATTCGAGAGCTTTCAGGATAATCTTCTTGAGTACCCACAGTATTCCAGACCGGAGATCTGGCATGATAAGCAGGTGCCAGCCATACTTTTGTCCGGTCATCATGCGAATATAGAAAAATGGCGCAGAGAGCAGTCTGTGATCCGCACAGCAAAGAACCGTCCGGATCTGATTGAAAAAGCCAAACTGACAAAAGAAGAGCAGAAGTTGGCGAAAGAAATTATGCTTGAAGCTACAGGACAGTAGAATTTAGAAAACTGTCAATTTACAATCTGGAAAGATTAAAAACATTGAATGGATTGCCGGAAAAATAAATGAAAAAATAAAATTAAAAACTTCTTGCAACATAAAGAAGTTTGTGATAAAATATAGCATGTTGTGAAGAAAAACGAGATGGTCCTCTGGTACATTTTGTATTAAGAACGTCCAATTAAACAAGGAGGTCACACAGATGAACGATATTATTAAGAATATTGAGGCAGCTCAGTTAAAAGAGCAGGCTCCAGAATTCAGAGTTGGAGATACTGTAAAGGTTTACGGTAAGATTAAAGAGGGTAACCGTGAGAGAATTCAGATTTTTGAAGGAACTGTTCTTAAGAGACAGGGTGGCGGTTCAAGAGAGACATTTACAGTTAGAAAGACATCTAACGGAATCGGTGTTGAGAAGACATGGCCAGTTCACTCACCTAACGTAGAGAAGGTTGAAGTAGTAAGAAGAGGTAAAGTAAGAAGAGCTAAACTTAACTACTTAAGAGACCGCGTTGGTAAGAAAGCTAAAGTTAAAGAGCTGGTAAAATAATTAAACGAAGAGAACAGAGTAAAAAAGGACAACTACATACATGTAATTGTCCTTTTTCTGATATAGGGATAAATCTATGAAAAAAAGTTCGATAAGGGGTAATTTTACGGGCAGAGAGAATGCCAGAAAAAGGGCGGCAAAGAAACGCCGGAAACAGCGGGAAGCTAAGAGAAGAAAGCTTTTAAGACAGCAGAAGAGAATGCAGCAGCCGACAAAGAAAAAAGTTGTAAAGCTGTTAAGAAACATAGACTGGTCTTTAATCCCAGTTATTGGAAAGTGGATTTTTCAGATTGCATTGACAATACTGATCGCATTTGTGTGTGTATGGTATTTCGGACAGCGTGTGAGTGTTGTCGGAGATTCCATGAAGCCGGTTCTTGAAAACGGGGATATTGTGCTCGCCAACCGGATTGTGTATAATGCAAGCAAGCCGAAGCGTGGCGATGTCATTATATTTAAACCAAAGGGAAATGAAAATTCCCATTATTATATTAAGCGGATCATTGCTCTTCCAGGAGAGAGCGTGGAGATTGTCGAAAATTCAGTCTACATCAATGGTGAAAAGCTGCAAGAAGATTATGAGACTTCCAAGATTGATGATGTCGGCATTGTAAATGAAAAGATAAAATTAGGCAGTGATGAATATTTTGTTCTTGGTGACGACAGGCAGAACAGTGAAGACAGCCGTAATGCCAATGTAGGAAATGTGAAATACAGCTACATTTACGGAAAAGCCTGGTTTGTCATCTCGCCAAAAACACACTTTGGATTTGTAAAGGAGTAGAAATATGCATTTTCAGTGGTATCCGGGTCATATGACAAAAGCAAAGCGTATGATGCAGGAAAATATTAAATTGATTGATTTGATCATTGAGCTTGTAGATGCCAGGGTTCCGTTATCCAGCAGGAATCCGGATATTGATGAGCTTGGTAAGAATAAAGCGAGACTGATCATTTTGAATAAATCAGATCTGGCAGAGGAAAGATGGAATGAGGCATGGACCGAATATTTTAAGAAAAAAGGATTCCATGTTGTGAAAGTAAATTCAAGAAAAGGCGGCGGAGTAAAATCCGTACAAAGCGTGATCCAGGAGGCATGTAAGGCGAAGATCGAGCGCGACAGAAAGCGTGGGATTCTGAACCGTCCGGTTCGTGCCATGGTCGTTGGAATTCCGAATGTAGGAAAGTCTACATTTATTAATTCACTTGCCGGAAAAGCAGCCGCTAAAACCGGTAACAAGCCAGGTGTAACGAAAGGAAAACAATGGATCCGCCTGAACAAACAGGTAGAGCTTCTGGATACACCGGGAATTCTTTGGCCAAAATTCGAAGATCAGACAGTAGGATTGCGGCTTGCGCTGATCGGTTCGATTAAGGATGAGGTGTTACAGACAGAAGAGCTGGCAGCAGAGTTGATCCGTTTTCTGGCAGCAAATTATCCGGGTGTACTGGAGAATAAGTATACCATTACAGCTGCCCCAGACCCATATGTAATGCTTGGGCGTATTGCAGAAAGCAGACATTGCCTTGTTCGTGGAAATGAACTGGATACGGAGAAGGCAGCCATGATTTTGATGGATGATTTCCGGGAAGGAAAGCTTGGACGACTTACGCTTGAGTATCCACAGACAGAAGAAGCGTAAAGGTAAATAGAAATCAGAAAGGGGAACTTACTTTCTATGTCAAGAAGACGAAGAAGGAGAGAGCCGGGAATTATAAGAGAGATATTAGGGTGGATTTTTTATATTATAGTCATTCTTGTCTTAACATATGTCATCATTACTTATGTGGGACAAAGAACAAGTGTCAGCGGGTCATCCATGGAGACGACTCTAAGCGATGGAGATCAGCTTCTGGTGGACAAGCTGTCTTACCGGTTCCAAGATCCGAAACGTTTTGATATTATTGTATTTCCATATCAGTATGAGGAAAATACTTACTATATAAAACGTATTATCGGGCTGCCGGGAGAGACGGTACAGGTAGTAGACGGTTATGTCTATATCAATGGCAGCCGCTTGGAATCAGACATTTATGGAAATGAACTGATGGACGATCCGATGGCGGCATCGCAGCCAATTACCCTTGGAGAAGATGAATATTTTGTACTTGGCGATAACCGGAATCACAGTCAGGATAGCCGTGACCCGAGTGTAGGAGAAGTGAAGAAAGATACGATCATGGGAAAAGCGTGGGTGCGTATCTATCCATTTGACAAGATGGGAGTGATCAGGCATGAATAAGCGGGAAGAAGAAAAGCTGAAAAAACAGCAGGAACGTCTGGAAAAAGAGATTGCAAGAACAAAAGCAATGAGCACATTTGAAGAAGAATACAAGGATTATCCGTACATTTGCGGGATTGACGAGGTCGGACGAGGACCGTTGGCAGGTCCGGTCGTGGCAGGAGCTGTGATTCTGCCCAAAGATGATATGATCTTGTATCTGAATGATTCAAAAAAGCTGTCCGAAAAAAAGCGTGAAATGCTGTATGACGAGATCATGAACCGCGCGGTAGCAACGGGGATTGGTATGGCAAGTCCTGCGAGAATTGATGAAATTAATATTTTGCAGGCCACTTATGAAGCAATGCGTATGGCAATTGATAATCTGAAAGTGCGTCCGGACATTTTGTTAAATGATGCGGTGACGATTCCACAGGTAGACATTTTGCAGGTGCCGATCATCAAAGGTGACGCGAAAAGCATTTCTATCGCGGCAGCGAGTATTATTGCAAAAGTGACGAGAGACCGGCTGATGGTGGAATATGACAAGGTACTGCCGGGGTATGATTTCGCAAGTAATAAAGGATATGGAACGAAAGCACATATTGCAGGGTTAAAAGAACTGGGACCGACACCGATCCACAGAAGATCTTTCATACATAATTATGTATAAGAAGAATAATCGCAGGACAGGCACCGGCTATGAAAGGAAAGCAGGTGCTTATCTTGAATCTTTGGGATACAAGATTGTGACATATAATTATCGCTGCAGGCTGGGAGAGATCGATCTGATTGCAAGAGACGGAGAATACCTTGTCTTTGTAGAAGTGAAATATAGAACTACGGGTGTAAGCGGCTATCCGGCAGAGGCAGTCGATGCCCGTAAACAACAGACTATCGCAAAATGTGCCATGCATTTTCTGATGAAGCAGGGGAACGATGACGTACCATGCAGATTCGACGTGGTTGCCATAGCCGGAGCTGAGGGTCAGGAAGAAATCACGCTATATAAAGATGCATTTACACTGATGTAGTTAATGTAGCTTTTGGATTTGAAAATATGTAAATGCAGCAACGAAGTATGGACAGATGAAGTTAGGAGAAATATATGAGTCTTGGATTAAAATATAAGAATAATGAGCAGATATTTGCAGAGCGGCAGCGCGGCGGTGTGCCGTATCTGTCCTATCCGCTTTTTGAAAATACAGGAATCGTCAATCATGGATTTTCTACCAGACTTGGTGGAGTCAGTACCGGGTGCTTCAGTTCTATGAACATCAGCCTGACAAGAGGAGATGATCCGGAGGCGGTGAAAAAGAATCGTGAACTGATTGCGCAGGCAATCGGCGTAGAAGTGGCAGATTTTACTTATACGCAGCAGACACATACGACGAATGTAAAGCGCGTATACGCCAGGGAGAGGGGACAGTCCTTTCCTGAGACAGACGGAATGATTACGGACGTGCCGGGAATCTGTCTTGTAACTTCTTATGCAGATTGTGTACCACTTTATTTTGTGGATCCGGTGAAGAAAGTCATTGGACTGAGCCATTCTGGATGGAGAGGAACAGTTGGAAAGATTGGAAAAGTAACTGTGGAAAAGATGGAGGAAGAGTTTGGTTGTGATCCGGCAGATATTTTAGGAGCGGTAGGACCGTCTATCTGTCAGGATTGTTATGAAGTCAGTGAAGATGTTATTAAAAAATTCCGTGAGAATTATGACGAAAATCTCTGGCCTGAAATTTTTTATCAGAAAGAAAATGGGAAATATCAGTTGAATTTATGGAAGGCAAATGAGTCTGTTTTTTTAGAATCAGGAATTCTTCCGGAGCATATTGCAGTGACCAATGTATGTACACACTGCAACCCGGATATTTTGTTCTCACACAGAACAACAGGAAATGAACGCGGAACATTGAGTGCATTTCTTGCCCTGAAGAAATAGAGAGACTGGATATGAAAATGTAAACTAGAAAGTAAAGCAGGAGACAATAATATGAATAGCATGTTGTTAAAATTGGCAACAACACAGGGAACATCCTTAAAAGTGGATTCAGGGGATGTGTCACAAGGGGTGGCAGATGCGACAAAAGGAGTGACAGATGCAACGCAGGATGCAGTGAATGAGGTGAATCAGGCAACGCAGTATCTGCAGGATCATCTTTCAGACCTGATCGGATTTGGAGTGAAAGTGCTGATCGCAATTGCAGTATTTATGATCGGGCGTGTTCTGATCCAATTTATACGGAAAATTGTGAGAAAATCGCTGGCAAGGTCCAGTGCAGACAAAGGAGTAGAGCAGTTCGTAGACTCTGTTTTGAAATTTTCTTTATATTTTCTGTTGATTTTTATGATTGCAGCAAAATTAGGAGTTGATACAACTTCAGTGGCAGCGATTATTGCTTCTGGCGGTGTAGCAATCGGTCTTGCTCTGCAGGGAAGCCTTTCTAATTTTGCAGGCGGAGTATTGATTCTGCTTCTGAAACCATTTGAAGTGGGAGATTATATTATTGAGGATACAAACCACAACGAAGGGACGGTAAAGGAAATTCAGATTTTTTATACAAAGTTATCGACCGTTGATAATAAAACGATTGTGATTCCAAATGGAATGCTGACCAACAACAGTCTGACGAATGCAACGGCTAAGGCGGAGAGAAAGCTGGATCTGAAAGTAGATATTGCTTATGAAGCGGACTTGCGAAAAGCAAAGGCGGTCATTGAGGAGATTATCAGACAGGACGATGCGACCATCAAGAATGAAGAAATTCTGGTATTTGTCCATGAACTTGCAGAAAGTTCGGTAGTCATTGGTGCCCGTGCATGGGTGAAGAATGAAGATTACTGGAATGCAAGATGGAGGATTCTGGAAGAAATCAAACTGAAACTGGATGAGAATGAGATTGAGATGGCATATCCGCATCTGACTGTCCAGATGGGAAAAGAGAACTGATAAGAAGCAAGAAGTAAAAAATGCTTCAGAAACTAAAAAAGTTCTTGCAAATCTGAGAAGATTCGATATAATAGTAGTTGTGGTTGTCGTACGTCAATCACAACATTTGCTGGAATAGCTCAGTTGGTAGAGCACTTCACTCGTAATGAAGGGGTCGTCGGTTCAAGTCCGATTTCCAGCTTCTTTTTTATATAGATGTGCATATAAGGGTTCTTCGAGAAAGAAGGATCCTTTTCTTTTTACAAAATGTCAAATGATACATAATAATTATACGGATAATAAAAATGGAGGAATTTTTATGTCGGGTGAAATAGCTTTTGCCAATACCGCTTTGGAAAGTTTCGCAGCATTAGTTACATTCGTATTGCTGTTTGCATGTATTGCAAAGATTAAAATGCAACGTGGAATCAAACATGTTACATCGAAGGAAGCAAAGAGGAATACATTAGATTATATTCTGATCATCTGGCTTGTGATTCACATGATCGTACTTACGGCAGATGTACTGAGCTGGACCGCTATGGATTTCGGAAAGAATGAAGTGTGGCTTCTATTTATGTTGAATCTGACTTTTACCTGTCTCTCTCTGGAATGTATGGTCTATACCTATTATGTAAAAGAGACAATCTATCAACACGAGAAGATTGGAAATACTTACGTGTATCTCGTCATGCTGTCAACAGTGATTGCAATCATATTATGGATCACCAGTGATATCAGTGGGAAGTTTTATTATCTGGACACACAGGGGAATTATACAAAAGGTTCGATTTATTGGCTGTGTCAGTTTTATTGTATTATTGTGATGTGTGGAAACATTGTGATTTTGTTAAAACACAGGAAAGCGCTTGTCAGACATGATGTGTTAAGCCTTCTTATGTACGGATTGATACCGATTGCATCGATTCCGGCACAAATGCTTTGGAAATCAACCACATTTAATCTGGCGACAACGCTGGTGCTGATCTATATTTGCATTAGTGTCCATATGGCACAGTATGATCGGATCGTGGAACAGGAAAAGATTCTGATACAGCAGGAACATGAATTGTCCATGAATCAGATGCAGATGATGATTGCCCAGATTCAGCCACATTTCCTATATAATTCGCTGACAGCACTGGCGCAGCTTTGCAGCAAAGATCCAAAAGAAGCGAAGAAGGCAATCATCAATTTTGCGGATTACTGGCGCAATCATATAAACGCAATTGACAAAAAAGAATCAATTCCATTTGAAGAAGAACTAAAATATGTTAAAATATATTTATATCTGGAACAGCTTCGATTTGGAGATGATCTGCATGTAGAATATGATCTGCAGAAAACTGATTTTAAAGTACCAATGTTATCTGTGCAGCCTTTTGTTGAGAATGCAATAAACTGGGGAGTTGGACAGAAAGAAGATGGGGGAACTGTTCGAATTACGACAAGAGAGAATGAAGAACAGATTGAACTTTGCGTCATAGATGACGGAGTCGGGTTTGATATATCAAAGATGGAAGAGCAAAGTGATGGAAGACAGCACATAGGAGTCCGTAACGCAAGAATCCGGTTTCAAAAGATGTGCAATGGAACTGTAGATATTTACAGTGAGAAGGGAAAAGGAACTAAAATACGAATTAATTTACCGAAAGGGGGACAATCATGAACATTATAATAGCGGATGATGAACCATTGGCATTGGAGATGACGTGCGAAGCTGTCCGGGAGGTATGCCCGAAAGCAAATATTTACCCGTTTAGCAAACCGTCCAGATTACTGGAGTTTGCAAAGGAGACGAGATGTAAAATCGCATTTTTAGATATCTGTATGCGTGGTGTGAGCGGCATCGATGTGGCAAAACAGTTAAAAGAAATTATTCCGGACATTAATATTATCTTTGTTACAGGATATGATGAGTACACAAAAGACGCAATGGCAATACATGCCAGCGGTTATATTGAAAAACCAGTAACGGCTGGGAAAGTCAGAAAAGAGACGGAAGATCTTCGCTATCCATTGCCGGCTGAAAATGAACCAAGATTGAAAATTCAGTGCTTTGGCAATTTTGAAGTATATGACAGAACTGGAAAGCCGGCACATTTCAGCAGATCGAAGGCGAAAGAGGTAATGGCATATTTGGTGGATCGCAACGGTTCTTCCTGCTCAGTGAAGGAACTGGCAGCAGTTTTATTTGAAAATGAACCCTATGATAAAAAACAACAGTGGTATATTCAGAAGATTTTGTCATCACTGCAACAGACGTTGAAGGAGCTGGAAGCAGAAGATGTAATAGAGAAAAGCTACAATAATATTGCCATTGTTCCGGAGATGATCGACTGTGACTATTACAAATTCAATAAAAAAGATGCAGAGTTTATGAATGCATATAAAGGGGAGTATATGTCACAGTACGAATGGGCTGCGTACAATAAAAAGTATCTGAATGACATTCATAAGAGATGGAAAAAGGAAAATAAATAAAACGGCTTTTAGAGAAAAAGCTTCCAGATGAAATGTATTTGTATCTGGAAGCTTTTTCTATGTATTCCTTTTTTTATGTATTCTATCTCCTGAGAAGATTCCTGCTATAAGTGGCAGGTGAATTATAAAATATCGATGTATTCGCCGGCAAGTGCTTTGTTCATGCTTCGTACGGCACAGAATTTACCACACATACTGCATGTATCACTGTGGTCATCCTCCGGACGACGGCTGTCGCGGATCGCTCTTGCAGTATCTGGGTCAAGAGCACAGGCGTACTGTGCTTCCCAGTCCAGTTTCTGGCGTGCATCAGCCATTTTATCATCAATATCTCTTGCACCAGGGATACCTTTGGCAATGTCAGCGGCGTGGGCGGCAATCTTAGAAGCGATGATGCCTTGTTTTACATCGTCTACATTTGGCAGTGCCAGATGCTCGGCAGGTGTTACGTAGCAAAGGAAAGCAGCACCGTTCATGGCAGCAACTGCGCCTCCAATGGCAGCAGTAATATGGTCATATCCAGGAGCAATATCTGTGACGAGTGGTCCAAGTGTGTAGAATGGAGCGCCCATACAGATGCTTTGCTGAACTTTCATATTGGCTGCGACCTGGTCAAGTGGTACATGTCCAGGACCTTCGACCATGACCTGTACATTATGTGCCCATGCACGTTTTGTCAGTTCGCCGAGGCGTACAAGCTCTTCAATCTGGCATACATCTGTGGCATCGGCCAGACATCCCGGGCGGCATGCATCACCAAGGGAGATGGTAACATCGTATTCTTCACAGATATCCAGAATTTCGTCGAAATGTTCATAGAACGGATTTTCTTCTCCGGTCATGCACATCCATGCAAATACAAGACTTCCTCCGCGGCTTACGATATTCATTTTACGTTTGTGTTTTTTGATCTGTTCAATAGTTTTGCGGGTGATTCCACAGTGCAGTGTTACAAAGTCCACACCGTCCTCAGCGTGAAGACGTACTACATCGACGAAATCCTGTGCAGTCAGAGTAGCAAGATCTCTTTGATAGTGGATGACGCTGTCATAGACCGGAACAGTTCCGATCATTGCCGGACATTCGTGTGTCAGCTTCTGCCGGAAAGGCTGAGTGTTGCCGTGGCTGGATAAATCCATAATGGCCTCTGCTCCGAGATTTACAGCACTCATCACTTTCTGCATTTCGATATCGTAATCTTTACAGTCTCTTGAGACTCCGAGATTTACATTGATCTTCGTGCGAAGCATACTGCCGACGCCTTCCGGATTCAGACATGTGTGGTTTTTGTTGGCACAGATTGCAACCTTGCCTTCAGCAACGAGCTTCATCATCTCGTCAGTGGACATATGCTCTTTTTGAGCAACGGTCTTGATTTCAGGCGTGAGAATTCCTTTTCTGGCTGCATCCATTTGTGTAGTGTAGTTTCTCATGTTCATTTTGCCTCCATTTTCATTTTTTGTCTGAGTTTTTCTATAGCGGTACAAGGTGGTGTCCCCAATGTATCGCTTGTATAAAAAAAGAAGATGCGTAGAGCATCTTCCTTAATTATCGCGTTAAGATATGTTCCCTACGTTGGCATTATCCAAATCAGGTTATGGGTCGAAGCGGAATTACGCTTCCTCTCAGCCGGTTTTCACCAGCTCCCCGTATGTAATTTTCGGAATGCCCATAGAATGATATGTATTGCATGGAACGTTCCGATTTACCAGTTATTATAGACCTGAAAAAATGTAAAAGCAAGATGAAAATGTGATTTTTGCCATTTTTGCCATAACTGGAAGCATTGAAAAATAGAAATTAGTTTCCTGCATAGGGCAATGTGTGGTAGAATAGAAACATCTTGTGAGCTATAACACATGATATTTTGAAAAGAGAATGTTCAAGTAGAAGGGAAGATATATATATGAGTGGAAAGAAAGGGGAACATGAACCGGAAAAAGAAGGGGTACTTGCAACGATATGGGATTATGCCAAGACATTTCTTATTATTTTTCTGGTCGTGTTTGCACTAAATAAACTGGTCTATATCAATGCGGTGATTCCGTCTGAATCTATGCAGACAACAATTATGAAGGGAGACCGGATCATCGGCAGCCGGCTTGCATACAAATCAAAAGATCCGCAGAGGTTTGATATCGTCATTTTTAAATATCCGGATGATCCATCTAAGATATTTATAAAAAGAGTCATTGGTCTGCCTGGGGAGACTGTGGAAGTGAAAGACGGAAAAGTATACATAGATGGAGCAGAGAAGCCATTGGATGACAGTTTCTGTAACGAAGTACCGATCGGAGATTTCGGACCATATGAAGTTCCACAAAACTGCTATTTTATGATGGGGGATAATCGTAATAACAGTTTGGATTCCAGGTACTGGAAGAAGCATTTCGTAGAAAAAGATGCGATTCTTGCAAAGGCCGTTTTCCGCTACTGGCCGTTTAGTGAGATTGGGAAGGTTGAGTAGACCGGACTAATAAAAGTAAGAAAAAGGATTTGAGAGGGAAAAACAATGAGTACAACAAACAAAGAAGAAAAAGTGGCAGATGTCAGCACGGAGAATATATACCGGCTGAACGGAAGAGTGCCACTGAAAAAAGCAATTCCATTCGGGCTGCAGCACGTACTGGCCATGTTTGTATCAAACCTGGCGCCGGTGCTGATCGTTTGCAGTGCCGCGCTGGTAAGAGGAACAGGGGAACACTTGACTTCTGCAGAGATCACCCAGCTTTTACAATGTGCTATGTTCGTGGCAGGTATCGGAACATGTATGCAGTTATATCCGGTGTGGAAGATCGGGTCTGGGCTTCCGATTGTTATGGGAGTCAGCTTTACGTTTCTTGGAAGTCTGTTAGTAATCTGTACCAATCCGGAACTTGGATATGAAGGGATGGTTGGTGCTGTTATTTTAGGCGGTATTTTTGAAGGACTGGTAGGTCTTAGCGCCAGATACTGGAAGCGCTTCCTGACACCAGTCGTATCCGCGTGTGTAGTTATCGCAATCGGACTTTCGTTATTGTCCGTAGGTATGGATTCCTGGGGCGGCGGAAGCGGAGTTGCTGATTTTGGTGCATGGTATCATCTGGTTGTTGGAGCATTTACACTGATTGTATGCCTGGTAGCCAGATATTTACTGAAAGGGGTATATAAGAATCTGAATGTCCTGGTAGGATTGATTCTTGGATATCTGTTGGCAATCATTTTTACGGTTGCAGGCATTGCGCCGATGGTAGACTTTTCCGGAATTACAAAGACTGTACAGGAAGTTGGAGTCTTCAGTCTGCCGAAGCTGGTCTTTCTGACCAGCCATAAACCAATCTTTGATATGGGAGCATTTTTGACAATTGCTATTGTATTTCTTGTATCTGCGGCAGAGACAACTGGTGCAACAAGCGCCGTATGTACCGGTGCTTTAGATCGCGAGATCAAGATGGAAGAATTGCAGGGGTCACTTGCTGTAGATGGATTCTCCAGTGCACTTTCCGGCTGTTTTGGATGTCTGCCGTTGACTTCTTTCAGCCAGAATGTAGGACTTGTAACGATGACGCAGGTCATCAACCGGTTTACGATTTTGATGGGAGCATTTATTTTGATTTTGTCATCACTTTTCCCGCCGCTGGGAGCATTTTTTAATTCCCTGCCACAGGCAGTTCTTGGCGGCTGTACAGTTATGATGTTTGGTTCTATTATGTATGAAGGAATCAAGATGCTCAAAGAATGTGAGTTCGATGACCGGACGATGGTCATTGTATCACTGGCATTTGCAATCGGTGTAGGACTGACACAGACATCCGGCAACTTCTTCAGTGCATTTCCACATGAGGTGGGAGATATCTTCAATGGAAATGCAGTGGCAGGTGTGTTTGTGGTATCTCTGCTGTTGAGTTTGTTTTTGCCGAAAAAGAAAAAATAATTTTGTGAATAAAATAGCATATGTTGACCAAAAGTAGTTTGGCAGGTTATAATACAAAAAGACAATTTAAAAGAAGATAATTAAAAAAGACTCTGACGGCAAGGTAATCCGAGCGGGAATAGTCGAATATATCGGACACAGGGAAGATGCAGTTGGGGAAAGTGCATCTTCCTTGTACAAGAATCCATCATGCAGAAATCGCATCTGTACAGATTTCTCAGGGTGAATACTACTTTAGTGGCAGATATAAGGACTTTTTTCCGGAAGGAGAAAGGTCCTTTTTCGTTGGGAAAAATTTGGAGGAAGACATGTTAAAGGTAGCGATTTACGGAAAAGGTGGAATTGGGAAATCCACAGTAACTTCGAATCTGGCGGCAGCATTTGCTACAATGGGGAAAAGAGTCATTCAGATAGGCTGTGACCCGAAAGCAGATTCTACAATTAATCTGCTGGAAGGAAAGCCTCTTCGTCCGGTCATGAACTATATGCGGGAGGAAGACGAGGAACCGGAGAAATTAGAAGATATTTCAAAGGAAGGATTTGGCGGCGTACTGTGTATAGAGACAGGCGGCCCGACGCCGGGACTGGGATGTGCTGGCAGAGGTATTATCGCAACATTCCAGCTTCTGGAAGATTTGAGACTTTTTGAGACATACAAGCCGGATGTAGTGCTCTACGATGTTCTCGGAGATGTTGTGTGTGGCGGCTTTGCAGCACCGATCCGGGAAGGCTATGCAGAAAAAGTATTGATTGTAACGTCCGGAGAAAAGATGGCGTTGTATGCGGCTAATAACATTTCCAGCGCAGTTCGCAATTTTGAAGACCGAAGCTATGCACGGGTGTTTGGCATTGTACTGAATCACAGAAACGTGGAAAATGAGGTGCAAAAAGTGCAGGCATTTTCTAAGGAAAGCGGAATTCCAATCGTGGGAGAGATTCCAAGAAGCGATGAGATCATCCGTTACGAAGATCAGGGACAGACGGTGATTGAAGGAAATCCAGAGTCAGAGATTAGTGGAAGATTCTATGACCTCGCAAAAAAATTACTGGAAAGCGAGGAGTAAGGACATGGTGGGAATTACGAAGATGAAAGCAGAAAAACAGAAAGCGGAAAAAGAAGCATTTTTCTGTACAACGAAGGAACTGAGCAGGCTTGGCCTGGAACAGATTCCGACACAGTTTCAGTCACATAAGCATCTGATCTACAGTTCGCCGGCTACACTGGCATTCAATTCACCGGGAGCAGAAGGCTTTGGCGTGAAGCGTGCCGGTCTTGCAGTACCAGATTCCATTATGTTGATCGTGGCTCCGGGGTGTTGTGGAAGAAATACTTCACTGATCAGTTCGATGAAGGAATATAATGACCGGTTCTATTATCTGATGATGGACGAGACCGATATTGTGACAGGAAGACATTTGAAAAAAATTCCAAAAGCAGTAGAGGAAATCTGTAGTGTCTGTCCGAAAAAACCGTCGGTCGTTATGATCTGCATTACCTGTGTGGATGCCCTTCTTGGAACGGATATGGAGCGGGTGTGCAAAAAGGCGGAAGAACAGGTAGAGATTCCGGTCAGACCTTGTTATATGTATGCACTTACAAGAGAAGGCCGAAAACCACCGATGGTACATGTAAGGCAGTCCTTATATTCACTGCTTGAGCCGGGAAAAAAGAAAGGCAATGTAGTCAATCTTTTGGGATTTTTCTCGCCGCTTGTGGATGACTGTGAAATTTATGATCTGCTGCACAGTGCGGGAGTGAAGACGATTCATGAGATTTCCAGATGTAAGGATTATATGGAATATCAGACTATGTCAGAAGCAAATTTCAATCTGGTACTGCACCACGAAGCAAGATTTGCAGCAGAAGATTTTCACAACCGGCTTCAAATTCCATTTATCGAGCTTCGAAGACTTTATCAGATAGACAAGATTGAAAATCAGTATCATGCACTTGGTAATGCACTCGGTGTTGCATTTTATGATGAAAAATATAAAAAGCAGGCAGAAGATGCACTGGAAAAATTCCGGCAGAGGTGTCCGGATGCTTCTTTTGCAATCGGAGAATGCCTGAACGCTGATCCATTTGAACTATCATTAGCCTTGATACGTTACGGATTTTCTGTACCGGAAATTTATGGGACAATCACGGTGGAGAACTTCACATACATTCGTTCTCTGGCAAAAATAAGTCCAGAGACGAAAGTATTTTCCAATATGGAACCGACGATGATTTATTATGACCCGGCGAAAAGCGATGTGAATCTGGCAATCGGAAAAGATGCCTGTTATTATCATCCGGATTGTCCATATGTCATGTGGAACGGGGAAGAACAGCCATATGGATATGCAGGAGTGAGAAGATTATTCGAACAATTACTGGAGGTAGTATAGTGAGAGGACTTAGAAAATATCTGACACCATTTGCACCGGATCAGTCTGGTGCGGTGTCCGTGTTATATGAACTTGGGGGACTGATCGCAATCTGTGACGCCGGCGGCTGTACAGGAAATGTATGTGGTTTTGATGAGCCGCGCTGGTTTGAACAAAAAAGTGCCTTGTTCAGTGCGGGACTGCGTGATATGGACGCAATTCTCGGACGAGATGACCGTCTGGTGGAGAAGCTGGTGGATGCAGCTTCAAAGCTCGATGTAAAGTTTGTAGCAATCATCGGGACACCGGTTCCGGCAGTAATCGGAACGGATTACAAGGCACTTGGAAGAATGTGCGAGAAAAAATTAAATATGCCTGTTATCACCATTGATACAGATGGTATGGAATTATATGATGTGGGCGAAGAAAAAGCATGGCTGGAGCTTTTCCGGACATTTGCAGAAAAGGAAATGATTGATAAGGCAAGTGAAAGAATTAAGCCGAATCTGGATATTGAGAAAAAACAGGGAAAGATCGGGGTTCTTGGATTAACGCCGCAGGACATAAGTGACCTTCAGGCACCAAAGAAGATTCGAGAATATTACCAGGAAAAAGAAGGAAAAGAAGCAATCTGCTACTGCATGGGAGAAAATGTCTGCCGGAGCACGGATGGTCTTGATAATCATCGAACAGCAGGAGAGGTTGAAAAAAATATTGTAGCTTCCCCGGCGGCTCTGGCAGCTGCGAAATATCTGGAAAAAACATTTGGCACACCTTATGAGGTCACTTACCCAATTGTAGAAGAGCTGGTTCCGGATATGGATTATCGGAGAAAGAAAATCCTAATCGTGCATCAGCAGGTTATTGGAAATGCAATGCGTGCAGAAATCAGACGAAGATGCCAGAAAGTAAATGGTGATCCAGCTGTTGATAACAATGCAGTTATTACGGTAGCAAGCTGGTTCATGATGAAGCAGGAACTCTCCGAAGAAGGTGACATTTCACTTCGAGAAGAAGATGATTATATGGAGCTTATCAAGAAAGAGGATTACGACATTGTTTTTGCAGATCCGATGATGAAACGCATGACTGAAGATGCTTATAAAATGGCTGGAACAGGTTGTGTGGCGGATGCACATGAGACGGAAAGAAAAAGAATTTTTATAGATGCCACACATTTTGCCGTGTCAGGAAAATTGCGTGAGGAAATGAAAAAGCGGGAGGCGTAGAGATGAAAGAAACATTGACCAGACGAATCCGTGTCTACGGAATTGTTCAGGGAGTCGGTTTTCGTCCAACTGTAAGCCGTCACGCAACGACTTGTAATATCCATGGGAGCGTCAGTAACAAAGGTCCTTATGTAGAGATTTTCGCACAGGCGCCAGAAGCACAGGTGGATAGATTTGTGACCATGATCCGTGAACAGTCTCCGAAACGTGCAGCAATCTTGAAGATGAATATAGAAGACGTTGAAAATCCGGAAATTTATAAAGATTTTCAGATTGTTGAGAGCGAAAAGACGAAAGGGGAAATCTTTGTCTCTCCAGATATTGCAATCTGCGAAGAGTGCAAGGAAGAGATGTATCAGCCGGGGAACAGACGGTATCTGCATCCATTTATTAACTGTACATGCTGCGGACCGAGACTGACTATTTTAGATGCACTTCCGTATGACCGGGAACGTACCAGTATGAAAGAATTTCCAATGTGTCCGGACTGTGAACACGAATACCATGATCCAGAGGACCGCAGATTTGATGCACAGCCTGTTTGCTGCAATAATTGTGGACCACAGGTGTATCTGGCAGAAAGAAGCGAACGAGGACGAGACGCGGTTACTTACGCCAGACGCGTAATCGCGGAAGGCGGAATTGTGGCAGTCAAAGGAATCGGTGGGTTTCATTTGTGCTGTGATGCGACAAAGGAATCAGCCGTGGAACTTTTGAGGACAAGAAAAAAACGTCCGGTCAAACCATTTGCAGTGATGGCACGTAACGAAGAGGCGGTGCGCAGTGTATGTGAACTTAGCGAAGAACAGGAAAAGATACTGACCGGGCATCAAAAACCGATACTGTTGCTGGATAAAAAAGAAGGCGTAAGCAAACTTGCAAAATCGGTAGCTCCTTTTAATCCGAAGGTGGGGATAATGCTTCCTTATGCACCGGTTCAACTATTGTTATTTCAGTATGATGACGGCATTCAGATGCCGGATTTTCTCGTGATGACCAGTGGAAATATTTCCGGTGCACCAATTTGCAGAGATGACCGGGAAGCAAAAGAGGAACTGTCACATTTATGCGACTGCATACTTTCTCATGACCGGAAGATCCGTATCCGTGCAGACGATTCCGTGATGGATTTTTACCGGGAAGAACCGTATATGATCCGAAGAAGCCGGGGGTATGCACCACTCCCATATATGCTTTCAAAAGCGTGGCAAGGGCAGGTACTTGCTGTGGGCGGAGAATTGAAAAATGCATGTTGTATTGGACATGATGACCGGTTTTATCCGGCGCCGTATGTAGGAGATCTGGAAGATCTTCGGACGGTGAAAGCGCTTCAGGAGACAATCACGCGACTGACTGCTTTGCTGGAAGTAGAGCCAGAGCTTGTAGTGGCAGATCTGCATCCGAAGTACAATTCCACAATGGTGGCGCATGAAATGGAGCTGCCAATGATACAAGTGCAGCATCATTATGCGCACGTTTTATCCTGTATGGCGGAAAATGACTGCGCAGATCCAGTCATTGGCGTTTCCTTTGATGGAACCGGATATGGAACGGATGGTACTATCTGGGGCGGTGAGATTCTGTACGCAGATTATGAACATTTCGAACGAATAGGCAGTATTGAGCCATTCTGGCATGTAGGCGGAGACATTGCTTCCCAAGAAGGATTTCGTATTGCAGTCTCCATCATTGGTGGACTTGTGAGGGAGAAAGAAAAAGCAAAAAATATCATAAAAGAATTGGAATTATGTACCGAACCAGAAGCAAATGTGATTCTTACTATGGCACAGCGACATTTGAATGCAATTGAGTCTACAAGTGCAGGAAGGTTGTTTGACGCAGTAAGTGCGATCTTGGGGATTCAAAAAAGCTCTACATTTGAAGGGGAAGCGTCCATGGCACTGGAATTCGCAGCAGAGGCATGGCAGAAAGAACATGAGGCAAAGAATACGGAAAATACCAAAAACGCCAAAAATGCCGAGAATGTCAAGAATGCCCCAAATGCTAAGAATGGTAAGCATACAGATGTTAAGGAGCATGAACATATTTTCTTGCAGACGAATGCAATTGTCTGGCAGATGATCGAGGGCAGAAGACAAGGGGAAGATGTCGGAAAGCTTGCGTATATATTTCATCAGTTGCTTGCAATGGAGATCTGCGCTGCCTGCGAAAATGTACGAACGCAGAAGAAATGTAATCAGGTGGCGCTAAGCGGCGGCGTATTTCAGAACCGTCTATTGCTGGAACTCGTGGAAAAGGAACTTTTAAATCGAAAGTTCCAGGTATTGCGGCATCATCTGATTCCACCAAATGATGGCGGTATCGGGCTTGGCCAGGCAGTTTACGGCATGGCATATCTGAATAAAAAGAAGCAGACAGATAGTGAAAACAGATCTTGAAAGATAAAAAGAATAGATTATGGGAGGTTAAGAGCATGTGTGTTGGATTATCAGCAAAGGTAGTGCGAATAAATGAAGGCATGGCAGTGGTAGATGCTGATGGAGCAAAGAGGGAGGTTTCTGCGGAACTTCTGGATGAACTGGAGCCGGGAGATTATGTAATGGTACATGCAGGAGTTGCAATCGCGAAGATTACGGATGAAGATGAAAGTGAGACAGATCAGCTCATGGAGGATTTATTATAATGGAAGAAAAAAAGAAAACAGCCAGAGAGATCATCGAAGGCTATGATGGTCCTCCGGTGCGGATCATGGAAGTGTGCGGAACCCATACACATGAGATTTTCAGACTTGGAATCCGGAAACTTTTGCCAGAACAGGTGGAACTGATTTCGGGACCGGGGTGTCCGGTCTGTGTAACACAGGTCGGATTCATTGACGAAGCAATTTATCTGGCACTGGAAAGGCAAGTGACGATCTGTACATTTGGTGATCTTGTACGTGTACCGGGAACTAATATGAGTCTTGCCGGGGCAAGAGAAAAGGGTGCGAAAATCCGTATTGTTTATTCTCCAGTAGATGCGAAGGAGTATGCCAAAGAACATCCAAAGGAGCAGGTTACATTCCTTTCAGTCGGATTTGAGACCACCACTCCGTCTGCTTGTCTTTCTGTGAAAAAAGCAAGGGAAGAGGGCTTGACGAACTACTCGATTCTGACAGCGAATAAAACGATGCCGCAGGCATATGAAGCATTGAAGGGAAGCGCAGACATTTTCCTGTATCCGGGACATGTTAATGCAATCACCGGGACGAAGCTGTGCGAAGAACTGGCAAAAGAAGGAGTCAGCGGTGTGGTAGCAGGATTTACAGCAAAAGAACTTTTGACAGCGCTGGCAGTGGCACTGGCACGGTTTCAGGAAGGCAGGCCATTTTTTGTAAATTGTTATCCGCGTGTAGTAACAGAGAATGGAAGCCCACAGGCGCAGAAGCTGGTAGAAGAGATGATGGAACCTTGTGATAGTGAATGGAGAGGACTTGGCGTAATCAAAGGTTCAGGAATGAGACTTCAAGAGGAATGGAGCGCATTTGACGCACGGAAGAAATACAAGATTCCGTCGATTCAGGGAAAAGCAAATCCTGCATGCCGGTGCGGAGATGTTCTTCAGGGAAAATGTAAACCTTCTGATTGTAAGGTATTTGGTAAGGTCTGTACACCACAGCATCCGGTTGGCGCATGCATGGTGTCAGGAGAAGGTGCATGTTCCGCGTACTATATGTACGGCGAAGCAGAAAAAATGAAATAAAAAGCTGGGAGTGATATATTATGAATAATGGAATAAAAGATCAGACAGTCACCATGGCACACGGTGCCGGAGGACGTCAGACATCAGAATTAATCGATAACATATTTGCGGCACATTTTGCAAATCCGGATTTGACTGCGGATGATGCGGCTGTGTTAAATCCGCCAGTTGGGAAAATGGCAGTGTCTACCGATGGATTTATCGTATCACCTGCATTTTTCCCAGGAGGAAATATCGGAAAACTGTCTATTTGCGGAACAGTCAATGATCTGGCGTGTATGGGAGCAAAGCCACTGTATCTGACCTGTGCATTTGTCATTGAGGAAGGATTTCCAATGGACAAACTGGAAGAAATTGCGTCAGCAATGGAAAAAACCGCCAAAGAAGCAGGTGTTCACATCGTGTCCGGTGATACAAAGGTAGCCGGAAAAGGGCAGGTGGACGGAGTATTTATCACAACAACAGGAATGGGACAGATTGAAGATGGAGTTAAAGTCGGCGGCGAGCTTGCAAAACCCGGTGATGCGGTTATTGTAACAGGAGATATCGGACGTCATGGCTGTACAATCCTGCTTGAGAGAGAAGATTTGGGAATTGAGGCCGATATCAAGAGTGATTGTGCACCCCTTTGGAAGACGGTGGAAGCAGTGATGAACAGGACACACGATCTGCATGTTATTCGTGATGCGACACGTGGCGGCGTGGGAACTGTATTATATGAAATTGCGAAGCAGAGCCAGGTAGGCGTACAGCTTGACAGCGCCAATATTCCGGTTCAGCCGGAAGTAAGGGGTGTCTGTGGCATGTTGGGACTGGAACCATTGTATCTTGCATGTGAAGGAACTATGGTCATCATTGCACCGAAGGAAGAAGCAGCGAAGATTGTGGAGACATTGCGTCAGTGCCCATATTCAGAAAATGCTGCTATTATTGGTGAAATTACAGAAGAACAGCCGGGAAAAGTTGTAATGATGACGGAGATTGGAACCCAGGCATTATTGCCACAGCCAGGCGGAGAATTATTGCCGAGAATCTGCTAAGATCAGATTACTTAGAAATAAGAGCAGGGAGAGAAAGTATGGAAACAAGAGTAGCAGTGATTTCTATTATTGTAGAAAACCCGGAGGCGACGGAGCAGTTGAATCAATATCTGCATGAGTCTGGAAAATATATTATTGGAAGAATGGGAATCCCGTACCGTCAAAAAGGAATCCATATTATCAGTATTGCGATTGATGCGCCGCAGGACGTGATCAGTGCGCTTTCTGGAAAAATAGGGCGCCTTAAGGGAGTGTCGGCAAAGACTGCTTACTCCAATGTCATCACCAAACCGGAGGAATTATCATGTTAAAAATTGCAGTTTATGGCAAAGGCGGTATCGGAAAATCTACGACAGTATCCAATATGGCGGTCGCACTGGCTGAAAAAGGATTATCAGTTATGCAGATTGGCTGTGACCCAAAGGCAGATTCTACGATTGCCTTGCGCGATGGAGAACCTATGCCGGCAGTATTGGATATCTATAATGAGAAAAAAGGCAATGTGACTTTGAAAGAGATTACAAGAATCGGATACAAAGGAGTTGTCTGTGTGGAGTCAGGAGGACCGACCCCGGGACTTGGCTGTGCAGGACGCGGAATTATCACTGCACTGGAGAAACTAAAAGAGACCGGAGCATATGAAGTCTACAAACCGGACGTAGTCCTTTACGATGTACTTGGCGATGTAGTGTGTGGCGGATTTTCCATGCCTATGCGGAGTGGGTATGCAGACTATGTATTTGTTGTAACTTCGGGAGAAAATATGTCCATTCATGCCGGAGCGAACATTGCAATGGCACTGGAACGCTTCCAGAATCGCGGATATGCAAAACTTGGCGGATTTATTCTGAACCGGAGAAATGTGCCAAGAGAAGAAGAAAAAGTGCAGGAACTGGCAGAAGATTTCCATAGTGGTACTATTGGGTACCTCTCCAGAAGCGAGCTTGTAATGGCAGCTGAAGAGCAGAAAAAAACGTTGATGGAGTGTTATCCTGACAGTGAGATGGCAGATGAATACCGTGCTCTGAGTGAGGCGGTTCTGGCGATATGTAAGAACTAAGCTGCCGAGGCATTTTTGAACAAAATGTGAAATGTAGTGGGAAAGAATTTAGAGAGGGAATTTATGTTAAAACGAGTAGGACAGACGGAAATGGAGAAAAACCATGTAACCCCGGAAGGAGCCATGATCAGAATAAAAGATGCGTCCTATCCGGCACCATTTCATCCGGGATTGGAGTTTAACTCTCCGGTTCATGGAAACTGGAATATTGTACACACCGGAATGTTGATGCCGGAGACCATTCAGATATATGTCTGTGCAGATAACTGTATGCGTGGTGTTGTATTGACGGCGGCCGAGATGAATGCGGCAGATCGTTTTTCATACGTGATCATCGAAGAAGACGATCTGTTGAACGGAAATCTGGAGGATATCACAATTGAAGGCGTCACAGATGTATTAAAGAAACTGGAACGAAAACCCAAAGCAGTGCTCTTATTTACCGTGTGCCTCCATCATTTTCTTGGCTGTGATCTTAAGATGGTCTATGAGGAACTTGACAGGCGTTTCCCGGAAATTGCATTTGTACGCTGTTATATGGATCCGATTATGCAAAAAACTGGTCTGACACCAGATCAGAAACTGCGAAAAGCAATGTATGATCCATTAAAAGCACAAAAAGCAGATCCACATATCGTCACGTTGCTTGGACATAATTTCCCATTGGACGAAACTTCTGACATCAAACGATTCCTGAAAAAATGTGGCTGTGAACTCAGAGAGATTACGACTTGTGATACATGGGACAAGTATGAGAAACTTGGTGAAGCGAATATATTTCTTTCTATCTATCCGACAGCAAAATACGGGGCGCAGACGCTGGCAAAAAGACTGGGACGAGAACACATTTACATGCCGGCAAGTTTTGATTATGAAGAGATAAAGCAGCAGATGGAAAGATTGGCAGAGATACTGGAAAAGACACTGGTATCTAAGATAATTCAGACGTCTGAAGAACAGATAGAGACATTAAATGTGTTGATAGATGCACAAAAAGATTTCTATTACGAAAAAGAGATTGAAGCTTGCGAAGAAACTATTAAAAAAGTAAGAGAAGTTGTTGGAGACACACCAATCGTCATCGACTATCTCATGCATCCGAGACCGCTTGGACTGGCAAAATATCTTTTAGAACATGGATTTTGTGTGGAAGCTGTTTATCTGGATGGTGTAAGCCCGGAGGAAGAACAGGAATTTTACTGGCTTAGCAAACATGCGCCGGAACTGGAGCTTCGCGCGACCATTCAGCCAAAGATGCGCGTGCTTCCAAGAAATCATGAAGGAAAAATGCTGGCACTGGGACAAAAAGCAGCATGGTTCACCCAGAGCCCATATTTTGTGAATGTAGTTGAAGGCGCAGGGTGGTATGGATTTGATGGAATCCGGAAAATGGCAGAACTTATGATCCGGGCTTACAAAGAAGAAAAAGAAGTGGAGGATCTGGTTGTGCGAAAAGGATGGGGGTGCGAAAGCTGCATATGAGACAGACATACAAAATTATACCAATTTACACGGCGGATGTGTCGGGTGTCTGTTCTGCACTTTATGAACTGGGCGGTATGACAGTGATGCATGATCCGTCCGGCTGTAATTCTACTTATAATACACATGATGAGATCCGCTGGTATGACCAGGACAGCCTGATCTACATCTCGGGACTTACTGAAATCGATGCGATTATGGGAAATGATGAAAAGTTCCTGAATGATATCATGGATGCAGCACGGGAATTAAAACCGAGGTTTATTGCACTTGCCGGATCGCCGATTCCATATATGAACGGAACAGATTTTCCGGCACTGGCAGAAGTGCTGGAACAGGAACTTGGGATTCCTACATTTTCTGTACCGACCAATGGTATGCACGATTATGTATATGGTGCAGGACTAGCTCTGGAGCAGATTGCAAGGCAGTTTGTGCCTGCAAAGGCAGTTTGCGAAGAGAAAAATATACAGCCACATACGGTTAATCTTCTTGGTGTCACGCCACTTGATTTTGGAGCATATAGCCGTGCCGGATATATGAAAAAAAATCTGGAAAAATGTGGCTGGAAGGTGTTATCAACCTGGGCGATGGGAGATGATCTTGAAGTATTGAGCCATGCACTGGAAGCAGAAGTAAATCTTGTTGTATCTTCCGTGGGATTGCGCACCGCAAAATATCTGGAAAAAGAATATAAAATGCCATATGTAGTTGGGACGCCAGTAGGAACATTTACAGAAGAAATCGTACAGGCATTGGAGAAGAAAGAACGATACCCATATAAAAGATTACGTGAAGAAAATTCGGATAAGGAGCAGCCTGGAAGCGGCAAAAACGATAAAGAAGTTATGCTGATCGGTGAACCGGTCACGACAGAGTCACTGGCTTTGGCTATTGAACAGAAATATGGAATACCAGTTCATGTATTATGCCCGTTACAGGAGACGGAAGATTTATTGTTTCGAACAAGCCGGCAGGTTCTTGGAGAGGAAGACATGGAAGAAGCTTTAAAAGATGCAGATATCATAGCAGCAGATCCAATGTACCGTCCGATCTGTCCGAAAAAATGTGAGTTCTACGAACTTCCACATCTGGCATTTTCCGGAAGAATTTACAAGAAAAAGCTGGAAAAAATCGAAGATTTCTGGAAGTATTAAAATCAATGATAACTGCAGTGCATTTTATGAGCCATCTTATGTGATCGCAAGAGCATATCAGAACGGTGGGTTTTAAATGAAGGTATGTAAAAAGGAGGGAGCGTATGTCGAATATTACCGTCTGGACTAAACAGCATGAAAATGTGTTAAAAGAGTTGGAGACGACCGGTCGTTATATTGCGAAGCGGGAGTATATCAGGATGGATTTGAAAGAACAGGCTCCGGTCGTGCTGGAAGCTTATGACTGGCTGGTAAAGCACGGACCGGACAGAGCGAATAAACCGGCAGACGTGGAGTATCCGGTATGGGTGTCATTTACCAACGAAGGAACAATGATGAACAGTGAAAATACAGTAATTTTAGAGTTGTCACTGGATCCTGCAATCATTACATCAGTTAATATCGCAAAGTGGGGACATATTTTAAATTACGGATATATTCCGAAAGACGAAAATGACTTAAGACGCCACAGACAACTTCTGGATGATTATGGAATCAGTGATGTAAAAGCAGTTATTTCCCAGTTCTATCCACAGATTAAGCGTGAGATACAAAATAGCTGGGAGCGGTTGTTTGATGATACAATCCTTATGGGAAGCGATGCGAAATATGGAAATGTATGGGAGTTGAAGAGAGAATGGCTGACAGATGTAATACGATAAGACTGTATTCTTTTCAGACTGATGTTGTATATCAGGTATTGAAACGGGACGGCGTATGTTATTCAAAAGAAGAGTATGTACGAAAAAAATATAAGGAGTCTGCGAAGGTATTTATAAATGCATATGGCTGGTTTGTAAAGGAGGCGCAGCATATAGTTCCAAAACCAGAAGGAGCCGAGTATCCATACTGGGCATTCACAGATCTTTATAATGTGGATCAGACAGGAGATGGACATGTGCTGACGTTAGACGTGCCAATAGGAGAAGCAATCTTGTTCGACATGTTCGACTGGACGAAGATTATGCAGATGCATTATATCGGTGAAAATGAATCGGAAGAAGCAACATTTTCCGAAGAATTGAAAAATATGGGGATGAATGAATTTCAGATTATGACCAGTAATTTTTATCCGGAGCAGAAAGCGAGAATTCAGGAAAGCTGGAAACGTCTGTTTGGTCATCAGCAAGCAATCGAGGCGGGGGATAACAGTGGTGTTCACAGTGTGCAGGCAGGACTGTGGTGCATCAAAGATGAGTGGATTATAAAAGAATAATCATTGTGAGTTTTCCCAAAATATGCTATAATTCCAAAAAAATCGCATAATTTGACAATTTGTGACATATCGTCTATTTTATGTAAGCAATTACTTGATGGATAAGTATAACAAAGATATTATAGCAATAAATGATGTTGGGGTCAAAAGCCCCAACTATGATGCCTACGGATTGTTCCGTGCGTTGCACTTCCACAATCCTCCCCATTATTCGCATATCGTGGGATTGTCATCCTACTTTTAGGCTCATATTGGGGCGGGGCCCAAGGTCTTTCATCCACTTATGAGCAAGCTCATGTGGATTTAGACCTTTTGCCCCTGGCATCTTTTAAATAAAGGTATGTAAAAAGGAGGGAGCGTATGTCGAATATTACCGTCTGGACCAAACAGCATGAAAATGTGTTAAAAGAGTTGGAGACGGCCGGTCGTTACATTGCGAAACAGGAGTATATCAGGATGGATTTGAAAGAACAGGCTCCGGTCGTGCTGGAAGCTTATGACTGGCTGGTAAAGCACGGACCGGACAGGGCGAATAAACTGGCAGACGTGGAGTATCCGGTATGGGTGTGCGATCCGACTTTTACATCGGGCAGACGCTCAAGTGGCTCTGGGGCATGCAAAATCGGTGCGGCTGGCGCTCCAGGTAACTGGACAGGAATGCTATGGCAGGAGTGGTACTTTTTTCGACGCTTCCAAGGAGGGAGGCGTCGCTGAGAGTATTTGGACAGAAGTGCTTAATTTAAGCAAAGCACCGGGAGATTTCTGGGTGCTTCAGATGGCAGAGGACGGATATACCGTTGAAAAGTTCGTTTACCGGGAAGGTGATTACACCGTCTGGTACACATTAGAGCCAAAATCATATACGGTCTACTATGAAGACTATATGGCTGGCAAAGAAGAATAAGATAGATGAGTAGAATAACATGTTAATTGTATTAGAAAGTATTTTATGGGTGATCCGGTTCTTTTTCGGAGCCTGTATCTTTAGTTTTTTGAATGTGGTGATTGACCGTTTGCCAAGAGCAGAAAGTGTGGTAAACGGAAGAAGTCATTGTACGAATTGTGGCAGAGTATTACATGCGTGGGAACTGATCCCGTGTGTCAGCTACATATTCCTGCGCGGACGATGTGCAGGTTGTAAAAGCCGCATTCCGGGAAGAGATTTCTTCGTGGAAGTGATTGGCGGCGCAGCATTTATCGGCTGTGGAATTCGTTATGGCTGTGGCAGTCTTGGATTGTTATCAATGCGTGGTACAGTCATGTTGAGTTATTTTGGAATACTACTTGTGGTAGCCCTTATTGATTGGGATACCCAGATTATTTATGATAGATTTCATATTTTTATATTGATATTAGCAATTGCAAATATATGGCTCGTTCCGGAGCACGGGCTTATAGACAGGCTGATCGGAGCGCTGATCATCTCTGTTCCGATGCTGCTTCTGGCACTTGCAATCCCGGGAGCATTTGGCGGTGGGGATATCAAGTTAATGGCGGTCTCCGGAGCATTTCTTGGGACAGGATCGGTAGTGTGCGCCATGTTTTTCGGGCTGCTGACAGGAGGCGCTTACGGAGCATTTATGCTAAAGAGCAAGAAATTAGGAAAAAAAGATGTATTTGCATTCGGACCATTTCTTGCATTCGGACTGGCGCTTGCGGCATTATATGGAAATCAGATCGTTACATGGTATCTGCATTTTTTATAAAGAGAGTAACGAACAGTTACTAAAGAGATAAAAATCAGGTATAGATAAACAAGAAGCCGTATCTTCAGCGGCGAGCGGGATGCATACACTGAATATGGATCTTTCCAGATTGATGCAACAGGGATATATTACAAGAGAAGAAGCAATGAAATTTACTAATAATAAAGCAGAGTTAATACAGTATATGTAAGTAAAACAAAAAACACGCTATTATGTACAGGACCGTCACAAGAGGTGATAGGTCCTTTTTTCATATAATAGGAAATTGCACATTCTTTGTTCTTCAAAAAAGAATTGAGATATTAGTAATGCTTCCGGCACCAACGCTCAAGTAGATTGATGAGCGAATAGAGAAGTGTTGCCATGAGACAGAGAAGAAGGATACTCATAAGAAGCCAATCCATCTTAAAGACCTGGCTCGCGTAGATGATCAGATATCCAAGCCCTTCTCTGGCAGCCAGAAATTCACCGATGATCACGCCTACGAGGCAGAGTCCGATGTTGACTTTCATGTTACTGATGATTGCCGGAAGAGAAAAAGGAAGTACGACTTTTAGAAGCGCGTGTCTCCGATTTCCACCCAGTGTATAGATGAGTTTCAGTTTCCCTGGATCGACGGTCATAAAACTGGTGTATAAGTTCAGAATGCTTCCAAAGATTGCTACAGACATTCCGGCGACGATAATTGTTGTTTTTGTTGCTCCAAGCCAGACAATAAGAAGTGGTGCCAGTGCAGACTTCGGCAGACTGTTCAGTACTACTAGGTAAGGATCCAGGATCTCTGATAACCGTCTGCTGAACCAGAGAAGAATGGTAACCAGAATACTGGTGGCGGTGACGAGCAGGAAGCTTAAGATTGTCTCGTATAGTGTGACATTGGTGTGCAGAAAAATGCTTTTATCCAGCACCATGCCCCAGAAACATAGTGCAATCTTTGACGGGCTGCTAAAGATGAAGGAGTCGATGATACCTACATTTGCAGTGAATTCCCAAAGAAAGAGAAAACTGAAAAGAATCAGAATCCGGGAGATACCGACAATGTATTTGTGCTTCTTTTGCTGTTTCAGATAGTTGATCTGATTTTCAGAAAGTTCATTTAAAAATTCAGTCATCTGTATTCAGCTCCTTCCATATTAAGTTGAAGTAATGTTTGAATTCCGGGGAGTTCCGGCGGTTCAAAGGAGTATCCTGTTCTAAATCAAAAATGAGTGGAACAGTCTGACGTATATTAGCCGGGCGTCCGGAAAGGACAATGATCCGGTCGGCAAGGGAGATGGCTTCTGACAGGTCGTGAGTTACAAGAACGGCTGATTTTCCTTCCTGCCGGATGATCTGACCAATATCGTCCCCGACATTTAAGCGGGTCTGATAGTCCAATGCGGAAAATGGTTCATCCAACAGTAGGAGATCTGGATCCAGAACGAGCGTACGGATCAGGGCGGCCCGCTGGCGCATGCCGCCGGAAAGTTCCGAGGGCCTTGCATTTTCAAACTGTTTTAGCCCATAGATGTCTAAAAGATTATGTGCCTTTTCCCTGGTCCTTGCAGTCAGCATATGCTGAATTTCCAGTCCTAAAATAACATTATTGTAAATGGTCCGCCATTCAAAAAGTTCATCATGTTGTAACATATAGCCTACATTTGTAGTGCTTTCGTGAAGGTATTTCCCATTGATTTTAATGAAGCCTTTTTCCGGTATGAGAAGTCCGGCAATAATAGAAAGAAGCGTTGACTTTCCGCAACCCGAAGGTCCGACGATGGCAACGAATTCTCCTTTATTCAGGATAAAGGAGATGCCATTTATGGCAGGAGTTTCTCCGTCCGGATTGTGATAAGCATAGTGAATATTCTTAAGTTCCAGTACTTGATCCATGGAAACCTCCGCAAATGATAATCCTATATCTTATCATATGTATCTTGAAAGAAAATGTGTGGTCAGTTTTATATCAAACGAAAAATGTATATTTCCGTGGTCATAAAATGGTTCATAAATATGGATTTTCCCTTGTCATCTTGTTATGAAAAAGTTATAATTGCATGTGAGTACGCAAGATAGGAACGATGAGTATGAATTATCAAAAAGAATTAGACAAGTTATTGGATACACTGACAAAAGAAGGACGTGTTCCAAGGCTTCTGTTACACAGTTGCTGTGCTCCATGCAGCAGTTATGTGTTAGAGTATCTGAGCAATTATTTTGAAATCACAGTGTTCTACTATAATCCGAATATTTATCCGGAGACAGAGTATACGAAGCGGATTCTGGAACAACAGAAACTGATCGATGATATGAATTTCAAATATCCGGTCAGCTTTGTAGCGGGAGAATATGAGAAAGAGAAATTTTACGAGATGGCCAGGGGACTTGAGGAGGTCAAAGAAGGCGGCTCCCGGTGCATGAAATGTTATGAGCTGCGTCTCAGAGAGACTGCAGAGATTGCAAAAGCAGGAGAATATGACTATTTTACAACCACGCTTAGCATCAGTCCACTGAAGAATGCAGCAAAGCTCAATGAAATCGGGCAGCGTCTGGCAAAAGAATATGGTGTGGAATATTTGATTTCAGATTTTAAGAAGAAAAATGGTTACAAGCGTTCCACAGAACTGTCAAAAATTTATGGTTTGTACAGACAGGATTACTGTGGTTGTGAATTTTCTCAGAGACAACGAAAGTAAGACACTGTTGACTTTAGATAAAAATATGGTACACTTTTATACAGTACAGTATTAAATGACGGAAAGGAAGAGATTATGGCACAATTATGGGGAGGTCGTTTCACAAAAGAGACTGACCAGTTAGTATATAAGTTCAATGCATCTATCTCATTTGACCAGAGATTTTATGAGCAGGATATCAAAGGAAGTATGGCACATGTTACCATGCTTGCAAAGCAGGGAATCTTGACCGATGCAGAAAAAGAGACAATTATTACAGGACTTCAGGGGATTCTTGATGATGTGAAATCAGGAAAACTTGAGATTACTGATAAATATGAAGATATTCACAGTTTTGTTGAGGCAAACCTGATCGACCGTGTGGGAGATGCAGGTAAGAAGCTTCATACAGGACGAAGCAGAAATGATCAGGTTGCACTGGATATGAAGCTTTATATCCGTGATGAAGTGCAGGAGACAGATACATTGATCAAGGAGATGTTAGAGGCGATTCTTGGAATTATGGAGAATAACCTTGAGACATATATGCCGGGATTCACACATTTACAGAAAGCACAGCCAATCACACTGGCTCATCACATGGGCGCGTATTTTGAGATGTTCAAAAGGGATCATGAGCGTATGAAAGACATTTATGCAAGGATGAATACATGTCCGCTTGGATCCGGAGCCCTTGCAGGAACGACTTACCCATTAGACCGTGCCTATACAGCAAAGCTTCTTGGATTTGACGGACCAACTATGAACAGTATGGATGGTGTTTCTGACAGAGATTATCTGATTGAGTATTTGTCAGCGCTTTCCATGATTATGATGCATCTGAGCCGTTTCTCAGAGGAAGTGATCATCTGGAATTCTAATGAATATAAGTTTGTTGAGATTGATGATGCTTATAGTACCGGAAGCAGTATTATGCCGCAGAAGAAGAATCCGGATATTGCAGAGCTTGTAAGAGGTAAGACTGGACGTGTCTATGCTGCACTGACCGGACTTCTTGTTACAATGAAAGGAATTCCGCTTGCATACAACAAAGATATGCAGGAAGATAAAGAACTTCCATTTGATGCAATCGATACAACAAAAGGATGCTTACAGTTATTTGCAGGCATGCTTCGTACGATGACATTTAAGAATGACCGCATGGAAGAGAGTGCAAAGCACGGATTTACAAATGCGACAGATGCAGCGGATTATCTTGTGAATCACGGAGTTCCGTTCAGAGACGCACACGGAATTGTTGGACAGCTCGTGTTACTTTGTCTGGATAAGAAGATTCCGTTGGATGATCTTCCACTTGAGGAGTATAAGAAGATTTCACCTGTATTCGAGGAAGATATCTATGAAGCAATCAGTTTAAAGACATGTGTAGAGAAACGTAATACAACTGGTGCACCGGGTGTGAAACCGATGCAGGAAGCAGTGGATAGTTATAAAAAATATATGGAAGAGTACTAGAAGGGAGACATACGAGATGGATCAGAAATTAAGAGTCGGAATATTAGGAGCAACAGGAATGGTTGGACAGCGCTTTATTGCACTTCTGGAGAACCATCCATGGTTCGAGGTTGTAACAGTTGCAGCCAGCCCGAGATCAGCAGGCAAGACATATGAAGAAGCAATCGGAGACCGCTGGAAAATGGATACACCGATGCCGGAAGGAGTTAAGAAACTGATCGTTGCGAATGTTAACGAAGTCGAGAAAGTAGCTTCTTCTGTAGACTTTGTATTTAGTGCAGTTGATATGACAAAAGACGAGATTCGCGCAATCGAGGAAGCGTATGCGAAGACAGAGACACCGGTTGTCTCCAATAATAGTGCACACCGCTGGACAAAAGATGTTCCGATGGTAGTGCCGGAGATTAACTCAGACCACTTTGAGTTGATCAATGATCAGAGAAAACGTCTTGGAACAACTCGCGGATTTATTGCAGTAAAACCAAACTGCTCTATCCAGAGTTACACACCTTGCCTTGCAGCATGGAAAGAGTTCGGACCAAAAGAAGTTGTTGCTACAACATATCAGGCAATTTCCGGAGCAGGTAAAACATTCAAAGAGTGGCCGGAGATGGTAGAGAATATTATTCCATACATCGGTGGAGAGGAAGAAAAGAGCGAGCAGGAGCCGCTTCGTGTTCTTGGAACATATGAGAACGGACAGATCACACTTGCAGATGCTCCGAAGATTACATGCCAGTGTCTGCGTGTGCCGGTTCTGAACGGACATACAGCCGCAGTATTTATCAACTTTGAGAAGAAACCTACAAAAGAGCAGCTTATTGAGAAACTGGAAAGCTTCAAAGGATTTCCGCAGGAGGCAGGACTTCCAAGTGCACCAAAGCAGTTTGTCCGCTACATGGAAGAGGATAACCGTCCACAGGTAAGATTAGACGTAGACTATGAGAACGGAATGGGTGTATCCATCGGACGTCTCAGAGAAGATTCTATGTTCGACTTTAAGTTCGTAGGACTTTCACACAATACAGTCCGCGGAGCAGCAGGCGGTGCCGTGCTTTGTGCAGAAGCTCTGACAGCAAAAGGATATATTCAGGCAAAATAATCACAGAGGGGATATGAATACATGGCAAAACAGGGAGGTCAGACTCCACTTTACGAACAAGTGGTCAAGATGGTCAAAGATCAGATTGTATCCGGGGTTTATACAAAGGGAGATCTGTTGCCAAGTGAAAAAGAAATGATTGATAATTTTGGGGTCAGTCGAATCACCGTCCGGAAAGCATTATCGATTCTGTCTGATATGGGTTATATCCGAACAGAAAAAGGGCGGGGGAGCGAAGTGATTCTAGATGTAGAAGACTTGCTGTCACGTGGAAAATTTTCAGAAGAGATGACTGCATATCGCAGACTATGCATGGAAGCAACACAGGTTCGGATTTTGTTAGAGCCGGAGATCGCAAGACAGGTTGCGATAAAGGCGACAGACGAGCAGCTTGCATCTCTTCGCATCTGGGAGAATCATATTCGGATGAAAAATCCAACGAATGAATTTCATTTGGCACTTGCAGAAATACTGGGTAATCAGGAACTTGTAGAAATGTTGCAACAGTTGATCGAGGTGGAGGAGTCAAAAGCGCCCAAAGATATGGTGTTGCCAGAACAACAGGAAAAGGTTGCACAGACATTAAGTTTACAACATCAGAAGATTTTGAGAGCAATCGAGGCGAGAGATGCTGAGTTCGCATATTTTTACATGAAAGAACATGAAAAATATGCAGAACAGATGTATGAAGATTATTTCAGACGTGTTATGGCGTAATATATGTTAGAATTTAGATTAGATAGAACCATCTGGATATAATATAGCAAATTGTATTCATAAAAGTTAAAAGTCATAAAAGGATAACAAGAAAGGAAGTATAGAGATATACTTCCTTTCTTGTTATCTAATTCTATAGATAGACATAACAACATGAAAATATTTATAGAAGATGTTCGTTAATATTTTGTGCAATACTGTCAAAAAAACGGCGAAGTTATTATGCGATAATACAGAAAAACGAGAAATGTTATTTACATAATTGATTAAACAGGGAAGATATGTTATGATATATAACAAGTTAGAAGTGCAACAAGAAAGGAAGGTCAAGGGAAATATGTATGATTTTGACAAAGTAGTTGACCGCAGAGGTACAAGTAGTATTAAGTGGAATGTACAATGGGATTTTGGTCAAAAAGACGGATTGCTTCCATTCTGGATCGCAGATACGGACTTCGCATCTGAGCCGAAGATTCTTGAGGCAATGAAAAAAAGATGTGATCATCCGATTTTTGGTTATGCGGATCCATGGGATAGTGTGTATGATGCTATCCAGGGATGGTGGGATCGTAGACATGGATTCCACGCAGAAAAAGACTGGATGTTCATCAGCAGTGGTGTGGTAACCAATATTTACTTTAATATGCAGATGCTTGTTCCAAAAGGAGGGAAAATTCTTGCATTCACACCTGTATACGATCCATTCTTTGCAGCAATTGAAAACAGTGGACATGAATTAGTAGCATGTCCAATGGATCGGGTTGATAATTACTTTACTATCAACTATGAAAGATTCGAGGATGAATTAAAGAATGGTGTAAAAGCGGTTATGTTCTGCAACCCACATAATCCGGTCGGACGTGTGTGGACAGAGGAAGAGCTCCGTAAGCTTGTTGAATTGTGTGTGAAATATGACGTATATCTTCTAAGTGATGAAGTACATGCAGACTATGCTTTGACACGCAACTATACAACGCTTGGAAAGTTCCCGGAGATTTATGACAAACTGATTATTTACACAGCAATCAGTAAGTCATTTAACATGGCAGGTCTTGTATCTTCTTGTCTGATTATTCCAAATGTGGAATTAAAGAAACAGGTAGTTGCAGATTTTGAGTCTCGTTGGATGTTCGGACCATGTGACCTTGCATTTACAGCAATGGAAGCGGCTTATACATACGGTGACACATGGATGGATGAGGCACGCGCATATGTAAAAGCAAATGCAGATGCCACAGAGAAATTCATTGCAGAGAGAATGCCAAAAGTTCAGGTTACAAAGTATGAAGGAACATTCCTGATGTGGCTGGATATGAATTGTTATGGTCTGACAAGCGAAAAGATTACAGAGATTCTTGCAAAAGAATATGGGGTAGCGCTCGGAGACGGCAGCCACTATGGAAAAGATGCAGAAGGATTTATGAGATTTAACATTGGTTGTGCAAGAGAGACTTTGATGAAAGGTCTGGAACTGATGGCAGCAATGTATGATAAGTATGTGAAATAGGAATGAGGAGAACATTATGGGTGAAGAGAAGAAACAGGGAGAACTGAAAAAAGTTCTTGGCCTTGGGGATTTGATGGGAATCGGTATCGGACAGATCATCGGTTCAGGTATTATGTCACTGACAGGTATTTGCATTGCGCTGACAGGTGCAGGAACACCATTTGCTTTCCTGACAGCAGCACTTCTTGTTTTGTGTCCAAACATGGTTCTGGCTGTTCTTGGAGCAGCAGTACCGGCGACAGGTGGCATGTATACATATGTACGTGATTACATAGGAAGAAAGACTGGATTCTTTTATCTGGCACTTCTGGTAGCAGGACAACTAGTCCTTGCAATGTTTGCGATTACGTTCGCAGTTTACATGCATGATCTGCTTCCGGGAACAAATCAGACAGTTGTAGCATTTGTACTTTTAACAGTTTGCTTTATTATGAACATCCTTGGTGTTGAGATGGCTGCAAAACTTCAGAACATCCTCGTTATTGTTCTGGTAGCTGCAATGGCATTATTCATTATCTTTGGGTTGCCAAAGGTTGACTGGTCAGCATTTGACAGCATCGATAAAATTATGCCAAACGGATTTATTAACTTTATGACAGGTGCGAGCTTGCTTACATTTGCCACAGGTGGAGCGGAGTTCTTAAGTGAGCTTGGCGGAGAGATGAAGAATCCTGGACGTGATCTTCCGAGAGCGATGATCGGCTGTACAGTAGTAGTAGCTGTTATCTATGCATTTATCGGAGTTGTCGCAGCAGGAGTCCTTCCGGTTGACCAGATTGCAGGCGAAAGCTTATCACTTGTAGCAAAAGAGATTTTCCCGAAAGGATTGTATGTATTTTTCGTTGTTGGTGGAGGAATGTTTGCAGTAGCATCTACACTGAATGCAAGTTTTACTTGGGTAACAAAAGGTCTTCTTGTTGCAGCTGAGGAAGGCTGGCTTCCAAAGAAAGCGGCATATGTTGGAAAAAGGGGAACACCGGTTGTACTGCTTACAGTATTTTACATTATTGGTGCAATTCCGATTCTTACAGGCATGAGCCTTGAGACAATTTCAAGACTTGGTAATGGTCTGAGCCTGATTTATGTATTATTCCCAATTGCTACAGGATATCTGATTTATAAGAAAAATCCAGAAGCTATGGCAAAATCACCATTCAAAGTTGGAAAAGTTCCACTTTATATCTTTACAACAATAGGTCTGATTGGATATGTAATTGCAGCTGCTTTGAACTTTGCTGATATTCAGAACGCATGGCAGATGATCGTTGTATTCTTTGCAATCGTAATTATCTATGCGTTTGTAAGAGAAAAGAAAGTAAAAGAAATTGTTGGAGAAAAATAAAAACAATGCCGGAAATCATAAATGTGGCACATTTATGATGGTGGAAGGGATGCCAGAAAGCATCCCTTCTTGTGGCAGAAAAGTACCTTATGCCTAAAAAAGCACAATAAGGAGAAATTTAGATGGAACGTTTTGCGATTGTTGGGTTTGGCTGTGCCGGATATCATGCCCTTGCCCAGATTCGGGAGAATGGCTGCGCAGCTCATATAGATGTCTACAGTGATACCGATATGCCTCCGTACAATCCGATGCTGACTACTTATTATGTGGCTGGCAGACTTCCGTACGAAGGCTTGTTCCCGTTTGGAACACTGGAAGAGATTAGAAAAAAATATCAGGCTGATTTCATCACACAGGTGAGAGTAAAACAGATTCTGGCAAAAGAAAAAATCATTATTACAGAAGATGGCAAAGAGCAGAAATATGACAAGATTCTTGTCAGTACCGGTGCAACAGCGTTTGTTCCAGGTTCTTTTGCAACACTAAAAGATGCAAACTGTATGAGAACTGTAGAAGATGCGAAAAGTTTGAGGGAAAAACTGGAAAAGAAAGACTACAAGGATGCGGTAGTAGTCGGAGCGTCCATGGTAGGAATTAAAGTGGCAGAACTTCTTTATCACAGAGGCATTCATGTGACGCTGGCAGACATGGCACCACATATTTTTGCACTTGCAGCATATCCAAAAGTTTCAGAGATAATTGAGAAGAGACTTGCAGATATAGGAATTGATATGGCTTTCGGACAGGCAATTACGAAGGCGGATGAACATACGGATGAAGAAGGAAATGTGACAGGATATACGGTATATCTTGGAGACGGAAGTAAGATTGAGACAGATCTTCTGATTTTGAATATCGGTACAAGAGCAGCAACAGGTATTTTGAATCCAGAAGAAGTTACAATTGAACGTGGAATCATCGTAAATGAAAAAATGGAAACAAGTGTTCCAGGCATTTATGCAGCAGGAGACTGCTGTCAGGGAAATAATTTACAGTCCGGACAGACGATGATCATCGGTCTCTGGGCAAATGCAGGAGTTCAGGGGAGAGTTGCCGGAAACAATATATCTGGCAAGTCAGCTCAGACAGACGGGAATATTTTACATAACATTACACATTTCCTGGACATGGATTTTATTGGACTTGGAGATAACCGCCTGACTGGTGAGGTCTATGAATATGTGAATCCCGGCAAGGGATTCTACTTACAGGCTGTCATAGATAATGGCAGACCGGTCGGGTTTAATATATTAGATAATTATGGAATTTCCGGAGTGCTAAAGGCACATTTGATCCGGATTCTGCGAGGAGAACCTTGCAGATTTACACCGGAGCAAAAAGGACAGCTCTTACATTTCGGAATCGAAGAGTATTTTATTGAGTATTTGGAGGCAGCACTATGACGGATTTAGAAAAAAGAATCAAAGCGAAGATCCCGGGACCGGACACTGGAATTGAGATCAGACGCACCATGTGTGATATCTGTTCTCCGGGAATGCATTGTGGAATCAATGCTTATGTGAAAGATGGAAAAGTCATCAAAATCGAAGGCATGGACGGACATCCCTCTAACGATGGGAGACTTTGCAGCAAAGGGCTTGCAAATCGTGAGTACATTTACCGGGAAGATCGTATCAAAACTCCACTGAAGCGGGTGGGAAAACGCGGGGAAGGAAAGTTTGAGCCGATTTCCTGGGATGAGGCTTATGCTGAGATTGCGGAACAGTTAAATAAATGCAAAAAAGATTACGGACCGGAGAGCGTTGCTTTTTATTCCGGATATTCCAAATGGTACAGACAGATACTCCGAAGACTGGCTTATGCATTCGGAAGTCCGAACTATGGCTGTGAATCCAGTGCTTGTTACACGGCCGCATTTATGGCGTGGAAAGTAGCAGCAGGTGAGCAGGCAGATGGAGACTGGGACCATTCGGATTTGTTTCTTGGCTGGGCATTTAACCCATTTTATTCCAGTTACATGCAGGCGAGACATGCCATGGAACTAAAAGAAAAGGGTCTGAAATTTATTATCGTGGATACAAGAAGAACACCGGCAACAGAAAAGCTGGCAGATCTTTTTCTACAGCCAAAGAGCGGTACCGACGGAGCACTTGCTCATGCGATTGCAAATGTTCTGATTGAGCGTGGCTGGATTGACAAGCCTTATATTGATGAATATGTGTATGGTTTTGAGGAGTATGCACAGTATGTGAAAGGATTTAATGAATCCAATATTGAGGAGATTACGGGAGTTCCGTATGCTCAGGTCGTGCAGGCAGCTGAGATGATTCATGAGAATCCCAAAATGAGCTTTAATGAATCTTCTGCACCAATCTGCCACCATAGAAATGGTTTACAGAATTACCGTGCGATTACGGCGCTTCTTGCAATTACCGGAAACTTTGACCGGATTGGAGGTCAGATTCTGACTCCGCATACTTATATGCATGTGGCATGTGGATTCCCGACAAGAGAAGAAGAATATCTTTATGAGACAAAACCAAAGAATACAAAACTTCCTATCGGAGCCGGAAGATTTCCTCTTTGGGATTATCTGGAAGGAGAGATGCAGTCCATGGATTTGTCCAGGCAGATTCTGGAAGGTACACCGTATCCAGTAAAGGGAGTATTTGCACTTGGGTTAAATGTAAGAATGTTCCCGGAATCTAAGAAAATGTTCGAGGCACTTAGAAACCTTGAGTTTTATGTAGATACAGACTTATTTATGACAGATGCTGCAAAATATGCTGATATCGTGTTGCCAGCATGCTCTTCTTTTGAGCGTGGAGAATTCAAGCCTTACCGTGGAGGACTTGCATGGTACACCAATTCGGCGATCGAGCCGATCGGAGAGGCGAGAAGCGATGTGCAGATCTGTACGGAACTTGCCCGTGTTATGGATCTTCCAGACGAGTCGTTAAAACAAGGCTATGATTATTTTATCCAGCATTATATTCTGGATGATTATCATGTGAAAGTAGAAGACTTAAAGAAAGTCGAATTGCCAGTGAAGATCGCTGAGGTTACGCCGTATGTTCCGATGCAGGATCTGAAAAAAGGACTGAAAACTCCGACTGGAAAATTTGAGTTAAAGAGTGCGATTATTGAACAACACCCGGAATGGGGACTGGATGCATTGCCGACTTACAAAGAACCGTTGGACGATGCCGATCCGGAAAAATATCCATTTGTATTTACATCTGGATCCCGAATTCCGAATGCGCTTCACAGCAGACTGCATAAAGTACCTAGAAACCGCTCTTTGAGACCAAATCCGACTGCAGATATGAATGCACTGGATTGTGAAAAAATCGGAGTAAAAGAAGGAGATAAGATTGAAATCTCCACAGAGCGCGGTGCAATCACAGTCAAGGTAAAACCGACTATGACCGTTCCAGAAGGGCTTGTTAATCTGTTCCATGGTTATTCTGAAGCTGATGCAGAGAGTATTATGGACGAAAATCACCTGGATCCATATTCAGGATTTCCGGCATATCGGTCGACTCGGTGTATGGTAAGAAAAAAGGAGGAGGCATAACATCATGAAGAAATTTTTATTTTTTGATTCTGAAAAATGTTCTGCCTGCGGAGCCTGTGCGCTTGCATGCATGGATCAGAACGATATTGATATTCCGGCAGGAGAACAGCCATTCCGGAATACATTTACACTAGAAGAAAAGACAGGTGCATTACATTTTTATTCGGTAAGCTGTATGCACTGTGAGGATGCTCCTTGTGTTATGGGCTGCCCTTGCGGCTGCCTCTATAAAGATAAGGAGACAGGATTTACACTGTATGATAATACGAATTGCATCAGTTGTCATTCTTGCGCTATGGCATGCCCGTATGGAGTGCCGACATTCCGGGAAAATGGCAAGATGGAAAAATGTGATGCATGCATTGAAAGACAAAAAGCCGGAATGAAACCGGCATGCGTCAAAGTCTGCCCAACAGGGGCGCTTGTACTTCTGACAGAAGAAGAATTTAGGGAAAGACAGAGAATAGAGCAGGAAAAGAAAGCAAAACTGATGATGAAAAAGCAGTTCGAAAGATAAGTTGAGGAAAGGACTTTAAGGTTTATGGCAGTAGGATTTATATTTGTGGCACTTTCAGCTACATGTCTTGGTGTGATGCCCTCATTTCAGAAGCAGGTGTTACTGGATGGTTTGCCGATGAACAGTCTGATGTTCTATGTGAACTGGATTATCACACTGGTGTGTCTGGTTATGGCATTGGTAAAGAAAAGGAGTTTTAGAGCTTTGAAGATACAGATTGTCCAGTCACTTCTGATGGGTGTATTTGGACTTCTTATCACAGCATTATTATTGAATAACAGCTATCTGTATCTACCGGTTGGAACAGCGATTATGTTGAACTTTTTATACCCGTCTATTGTATGCATTGTGATGGGAATAGTATTTAAAGAAGGATTTAGCAAATACCAGATTGCGGCGATTGTTGTATCTGTGATCGGAATGGGCTTTTTAACAGGAGCAGGTGGAAATATGCCGATGATCGGAATTGTTCTTGCTGTTGCATCCGCATTCGTATATGGTGGATATCTGATTGCGAATGAAAAAGGACCGGCAAATGAATTACCGATTGAAGTGAAGCTTTTTTATGTATCACTTCCGGGAACAATTTTGTACTGTTTTATTGCTCCGATGACAGGCACTTTAGTTGCACCGCCAAAGAGCATAGATGTTGCATTTATCATTGCAGTAGGCTTATTTAATGCAGGCGGATATTTCTTTATGATGTATGGAATCAGTAAACTCGGAGCAGCAATCGCATCTTTTGTCTCCATGCTGGAGCCAATTGTCAGTGTGATTTTCAGTACACTCTGGTTCCATGATCCGGTCACGATTGGGATAGTAGTCGGAGGTGGACTTGTCATGGCAAGTATCTTGCTGATTGCCATAGACGGGGCGAAGAAGGGAAATAGTGCATAGCAATCCGGACGGATTGTTACATATAAAATTAAATTTGCAGGAGGAAACTATCATGAGTAAAAGAAACGTAAACAGTGAAAAAGCACCGGCAGCAATCGGACCATATTCACAGGCAATCGAAGTGGAAGGAACGATTTATGTGTCTGGTCAGCTCCCGATTGATGCAGCAACAGGAGAATTTGCATCAGATGAGATCAAAGGACAGACAAAGCAGTCTCTGGAAAATATTGCAGCAATCCTCAAAGAAGCAGGATGCACAATGGAGAATGTCGTAAAAACAACAGTTTTATTGCAGGATATGAATGATTTTGCAGCAATGAACGAAGTATACGCCGGATATTTCTCAGCACCATTCCCGGCAAGAGCAGCTTTCGAAGTAGCAAAACTTCCAAAAGGTGCAAAGGTTGAGATTGAAGCTGTTGCAAAACGCTAATGAAACAAATTACATGATAAGAGATAAGGAAATGCAGTTGATAGTCAGCTGCATTTTTTGTGTCTGTCAGTAAAATTAATGATGTGGGATAATGATGCGAAAATATAATTCTTGTACATTTGTTTATGGTATGTTATACTACTTTCACGCAGATAATGTTCTTATTATCTGCAAAAGTATCTAATAATTTCAATCATTTCGGAGCCTAAGAATGATCGGGCATAAATTCCAAAGTGATGAACAGTTGAGAAACAATATAGTGCGAAATTTGCCTCCGGATATATTTACTCCTGGCTGTTGCCGTGCTATTTTGCTGGGAGGAAGGTAGAAATGAAAAAGGAAGTGTGCTATACTAAAACGAATAAGAAAAGAAGAGTAACAGGAGAGACAGGAATGAAATATGCAGATCCTTATACTCCGGGTGCAGGATTTATGCCAGGACATATTGCAGGACGAAAAGAGACACTGGAAAGAGCAGAAAAATATTTGAATACAATCGTATTAGGATATCCTCAGCAGTCCGTAATTTATTACGGATTACGTGGTGTAGGAAAGACGGTGTTGTTAAATGCAATAGAATGTAAAACGGATGATATGCCAATTTTAATGGGACATATTGAGATTGCAGAGAAAAGAAATTTTACACAGCAGATTACGAATTATTCTAAAAAATTCATTCATAAGATGAGTTTTAAAGAAACTGCGAAAGATTTTGTCAGCAGAGTGCAGGACTTATTAAAAGCATTTACAGTCACTTATAATCCGGAAGATCAGTCTTTCAAAGTTGGAATGGAAGAACGGGAGTATATTGTGACAGGAGATCTGTCGGAGGATCTGACAGATTTATTTGTTGCAATGGGAAAGATGGCTGATAAAACCGGGTACGCAATTTGTTTTTTTGTTGATGAGATTCAGTATATGAAAGAGGAGGAGATTGCGGCTCTTGTAAATGCTATCCACAGGTGTAATCAATTGCGCTTGCCTCTTATGATTTTTGGTGCCGGATTGCCTAAGATTTTGAAAACGCTTGGAAAAGTGAAATCATATTCGGAAAGACTTTTTCGTTTTGAGGAGATTGATGCATTATCAGGGCAGGATGCAAAGGATGCCATCGTAAAGCCGGCAGAGCCACTTGGCGGAAGTTATACAGAAGAAGCTTTAAGATGGATTATCAGTGAGACGCAAGGATATCCGTATTTTATACAGGAATTATGCAGTGCTATATGGGAGCATCTGAATCCGGAACAGACGGTGATAGGTATCGATGATGTAAAAGGGGCCGTTTTAAAATTTTATGAAAATCTCGACCGCGGATTTTACAGGCTTCGTTATGACCGATGTACACCAAAAGAAAAAATGTTTATTTTTGCAATGGCGAAATGTGAGAAATTACCATGTTCGATTTCGAATGTCGCTAAAATTATGGAAACAGAAGTCTCTTCAATATCGCCTTACCGGGCACAACTCATTAATAAAAGTATGATCTATGCAACGGGATATGCGGAGATTGATTTCACAGTGCCGGGGTTCGACCAGTTTTTAAAACGTTTGAATCCGGAACTTCAATTAGATGAGGTAGAGAAAGTTCAGAAAGGGGATGCAGGTGATGAGTAAGGAGCTTTTAAATTATACACAGAACCGGGAACTTTCCTGGTTGAAATTCAATCACAGAGTATTGGAAGAAGCGCAGGATGAGTCAGTACCGCTATTGGAGCGGATGAAATTCGTGGCGATTTTTACCAGCAATCTGGATGAATTCTTTATGATTCGTGTTGGAAGTCTTTATGATATGGTGCACACAGATGCCAAGGCAAAAGACAGCCGGTCCGGCATGACAGCGCAGGAGCAGATCCATGCAATCCTGACAGAAGTTGCACCTTTATATAAAGAGCGCGATAAGACTTATGCTGAGATAAAAAAAGAATTACATCCATATGGTGTGTGTGGGCTTGATTATAAAGAGTTGGAGCCTCAGGAAAAGAAATATGTAAAGCATTATTTTAAAACTCAGATATTACCAATTCTTTCACCTCAGATCGTGGATGCGAATCATCCATTTCCGCATCTTTTGAATAAAGAATTGTATGTAACGGCAAGTTTGAAGATGGATAACAAAAGTATGATGGGAATTGTTCCGGTGCCACAGTTCGTGTCGGACATTTTGTGCCTTCCGGGACATGATATCCGATACATTCGTATGGAAAAGGTCATCCTGGAGCATCTGAACCTGGTATTTCCGAAGTACGAAGTGTCGGAAGCGAATTATATCTGTGTAACGAGAAATGCTGATGTGTCTCCGGATGACGAGGCTTTGGAAGTGACGGATGACTTCCGGTATCTTATGCAGCAGACTATTCACAAACGCCGCCGTATGGCGGTAGTCAGACTGGAGACTGCAAATAAACTGTCTGAAGAGACACAGAAATATTTCTGTGAGAAGTTTGAGATTGAGCCGAATCAGATTTTTCGAACAAAGATGCCGATGAAATTAGATTATATTTTTGGTATCAGTGGGAATTTACCGGAAGCTATGAAACGCTCTCTGACTTATACGCCATTTTCGCCACAGAACAGTGGACATGTGGCAGCAGGTAATGTGATGCGCCAGATAAAGAAAAAAGATATCCTGTTATTCTTTCCGTATGAGAGTATGGATCCGTTTTTGCGCCTTATAAAAGAAGCGTCGGTGAATCCGGATGTTATGACGATCAAGATTACGATTTATCGTCTGGCAAAGAAAGCAAGGCTGGTAGAATATCTGTGTGCGGCAGCAGAAAACGGAAAAGAAGTAACGGTTCTGATCGAACTGCGTGCAAGATTTGATGAGCAGAATAATATTGACTGGTCTGAGCGCCTGGAAGAAGCAGGGTGCCGTGTGATCTATGGATTTGACGGTTATAAGGTGCATTCAAAGATTTGTCTTATTACTTATAGAAGCCGCGGAGAAATCCAGTATATTACACAGATTGGAACTGGTAATTACAATGAAAAGACAGCGGCAATGTATACAGATTTGTCGCTCATGACAGCAAATTCGGCAATAGGGAAAGATGCGGCAGAATTCTTTAAAAATATGTCAATTGGTAATCTGGCAGGACAATATGATTATTTGATCGTATCACCGACCAGCCTGAAGCAGAAGATTCTTTATCTGATGGATGAGGAAATCAAAAAAGGTTCTAATGGGCGGATCATTATGAAAATGAATTCTGTTACGGATGTAGATTTTATACAGAAAGTATCAGAAGCATCACGTTCAGGAGTGAAAGTGGATCTGATCGTGCGGGGAATCTGTTGTATTTTGCCGGGTGTAACTGGCTATACGGACAATGTCCGTGTGATGAGTGTTGTCGGAAGATATCTGGAGCATCCGCGTATTTTCAGTTTTGGAAGTGGAAATGATCAGAAGATTTATATTGGATCAGCAGACATGATGACACGTAATACTGAGAAGCGTGTAGAAGTAGCTGCCCCGATACTGGATCAGGATATCTGCAGGCAGATCAATCACTATTTGAAAGTGATGTTAAGTGATAATGTAAAAGCAAGAGTTCTTGGAAGTGACGGAAAATACAGGCGTAAAGAGCAGAAAGAACCGTATATTGATTCACAGAATGTCTTTATGCAAGAGGCATTGCAGGCAAAACCGCCACAGGAAGTACCGGAGAAAATTGGTTTATTGAAGAGAATCGGACGGATATTCAGCAGGTAAAAAATTAATTTGCTAGTATTCTATGAGGGTGATAAGAATTCGGATGTAATTAATAAAAAAGGTAAAGTAAGGAGTTAACGTAATAAATATGGGGAAATCACTATATATAGCTGAGAAACCCAGTGTTGCACAGGAGTTTGCGAAGGCATTGAAGCTGAACACCAGAAGGCAGGACGGGTATCTGGAATCAGAGGATTCCATTGTGACCTGGTGTGTAGGACATCTGGTGACTATGAGTTATCCGGAGGAGTATGATCCTGCCTTGAAAAAATGGAGTCTTCAGACGCTGCCGTTTATACCGACAAGATTCAAATATGAAGTTATACCGTCGGTAGCGAAACAGTATAAGATTGTAGCAGGGCTTTTGAACCGACCGGATGTAGAGACTATCTATGTCTGTACCGATTCAGGACGCGAGGGAGAATATATTTACCGTCTGGTAGAACAACAGGCGCAGGTACATGGAAAAAATAGACGAAGAGTGTGGATCGATTCCCAGACAGAGGAGGAAATACTGCGAGGAATCCGCGAGGCAAAGGATTTAAGTGAGTATGACAATCTGGCAAGTGCTGCTTATCTGCGAGCCAAGGAAGATTATCTCATGGGAATCAATTTTTCAAGATTATTGACATTAAAATATGGAAATAGCATTTCTAATTATCTTGGAACGGATTATTCAGTTGTTTCTGTAGGGCGTGTAATGACTTGTGTTCTTGGAATGGTTGTAAGAAGAGAACGCGAGATCCGTGAGTTCATCGAGACACCGTTTTATCGTATTCTTGCGACAATTGGAGAACAGGGTCAGACATTTGAAGGAGAATGGCGCGCAGTAAAGGGTTCCAAGTGGTTCGAGTCATTTGATCTATATAAGGAAAATGGATTTAAAGAGCGCGAAAAGGCGCAGCAGGTCATAGATTATCTGACGCAGGAACAACCGGTAACAGGTCAGATTGCGTCCATTGAAAAGAAAAAGGAAAAGAAAAATCCACCGTTGTTATTTAACTTGGCGGAGCTGCAGAATGAATGTTCGAAACGCTTTAAAATCAGTCCGGATGAGACACTGAAAATTGCGCAGGAACTTTATGAAAAGAAATTGACGACCTATCCGAGAACCGATGCGCGTGTGCTTTCCACGGCTGTGGCAAAAGAGATACATAAGAATCTCAATGGACTTATGAAATATGAGTCGGCAGTTTTGTTTTTACAGGAGATTGTAGGATTCGGAAGTCATAAAGGTCTGGCGAAGACAAGATATGTCAATGACAAACAGATTACCGATCACTATGCCATTATTCCAACCGGACAAGGCATGAGTGCGCTAAGTGGACTTTCCTGGACGTCACGGGCGGTCTATGATGTAATCGTAAGACGATTTTTAAGTATATTTTATCCGGCGGCGGTTTATCAGAAGGTTGCCATTACAACAAAGGTAAAAGAAGAGTCTTTCTTTGCAAGCTTTAAAGTACTGGCAGAGCCTGGCTACTTAAAAGTTGTGGGAGTTCCGGGAGAAAAGAAGGGAGAATCTGGCAGCGCTGCAGGAGCAGAAGACAGAAATGTAAGTGGAAGTGTGACTTCCGCAGAAACAGGTGATGGTTCCGGTGATAACAATTCGGGTGACAATGGTGACGGTAACGAAGATATGGCATCGTCCCAGGCATTTTTTGAAAAAATCCAAAGCCTGAAAAAAGGGATGACTCTCCCAATCCAGGGAATGGAGATTAAGGAAGGAAAGACATCTCCACCGAAACGCTATAATTCCGGTTCTCTGATTCTTGCTATGGAAAATGCAGGACAATTGATTGAAGATGAAGAGCTTCGCGCACAGATTAAAGGAAGTGGAATCGGAACCAGTGCGACCAGAGGTGAAATCCTAAAGAAGCTTTTTAACAATAAATATCTGGCACTCAATAAGAAGACACAGATTGTCACACCGACCATGCTTGGAGAAATGATCTATGATGTGGTTGACCATTCTGTACGGTCGCTTTTGAATCCGGAGCTGACAGCAAGCTGGGAGAAGGGGCTGACCTATGTGGCTGACGGAGATATCACCTCTGACGAGTATATGATGAAACTGGACCGCTTTGTGTCCAGCCGCACGGAAGGCGTCAAAGGACTGAATAATCAATATCAGCTCCGCGCCTGTTATGACCGGGTTGCACCGTTCTATAAGAATGAGAAGCAGACGATGAAGTACACAAAATCCAGGCGTGCAAAGAGTGGAACAAAGACCAGTGCAAAATCGGGCAGTAAGTCTAGTGGAAGAAAGAGTACAAAGACAGCAAATGCCAGCAAATAGGTACAATAAAAAAGATTAAAAAAATAATAAGTAAACTGTGAGCAGGAGGAGTTTAGAAATGTTCGAAGAAATGACAGTAGCAAAGATGTATAATCTTAATGAGACAATTGCAAAGGATATCTTTGAAGGAGTGACTTACCCATGGGAAGTACTTCCGAAGATCAGTGATTTCATTGTAAAACTGGGAGAGACACTTCCGGCAGACGAGTATGATAAAGTAGGAGAAAATGTGTGGATTGCAAAATCTGCAAAAGTATTTGAATCAGCATATATCCACGGACCGGCAATCATCGGAAAAGATGCAGAGGTTCGCCACTGCGCATTTATCCGTGGCAATGCAATTGTAGGAGAGGGAGCCGTAGTCGGAAACTCTACAGAACTTAAGAATGTTATACTGTTCAATAAAGTACAGGTTCCACATTACAACTATGTTGGAGATTCCGTACTTGGATACAAAGCACATATGGGAGCAGGATCTATCACTTCCAATGTAAAATCAGACAAGAAACTGGTCGTAGTAAAATCGCCAGAAGGACAGATTGAGACCGGAATCAAGAAATTCGGAGCCATGCTCGGTGATGAAGTAGAAGTTGGCTGCGGAACAGTATTGAATCCGGGAAGTGTAGTCGGAAGCCACAGCAATATCTACCCGCTGTCCAGTGTCAGAGGATTCGTACCTGCAAACAGTATCTACAAAAAGCAGGGTGAAGTAGTAGAGAAATATTAAAAATCCGCATGTATCTAATTATATAAAAACACAGAAAGAGGCTGTACACGATTGTACAGCCTCTTTCTGTGTTTTTAGAAATATCTGGCATGCGGAAGGCAGTGCCCCAAAAAACGGAAGAGGTGACAGAAAAAACAAGTTCTCTGTATTGACAATACATTTCCCGTATGGTATTGTATAGAAAGACTTTAACACTTTAAAGCGCAACGGTTTAAAGCAACGAATTCAAACAAAAGACTAGTTATTTGGAGGAATGAGAGATGTCAAAGGAAGTATTATGTATTATCTTGCTTGTCGTGTTCTTTGCGATTATGATCTATGTCGGATTTTATTCCAGAAAGCATGCGGCAGATGTGAATGGTTTTGTTCTTGGAGGGCGTGGCGTTGGTCCGTGGCTGACGGCTTTTGCATTTGGAACGTCATATTTTTCAGCTGTTATTTTTGTAGGCTATGCGGGACAGTTTGGATGGAACTTTGGTCTTGCCAGTACATGGGCGGGGCTTGGAAATGCATTTATCGGGTCATTGCTTGCATGGAATGTGCTTGGAAGAAGAACACGTATTATGACACAGCATGTAGATGCTAAGACGATGCCGGATTTCTTTGGTAAGAGATTTGACAGTGTGCCGCTTAAGGTAACGGCATCGGTCATTGTATTCATTTTCCTGATTCCGTACACGGCGTCCTTATACAATGGACTTTCCAGTCTCTTTGGACTTGTGTTTGATATTCCGTACTGGCTTGTTATTTTAATTATGGCGGTACTGACTGGATTCTATGTTATTTTCGGTGGATACATGGCAACGGCGATCAATGATTTTATTCAGGGAATCATTATGCTGTTTGGAATCTGCGCAGTAATCGGAGCAGTACTTGCCGACAATGGAGGATTTCAGGAGGCAACAAAGGCGTTGGCTTCTGTGACAGGCGACGCGGGCTGGCAGGGAGCATACACCGCATTTCTTGGACCGGATCCGCTGGCACTTTTATTTGTGGTAATTCTGACTTCCCTTGGAACATGGGGGCTGCCACAGATGGTCGGTAAATTTTATGCCATTAAGAGCGAGAAAGATATACATAAAGGAACGGTTATATCCACAGTGTTTGCCATTATTGTTGCCGGAGGCTGTTATTTCCTTGGAGGATTCGGAAGACTGTATGCAGATAAAGTAACCATCAATCCAGCCACCGGAAAACCGCTGTTTGACACCATTGTGCCGACCATGTTATCTACACTTCCGGCACTTGTCATAGCGGTGGTCATTGTGCTTGTATTATCCGCATCTATGTCCACTCTTTCATCACTGGTGCTGACATCAAGTTCTACATTTACACTGGATGTGATCAAGCCTGCATCTAAGAAAGAAATGTCTGAGAAAAAGCAGGTGTTTGTTATGAGAGTGTTTATTGTATTTTTTATTTTTATATCGGCAGTGATTGCAATCTTTAAAGATGCACATCCGGAAGTAACATTTATCGCACAGATGATGGGAGTTTCCTGGGGTGCTCTTGCAGGATCATTTTTGGCACCGTTCTTATATGGATTATACTGGAAAGGCGTGACAAAAGCTTCTGCATTTGTTTGTTTTATATGGGGGTGTGCGGTAGCAGTAATCCAGCTTGTCATTACACTTGGAGGAGTTGATGTGAGCGGCTGGGAACCGGTACTTGGATACATTTTCAAATCTTCAATCAATTCCGGTGTGATCGCTATGGTCGGTGGACTTATTCTTGTTCCGGTTGTAAGTCTCTTTACAAAGAAACAGGCGAAGAAAGTAATCGATGATCTGTTTGCATGTTATGAAGAGAAAGTTATGACGACAAGAAAAGAAGCTCTTGAGGATGAGTAAAAAAATGACAGAAAAATTGAGTCTTGAACTCAAAAAAGCATAAGAATATTAAAAAAAATCAAGGAAAGTGATTAAATATGTCACTTTCCTTTTTTTTATTCCTGTGTTAGTATGAGTGAGTCTTAAAAAAAGACAACTAATTTGATGAAAATTAATTTGGAAGGATGATAGATATGAATAATTTTGAAAAGTACGAAAAGACTTATTTTATGCCACCGGTCGTCACATATGATTGGGTGAAGAAGACAGAGATTGAAAAACCGCCGGTATGGTGTAGTGTTGACCTGCGAGATGGTAACCAGGCGCTGATCGAGCCAATGAGTCTTGAGGAAAAGTTGGAGTTCTTCCAGATGTTAGTAGATATCGGATTTAAGGAGATTGAGGTTGGATTCCCGGCAGCATCCGATACCGAGTACAAGTTCATGAGAACGCTGATTGAGAAGAATATGATCCCAGATGATGTGACCGTTCAGGTACTGACTCAGGCAAGAGAGCATATTATTAAGAAGACATTTGAAGCTGTTAAGGGTGCGCCTCATGCGGTGATCCATCTGTACAACTCCACATCTGTTGCACAGAGAGAGCAGGTATTCAGAAAAAGCAAAGAGCAGATCAAGAAGATTGCAGTCGATGGAGCAGAATTACTTCTGAAGCTGGCAAATGAGACAGATGGTAACTTTACATTTGAATACAGCCCGGAGAGTTTCTCTGGAACAGAGGTTGATTATGCGGTCGAAGTTTGTAATGCAGTCTTAGACGTATGGAAACCAAGTGCGGACAACAAGGCAATCATCAATATTCCGACAACCGTTGAAAATGCGATTCCACATGTATTTGCATGCCAGTTAGAGTATGTAGATAAGAACCTGAAATACAGAGATAATGTTGTATTAAGTCTTCATCCACACAATGACCGTGGTTGTGGTGTTGCAACTGCGGAACTTGGAATTCTGGCAGGAGCTGACCGTATCGAAGGTACATTATTTGGAAATGGAGAGCGTACCGGTAATGTAGATATTGTGACATTAGGTTTAAATATGTTCTCTCACGGAGTGGATCCAAAGCTTGATTTTACTGATATGCACCATATTCGCGAAACTTATGAGAGACTGACAAGAATGCATGTCTATGAGCGTCAGCCGTATGCAGGAGATCTGGTATTTACAGCATTTTCAGGATCACATCAGGATGCTATTGCAAAAGGAATGGCGTGGAGAGAAGAGAAGAAGTGCGATACATGGACAGTTCCATATCTGCCGATCGATCCACAGGATGTTGGAAGAAAATACGATTCAGATGTTATCCGCATCAACAGCCAGTCTGGTAAAGGTGGTGTGAACTACATTCTGAAACAGAGCCATGGAATCAATCTTCCAAAAGAGATGCGTGAGGAAGTCGGATATCTTGTGAAAGGTATTTCTGACCGTGCACATAAAGAGCTGACTCCGGAACTTGTATATCAGATTTTCTCTGATAACTACATTAATACAAAACCGGTATTTCATATTGACGAGTGTCATTTCAAACAGGTCAATGGAATTACAGCTGAGGTTACGATCAATCATGAGAAAGAGAGCCAGGTCATCACCGCAACGGGTAATGGACGTTTGGATGCGGTCAGCAATGCAATCAAACAGTATTTCAACGTCAGCTATGAACTGAGCTTTTACGAGGAACATTCTCTGACAAAAGGATCATCCTCCAAGGCTGTTGCATATGTTGGTATAATCTGCCAAGGAAAGACATTCTGGGGTGCTGGAATTGACGCCGATATTATCAAGGCATCCATTGAGGCACTCACAGTTGCAGTTAATAAGCTGGAAGAGATTGGAAATTCCAATACATGTAAAGACACACGTATGATTGAAATTATGAATTATATTCAGGAGAACTATATTGATATTACATTAGATGACCTTGCTGAGAAGTTCTTCTTGTCTAAACCATACATTTCCAAATACATTAAGGAGAAATCCGGCGTCACATTTGGAGAACTGGTAAAGAAAATCCGTATGAAGAAAGCAAGAGCACTTCTTAAGAGCAGCAATATGACAGTGGAAAATATTGCATTATCTGTCGGATATCAGAATGTGGAGCATTTCAATCGATTGTTCAAAAAGGCATATAATATGACTCCAATTCAATTTAGAAATGAAAAATAAACAGAATTTATAGACCTATAAAAGCGGTTTTGAGCTAATTGCCCAAACCGCTTTTTGATTTTTAACAAAAGTCATAAATAATTAACAAAATTTGTCAAATCCTTAACAAATGTGCCTTGTAGGCGTTGCCATTTTTCGGTAAAAAAGTTATAATAAATTCGGCGAAATTTTGGTATAACCATATTTTAATAAAGAAAATGGAGGGCTAAATTATGGGCAACATGGCAACAGAAAATGCAGCAGGTAATCGCATTGAACAGTTACTTGATGCAGGCAGCTTTGTTGAAATCGGCGGAGCAGTAACAGCCAGAACAACAGATTTCAACATGCAGGAAAAGAAAACTCCGGCAGACGGTGTCATTACCGGTTATGGAGTGATCGATGGTAATCTGGTATATGTGTACAGCCAGGACGCTTCAGTATTGAAGGGATCAATTGGTGAGATGCATGCCAGAAAGATCGCGAACATTTATGATATGGCAATGAAGATGGGGGCTCCTGTTATTGGACTTGTAGATTGTGCAGGTCTCAGACTTCAGGAGGCAACAGACGCACTTGAGGCATTTGGAACATTATATTTAAAACAATCACTTGCATCAGGAGTAATTCCACAGATTACAGCAATTTTCGGAACCTGTGGCGGAGGCTTGTCCTTAGTACCAGCTCTTACAGATTTTACATTTATGGAAGAAAAGAATGCGAAGTTATTCGTAAATTCTCCGAATGCGATTCCAGGAAATACAGTAGATAAATGTGATACATCTTCTGCAAAATTCCAAAGTGAAAAGACAGGTCTTGTAGATGGTGTCGGAACAGAAGAAGAGATTCTTTCAGAGATTCGTACATTAGTAAGCATTTTACCATGTAATAATGAGGAAGATGCATCATACACAGAATGTTCAGATGATCTGAATCGTGCATGTTCAGAGATTGAAAATGCAACAGAAGATACGGCAATAGCCCTTGCTGAAATCGCAGATGATCATGTATTCTTTGAGACTCAGAAGAATCATGCGAAAGACATGGTAACAGGCTTTATTCGTTTGAATGGTATGACAGTTGGTGCTGTTGCGAACAGATCTAAAGTTTATGATGAGAATGCAGAAGTTGTAGAAGAGTTTGATGGAGCACTTTCTGCAAGAGGCGCAAGAAAAGCAGCCAGATTCGTAGAGTTCTGTGATGCATTTAATATTCCGGTTCTTACACTGACGAATGTATCAGGATTTGCAGCAACTATGTGTGCAGAAAGAAGCCTTGCAAAGGCAGCAGCAAAATTAACTTATGCATTTGCAAATGCAACTGTACCAAAAGTTAACGTTGTAATCGGAAAAGCATTTGGAAGTGCTTATGTGACAATGAACAGTAAATCTCTTGGTGCTGATATGGTCTATGCATGGCCGACAGCAGAAATCGGAATGATGGAAGCAGATCTTGCAGCAAAAATTATGTATGCAGATGCTGATGCTGAGACAATCAACGAGAAAGCAAAAGAATATGCCGAGCTTCAGTCCAGTCCGGTTTCCGCAGCAAGAAGAGGTTATGTAGATACAATTATCCAGCCTGCTGACACTAGAAAATATGTCATCGGAGCATTTGAGATGTTATTTACAAAAAGAGAAGAAAGCCCGATGAAAAAGCATGGAACAGTTTAGAGAGGTGAGGCAAAGTGAAGAAAAAGATTAGCTTATTGCTCTGCCTGATGATGACCGCAATCGTATGCCTGACAGGATGTGGTAAGACACAGACTACTTTGGAATATGATGAGGCAATGATTGAGCAGGAGACAGAGTTTCTGATAAACTACTGCCAGAATGTAGACAGTGATACACTGGCACAGTGGAACGACCAGAACGAATTCAGCAAAGAGTATCAGTTCATGATGTCTGGATTGAAGTTCACACCGGACAGCTTTGATGGCGCAGTTGACAGCTGGCAGGCAGGAATCAAAGAATGCGGTGAGTATGTCGGACATGGAGATTATACATTTGAAGCGAAAGATGATGAGCTGACAGTATCTGTACCGGCACAGTTCAAAGATCGTGATGCTACGATTGAATTTGTGTTTGATAAAGATTTATACCTTGAAAGTATGACAGTCAGTGCGAAGTTCTCACTTGGAGAGATTATGGAAAAGGCAGGCTTAAATACACTGCTTGGAATGGGAACTGTATTTGCAGTACTGATCTTCATTTCATTCCTGATTTCTTTGTTTAAATACATTCCGGCAATCCAGAATGCATTTGGCAAGAAAAAAGATGAGCAGAAAGAAGAAACGAAAGCGGCTGTAAGTGAGACAGTCGAAGAAGTGGATGAAACTGATGATCTGGAATTGATTGCTGTTATTTCAGCAGCAATTGCAGCAGCAGAAGAGACAACGACAGATGGATTTGTTGTCCGCAGCATTAAGCGCCGTCCGTCAAATAAATGGAATTCATAGTGAGTAATTAAGGAGGATATCAGAATGAAAAATTATACAATTACAGTGAATGGTAATGTTTATGATGTAACAGTAGAAGAGACAGGAGCAGGCGCAGCACCTGCACCAGCTGCACCGAAAGCAGCACCAAAAGCAGCTCCAAAGGCAGCACCGAAAGCGGCAGCAGGAGCAGCCGGATCTATTGAAGTAAAAGCAGGAGCAGCCGGAAAAGTATTCAAACTTGACACTACTGTAGGTCAGGCAGTGAAGAAGGGTGATGCTGTTCTTACAATCGAGGCAATGAAGATGGAAATCCCAGTTGTAGCACCGGAAGATGGAACTGTAGCAAGCATCAACGTAGCTGTTGGTGATGCAATCGAATCCGGAGCAGTATTAGCAACATTGAAATAGTACTGCCGACACATATACGACTGGAGGTTAAGAAATGGAATATATAACAACAACATTAGGAAACCTCGTGCATCAGACGGCGTTTTTTAGTCTTACATGGGGCAATGTGGTCATGATTGCGGTGGCTTGTTTCTTCTTGTACCTGGCAATCAGACATGGATTTGAGCCTCTGCTTCTTGTGCCAATTGCATTTGGTATGCTGCTTGTAAATATCTATCCGGATATTATGTTGCATGCAGAGGATGCATCAAATGGAACGGGTGGACTTCTCTACTATTTCTATAAGCTGGATGAGTGGTCAATTCTTCCGTCACTGATCTTCCTTGGAGTAGGTGCGATGACAGACTTTGGACCGTTGATTGCGAATCCAAAGAGTTTCCTTCTTGGAGCAGCAGCACAGTTCGGTATTTTTGCTGCATACCTTGGAGCAATGTGCATGGGATTCTCCGACAAGGCAGCGGCAGCAATCTCAATTATTGGAGGAGCAGATGGACCGACATCTATCTTCCTCGCAGGTAAACTGCAGCAGACGGCGATCATGGGACCAATTGCAGTGGCGGCCTATTCTTATATGTCACTGGTGCCGATTATTCAGCCACCGATTATGAAATTACTTACAACGGAGAAAGAACGTAAGATCAGAATGGAACAGTTAAGACCTGTATCTAAACTCGAGAAGATTCTCTTCCCGATTATTGTTACAATTGTAGTCTGCGTCATTCTTCCAACAACAGCACCACTTGTAGGTATGTTGATGCTTGGTAACCTGTTCCGTGAGTCAGGCGTCGTTAGACAGTTGACAGAGACAGCATCCAATGCATTGATGTATATTGTAGTTATCCTGCTTGGTACATCAGTAGGAGCTACAACAAGTGCGGAAGCATTCCTGAACTTTGATACATTGAAAATCGTTGTGTTAGGTCTGATCGCATTTGCATTTGGTACAGCAGCCGGAGTTGTATTTGGTAAAATCATGTGTGCGTTTACACATGGAAAAGTAAACCCTCTGATTGGTTCAGCAGGAGTTTCCGCGGTTCCTATGGCTGCGCGTGTATCTCAGAAGGTCGGTGCAGAGGCAGATCCAACGAACTTCCTTCTGATGCATGCAATGGGACCGAACGTAGCTGGTGTTATCGGTACTGCCGTAGCTGCAGGTACATTCATGGCAATCTTTGGAGTAATGTAACAGTCAATATTGTAATTGACAATATATGGAGGAAATTATAATGGCAGAAATTGAAAAAAAACCAATTAAGATAACGGAAACAGTTCTGCGTGATGCGCATCAGTCTTTGATCGCTACTCGTATGACTACAGAGCAGATGCTTCCGATTGTGGAAAAGATGGACAAAGTTGGATATCATTCTGTAGAGTGCTGGGGTGGTGCTACATTTGATGCATCTCTTCGTTTCCTGAAAGAAGATCCATGGGACAGACTTCGCAAATTCCGTGATGGATTTAAAAATACAAAATTACAGATGTTATTCCGTGGGCAGAATATCCTTGGATATCGTCCATATGCTGATGATGTGGTAAGATATTTTGTGCAGAAATCTGTTGCAAATGGAATAGATATTATTCGTATTTTTGACTGCCTGAATGATCTTCGCAACCTTCAGACAGCAGTAGATGCAGCAAATGAGGAAAAAGCAGAGGCGCAGGTAGCTCTTTCTTATACACTTGGTGATGCTTATACACTGGATTACTGGGTAGAGACAGCGAAGAGAATTGAGGATATGGGAGCAAGTTCTATCTGTATCAAAGATATGGCCGGACTTCTTGTACCATACAAAGCAACAGAGCTTGTACAGGCATTGAAAGAAGCTGTAAATCTTCCAATTCAGCTTCATACCCACTATACGTCAGGAGAGGCGTCTATGACTTACTTAAAGGCTGTAGAGGCAGGGGTCGATGTAATTGATACTGCAATGTCACCATTTGCGCTTGGAACATCACAGCCGGCTACAGAGGTTATGGTTGAGACATTTAAGGGAACTCCTTATGACAGCGGACTGGATCAGAACTTACTGGCAGAGATTGCTGATTACTTCAGACCGATTCGTGATGAGGCTCTTGAGAGTGGACTTCTGAATCCTAAGAACTTAGGTGTTAATATTAAGACACTTCTTTATCAGGTACCGGGAGGAATGTTGTCTAACCTGACTTCCCAGTTAAAAGAACAGGGAGCGGAGGATAGATTCTACGACGTGCTTGAGGAGGTCCCAAGAGTTCGTAAAGATCTTGGTGAACCGCCACTTGTAACACCATCTTCACAGATTGTAGGTACACAGGCTGTATTTAATGTGTTGATGGGAGAACGCTACAAAGTTGCAACACAGGAGACAAAAGACATCTTAAGTGGAAAATATGGTAAGACAGCAAAACCATTTAACCCAGATGTCGTAAAGAAAGTTCTTGGAGATAATCCGGAAGTTATCACTTGCCGTCCGGCAGATTTGATTCCGGATGAGCTTGACACACTCAGAAAAGAATGTGCTCAGTGGATCCAGCAGGATGAAGATGTATTATCTTATGCATTGTTCCCACAGGTAGCAACAGAGTTTTTCAAATATCGTCAGGCACAGCAGACAAAGGTCGACCAGACAATTGCTGATACTGAGAATGGAAGTTATCCAGTATAGCAGAATATAAAATAATGAAAACGGGCGGAAAGTCAAAGATGCATTTATGCGGAAGATTTTCCGCCTGTTTTATTATGCTGGCTTAAAAAAAGATATCAGAGGTGCGCAGTAGAAGTATTTAAGGCAGATTTGAGATAGAATTAAGACAGAATTAAGATAGATGATTGAGATAGATAGGATTAAAGGTTGAAGATTTCTCTTTTACATCTTATAATAGAAACGATGTAATAGAAAAGGAAGACGCTATATGGGAACACAAAATGAATTAGTGCAAAGATTAGAAGACGGATATAACAAGTTCAGTAAAGGGCAGAAAAAGCTGGCGGATTTTATCCGTGAAGATTATGATAAAGCAGCATTTATGACGGCTGCAAAAATGGGTGAAGAGGTTGGAGTCAGTGAATCGACAGTTGTAAGATTTGCAACAGCTCTTGGATATGAAGGTTATCCCCAGTTTCAAAGGGCGCTTGGCGAGATGGTCCGTACAAAACTTAATTCCATTCAACGAATGGAAGTGACGTATGGACGGATCAGTCAAGGAGAGATTCTAACATCGGTTCTACAGTCGGATATAGAGAAGATAAAGCTGACAATGGAAGGAATTGACCATGAGGCGTTTGAAATGGCTGTAGACACGATTCTGAATGCAAGGCGAGTATATGTAGTCGGAATACGAAGCTGTGCACCACTTGCAAGCTTTCTGTCTTTCTATCTCAATTTGATTTGTGATAATGTGACAGCGGTTCATACGAACAGTTCCAGTGAAATCTTCGAGCAATTGCTGCGAATTGATGAAGAAGATGTGATCATTGGGATTAGTTTTCCGAGATATTCTATGAGAACGCTTAAAGCATTGGAATTTGCAAGCAACAGAAAGGCTAAGGTAATCACGATTACGGATAGTGTACATTCGCCGATGAACCTGTATTCTTCCTGTAATTTGATTGCAAGAAGTGATATGGCTTCAATCGTAGATTCTCTTGTAGCACCACTTAGTGTGATCAATGCTCTTGTGGTGGCACTCTGCATGAAGAAGCAGAAAGAAGTAATCACTACACTGGAGGCGCTGGAAGATATCTGGGATGAGTATCAGGTCTACAGTGGAGATGAACTGAATATGGTAGGCGATACAGTCAAAATGAATGACTAGAATAAGAGGATAATATAAATGAGTCATGTTATTGTAGTAGGTGGCGGAGCAGCGGGAATGTTTGCGGCAATTGCAGCGGCAAAAAACGGACATCAAGTCACGCTTTATGAAAAAAATGAAAAACTAGGAAAGAAAATATTTATTACTGGAAAAGGAAGATGTAATATTACAAATGCCGCAGATATGGAAGAGTTGTTTGATGCAGTTGTGACGAATTCTAAGTTTTTGTATAGCAGCTTTTATGGTTATACGAATCAGAATGTGATAGATTTCTTTGAAGATGCAGGGGTGCCAGTGAAGATAGAGAGAGGAAATCGAGTGTTTCCAATCTCGGATCATTCGTCTGATGTTATCCGCGCATTGGAACGGGAAATGAAAAAAGTGGGCGTGAAAGTCTGCTTAAATACAGAAGTGAAAAGTGTAGAAGCTGAAAAAGGCAAGTTTAATAAGGTAGTATTAAAAGATACTACTACACAAACCGCAGATGCATGTATTGTTGCGACAGGTGGATTGTCTTACCGTTCCACAGGATCTACAGGTGATGGATTCCGATTTGCCGAAAACGTTGGTCATAAAGTAACACAATGCTTTCCGTCTCTTGTGCCGATGGAGACAAAAGAACCATGGATCTGTGAATTGCAGGGGCTTTCACTTCGCAATGTAGAAGCAAAGATATTGGATGGAAAGAAAGAATTATATAAAGATTTTGGAGAAATGCTGTTTACACATTTTGGTGTCAGTGGTCCGTTGATTATCAGTGCCAGCAGTTATGTAGGCAAAAAATTCATGGATAAAAATGGACAGAAAAAGGAACTGACATTGGAAATTGATCTGAAACCGGCTCTTACAGAAGAACAACTGGATCAGAGAGTGCTGAGAGATTTTGAAGAGAATCATAACCGGCAATTTAAAAATGCAATCACAAAGCTGTTTCCAACTAAATTAATTCCGGTCATGCTGGAACTTGGCGGGATTGATCCGGAGAAAAAGGTTAACAATATAGAGAAAGAAGAACGGAAACAGTTTGTTCATTTGATCAAGCATTTTCGTATGACGCTTACCGGACTTCGCGACTATCCGGAAGCGATTATTACAAAAGGCGGAGTTAATGTGAAAGAAATTGATCCTGGAACGATGGAATCAAAGCTTGTAAAAGGGTTATATTTTGCGGGAGAAGTACTGGATCTGGATGCATTGACCGGAGGTTTTAATCTGCAGATTGCCTGGTCGACCGGATATGCGGCAGGAAATGCAATCCAGTAATTAAAAGAAATATAAAGCAGATTAAGAAGGAGAAAATATGGGTTATAATGTTGCAATTGATGGCCCGGCTGGTGCAGGAAAAAGTACGATTGCCAAACGGGTTGCGAAAGAAAAAGGATATATATATGTAGATACGGGAGCAATGTATCGCGCGCTTGCTGTCTATTTTTTGGACAAAAAAATTAATCCGGAGAATCTGGATGCTATTGCCGCGGCATGTGAAGGTGCAGAAGTGAAAATACAGTATGAACAAGGTGAACAGCAAGTGTATCTGAATGGCGAAAATATTACTTCCAGGCTTCGAAATGAAGAGGTTGGAAATATGGCTTCTAAAGTATCCGCGGTTCCGGAGGTGAGGGCACATTTGCTGAATCTTCAGAAAGAACTTGCAAGAACTCAGGACGTTGTGATGGATGGAAGGGATATTGGAACCTGCGTGTTGCCTGAAGCGGATGTGAAGATTTTCCTGACAGCAAGTGTGGAGACGAGAGCGCTCCGTAGATACAAAGAACTGGAAGAAAAAGGTGTTTCATGTGATTTGGAAGAAATTAAGAAAGATATCAAAGAACGCGATGAACGCGATTGTACAAGAAAAATTGCACCTCTCAGACAGGCGGAAGATGCAGTGTTGATCGATAGCTCAGATATGACAATCGAAGAGGTTGTAAAAGCAATCACAGATAATATCGTGTGAGAAAAAGAAAAGGTGGGATGAACATGCAGGTAGAACTGGCGAAATCGGCAGGCTTCTGCTTTGGTGTACAGAGAGCTGTGGATACAGTATATAAGCAAATTGAAGAAAATTCGGCAGAGAAGATCTACACTTATGGTCCGATCATTCACAATGAAGAAGTCATCAAAGATATGGAGAAAAAGGGAGTTGAAGTAATCCTGTCAGAAGAAGAACTCAAGCAGATAGAATCAGGAATCGTGATCATCCGTTCCCACGGCGTTCCAAAGAGAATCTGTGATCTTCTGGATGAAAACGGAGTACGTTATGTAGATGCAACCTGTCCATTTGTGAAGAAAATACATAGGATCGTGGAAGAAAAAAGCCGGGACGGATATCATATTGTAATTATAGGAAACCGTGAACATCCAGAAGTTATGGGAATTGAAGGATGGGCGCAAGGCCCGGCTACGATCATTCAGACAGAAGAGGAAGCAAGGGCATTTGAACTGGTCCCGGAGAGTGAAAAAGTTTGTGTAGTAGCACAGACGACATTTAATTACAATAAATTTAAAGATTTAGTTGAAATTATTTCTGAAAAGCGTTATGATATTATTGTTTTAAATACGATTTGTAATGCAACGAAAGAGCGTCAGGAAGAGGCTTATGACATTGCAAAGCGGGTGGATGCGATGATTGTCATCGGAGACAAGAGAAGCTCAAATACCCAAAAGTTATTTGAAATCTGCAGCAATGCATGTGCGGATACGTACTATATACAGACACTTGGCGATTTGAATATGAATCAATTAAGGTCCGTGGAAACAGTAGGTATTACAGCAGGGGCATCCACGCCCAATAAAATAATTGAGGAGGTTCAAAATAATGTCAGAATTAACTTTTGAACAGATGTTGGAAGAGTCTTTAAAAACAATTAGAAACGGAGAGGTAGTAGACGGTACTGTCATCGATGTTAAACCAGATGAGATCGTTTTAAATATTGGTTACAAAGCAGATGGTATCATTACAAGAAGTGAGTACACGAACGACAGCAATGCAGATCTTACTACTATGGTATCCGTAGGTGACCCTATGACAGTGAAGGTTCTGAAAGTAAACGACGGAGAAGGACAGGTGTTGCTGACATATAAGAGATTAGCTGCCGAGAAAGGTAATGAAAGATTAAAAGAGGCTTATGAGAACCATGAAGTTCTGAAAGCTCCTGTTACACAGATCCTTGGCGGAGGTCTCAGTGTAGTAGTTGATGAAGCAAGAGTATTTATTCCTGCAAGCCTTGTGTCAGATACTTATGAGAAAGATTTGAGCAAATATCAGGACCAGGAAATTGAATTTGTGATCAGCGAGTTCAATCCAAGAAGAAACCGTGTAATCGGTGACAGAAGACAGCTTCTTGTTGCTGAGAAAGCTGAAAAACAGAAAGAGCTGTTTGAGAAGCTTCATGTTGGTGATACAGTAGAAGGTGTTGTTAAGAATGTTACTGACTTTGGTGCATTTATCGATCTTGGTGGAGTTGACGGACTTCTTCATATTTCAGAGATGTCCTGGGGACGTGTTGAGAATCCGAAGAAAGTATTTAAAGTTGGCGATGAGTTAAAGGTTCTTGTAAAAGATATTCACGATACAAAGATTGCTCTTAGCCTGAAATTCCCAGAGTCTAATCCATGGGCTAATGCTGCAGAAGATTATGCTGTTGGAACAGTAATTACAGGTAAAGTTGCAAGAATGACAGACTTCGGTGCATTTGTAGAACTTGCGCCTGGAGTAGATGCATTACTTCATGTATCTCAGATTTCAAAAGCACATGTTGACAAACCGTCAGATGTACTGAAAGTTGGAGAAGAAGTAACAGCTAAGATTGTTGATCTGAATGAAGCAGAGAAGAAGATCAGCCTTAGCATGAAAGCTCTTGAGGCAGCTGATGAAGAGACAGCTGACGCTGAGTAATAGATTATAAGATGCAAATAATAAGGGGCGGAAAGTTGTAGAACTTTCGCCCCTTTACTTTGTTAATAAAAGAACGAGCTGTATTACATAATATACAAGAAAATCGAAGCTAACACTGGAAAAATCAGATATTTTCTAGTATAGTATAAAAAGACAAATTAGGAAGGAAGGATAAAAGGATGTCATTGTTAACATTTAAAGGTGGAGTTCATCCGAATGACGGCAAAGCTCTGGCAAAAGATAAAGCAATTGTCCAGGTACAGCCGAAAGGTGATCTGGTATATCCGATGTCACAGCATATCGGTGCACCGGCAGTACCGATTGTGGCAAAAGGTGACCATGTCCTTAGAGGACAGATGATTGCGGAAGCCGGTGGTTTTGTATCAGCGCCAATTTACGCATCAGTTTCTGGAACCGTAAAAGTTATTGAACCGCGTTTCACTCCGGCTGGCTCCAAAGTCAACAGCATTGTGATTGAAAATGACGGAGAGTATGAGGAAGTTGAGTACAGTACACCAAAGGCAGTGTCAGAGATGTCAAAAGAAGAAATTCTGAATGCAATCGGAGATGCCGGAATTGTCGGTATGGGTGGAGCTGGATTTCCAACAAAGGTAAAATTATCTCCAAAAGAACCGGATAAGATCGATTATATCATTGCCAATTGTGCGGAGTGTGAGCCTTATATTACAGCAGATTACAGACAGATTTTGGAGCATGGCGAGGAGTTAGTAGAAGGTATGAAGATAATTCTTCGACTGTTTGATAATGCAAAAGGTCTTTTTGGAGTAGAAGATAATAAACCGGACTGTATTGAAAAATTAAAAGAACTGACAAAAGATGAGCCACGTATGGAAGTGCTGAAACTCCAGACAAAGTACCCACAGGGGGGTGAGCGTCAGCTCATTTATGCAACAACTGGACGTGCGATTAATTCATCAATGCTTCCGGCTGATGCTGGTTGTGTTGTAGACAATGTTGCTACGATTTCAGCAATTTACCGTGCAGTTGCAAAAGGTGAGCCATCTATGGATAGAATTGTAACAGTCAGTGGAGATGCAGTTCATGAACCTGGCAACTTCAAAGCGCCATTTGGTATGAATCAGGCAGAATTGATTGAAGCAGCTGGAGGCTATAAGGTTGATCCGGAGAAGATTATTTCCGGAGGTCCGATGATGGGATTTTCTATGTTTACAGTGGATGTTCCGGTAACAAAGACTTCTTCATCCATTCTCTGCTTCACAAAGGATGAAGTTGCACAGTACGAGCCGACAGCATGTATTAATTGTGGAAGATGTGTGGAGGTCTGTCCAAGTCGTCTGATTCCATCAAGACTTGCAGATTATGCGGAACACCATGATGAAGAAGCATTTACGAAACACGAAGGCCTGGAATGCATGGAATGTGGATCTTGTAGTTATGTCTGCCCGGCTAAGCGTCAGTTGAAGCAGGCAATCGGTTCTATGAGAAAAACAGCACTTGCAAATCGCAAGAAGAAATAAGAAAGAATAAGAGGTGAATCAACGTGAGCGATCAAACATTAAAAATGTCATCATCACCACATATCCGTGATAATATGACAACCAGCAAGATTATGCTCATGGTAGTAATTGCACTGCTGCCTGCATCTGCGTTCGGTATATATAATTTTGGAGTTCCGGCGCTCATTATGCTCATCAGTACGACAGCATCTGCAGTACTGACAGAATATATTTATGAAAAATTAATGCACAAAAAAATTACAATCGGGGATTACAGTGCTGTTGTAACAGGACTGCTTCTGGGGCTTAATATGCCACCTACAGCACCATGGTGGATGGGTGCACTTGGAAGTGTATTTGGTATCTTGATTGTAAAACAGCTTTTTGGAGGTCTGGGACAGAACTTTATGAACCCGGCACTTGGAGCAAGATGTTTCCTTTTGATTTCTTTTACAAGTCAGATGACGACATTCGTCTATGACGGAGTAACAGGAGCAACACCACTGGCGCTTCTGAAGTCAGGGAAAGCTGTTAATTCTATGGACATGCTGATCGGAACAATTCCTGGAACAATTGGTGAGACTTCAGTGATTGCAATTATCATTGGAGCAATCTTCTTAATTTTAATGGGAATTATTGATCTTCGTATCCCTGGTACATATATTGTGACATTCGTTATCTTTATTGGTATATTTGGACATTTCCAGAATCCGGCTGTAGGATTTTTTGATGCACAGTATATTACAGCACATCTGTGTGGCGGTGGACTGATGCTTGGTGCATGGTTCATGGCAACGGATTATGTAACATGTCCGATCACGCCAAAGGGACAATACGTGTATGGAATCTTGCTTGGAATTCTGACTGGACTCTTCCGTCTGTTCGGCGGTTCCGCAGAGGGAGTTTCCTATGCGATCATTATCAGTAACTTAATTGTACCATTGATCGAGAGAGTTACTCTCCCAAAACCATTTGGTAAAGGAGGAGAGAAATAATGAATAAGATTTTGAAAAACACATTGATTCTGACTGCTATCACTTTGATTGCAGGACTTGGACTTGGTCTCGTTCATGAGATAACTCTGAATCCAATCGCCCAGGCGCAGGAAAAGGCGAAAAAAGAAGCTTGGCAGGCTGTATTTCCAGATGCAAAGCTTGATGAGTTTAAAGAGACAGATGTAGATCAGAAGGCTGCAAAGCAGGCAATCAGTGATCTTGGTGTTAATGCAACTATTGACGAAGTCTGTACAGTTGGTGATACAGGATATGTCATCACAACAACCGATAAGGACGGATATGGCGGAGATATTCAGGTTAGTGTTGGTATCCAGTCTGATGGTACTGTGACAGGTGTTTCCTTCCTTTCTATCAGTGAGACTGCAGGTCTTGGTATGAAAGCAAAAGAACCGTCTTTCTATGAACAGTATGTAGGAAAGAATCCGACAAAGTTTGCTGTGTCAAAAGATGGAGGAGACGGTGAGCAGATAGATGCTTTAAGTGGTGCAACAATCACTTCAAGAGCAGTGACCGGAGCTGTCAATGCGGCCCTTGGCTATTATCAGAATGCATTTGGACAGGGAGGTAATTAAAGATGAATAAATGTACGGAAAGAGTTTATAATGGACTGATTAAAGAGAACCCTACTTTTGTTCTGATGCTTGGTATGTGTCCGACACTTGCGGTTACGACATCTGCAATCAATGGAGTTGGTATGGGACTTTCAACAACAGTTGTACTGGTCCTTTCCAATATGTTGATTTCCATGCTACGTAAGATCATACCGGATTCAGTCAGAATGCCGGCGTTCATTGTAGTTGTTGCTTCATTTGTAACAATTGTTCAGTTCCTGTTAGAAGGATTTGTGCCGAGTCTTTATGATGCACTTGGACTTTACATTCCACTGATTGTAGTAAACTGTATCATTCTTGGACGTGCTGAGAGCTATGCTTCCAAGAACCCGGTTCTTCCTTCTATCTTTGATGGAATTGGTATGGGACTTGGATTTACATTTGGACTTGCATGCATTGGTATTGTTCGTGAGTTCATCGGAACAGGAGCAATTTTCGGAAAACAGATTCTGCCGCTTGCAGATCTTGCAGCCGGACAGGGCGGTTATGTCCCGGTAACAATCTTTATCCTGCCACCAGGAGCATTCCTTGTTCTTGCATTCTTGGTTGCAGGTATGAATAAAATCAGAAAAAATGCTGAAAAGAAAGGCAAGAAAATCGCAGAGCCTCAAGGATGTTGCTCAGACTGTGCCGGATGTGCCGGATGTAGCGGAAAAGTATTTCCAACAGGCGATGAAGAATAGGAGGAGTGCAGAGTATGAAGACATTATCAGAATTACTGATTATTGCAATCGGTTCAGCTATTGTAAATAACGTTGTACTCAGCCAGTTTCTTGGAATTTGTCCATTCCTTGGAGTATCCAAAAAAGTTGAGACAGCTACAGGTATGGGAGGAGCAGTTGTGTTTGTTATTACACTTTCTTCCCTGTTGACAAGTTTGATTTATAAATTTATTCTTGTTCCATTAGGATTTGAATATCTGCAGACGATTGTATTTATATTATTTATTGCAGCACTCGTTCAGTTTGTTGAGATGTTTCTGAAAAAAGCGATGCCATCACTTTATCAGGCACTTGGAGTATATCTTCCACTGATCACAACAAACTGTGCGGTTCTTGGTGTAGCACTTACAAATGTCCAGAAAGATTATACAATTTTAGAAGGCGTTGTAAATGGTGTTGGAACATCTGTTGGATTTTTGATTGCAATCGTAATTATGGCAGGTATTCGTGAGAAGATTGAGTACAATGATATTTCAGAGTCCTTCCAGGGGACGCCAATTGTCTTGCTTACAGCATGTCTTATGGCAATTGCGTTCTGTGGATTTTCAGGACTGATATAGGAGGGATAGACAATGAATATTACAGCTGTTATTATTGCTGCTGTTATCGTAGGTGGTACTGGCTTGTTCATTGGTGTATTCCTTGGACTTGCCGGAAAGAAATTTGCGGTTGAAGTAGATGAGAGAGAAGAGGCAATTCTTGGAGTGCTTCCGGGAAATAACTGTGGCGGTTGTGGATATGCCGGATGCTCCGGCCTTGCTGCAGCAATTGCAAAGGGAGAAGCGGAAGTTGGAAGCTGTCCGGTCGGAGGTGCACCAGTCGCAGCCAAGATTGGTGAGATTATGGGAGTGTCTGCAGGCGAGCAGATCCATGAAGTAGCATTTGTAAAATGTGGTGGAACATGTGAGCAGGCAGCAACAGATTACGAATATCATGGAATTGGTGACTGTGTCATGGTCAATATGATGCAGAATGGCGGGCCAAAGACTTGTACATATGGATGTCTTGGAGAAGGAACGTGTGTGAAAGCCTGTCCGTTTGATGCAATCCACATTGTTGATGGCGTTGCTGTGGTTGATAAAGAAGCTTGTAAAGCTTGTGGAAAATGTGTTGCCGCGTGTCCTCGTAAATTGATTGAGATTGTGCCATATGACATGAAACATCTTGTAAAATGTAATTCTAAAGACAAGGGTAAAGATGTCATGAAGGCATGTAAAGTTGGATGCATTGGCTGCAAGATGTGTGAAAAAGCATGCCAGTTTGATGCTGTTAAGGTTCTGGATAATGTTGCGCATATTGATCCGGAAAAATGTACCGGATGCGGTGCATGTGCGGCAAAATGTCCGAAGAAAGTTATTCTCTAGAAAGAATTAAAGTGGAAGATGGAGAAAAAACGTAATCTGAAACAAAGATTAAAAGTTGGAAAAACGATATTTTTTAAAGATGTGAAACATGCAAAATGGGCGATACTTTCAGTATTCGCCTATTTTGTGTTGCTTAGGAAATTTTTTATTACAATCTGTCCGGCTGTGCTGATTACCGGACTTCCGTGTCCGGGTTGTGGCATGACGAGAGCACTTATACGTCTTTTGCATCTGGATTTTGCGGGAGCTTGGCAGATGCATCCATTTGTATATCTTTTTATGATTTTTATTCTGTGGTTCGGAATACGAAGATATATATTGGGAATTTCTGATACAAAAAAAGCATGGAAAATTCTTGCCATGCTTGGAATATTGATGATTTTGTTTTATATCTGGCGGATGCTCCGGTATTTTCCCGGAAATCCGCCAATGAGTTATTATTATGGAAATGTGTTATTGAATCTGCACCATATTATTAAAAGCTTCTTACAAATCTGAAAGATGAAAATAAGTATTTGCCGAAATTACCGAAGAAAATTCTTTGTGTAGTGAATTTCGTTGTCATTTGTAATAAACAATGCATCTACATTTTCTAACTGATCGATCAGATCGTTGGCAGCTTCATATCCCATGAGATAACATACTGTACTCAGAGCATCAGCTGTCAGGGAAGAATCAGTAATGATTGTATCGCTGTACAATGTATTCTCACATGGATAACCTGTGCGAGGATCAAGAATGTGATGGTAAATTTTCCCATCTGCCTCAAAGTAACGCTGGTAAATCCCGGTTGTAACAACAGATTTATTTGCTACTTTGATGGAAGTGATCGGTTCTCCGGTCTCGCCAAATGGTTTCTGGATTCCGATGTTATATTTGGAGCCGTCGGTCTTGGATCCGAGCAGAAGGATATTTCCTCCCAAATCTATGACTGCATGTTTTACACCATTTTTTTTCAGATAATCTTTGATACGATCCGCAATATATCCTTTGGCAATAGCACCTACATCAATGGAAGCGTTTGGATCCAAAAGCTGGACGGTGTTATCAGATACGCTGATATTTTTGTAATTTACGTGACTGAGCGCAGAGGCAATTGCATCTGCATCTGGAACAGTTCCGGAACCAGAAGTAAAATCCCATAATTGGGAAACAGATCCAATCGTGATATCAAAAGATCCATTGGATAAATCGCCGTAGTAGATACCTTTTTTGATAAGTGTCGCAGTATCAGAGGAAACAGCTACCGGCATGCCTTGGGCATGATTGATATTGTAAATGTCACTGCCTTCTACATACATAGAAAACATGGTATTGTATTTTTGACAAAGACTTTTTAATCCGCTCATGACATTCTTGTTTACAGGATCCAGAATCTGGACCTTTACAACTGTATCGTAAAGTGTGTCGGAATAAGTTTGGTCTTTTGCATTCGCAGAACTGCAGCCACATAAGAGCATGGCAACTGAACTTAGAACAGCAATCATTTGTTTTAGTTTCATAATAATCTCCATTTTCAAGTATTTATAACTATGGTAATTATAACATGAAATATGAGATATGCAATGCTATTGTTCTTTCAGACACTTGACACTAGCTGCCTTGAGTTTAAGAAAGTGATTCTGGTGAAAGAAACAATCGAACATGTGGTTGCATAGATAGAAGTACTGTGCTAAAATATCCGTAGAGAGGTAGCCAAGATGAAAAATAGATTGAAGAAAAAAGATATTGTACTAATGATCATCATTCTGGTAGTGGCGGGATCGTGTATGTTGTTACATAGGATTATTGGAGAGAAAAGTGCGGATTACATTACGGTAAAGGTGAATGGAAAGATAGAAGGCGTATATAGTCTGGCAGATGATCAGGAGATCGTGCTGAATAATGGAAGCAATGTTTTGAAAATCAAGAATGGAGAAGCTGATATGATCCGTGCGGATTGCCCGGATCAGCTCTGTGTGAAGCAGAAGGCGGTTTCTAAGAATAAAGAAAGTATTATCTGCCTGCCGAATAAGATTATTGTGGAAGTTGACAGCCATCAGAACAGCCAGTATGATGCGGTAAGTAATTAAAGTTCAGAATTAGTGTCCGTGAAGCAGTAGCATTATGTGCCACAGCGGATAAAGAATAAGAAAGAGCAGCCTGATATAGTAGGAGGAGACATAAAAGTGAAAAACCGCGTAGCATATTTTGGAGTATTTACAGCGCTTGCATTGATTTTTAGCTATATAGAAACTCTTGTTCCGATTTCGTTTGGAATCCCGGGAGTCAAGCTTGGGCTGGCTAATCTGATTATCGTGATTGCACTTTATAAGATACCGCTTAGGGAAGTGTATGTATTATCTATAGTACGTGTCCTTTTAAGCGGTGTTTTGTTTGGAAATTATTTTAGTATTGCGTATAGTCTGGCAGGTGGATTACTTAGTTTAACTGTGATGGCACTTTTGAAAAAGGCAGGAGGATTCAGTGTTATTGGAATCAGTATTGCAGGCGGTGTCTGTCACAATATTGGACAACTGGTTGTTGCAATGATTGTTGTTGAGACATTTGCAATGTCATATTATATGCCGGTGCTTCTTGTTGCCGGACTGATTACGGGATTTTTGATCGGTGTTGTTGCAGATCAGGTGCTTAGGAGAATAAGCGATATTATGTTTTTAGAGTAGAAGGAGCAGAGGAGGTACTATGATATCGTATATACGAGGTGAGCTGGCTGCTCAATATGAAGATAAAGTAATTGTAGATGTAGGAGGCGTAGGATATGGAATTTATATGTCAGCGCAATCTATGAGTAAGCTTCCACCGATTGGAAGTGAAGTGAAGATACATACTTATTTGAATGTCAAGGAAGATTCAATGCAGCTGTTTGGATTTCTGACAGTAGATGATTTGAATGTATTTAAGTTACTGATCGGAGTCAGTGGAATCGGACCTAAAGGAGGTCAGGCAATTCTGTCGGTATTGTCACCAGATGATCTGAGGTTTGCAGTTATGGCTGATGATGTGAAAGCCATTTCATCCGCACCGGGGATCGGGAAAAAAACAGCGCAGAAGTTGATTGTGGAACTTAAGGATAAGTTGAGCATCGAAGATGCTCTGGAACATGCAATAACAGAAGATGGTGCTTTAAAAGCCCAGATGTCAACAGGAGGAGAGATTCAAAGCGAAGCGGTTCAGGCGCTGGTTGCATTGGGATACGGCAATACAGAAGCACTGAAAGCTGTGAAACAGGTGGAAATCACACCAGATATGCAGGTGGAAGAATTGCTTAAACGAGCATTGAAGTTCATGTTCTGATTACTGCAAGGGGAGAGATATGAGCAGGAGAATTATAACAACAGAGAATCTGGAAGAGGATGTCAAGATTGAAAGTCACCTAAGGCCCCAGCTTTTAGATGATTATATTGGACAGGAAAAAGCAAAAGAGATTTTAAAAGTATACATTACTGCAGCAAAAGAGAGGGGGGAAACCCTGGATCATGTACTTTTTTATGGCCCTCCAGGCCTTGGTAAAACAACACTGGCCGGAATTATTGCTAATGAGATGCATGTGAATATTAAGATTACATCTGGACCGGCAATCGAAAAGCCGGGTGAGATGGCAGCAATCCTCAATAATCTGCAGGAGGGAGATGTACTTTTTGTAGATGAAATTCATCGTTTGAATCGTCAGGTGGAAGAAGTTCTTTATCCGGCTATGGAAGATTATGCGATAGATATTATGATTGGAAAGGGAGCAAGTGCCAGATCCATTCGACTGGATCTTCCGAAGTTTACATTGGTGGGAGCAACAACTCGTGTCGGCATGCTGACGGCACCGCTCAGAGACCGATTTGGTGTGATTCACCGATTGGAGTTTTATACAGTTGAAGAACTTAAGAGAATTATTGCCCGGTCAGCAAAGGTTCTTGATGTAGGGATAGATGATGCCGGAGCTACTGCACTTGCGAGACGTTCCAGGGGGACGCCGAGACTTGCAAATCGTCTTTTGAAACGTGTGAGAGATTTTGCTCAGGTGAAGTATGATGGATATATTACAGAAGATGTGGCGAATTATGCACTGGATCTTCTTGACGTAGATAAGTGTGGACTAGATCAGACAGACCGGAATCTTTTAATGACGATCATAGAAAGATTTGATGGCGGTCCTGTTGGACTGGATACTCTGGCGGCTTCTTTGAGTGAGGATTCAGGAACAATAGAGGATGTGTACGAGCCATATTTATTGAAGAATGGATTTATTCAGAGAACACCGAGAGGGCGGATCGTGACAGATCTTGCGTATGCACATTTAGGGATTTTGAAGCAAAATCATGAAAAATAGTTGGTTTTTATGACAGTTTAGTTTATAATAAATTATATTCATAAGAAATAGCAGAGTTTGTGGGAGGCTTTTATGGCATCATCAAAGAATTTTACAGAAGTTTTAATTGGAGGAAAAGTATTCACTTTAAGTGGATTTGAAAGTGAAGAATATCTGCAGAAGGTATCTACATATTTGAATCATAAGATTGACGAATGCAGCAGTAGTGAGGGATATCGTAAGCAGAGTGCAGAGACAAGAAGTGTTCTGCTGGCACTTAATATTGCGGATGATTATTTTAAAGCACGAAAACAGGGCGGTACACTGGAAAGTGATATTGAAGCAAAAGATAAAGAGATGTATGATCTGAAGCATGAACTGATATCTGTACAGATCAAATTAGAGAATGCGGATAAAGCATTGGACAAGTTAAAGGAAGAGAACAAGGAACTTCAGATGAAGATTGTTCAACTGGAGACAGAGATTAAGAATAATAAAGAGAATTAGAATATGAGAGGGGCTGTCGGATTGACGGCCCTTTTTAAAGATAAAGATACCGGAATGACAGAAAAATCATAGAAAATGACAGAGAATTAAAAACTCCTGAATCCTGGTATTCTTGAATAATAATTAATTTAAGGACGAAATCAGAATGAAAAGAGAAATTGAGATACTTGCGCCGGCGGGTTCATGGGAATGCCTGGAAGCAGCGGTCTGTGCCGGAGCAGATGCGATATATATAGGGGGGAGCCGTTTCGGGGCAAGGGCGCATGCGGATAATCTGAATGAGGAACGCATGTTGGAAGCAATTGACTATGTGCATCTGCACGGACGTAAATTATATATGACAGTCAATACGTTATTGAAAGAGCAGGAACTGGGAGAACTTGTAGATTATCTCTGCCCATATTACGAACAAGGGCTGGATGCAGTGATTGTGCAGGATATCGGGGCTATGCGCTTGATTCGGGAAGCATTTCCGGATCTTCCGCTTCATGTAAGTACTCAGGCAACTGTGACACAAACACTGAGCGCACAACTTTTTCAGAGAATGGGAGCAGAGAGAATTGTGCCGGCAAGAGAGTTGTCTCTGGAAGAAATTAAGAATATGAAAAATGCAACTGGTCTGGAGATAGAATGTTTTGTGCATGGTGCTTTGTGTTACTGCTATTCCGGACAGTGCTTAATGAGCAGTATGATTGGCGGGCGGAGTGGAAACCGCGGGGAGTGTGCGCAGCCATGCAGACTTCCATATCGAGTTGAAAGTCGAAAATCTGCAGATCTAATGAGCCTGAAAGATCTTTGTACGATTGATATGATACCCGAACTTGTTGAGGCAGGAATTGATTCTTTTAAGATTGAAGGGCGCATGAAACAGCCGGATTATGTATATACGGTGGCGCAGATGTATCGGAAATATACAGATATTTATCTGCAAAAAGGGAAAAAAGGGTTCCATGTCACAAAGGAGGACAAAGAAAAGCTGGAAAATTGTTACCGCCGAAGAGGGTACTGTGATGGGTACTACAGAAAGCAGAACGGAAAAGAGATGCTTTCTTTGAAGCGTCCCGGAAAAGAGACGGAACTGAAGAAAGAAAAAATGGATTACATATTACAGGAAAAAATTGACGGAACCCTAAATCTTGCAGAAGGCACTGTCTCAGAACTGACTGTATGGCTGCATGACAGACCGGAAATGACGGTAACTGTGACAGGAGATATGGTCCAGACTGCAAAAAATCAACCCCTTGCGGCAGAACGGATCGAAAAGCAGATACGGAAAACCGGAAATACTCCGTTTGTATTTGAAGAGGTGTATATCGATGTGTCTGGAAATCTGTTTCTGCCGATGCAGAGTCTGAATGAACTACGTAGAGCAGCGCTCTCGGATCTGGAAGTGCAGATTACAGAAGAATATCGCCGGCATATGATCTGGTCGGAGATTCAGGCAGAAGACATGTCTGATAATAAGTTTGAAAATAGCAGAAGAAATTATGAGTTTCAGATTTCAGTAGAGACAGTGGAACAGTTAAAGCTGGCTTTAGCCAGGGAATATGTTGATCGCATCTTTATATCTGATGCAATCGCATTTGATGAAACAGTTATCGACATGTTAGAAGAATACCGCTTAAACATGAGAGATAAAAAACATGAATCAAAGATTTGTCTGGCGATGCCATACATTTTCAGGGAAAAAGCAATGAATATCTACAAGGTATATTTTGAGAAGATCAGCCAGTATTATGAAGGTGTTCTTGTTCGGAACTGGGAAGCTTTAGAATGGATGAAATCAAAAGGATATAAAGGGGAGATTCTGTCAGATTATAATTTGTACGGATGGAATAACAGGGCAATAAAAGAATTGTCAGAACTTGGAATTGATCAGTATACGTCTTCCGTTGAATTGAATTTCCGGGAGCTTAGTGAACTGTCTAGGGGAGGTAATCTGATTGTCTACGGGTATCAGCCTGTAATGATTACAGCAAACTGTATCAGAAGGACGATGGAGGGCTGTCTTGGAAAAGATAGTATGTTATATATTACAGATCGCCTTGGAAATAAATTTCCTGTTAAAAATTACTGTAAATACTGTTATAATGTAATATATAATTCAGCTCCGATTGTTCTTTTGGATCAGAAAAATGAAATCAGGAGCCTGGAACCATCTGGAATCCGTCTGAATTTTACATTAGAAAAAGAACGGGAGATGGAACAAATCTTAGAAAGTTATAAAAATGTTTTTCTGGAGGATAAAGAGATACCGATGCCAGATATCAGTTTTACCAGAGGACATTTTAAGCGAGGAGTAAAGTAGGTGAAAAATTGGTAAACATTATTGTTGAATTGTCAAAATATCTGATGATCATATTGATGACTTCGTACACATTCTTGTGTTTCAGTATTTTTGGATATCAAGATCCGGATAAAAAGAAGAGTCTTTTAAGGCAGCAGAATGTGCTGATGTTCATGATACATATTATTGCATATTTGGTCATGTACTTGGAACAGGAGGATATCAAGCTTCTTGCATTTTATCTGATGCAGGTAGTGCTGTTTGGAACTACTATATTGCTATATACGAATATTTATCCGAGAGTGTCCAGATTGGTCGTAAATAATATGTGTATGCTATTATGTATCGGTATGATCATGTTGACGAGACTAAGTTATTCCAATGCAGTAAAACAGTTCGTTATTGCAGCAGGTGGTGTGGCAATCAGTCTGGTAGTACCAGTCGTGATCCGAAAGGTGAAAAAGCTTTCGGAATGGAGAAAGGTTTATGCAATTATTGGTATTGTATCTCTGGCTCTTGTCATTGTAATTGGTTCTGTGTCTTATGGAGCAAAGCTTGGTTTTCAGGTGGCAGGAATTAACGTTCAGCCGTCTGAGCTTGTGAAAATTGTATTTGTATTTTTTGTGGCTTCCAGTTTTAAACAGTCCATGGCATTTAAAGATATCGTTGTGACAACAGCACTAGCAGCGTTTCATGTATTGATTTTGGTTGCGTCAAAGGATCTTGGAGCTGCACTGATTATATTTGTAGTGTACTTGGTTATGCTGTATGTGGCAACCAGACAGCCCTTATATGTATTGGCAGGACTAGGAGCCGGAAGTGTAGCTTCAGTGGGGGCATATTACTTGTTTAATCACGTTAGGAACCGTGTAATCGCCTGGAAAGATCCGATTGCTTCATATAGCGGAAGCGGATATCAGGTGGCACAGTCTTTATTTGCAATTGGAACAGGAAGCTGGTTCGGTATGGGACTGTTCCAGGGACAGCCAGATACGATTCCTGTTGCATCGTCAGATTTTATCTTTTCTGCAATCTGCGAGGAGATGGGGCTGATTTTCGGATTATGCATGACGTTGGTATGTGTTAGTTGTTATGTAATGTTTTTAAACATTGCGATGCAGCTTCGCAATATGTTTTATAAACTGGTAGCACTGGGGCTTGGAACTTGTTACATTTTTCAGGTGTTCTTGAATATTGGAGGAGTAACAAAATTCATTCCATCTACTGGAGTGACACTTCCGCTTGTCAGTTACGGAGGAAGTTCTATACTCAGTACATTGATCATGTTTGCAATTATTCAGGGACTTTATATTTTAAGAGAAGACGAGGAAGAGAATCTTGAAAGAAAAAAGAAGGAAAGGTTACGAGCAGAGAGAGGCAGAGGAGAGGTTAAAAAGAGAGCGCGAAAAACGGCAGATGTCCCGCAGAGAGCGAAAAGAAGCAGACCGGCAGGACAAGCGCCGAGAAAAGAAAAAGCGCGCCCGCAACAAAGAGTTCGCTAGAGTCACATATATTTTTGTAGCACTGTTTATTGCTATGATGGGTTATATCTCTTATTTTAATGTTGTGAAAAGCAGAGATATCATCAGCAGCCCTTATAATAAGAGGCAGGATTCTTATGCGGACCGTGTGATCCGCGGAAAGATTCTGGACAGAAATGGAAATGTGCTGGCTCAGACAAATGTGGCAGAAGATGGGACAGAGACAAGAGAATATCCGTACAATAATATATTTGCTCATGTGGTCGGTTATACTGCTCAGGGAAAATCTGGTCTGGAGTCTGTTTCTAACTTTGAACTTCTGACTTCCAATGCATTTTTTGTAGACAAATTAAAAAATGAATTCCAGGATAAGAAAAACCAGGGAGATAATGTAGTAACGACACTGGATACAAATCTCCAGGAAGCAGCTTATGATGCACTTGGTTCTAATAAAGGCGCAGTAGTTGTTATGGATCCAAGTACAGGAAAGATTTTAGCTATGGTTTCAAAACCTGATTTTGATCCGAATACAGTCAGCCAAAACTGGGATGAACTCAGCACAAGTGAGGATAGTGTGCTTCTGAATCGTGCAACGCAGGGGCAGTATGCACCTGGTTCTACGTTTAAACTTGTAACAACACTGGAGTTCATGCGTGAAAATGCAGATTTTGATTCCTATTCCTATAACTGTACAGGTTCTATTGAAAGTGGTGATGTTACAATTCATTGCTATGGTGGACACGTACACGGACAGGTGACTTTGAGGGATAGTCTTGCGTATTCATGTAATACTTCATTTTCCAATATCGGAAGATCACTGAATGCAGACACTTACAAGGATACTGCGCAAGAGCTTCTGTTTAATAAGAAACTTCCGTCTGTCCTGCCGTACAGCAAGAGTCAGTTTACGTTGACTTCATCGGACACGGAGGCAGAGCGGATGATGACTGCCATGGGACAGGGAAAAACACAGGTAAGCCCATATCATATGGCTTTGATCACGTCAGCAATTGCCAATGGCGGAACATTGATGAAACCATATCTGGTAGATTCTGTTACCAACAATGCAGGAAATGTGATCGAGAAGACAAAACCGGAGAAATATAAAGATCTGATGACTTCCAAAGAGGCGGCGCAGCTCAAAGATTATATGACGGCTGTTACCGATTATGGAACAGCATCTGTACTTGGTGGACAAAACTACACGGCTGCAGGAAAGACCGGAACGGCAGAATATAGCTCAGATAAGGAAAAAGATCATTCCTGGTTCGTTGGAATTGCTAATGTTGACAACCCGGAACTTGTGATCAGTGTGATTATTGAGCAGGCTGACGGTTCTGCAAAAGCAGTTAATATTGCAAAAAAAGTGTTTGATGCATATTATCAATAAAGAAGATTCTGTGATATGTGCAGGTAATAATTGTAAATAGTTGAGAAAATGGAAAGATAACATGAGATATTATCGCAGACTTTACTGGGGTGAAGACCTGAAAAAGAAAAAAGAAAAGATTATAAGAAGACTGAATACGGGAAAACTTCAAAGAGATATCTATGTACTGGTATTGCCGGAACATGGGTCGAATCAGCTTGAAATTTATAATGCAGCGCTTTTCCTTCAGCCGGATTTTCCAAATGATGATTTCTTTGTTGTAGGAATTGTAAGAGGTTACGAGGCGGCTCTGGAGCTGGTAGAAGAGATCGCCGGGAAAGTGTATGAACAAACAGGAGCGGCGGATATCCGCACATATCTGTTAGAAAGAGAACAGGAAGGCTAAGATGCGATGCTACATATTTTGATTTTGATATTAAAAATAATCGGCATAATAATCGCTGTAATACTGGGAATCCTATTGCTATTGATTGCTATTTTTCTTTTTGTGCCGGTTCATTACGAGGTACAGGGAAGGTGTGATGGTGACCTGGATTCTCTGAAGGGAAAAGTGCAAGTTATCTGGCTTTTGCAGCTTGTTCGGGCGGACATCTTGTATAAGAATGGAAAAATGAAGTGGCGGCTTAGATTTGCATGGATAAAAAGAGGAAATACAGGAGCCGGAAAGAAACAGAAAAAGGTACAGACGCTGCAGAAACAAGCTGAGAAAGCTGAGATTTCTGGAATAGAAGAAGCTGAGAAAACTGAGATTTCAGAAATAGAAGAAGAGGAGAAATCGAATCATGAGAAGAGTATTACAGAAACAGACAAGATTGAAAAGAATGAATCTGAAAAATTTGCAGAAAAATCTGAAGAGAATCTGGCGACGTCGCAGACGATACGCCAAAAGAGTGCGCATGCTCCGGAATCTGAAAAATGGAAAACTGAAAAAGGAATTCCTGAAAAAGAAAAATCCGTGGACAGTGAAAAGAATGGAAGCTTCTATCAGAGGATTCTTTCGTGGATTCAGAAGATAAAATGTACTTTTGGAAAATTGTGTGATAAAATAAAAGCATTGTCGGGAAAGAAAGAAAAGTTGGAAGAATTTCTTCGAGATGAGGTGCATAAAGGGGCATATCACAAATGTAAAAAAGAACTTTTCAGGCTTATGAAACATTTAAAGCCCAAAAAGGCAGATGTGAGGATTATTTATGGATTTGATGATCCGTATTATACCGGACAGGCTTTGGCAGTGTTTGGCGTGCTATATCCATTTGTTGGAGGATGTATAAGTGTGACACCTGATTTTGAACATCAGGTGCTGAAAGGTTCAGCATATTTAAAAGGAAAGATTTATCTGTGGCATTTTGTTCAGAGCGGCTGGAAACTGATCTGGAATAGAAATGTGCGTCAGACTTATCGTGATATTCGTAATTTTAAAATAAAATAACAGGAGGATTTTTATATGGCAGATAATAATTTTAAAGGGACTGTGGAGGCATTGTTCACAGGAATTGATGGAGTTGTTTCATCGAAGACAGTAGTAGGAGATGCAATCCATATCGGGGACACAATCATTCTTCCACTGGTGGATGTATCTTTTGCAATTGGAGCCGGAGCGTTTAATGCGGACAAGAAGGAAAAAGGAGCCGGAGGTGTTGGCGGCAAGATGACACCTTGCGCAGTTCTTGTGATCCAGAATGGACACACAAGACTGGTAAATATTAAGAACCAGGATACGATCACAAAGATTCTTGATATGGTGCCTGACATGGTCGACAAATTTACAGGAGGTAAAGATTCAAAACTTGACGAGAATGATGTGAAGGATATTCTTGACAGCGTAGATGTACAGTAGTTATCTGTAATGTCCGGTCTGTGTGAAGCATAGAATAGAGTAAGATACATTATAAGAGAAGGGTCGATAAAAATGAAACGGGTAGTGGGATTTGCGCTGTTTGGAATAGCAATCGGACTTGTGATCGCCATGCTTTTGCCCAATACATTTGTAACTGTTCTGTGTGTCATACTATGCCTGCTGGCTGGATATAATTTGTTTTGCTGTAAATAACAAAAAAGGCAAATATAAATCTTGATTGAAAAATGTCGGAAAAATCTTGAAAATAATACTTGCTTTTGTGAGAATTATCTGCTAGTATATTATTGTTGCGAGTCTGAAAAAGACTTATTATGAGCGTTAGGAGGTGCAGTCATGGCAAAATGTGCTATTTGTGAAAAGGGTGCTCACTTTGGAAACAACGTAAGCCACTCTCATAGAAAATCCCCAAAAATGTGGAAATCTAATGTAAAATCTGTTCGTGTTAAGACAGAGAACGGAGCTACAAAGAGAATGTATGTTTGTACTTCTTGTTTGAAATCTGGCAAAGTTGAGCGAGCATAATAGTATAAAAGCTCAGATTCCAGAAATGGAATCTGGGCTTTTTTTCGTTATGTGAAAAATGATGATCAGGCAGAACAGTCGGGACATGCCTGTTTTGCCTTGTAATATATAATGAAACAGAGTATAATACATATGTTAAATATACGGATATGGAGGTATCGGATATGAAAGGTTGTATGAGCACGGATCTCGGAATTATTACGATTGATCCTGAAGTGATAGCAAAATATGCAGGAACTGTAGCGGTAGAGTGTTTTGGAATCGTTGGAATGGCTGCAGTGAATATGAAGGATGGTCTGGTTCATCTGTTAAAAAAGGAGAGCCTGACTCGTGGAATTAAGGTGCGTATCTCTGAGGATAACCATGTAAGCTTGAGCTTTCATATCATTGTTGCGTATGGCGTAAGTATTTCAGCGGTTACGGATAACCTGATCAGCAATGTGAAGTATCGTGTGGAAGAGTTTTCCGGAATGCCGGTAGATAAGATTAATATCTATATCGAGGGCGTACGCGTCATTGATTAATCAAGGAGGACATAAGAAGTGGCTACAAAGACAATTGATGCAAATATGCTTGCGAAGATGTTTCTTGCAGGCGCGCAGAATATAGAAGCAAAGAAAGAATTTATCAACGAACTGAATGTATTCCCTGTTCCGGATGGAGATACGGGAACTAATATGACTTTGACAATCCTGTCAGCAGCTAAGGAAGTGACAGCGCTTGCAGATGTTGATATGAAGAACCTGGCAAAAGCAATTTCTTCCGGTTCCTTAAGAGGAGCCAGAGGTAACTCGGGAGTTATTCTTTCTCAGCTTTTAAGAGGGTTTACAAAGTCGATCCGTGATGAAAAAGAGATTGACACTGCAGCCCTTGCAGCAGCTTGCCAGAGAGCAAGAGACACAGCATACAAGGCGGTTATGAAGCCGAAGGAAGGAACAATCCTTACTGTTGCAAGTGGAATCGCAGATAAAGCAGCAGAGCTTGCTCTTGAGACAGAAGATCTTGAGGAGTTTATCCCGGCAGTTATTGAGCATGCGGATGAAGTCCTTCAGAAGACGCCGGAGATGCTCCCGGTTTTGAAAGAAGCAGGGGTAGTGGATTCTGGTGGACAGGGACTCTTAGAAGTTATCCGCGGAGCATATGATGCATTTCTTGGGAAAGAGATTGATTATAGCGCAATTGCACCGGCTGCTGGAAATAGTACAGCAGTAAAAGTCAGCGTCGAGGAAGAAAAAGAGATTAAATTTGGCTACTGTACAGAGTTTATCATTCTTCTCGAAAAGGAATTTACAGAGAACGACGAGCATGAGCTGAAAGCATACTTGTCATCAATTGGTGATTCTATCGTATGTGTAGCAGATGATGAAATCGTGAAGATTCACGTACACACGAATGATCCAGGACTTGCGATTCAGAAAGCACTGACTTATGGACAGTTATCACGCATGAAAATAGATAATATGCGTGAGGAGCATAGGGAAAAACTGATTCGTGATTCCGAGAAGCTTGCAAAAGAACAGGCAGAAGCCGAAGAAGCTAAAAAGACTGCAGAGCCGAAGAAGCCAATGGGATTTATTGCAGTATCTATCGGTGATGGAATGAACGAAATCTTCCGTGAACTTGGAGCAGATTATATCATTGAGGGTGGACAGACTATGAACCCAAGTACAGATGATATGTTAAAAGCCATTGATCAGGTCAATGCAGAGACAATTTTTATTCTTCCAAATAACAAGAATATTATTCTCGCAGCAAATCAGGCAAAAGACCTTGTAGAAGATAAAGAAATCATTGTAATCCCAACAAAGACTGTTCCACAGGGGATTACTGCAATTATTAACTTTGTTCCGGATGCAGATGCAAAGTCTAACGAAGAGACAATGCTTGATGAAATTAAGAATGTGAAAACCGGACAGGTTACTTATGCAGTCCGTGATACACACATTGATGACAAAGAGATTCATCAGGGAGACATTATGGGAATTGGTGATGCAGGAATCCTTTCTGTAGGACAGGATATTGCAGAGACTACACTGGAAATGTTAGAACAGCTTGTAGATGATGATTCGGAACTGATCAGTCTGTATTATGGACAGGATGTGACTGAGGAAGAGGCGGATGCCTTTACACAGGAAGTTGAAAAACTCTATCCAGATATAGATGTTGATGTGCACTGTGGTGGTCAGCCAATCTATTATTATGTATTAGCTGTAGAATAAGAGATATGATTGAACAGAGTAAGATTCATGAAATAAAAGGCGTCGGGGAGAAAACGGAGAAGCTGTTTGCAAAACTGGGAATTTATACAGTTGGTGACCTTCTCAGGTATTATCCGAGAAATTACGACGTGTATGAGGAGGCCGTCCCTATCGCAGAGGTAGAGGACGGTCGAACTGTTACTGTAACAGGAATGATTTTCGGGCGTGTGCAGGTGGGTGGAAGTCGTAACTTACAGGTGACGACCATTTACGTAAAAGATCTGACGGGGACGATCAAAGCAGTCTGGTTTCGTATGCCGTTTCTTAAAAATACGCTGGCAGGTGGTGGTCAGATTACCTTGCGCGGCCGGGCTGTGAATCGGCGGGATGGACTTGTACTGGAACATCCGGAAATCTTTTATCCAAGTGAAAAATATGAAGAAAAACTGCATACACTACAACCGATTTATAATCTGACAGCAGGCCTGACGAACAATGCGATTTCAAAAGCTGTTAAGCAGGTCGTAGAAAGCCTTGATCTTACAAAAGAGCATTTGCCTGAAGAAATCCGTCTGCATTATCAGTTGGCAGAATATAATTATGCCATTCGTGGTATTCATTTTCCGGAAGATAAAGAAGTCTTTTATCATGCAAGAGAACGGCTTGTATTTGAAGAGTTTTTACAGTTTATACTTGCAATCCGGAAACTAAAAGACAGCAATAGCCGCATGGATAATGAATATGTGATTCCATTGGATTTACGGACAGAGGAGTTTCAAAAAGCGTTACCATTTGAACTGACCGGGGCGCAGCAGAACGTATGGAGAGAAATCCAGCAGGACATGGCATCTGAGCATGCCATGTCAAGACTTGTGCAGGGAGATGTAGGGTCAGGTAAAACAATCGTTGCAGTATTAGCGCTTCTTAATACCGCATTAAAAGGCTATCAGGCGGCAATGATGGCACCGACAGAGGTGCTGGCAAGACAACATTATGAATCGATCACCAGTCTTTTTGAAGCATATAATATTCCGATAAAAGTAGTGCTTTTGACAGGTTCGATGACGGCAAAAGAAAAACGCAGAGCTTACGATCGGATCGAGTGCGGACTTGCGAAGATCATCGTGGGGACGCATGCACTTATTCAGGACGCAGTTTATTATGATAATCTGGCACTTGTAGTGACAGATGAACAGCATAGATTTGGAGTAAAACAAAGAGAGTCATTTGCAAAAAAAGGCGGTGTTCCGCATGTTCTTGTTATGAGTGCGACACCAATCCCGAGAACCCTTGCAATCATTTTATACGGAGATCTTGATATTTCTGTGATAGATGAACTTCCGGCGAACCGTCTGCCTATTAAGAATTGTGTGGTAGACACCAGTTACCGGCAGACGGCCTACACATTTATGAAAAAGCAGATTGCAGAAGGAAGACAGTGTTACATTATCTGCCCGATGGTAGAAGAAAGTGAAGCTATGGAGGCGGAAAATGTGACAGATTATTCCAGAATGCTGCAAGAAGAAATGGGGACTCAGATTGTAGTTGATCATCTTCATGGGAAAATGAAGCAGGCAGCAAAAGACGAGATTATGGAGCGTTTTGGACGTAATGAAATCCAGATCCTTGTGTCAACGACAGTTATTGAGGTTGGAATTGATGTGCCTAACGCAACCGTTATGATGATTGAAAATGCAGAGCGTTTCGGACTGGCGCAGCTTCATCAGCTCCGCGGTCGTGTTGGACGAGGAAAATATCAGTCTTATTGTATTTTTATGACCGGCTCAAAGGCAAAAGAAACAAAAAAACGTCTGGAAATTTTAAATAAAACGAACGATGGATTTAAAATCGCAAGCGAAGATTTAAAACTTCGCGGTCCGGGAGATTTGTTTGGAATCCGTCAAAGCGGACTTATGGATTTTGGACTGGGAGACATTTATCAGGACGCGGCAATTTTGCAGAAAGCGAACGAAGCCGCAGAATGGCTCTTAAAAAATAATCCTGAATATGTCCAGCAAATTCCAGATTATGAAGGAACTTCTAGTGTAATAATTTAAATCCTCCATATACTAACAACGTAACAAAAACAAAGTTACAAAAGGAGGAGTATAAAATGGCAAATCGTTCATCTAACAAAGCAGCAGTTCCAGAGGCAAAAGGAGCACTGGACAAATTCAAGTATGAGGTAGCAACAGAACTTGGAGTACCATTAACAGACGGTTACAATGGTGATCTGACTTCCAGACAGAATGGATCAGTTGGTGGTTATATGGTAAAAAAGATGATTGAACAGCAGGAAAAACAGATGGCCGGTAAATAATATTTAACGGTAACAGAACAAAGATGAAATGGGGATATGACAAGAAAAAGTTGTATCCCTAATTTCATGGAGTCAGTGTCAGAATTTTGCATAGAATACAGTACATCGGGGAATCGGATTGACATTTCCATGGGACAAATTTATAATGAACGAGAAACTAAGAAAAATTTACGAAAAATATAGATAAAAATAGATGAAATAGTATAAAAAAGAACTGATAAAGATAAAGAGGAATGTGATATGAGAGTAATTGCAGGAACAGCCAGACGTCTGCAGCTTAAGACACTGGATGGAATGGATACAAGACCTACAACAGACCGGATAAAAGAAACATTGTTTAATATGATTTCGGCAGAACTCTATGATAGTAATTTTCTGGATCTCTTTTCCGGAAGCGGCGGGATTGGGATTGAGGCGCTGAGCCGCGGGGCGGCAAATGCGGTATTCGTAGAGAAGAATCCAAAAGCTATGAAGTGCATACAGGAGAATCTGGAATCTACAAAATTAAAAGACCGGGCAAAGACGATGCAGATGGACGTATTTGCGGCGCTTTCGAGACTGAATGGTGAGTGGAAGTTTGAGTATATATTTATGGATCCACCGTATAATCACGAATGGGAAAAGCAAGTGCTGGAATTTCTCACTGATACGACTTTGCTGGCGGATGACGGAATTATTATCGTGGAAGCATCGAAGGAGACAGATCTGTCTTATGCAGAAGAACTGGGCTATTCCATAATAAAAGAAAAGATGTATAAGACAAATAAACACATTTTCCTGGAGAAAGAATAAGGAGCAGTTATGAAGAGAGCAATTTATCCCGGAAGTTTTGATCCGGTTACATATGGACATTTGGATATTATCAGAAGATCCGCACCGCTTGTGGACGAGCTGGTCATCGGAGTATTGAATAATAATGCAAAAACCCCGTTGTTTTCCGTAGAGGAACGTGTTAAAATGTTAAATGAGGTAACACGGGATATGACAAATGTAATCGTAGTCCCATTTGATGGGCTGCTGGTAGAATTTGCCAAAAAGATGGATGCCTGTATGATAGTTCGAGGACTCAGGGCGATCACAGATTTTGAATATGAGCTTCAGATGGCTCAGACGAACCATAAACTGGAGCCAAGTGTTGAGACAGTTTTTTTAACGACAAGCCTGGAGTATTCTTATCTGAGCTCTACCATAGTAAAAGAAGTAGCTTTCTATCATGGAGATATTTCAAAGTTTGTTCCCGATGTTGTGCGAGAAAGAATAAGGGAGAAAATGAATCAAAAAGGAGAGTGTAGATAATGAGCAGCCGTATTGAGCAGATCATTGAAGAAATCGAGGAATATATTGACAGTTGTAAGTTTCAGCCACTGTCTACATCAAAAATTATTGTAAATAAAGATCAGATGGACGAGCTCCTTCGTGAGCTTCGTATGAAGACACCAGATGAAATCAAGCGTTATCAGAAGATCATTGCAAATAAAGATGCAATCCTTGCTGATGCACAGGCAAAAGCGGACAGCATGCTGGAGGAAGCGCAGATTCATACGAATGAACTGGTGAGCGAGCATGAAATTATGCAGCAGGCATACGCACAGGCGAATGAGATTGTAACTGCTGCCACAGAGCAGGCACAGGAGATTCTTGATAATGCAACAAGCGATGCGAATGAAATCCGTATCGGAGCTATGCGTTATGCAGATAATCTGATGGCGAATGCAGAAGGAATCATCGGACATACACTGGACAGTTATACAACCAAGTATGATAGTCTTGTGAATTCTCTTCAGGAGTGCTATGACATGGTTCGTAATAACCGTGCGGAGCTGGATATTCCGGATCAGCCGGTAGCAGCACAGAATGAAGATCAGGGATATGAGCAGGAAGAAGAACCAGCAGAGGATGCATTCCCGGATTTTGACCTGGACAGTGAGGAGTAGATTCTTTATCCTGTACGAAGATTTGTTTACAGATTCTCAATTAAGAGTCAGGAATTGCTACAGATGTGAGTGCAAACACAGTTTTTAGGTTGAACGTATATAAAGATAAGCAAACAGACTGGTCACCAGAGCGGTGACCAGTTTTTTTCTTGCATAGGAGTTGAGAGAAAGTCCGCTTCCATTTATCATGCTGCCTGTCTGAAAAAGTGCACACCAGCCGCCGAAAGCAGTGTGTCCCATACAGAGGCTATAATAGATAGGAAAAGACAGAGGGATGGTCTGGGCGGTTATTGTTTTGTTTAAGAGAGCGCAGCCGTTAGTTAGTTCTAAAGATGGCAGAAGAAATAACTGATAAAACGGGTGTGAAAGCGGGAGCTTTTGGAGTAAATTTAAAATGACGGAAAAAAGGATAATATATCCGCCGATTTTAACGATAGCCTCAGAACTATCCATAAGACAGAAATCGAGAGAACATGAAGGAATTTTTGAAATAGTGAATGGAGATGTAATGTCTGTAGTGTTCGATGATGCGAAATGTTTCTTTATGCGAAAGAAAAAAGTTAGTAGGATTGGCGTTCCGTATAAGATCAGCACAGATGGGAAAATGAGTCTGGGGTTCTGAAAATATCCGAGAACAATATAATGGATGAGGAATGCAGGGCTTGTATTATTGCAAAATGACAGTAGATAAGAAGCTTCTGCTTTTGAAATCTGCCTTGCATGAAAGAGATCGGCGGTAATCTTTGCCCCCATAGGATAACCACACAGAAATCCTACAATAAAAGCGAAGGAACCTTGGGCGGAAATGCCGAACAGACGGCTTATCACAGGAGCAAGGAGTTTGTTTAAAAGTGAACAGGCACAAGAGTCAAGAAGCAGGCGTGAAATGAGAAGAAATGGAAAAAGCGTTGGCAAAACAGTAAGGAACCAAAGTAGAAGTCCGGATTTTGCGCCTTCAAATACTTCAGAAGGAAATAAAAGCATCACAAAAAAGCATAGGATCAGAAAAAACTGAAAAAAATGATTTTTCATGGAACAAGCCTCCTGCTGAGCAAAATCTTAAAACTTAATTAACCATATGGAAATATTTGATTTTTTATGACAAATGATACATAATAGAGAAAAAAATTCGTGGTTGCGCAGATATGGGGTGACCACAAAAATTATTTCAAAGAGAGGGTTATAAACATGGTATTAGAAAATTTAGAACCAAAAGAAGTATTTCGATTTTTCGAGGAAATCTGCCAGGTACCTCATGGTACATTCGATACAAAGCGAATCAGTGATTACTGCGTAGCATTTGCAAAAGAAAGAGGACTTGCATGCATACAGGATGAGACGAATAACATTATCATTTCCAAACCGGGAACAGTGGGATATGAGAACAGTGAACCGGTCATTATTCAGGGACATATGGATATGGTATGCGAGAAACGTCCGGAATCAAATCATGATTTTAAGAAAGATCCGCTTGAACTGTATGTAGAAGACGGATATGTAAAAGCAAAAGACACTACACTTGGCGGTGATGACGGTATTGCAGTTGCTATGGCACTGGCGATTTTGGACAGCAAGGATATTCCGCATCCACCAATTGAGGCTGTGTTTACGGTAGATGAAGAGATTGGAATGGGTGGAGCAGAGAATATTGACTTGTCCGTACTTAAAGGAAAGAAGCTTATTAATATTGACTCTGAAGAAGAGGGAATCCTGACAGTTGGCTGTGCAGGCGGATTCGGATATAATACTGAGATTCCAGTCACACGCGAGAATGCAGAAGGAGAGAAAATCAGTATCCGTATCCACGGACTTCTTGGAGGACATTCCGGAGCGGAGATTCACAAACAGCGTGGAAATGGACATAAAATGATGGGAAGACTTTTGAATCACGTATCTTCGGAGACTGACATCCGCCTGATCAGCATTGCAGGAGGAACAAAGAACAATGTCATTTCAAGTGAGTGTAAGGCAGAGATCCTTGTGGCGAAAGAAGATGCTGATAAAGTAAAAGCTTCTGTTGCAGAGTTGAAAGCAACATGGGACAAGGAATTCCTTGGAAAAGAACCGGGACTTACTGTGGATGTTGAAGAAGAAAGTGTATCTGGTGTGGCAGTTATGAACGCGGAGAGTACAAAACGTGTGATCACATATTTTGTAATCTGCCCGAACGGAGTACAGTGTTATGACCGTGAACTGGAAGGGCTGGTTGAAACTTCCCTGAATCTTGGTATTGTAGAAACGACTAAGGACGCTGTAAAACTTGAAAGTCTTGTAAGAAGTTCTATGGAGAGTAAGAAAGCAGATATGAAAGAAATCCTGGATACTTGTGCACAGGCTGTCGGAGCTAACGGAAAGGTGCAGGGTGGATATCCTGCATGGGAGTACAAAGTAGATTCCGAACTTCGCAAAGTAATGGTAGAGACATTCGTAGAGCAGTATGGAAAAGAACCGGTTGTATCTACCATTCACGCCGGACTGGAGTGTGGACTTTTCCTTGGAAAGAAACCAGATTTGGATTGTGTATCTATGGGACCGGATCTTTTGGATATTCATTCCTTTAATGAGAAGCTGGATATTGCCTCTACACAGAGAACATGGGAATACTTAAAAGGAGTTCTTGCAAAATTAAAATAGGATAATGTGGTGTGTAGTATAAAAAAATCTACAGACATCATGGCAGTTTGAAAAATAAGAGAATATAAAAGTAGAACATATGGAGAAAGAATCTGTATGTTCTATTTTTATTTTTACCATCTGCAGAGGTGGGGGTTATTTTACATTTGATATAGTCATATAGTAGAAGAAAAATGTGCGGAAAATGAGAATAAAACTGAAATGAAGAAAAACAGGAATCTTAGAAATAAACAAGTGTATACCTGGCAGGTAAGCTTGAGGCTGTTTGCAATTCTGCTTGTGATAGCGCTACTGGATGCTGTTGGAATATCAATTTCATATACGTCCGGAAAACACATGACAGATCGAATGCTGACGTTGGCTGCGCAGCAATTTCGAGATAAATTTTTTTCGGAAGAACTGCGTCAGAATAAATACCTGTCTTTAACATGCAGGCAGGCGATGCAAAATGTGGAAAAAGAGGCCTTGTATTTCCCGATTCCAGAGTCTGATTTGGATAAATCCTTGAAAGTAAGTTTTGTGGACACCTGGCATATGGAACGTAATTATGGCGGAAAGCGGGTGCATGAAGGAACAGATCTTATGGCGGCTGAAAATAAACGGGGGCTGTATCCGGTGGTGAGCGTCAGTGACGGAACGGTGAAAAATAAGGGCTGGCTTGAAAAAGGGGGTTGGCGGATTGGTATCATAAGCGATAGTAGTACATATTACTACTACGCGCATCTGGACTCTTATACAAACCTGAAAATAGGAGATTATGTAAGAGCAGGAGAATTGCTTGGGTACATGGGAGACAGCGGTTATGGAGCAGAAGGAACGGTGGGACAGTTTCCCGTACATTTACATTTTGGGATTTATTTTTATGAAAATGGGAAAGAAATCAGCGTTAATCCGTATGAAGTGCTTTTGTTTTTAGAAAATAAAAAATTAATCTATTCATATTTCTAGAGTTATACACCCAGATATGCTATACTACATTATGTATGTTTATGTGCTGGAGGAGAAAAATCAATGAGATTGCCAGAGAATTTTGAAAAAAAGATGCGAGATCTTCTGAAAGAAGATTTTGACGATTATATTGCATGTTATGAAGAGCCACGTTATTATGGGCTTCGTGTAAATACGAATAAAATTTCCGTAGAAGAGTTTAAAAAGATCTGTCCGTTTGAAATCGAGCCGATTCCCTGGATTGAGAATGGATTCTATTATGACGGGGAGCATGTAACTCCGTCTAAACATCCATATTATTTTGCAGGGCTTTATTATCTGCAGGAGCCAAGTGCCATGACACCGGCAAACCGGCTTCCGGTGGAACCGGGAGACAAGGTGTTAGATGTATGTGCGGCACCGGGAGGAAAGGCTACGGAGCTTGGAGCAAAGCTTCAAGGGGAAGGAGTACTTGCGGCCAATGATATTAGTAATTCCAGAGCCAAGGGACTTCTGAAAAATATTGAGGTGTTCGGTATTGGCAATGTTCTTGTTTTAAGTGAAGAGCCTGGAAAAATGGAAAGCTATTTTACAGAGTATTTTGATAAGATTCTGATTGACGCACCGTGTTCCGGAGAAGGAATGTTCCGAAAAGATAAAAAAATGGTATCTGCATGGGAGGAGCATGGGCCGGACTTTTTCTGTAATATTCAGAAGAGCATTATCTTGCAGGCTGCTCGTATGTTAAAGCAAGGCGGAATGATGCTGTACTCCACCTGTACTTTTGATCCGAAAGAAAATGAGCAGGTCATCGAACATTTACTTAAGACCTATCCGGAATTTAGAATCTTGAAGATTGCGCCATATGAAGGCTTTGTTCAGGGAATGCCGGAAGTGACAGAATCACGGGATCCGTCGCTTGCGGATACTGTCCGCATATTTCCACATAAAATGAAAGGGGAAGGACATTATCTGGCACTTGTACAAAAGGGCGAACCGTGTGACCGTGTGAAAGGTGAACTGACCGGTGGAAAAGGAAAGAAGAAATTACCAGAGGAACTGGAAGAATTTTTAAATGATGTAAAGAAAGAAATCCGTACGGATCTTCTGGATATCCACGGCGAGCGTGTCTATGTAATGCCGGCAGGGCTTCCAAATCTTAAGGGACTTCGGTTCCTGCGTACCGGACTTTTACTTGGAGAACTTAAGAAAAAACGGTTTGAGCCAAGCCAGGCCTTTGCCATGACCCTCAAAAAAGATGATTATGAGAAGATTGTTGATCTGCCACTAGAAGATGATCGTGTGAGCCGTTATCTGAAAGGGGAAACACTGGATGTTGATGATTTGGTAGAGATGAAAGCAAAAGGCTGGTATCTGGTCTGCGTGGATGGTTATCCATTGGGATGGGGAAAGCTTGCTAATGGAACTTTGAAGAATAAATATCTGCCGGGATGGAGGTTGAATTCATGATCCGGTTAGACAAGTTCCTGTCTGAGATGGGCGTAGGAACCAGGCAGGAAGTGAAGCAGTATATTCGAAAAGGCAAAGTAGAGGTAGATGGCGAGATTGCAAAGCGCCCGGAACTTAAAGTGGACGAGACAAAAGCAAATGTTACACTGGACGGTGAACGAATCGGATATGCCTCTTATGTATACTATATGTTGAATAAACCGTCGGGGGTGGTGTCTGCAACAGAAGATAAACGCGAGAAGACCGTGATCGATTTGATCAAGGGACAGAAGCGGAAAGATCTGTTCCCGGTGGGTCGTCTGGATAAGGATACGGTGGGACTTCTTTTAATTACAAATGATGGAAATCTGGCACACCGGTTACTTTCTCCGAAACATCATGTGGATAAGTGCTATTTTGCAAAAGTGCAGGGGAACGTTACAAAAGACGATGCGGAAAAATTTGCAGAAGGTGTAAATATTGGCACAGAAGATGAACCGGAGATCACGATGCCGGGAAAACTCGACATTATAAAAAGTGATGATTTATCCGAAATACGTCTGACCATCCAGGAAGGAAAGTTTCATCAAGTAAAACGCATGTTCCAGGCAGTGGGAAAAGAGGTTGTTTATCTGAAACGGGAACGTATGGGCAGCTTGATTCTGGATGATAATCTGGCAGAGGGCGAATACCGCATGCTGACCGAAGAAGAATTAAAGAATTTATTATTTTGAACGCTACAAGTGAGGTATTATAGATGTCACAGGGATTTTTACCAATATGTAAAAAGGATATGGAAGAACGGGGCTGGGAACAGTTGGACTTTGTGTACATTTCAGGGGACGCTTATGTAGACCATCCATCATTTGGACCGGCAGTTATTACAAGGCTTCTGGAAGATTATGGATACAAGGTCGGAATCATCGCACAGCCGGATTGGAAAGATAAGAACAGCATCACCGTTCTTGGCGAGCCAAGACTTGCTTTTCTGGTATCGGCAGGTAATATGGATTCTATGGTAAATCATTACTCTGTATCAAAAAGGCGTAGAAGTACAGATGCCTATACTCCAGGCGGTGTTATGGGAAAACGTCCGGATTATGCGGTGACAGTCTATGGCAACCTGATCCGCCAGGTTTATAAAAAGACACCAATCATTCTCGGAGGAATCGAGGCGAGTCTTCGAAGACTGGCACATTATGATTATTGGTCCAATAAATTAAAACGCTCCGTGCTATTGGATTCCGGGGCGGATATTATTTCATATGGAATGGGTGAGCATTCGATCATTGAGATTGCGGAGGCGTTAGATAGTGGACTTAGTATTCAAGATATTACTTACATTCCGGGAACTGTGTGTAAGGTCAAGAGTCTGGACAGTGTCTATGAACCGACAATTCTCCCATCCTATGAGCAATTGAAAGAGGACAAGCTCAATTATGCAAGAAGTTTTTATGTGCAGTATTGTAATACAGATCCGTTTTCGGGGAAATGTCTCGTAGAGCCTTACAGCGATCATCTTTATGTTGTACAGAATCCGCCTGCAAAACCGCTTTCTCAGGACGAGATGGATCTGGTGTATGGCCTTCCGTATATGAGGACTTACCATCCGAGTTATGAAAAAGACGGAGGGGTTCCGGCAATCAAAGAAATCAAGTTCAGTCTGATCAGTAACCGTGGCTGTTTTGGAGGGTGCAGCTTCTGTGCCCTGACCTTTCATCAAGGAAGGATTGTGCAGACGAGAAGTCATGAGTCCTTATTAAAAGAAGCGAATGAAATGGTGAAGGACAAGGATTTTAAAGGATATATTCATGACGTTGGAGGCCCAACGGCAAACTTCCGTGCACCGTCCTGTGAAAAGCAGTTAAAATACGGCGTCTGCAAGGAAAAGCAGTGTCTGTTCCCGAAACCGTGTAAAAATATGAAGGTCGATCACCGGGATTACGTGGCACTTCTTAGAAAATTGCGTAAAATACCTGGAGTCAAGAAAGTTTTTATCCGTTCCGGAATCCGGTTCGATTACGTTATGGCAGATAAGGATGACACATTTTTAAAGGAACTGTGCCAGTATCATATAAGCGGGCAGCTTAAGGTTGCACCGGAGCATGTATCAGACGCAGTCCTGGAGAAAATGGGAAAACCGGAGAATTCTGTCTATAAGGGGTTTGTAAAACGGTATAAAAAAATGAACGAGCGTCTTGGTATGGATCAATATCTTGTGCCGTATCTAATGTCTTCTCACCCGGGGTCAACGTTAAAGGAAGCAGTCGAGCTTGCAGAACATTTGCGGGATCTTGGATATATGCCGGAGCAAGTACAGGACTTCTATCCGACACCGTCCACCATATCTACCTGTATGTATTACACAGGCGTAGACCCAAGAAATATGAAACCAGTTTATGTACCGAAGAACCCGCATGAAAAAGCAATGCAGAGAGCATTGATCCAGTACCGGGATCCGAAGAATTATGATCTGGTCATGGAGGCGCTTAGAAAATCCGGGCGCATGGATCTGGTGGGATTTGACCAGAAATGCTTGATTAAGCCAAGGAAAATCAAGTCAGACATGTCTGGAGTAAAAAGAAAGCAGAACTGCAAGAATTCAAAAAATGTAAAAAATAACAGAGGCGGAAACAATAAACGCCGAAAGAGCAGATAATAACAGCGAAAGTGATAATTGTAAACACTGCAAGAGGTGATAGGAGTATGATGAAGATAGCATTGATTACAGGGGCATCTTCCGGACTTGGAAGAGAATTTGCAAGGCAGATTCCAAAGCTTTATCAGAATCTGGATGAAATCTGGGTCGTCGCAAGACGGGCAGAACGTCTGAACGAACTGGAAATGGAATTAAAAGTTCCGGTGCGTATTTTTGACGGAGATCTGAACCAGGATTATATTTATAAAAAACTGGGAATAGCACTGGGAAAATCCCACGCCAATGTACGGATGCTCGTAAATGCGGCGGGTTATGGAAAGATTGGAACATTCTGCGAGTATGGCTGGAAGGAAGAAACCGGCATGGTAGATCTCAACTGCCGGTCACTGACAAGAATGACAGCACTTTGTCTTCCGTATATGCATTGTGGCAGCAGAATTGTGAACCTTTCATCAGCTGCAGCATTTGGGCCACAGCCTGGATTTGCAGTGTATGCAGCAACAAAATCTTACGTTTACAGCCTGTCCATGGCACTTGGCAGAGAACTCAAAGGAAGCGGTATTTATGTGACTGCCGTGTGTCCGGGACCGGTGGATACAGAATTCTTTGACCATACCGGAAAAGAAGTCGCAAGTGTGAAAAAGAAATTTCGTGCCGATGCGAAAGACGTGGTCAGAAAAGCTCTGATCGACAGCGTGAGAGGCAAAAAGATTTCCGTGTATGGTCTACCCATGAAAGCTGCCTGGGTGGCATCAAAAATTGTGCCGGACAGTGTGATCGTGGCAGTGATGGAGAAAATTGCAGAATAGGAGGTTCGCATGAAGAAAAAAGAAAAGGGACAGCCTGGTTATATTAAATGGAGAAAAGAAAAATACCTGATCGGAACGATTGCGGAGTTTGCAGTTGTCATAGCACTTGTCGTGCTTGGTTATGTGCAGACGAAGACCAAGCTGAATCTGCTCACGGTAGTTGCAGTCGTCGGGTGTCTTCCGGCATCAAAGATGCTGGTCGAATTTATTACCATTGCACCACATCAGAGTATAGAAAAAGATATTTATCAGGAAATCGAGGCGAAAGCGTCACTTTTAAAAAGAGTTTATGATCTTGTCATTACAAGTCCGGAGAAAGTGATGCCGGTTGACGCTATTGTGATTTCCGGGCATACAGTCATCGGTTATGCGTCGAATACAAAGACGGACGAGGTAACATGTGCCAGATATTTGAAGGACATGCTCAATGCAAATCATCACGAGAAAATGACGGTCAAGATATTCCACGATTACAAAGCATTTTTAAGCCGCGTGGAGGGCATGAATAATATTGTTGAGGTGGGACATACAGAGAACGGACGGGAGGACCGTGCAGTCCGGAAACTGATTTTGTCCACTTGTATGTAGAATTATGAAAGAGACGATTATCAAAGAAAATGAGTCCGGTCAGAGGCTGGACAAATATTTGAAAAAATATCTTCCCCAAGCGCCTGGGAGTTTCATTTATAAAATGCTCAGAAAGAAGAATATTACATTAAATGGGAAAAAGGCAGCAGGACAGGAGAAACTTAATACCGGAGATTCGATAAAGTTTTTTCTTGCAGAGGAGACAATCGATAAATTTACAGGAAATGCAGCAGCAAGTGAGTCTTATCCGGTAAAAAAGGATTTGGAGATTATTTATGAAGACGATAATATCCTGCTTATAAATAAACCGGCAGGCATGTTATCTCAGAAAGCGAAGAAAGAAGATGTGTCACTGGTGGAATATGTGATTGGATATCTTCTGTCAAATGGTTCTGTTACAAAAGAAGAACTTCTGACATTTCACCCTGGAATCTGCAACCGGCTGGACCGAAACACAAGCGGTATGGTCGTGGCAGGGAAAAGCCTGGCCGGGCTTCAGATTATGGGGGAAGCTTTTAAAGAAAGAACCCTTGCAAAATATTACCTTTGTCTGGTCAAAGGCTGTATTAAAGAAACTTCACATATTCGTGGATATCTGAAAAAAGATGAGAAAACGAATAAAGTTATGATTAGCCGGAAAATGTCGGAAGGGGCAGCAGCCATTGAGACAGAATATGAGCCAGTGGCTTATCAAAAAGAGCTTACGCTGTTAAAGGTTCATCTGATTACCGGTCGGACGCACCAGATCCGTGCACATCTGGCAAGTATCGGACATCCGTTAATGGGGGACTACAAATATGGAAATATATCCTGGAACCACCAGTATGAGACATATGGTGTAAAGACACAAATGCTACATTCTTATGAGCTACATTTTCCGCAGATGCCAAAACCTTTGGAAAATCTTTCGAAAAATGTATTTCAGGCGCGTGTTCCGGGCAAATTTTATCGACTTATTAAGGAGACAGCATGGGAACATGGAACTCAAGAGGCCTTAGAGGTTCTACATTAGAAGAGATGGTCAATTGGACCAACGACCATTATCTGGAAAAGGGACTTGCCCTGATTCAGAAGATACCGACCCCCATTACACCGGTGCGCATGGACGCAGATCACAAACAGATCACACTGGCGTATTTTGAAAAACGAAGTACGGTAGATTACATTGGAGCAGTCCAGGGAATTCCAGTGTGCTTTGATGCAAAAGAATGTGTAGCTGATACATTCCCATTACATAATATCCATGAGCATCAGATTACATTTATGACTCAGTTCGAGCATCAAGATGGAATTGCGTTTATCCTGATTTATTATTCTGAACGGAACGAACTTTATTATATGCGATTTGAAGAAATGATTCGTTTCTGGAACAGAGCATGTGATGGCGGGCGTAAAAGTATCCGCTACGAGGAATTAGATCCACGATTTTTTATGAAACCAAAAAACGGGTATTATATTCCTTATCTGGACTTCATAAATCTGGATTTGGAACTCCGTGAGGAAGCTTGACAAAGTGCCTGGAAATGCGTATAATGCAATAAGGTTTTAATATGGTAGCACGCTAAAGTGCGGGAGGAATGATCTATGGAAAAACTACTTCATACGCCGGAGGGAGTCCGGGATATTTATAATGTTGAGTGCGGAAAGAAGCTGGCACTGGAAAATCGACTAAAAAAAACACTGCATTTATTTGGATATCATGATATTCAGACTCCGACCTTTGAATATTTTGATGTGTTCCGGAAGGAAATCGGAACAATACCGTCCAAAGATCTGTACAAATTTTTTGATAAAGAAGGCAACACGTTGGTTTTGCGACCAGATATCACACCGTCCATCGCACGTGTGGCTGCTACATTATTTGGAGAGGAAGATCTCCCGATACGGCTTTGTTACACAGGTAATACATTTATTAACCATTCCAACAATCAGGGACGATTAAGAGAAGTGACCCAGATGGGAGCTGAGCTGATTGGGGATGATTCCGTGGAGGCAGATGCAGAGATGCTTGCTATGGTCATTGAATCTATGCAGGCGATCGGACTTAAGGAATTTCAATTAAGCGTTGGACATCTTGGCTTTTTCCAAAGTCTTATTGAAGACGCTGCATTGGACGAAGAAGCACGGGAGCGGGTCGTTGAACTGATCAACAACCGCAATTACTTCGGAGTTGAGGAATATCTGGACAGTATTATGGTAAAGAGAAGCTCAAAAGAGGCATTTGCAGCTCTTGGAAATCTGGTCGGAGGCGTGGAAGTTCTTGCGAAAGCAAAGAACATTGCACCCAATTCCAGTGGAATCATGGCTGTGAAGCGGCTGGAGAAGATTTATGATATCCTCGAACTTTACGGAGTCGAGAAGTTTGTGACTTTTGATCTGAGTATGACAGGAAATTATGGATATTATACGGGAATCATCTTCCGTGGTTATACATTTGGAACCGGAGATGCGGTAGTCAAAGGCGGCCGTTATGATCATTTGCTGGAGAAGTTTGGGAAGACATCAGCATCTATCGGCTTTGCTATTGTCATTGATGAGTTGATGAATGCTCTGATCCGCCAGAAAATCCGCATTGTTTATACAAGAAAGAATGCAATTATTCTTTATGATGAGAGCCGTGCAAGAGATGCAATCCGGCTTGCAAAAGATTTCCGGGCGAAGGCAAAGAACACAGAACTGATTAAGAAATCACCGGAGAAGGGACTGGAAGACTATATCCGGTTCGGCAAGGAATATTACGCCGGAAGTCTTGTATATATTAAGAAAAGCGGTGAAATTACCATGGTAAATCTGGTGACCGGAGAACAAAAGGAAGTTAATAATAACAAATAAAATGTCTGCTTTGGCAGACTCGGATTCGAAAACCCTTGAAAATGGGTTGTGAATTTGACGATAGGAGTTTTTTATATGAGATATCTGACATTTGCCCTCGGAAAAGGGCGTCTTGCCAATCAGACCCTGGAATTGTTTGAAAAGATTGGTATTACTTGCGAAGAGATGAAGGATAAGAATTCCAGAAAGCTGATTTTTACCAATGAAGAATTGAAGCTTCGTTTCTTTCTGGCAAAGGGACCAGATGTACCGACCTATGTAGAGTATGGTGCAGCTGATATTGGAGTTGTAGGAAAGGACACCATTTTGGAGGAAGGGCGTAAAGTCCACGAGGTTCTGGATCTTGGCTATGGAAAATGTAAAATGTGTGTCTGCGGATATAAGGATGCAGTGCCGCTTTTACAGCATCATGAGTTGATCCGTGTGGCAACAAAATATCCGAATATTGCAAAAGATTATTTTTATAATAAAAAGCATCAGACTGTGGAGATCATTAAACTGAACGGTTCCATTGAACTGGCACCAATTGTTGGACTTTCTGAGGTCATTGTCGATATTGTGGAGACCGGTTCTACACTTCGTGAAAATGGACTGGAAGTTCTGGAGGAAGTATGTCCTCTTTCCGCAAGAATGATTGTGAATCCAGTCAGCATGCGTATGGAAAGCGAGCGGATTAAGAATCTGTTGATGAAGCTTCGCACACAGATTTAAAATAATAAATGGTTTCTGGACAGAAAAAGCAAAAAGACATGTAAGATGATAACAGGAGCCTTGAATATAGGAGGAAGAACGGCAATGAGAATACAGAAGTTAGATGAAAACAGCAGAAAAAATCTTTTAGAAGATCTGTTAAAGAGAAGCCCGAACAATTATGGACAGTATGAGCAGGGAGTGACAGAAATTCTCGCAAATGTAAAGGCAAACGGAGATCAGGCTCTGTTTGAGTACACAAAAAAATTTGATCAGGCAGACTTAAATGCAGGAAACATCAAAGTTACAGATGCTGAGATTGAAGAGGCTTATGCACTGGTAGATCGAAAGCTTGTTGAGATTATCCGTAAATCACTTGCAAATATACGTACTTATCATGAAAAACAGCGTCAGACAAGCTGGTTTGACAGCAAACCGGACGGAACAATCCTTGGACAGAAAGTGACAGCACTTCACAGAGTAGGTGTGTATGTACCAGGTGGAAAGGCAGCGTATCCATCTTCTGTATTGATGAACATTGTACCGGCAAAGGTAGCTGGAGTTGATGAGATTATTATGGTGACACCTCCGGGAAAAGACGGAAAGGTAACACCGACTACACTGGTGGCAGCAAAAGAGGCCGGAGCAGATGCAATCTATAAAGTCGGCGGAGCACAGGCAATCGGAGCACTTGCTTATGGAACTGAGAGCATACCAAAAGTTGACAAAATCGTAGGACCTGGTAATATTTATGTGGCACTTGCAAAGAAAGCAGTTTATGGTTATGTAAGTATTGATGCCATTGCCGGACCAAGTGAGATTCTTGTTATTGCAGACGAGACTGCAAACCCAAGATTCGTGGCAGCAGACCTTCTGTCACAGGCAGAACATGATGAACTCGCCTCAGCAATCCTTGTAACAACAAGCGAAGAACTTGCCAAGAAAGTTTCTGATGAGACTGACAAGTTCATAAAAGAATTATCCCGTGGTGAGATTATTCAGAAATCTCTCGATAACTATGGATACATACTGGTTACAGATACGATGGATGAGGCAATTGAGACAGCAAATGAGATTGCATCCGAGCATCTTGAAATCCAGACAAAGAATCCATTTGATGTCATGACAAAAATTCGTAATGCCGGAGCTATTTTCATCGGAGAGTACGCAAGTGAGCCACTGGGAGATTATTTTGCCGGACCGAACCATGTTCTTCCGACAAATGGAACTGCAAAATTCTTCTCACCACTTTCCGTAGATGATTTTGTTAAGAAATCAAGTATAATATCTTATTCTGAAAATGCACTTCGTGCGATCCACGAGGATATTGAAGCATTTGCTACAGCTGAACACTTAACTGCACATGCAAATTCAATTAAAGTTCGTTTTGAGAAATAAGGAGGCTTGAAAGATATGGCAAGAATAGCAACAAAGAAACGTACAACAAAAGAAACTGACATTGAAGTAACACTGAATCTTGATGGAACCGGGAACAATCAGATCGATACAGGAATTGGATTTTTTGATCATATGTTGGACGGAATGGCAAGACATGGGTTGTTCGATCTTACCGTAAAGGTCAATGGAGATCTGGATGTGGATTGTCATCACACCATAGAGGATACCGGAATCGTAATCGGACAGGCAATTTTGGAAGCGGTAGGAGATAAAGCCGGAATCAAGCGGTTCGGGCATATGATTCTTCCGATGGACGAGACACTGGCACTGTGTGCAGTAGATCTTTCCGGACGTCCGTATTTGAAATATGATGCAGAATTTACGGTAGAGAATATCGGTGAGCTGGATACCGAAATGATCAAAGAATTCTTCTATGCCATATCTTACAGTGCAATGATGAATATTCATCTGAAAATTATGGACGGAGAAAATAATCACCATATGGCAGAAGCCCTGTTCAAGAGCTTTGGTAAGGCTCTTGACATGGCGACAATGAGAGAACCGCGTATTGATGAGGCGTGGACAACGAAAGGAAGCCTGTAAAAGGAGAGAATAAAACTTAATTATGATAAGTTACAGAAAATTAATCCCATGTATTTATATTGCAGGAGGGAAAGCGATAAAATGGTTTAATGACCGGGAAGTACTGGCAGATAATGTAGTAGAGCTCGCAAAGCACTACAGCGACCGCGGGGCAGATGAACTTCTGATTTTTGATTTATCAGATTCTGATGATGATCACGAGGCATCTTTAAATCTTCTCAGACAGATTCATAATGTGATCAGTATTCCAATGGTAGCAGGAGGCAACATCAAACGTATGGAAGATGTACAGAGAATCCTGTATTCCGGAGCTAAACGAGTGATTTTGAATTTTTCAAAACCGGACAGTGCTGAGATGATGGCAAAAGCGGCTGAACGTTTCGGAAAAGAGAAGGTTGCAGTTTCGTTAGATGATTTTGACGGATTGTTCAAGCATCAGCATTTGATTGAAGCTAATTGCAGCCAACTGATTTTTATGCACAGACTGGATCTGAACTCTGTTGTGGCAGTTACAGACATTCCATGTGTCATTGTGACTGATACGATGGAAGAACTGGAATTATTTAAAATTTTAAAATCCGAAGGAGTCAAAGGTCTGTCTGGACGATATATCAGTCAGCCGGAAATGAATTTTAATGATTTTAAAGAACTCTGCGAAAAAGAAGATATTCAGATGACTTCATTTGAAAGTATCATGGAGTTCTCGCAGTTTAAGAAAAATCCACAGGGGCTTCTTCCGGTCATCGTACAGCATTACCAGACAGGAGAAGTGCTGATGCTGGCGTATATGAATGAAGAAGCATTTAACCAGACGGTTAAGACCGGGCGCATGACTTATTACAGCAGAAGCAGACAGAAGCTTTGGCTGAAAGGAGAGACAAGCGGACATTTTCAGTATGTGAAGTCACTGACAATAGATTGCGATCTGGATACGCTCCTTGCAAAAGTCGATCAGGTGGGAGCAGCTTGTCACACAGGAAATCCAACTTGTTTCTTCCAGCCTATTGTTGGAAGTGATAATAATGAGAAGAGCCCGGTACAGGTGTTCGAACATGTTTACCAGACAATTATTGACAGAAAAAATAATCCAAAGGAGGGGTCTTATACAAATTATCTCTTTGAACAGGGACAGGATAAGATCCTGAAGAAGATTGGAGAAGAAGCAACCGGCATTGTGATTGCCTCCAAAAATCCAAATCCGGAAGAATTGAAAACGGAAATGGCAGATTTCCTTTATCATGCTATGGTACTGATGGTGGAAAAAGGAATTACATGGGAAGATATTACAAATCAGTTATTGCAGAAATAGATTCCTTGCAGGTATAGGTGCATAAGTAAGTTCATAGATTTAAGAAAGCGATAAATGTTCAATAATGAATAAGGTGGAGGAAGCTATGAATGATGCAGAAAGACGCAGGCAGGAGCTTTTGGAGCAGACAAGGGCTCTGTATAATGATAGAAGGACGATACCTGCAGTACACCCAAGATATGCAAATGCATATCATTACCTGTATGGAAAGTCACAAGAGGATATAAATGAAGATACAAAAGGCGGAACATTTGGAATCCGCCTTTTTTTGTGTGCATTGATGTTTGCTGCATTTTTAACAATAGATAAACAAAAACAGGAAGTATTTCATATGAGCAGCAGTGATATAGCCAATGAAATTACAAAAGATACGGATATTCAGGAAATTTGGAAATCATTGTAACAGGTTGTAATAAGTTGTAACAAAACCTTAAGAAATTCCTAATAACTATCCCGTTGAGAAAAATGTCGAACTGAGCTATACTTAACTGAGAATAAGAAAAGGAAAAGTGGAGAAAGAATACCTATGAGTAAATTTCGAGATGAAGATGAATTTAATATAGATGAAGATCAGAGATATGCTTTTGGTGAAGACTATGATCTGGACGATGAAGACAGTGGATTAGATGACGATGAAGACTATGGAGACTATGATCTGGATGAAGATTATAATCTGGACGAAGATTATAATCTGGATGATGATTATATAGATTACGGAACAGAAGCAGAAGATTCGGAGAGGTATTCTGACCATGACGAAGACGATGATTGGATTTCTCATGAGAATAGAAGAATCCATGGAAACCATTCAAAGAAAAAATCGGATGATCTGAAAGGGCATGATAGCAGAAGTGAAAGACATGAAACCCTTAAAAACCACCGAAAGAGAAAGAAGAGGAATCAAATCCTGATTTTGGCAGCCTGTTTAGTACTTGCATGTCTGGTCTTGACCGGAATATTAAAGTTTGCCGGAGTGATTGGTGTTAAGACTGAAGTTACGCTCAAAGCAGACAAGATTGAAATACAACAGAACAGTCAGGATCCGGTAAATCTTACAGCTACGGCAACATCAGAGGACGAGAAAAAAGCTGCCAAAGTATGGCTGGATAAGAAAAAGGGTTACAGTGTTGCAGATTTCATTAATGAACTGAGAGCTGGAAAGAATTATGAGATTTCCACAGATGCCAAGACTGATACAGAAGGAAAATACAAGATCACGATTAAGATGAATTCCGATATCCAGAAAAAGCTGGAGAATGAATGGAAACATAAAGTCAGACTGACAGTTGAAGGCGGTACATTTGTTGTGACAAATCCAACAGGAACATGGGATGGAGACAAGTTTAAGAAGTACGATGGTACATATGTAATGAATGATTTTGTGGTTTCCAAAAGTAAGACTTATTATTTTGATGCAGATGGTAATAAAGTAACCGGAAAGCAGACCATCAATAATGCAACATATTTCTTCAATAAAGACGGTGTTATGCAGACCGGATGGAAGAAAACTGATGACGGAACATATTATCTAGGGGATAATGGTGCGGCAGTCATTGGCTGGCAGACCATTGAAGATGATGATTATTATTTTGACAATAGTGGAATTATGGCGACCGGAGAAGTTCAGGTAGGTCTTGCAAAATGTACATTTTCCAAAAAAGGTAAACTGAAATCAAAAGGAGATGTCAATATTGATGCGAGTAAACCGATGGTGGCGCTTACATTTGATGACGGACCGGGAGAACGAACCGGAGAGCTTCTGGCTCAGTTAGAGAAGTATAATGCACATGCAACATTTTTTATGCAAGGAAAGAATATTCCGGGAAAAGAAGATTTTGTAAAGAAGATGAAAGAAACTGGTTGTGAATTAGGAAACCATTCTTATGACCATCCGCAGCTTACAAAGCTCAGTGCAGATAAGATCGCAAATCAGATTGGTACAACGAACGATCTGATCCAACAGGCAGCAGGATCCACGGCAACCGTCATGAGACCACCTTATGGTGCAATCAATGATACGGTAAGATCTTCTGTAGGACTGCCAATGATTTTATGGAGTATTGATACCCTGGATTGGAAGACAAGAAATGCGCAGTCAAGCATTGATACGGTTATGAATGATGTACAGGATGGAGATGTTATTCTGATGCATGATATCCATACAGAATCTATTGATGCGGCACTTGTCTTGATTCCAAAACTTGAAGAAGCAGGCTATCAGCTCGTGACAGTTTCAGAGATGGCAAAGGCAAAAGGCGTTGCATTACAGAACGGTGAGAAGTATGTTGATTTCTGGGCAAAAGATGTAGAAAAGTATAAGAGCAGCGGCTCAGCCCTGACAGATACAAGCAGCAGTTCAACATCTGATGCGAAGAGTGAAGCAACATCTGATGCAGACAGCTCAAAGAAAAGTGACAGCACTTCTTCGAAGAATAGCAGTTCTTCAAAAAAAAGCAATTCTAAAAAGAGCAGTAAGAAGAATTAAAAAAGTATATATAAAACATGAAGTATTAAAGAAAGAATCTGCAAGCCACAATCAACAGATTCTTTCTTTTTGCATTATTTGAAAATCAGATAAATTGTGCTACAATAGACCACAGAAAAAAGATAGATGCAGGAGGCGTTACATTAGATGAGAACAAGTAAGATTACAAGAGACGAGGCACTAAAATTACTGGAGAAATACAACAAAGAGCCTTTTCATATTCAACATGGACTGACTGTAGAAGGCGTGATGCGCTGGTATGCAAAAGAACTTGGATACGGTGAGGAAGAAGAATACTGGGGACAGGTCGGACTGCTCCATGATATTGATTTTGAATTGTATCCAGAACAGCATTGTATTAAAGCACCAGATTTGTTAAAAGAAGGTGGAGTTGGTGAGGATATGATTTATTCTGTCTGTTCTCATGGATATGGAATCTGCTGTGATATAAAACCAGAGCATGAGATGGAAAAAGTATTATTTGCGGCCGATGAGCTGACAGGACTGATCTGGTCAGCGGCACTGATGCGTCCTTCTAAGAGCGTAATGGATATGGAGGTAAAGAGCCTGAAGAAAAAATTCAAAGATAAGAAATTTGCGGCAGGCTGTTCCAGAGACGTAATCCGTCAGGGTGCCGAGAATCTTGGCTGGGAGCTGGATGAGTTATTTGAGAAGACGATTCTTGCAATGAGAAGCTGCGAGGCAGAGATTCAGAAAGCTATGGCGGAGAGAGCGTAGCAGGTACAGGTAAAAATAATATGTAACTTTGAAAGTCATTGGATTTCGGTCTGAAAAAATCCGGAAGCTGATGTCTGCAAACTGTGAAATAAGTATGAAAATTTCCGATAAGCTTTTTATTTAAGAATAAATGGTGTATAATGTGTTATTATTCAGATGCCAGCTGAGAGTATAAAGCTATTCGCTGGCATTATGGTTGAGAAAATTTCCTCAGCATTTTATTAAATAGTTAAGAAGGTACAACTTGTGAAAACTAAAAAGACCAACATTATAAAAAAACAAGGAACAAAGACATTGGCAGGGATTCTGGCAGTTGGTATGACATTTGGCACACCGGTCTCAGTACTTGCAGACGATAATACACCGGACAGTACGATGGAACAACAGGCAGGGGTACAAAATGTACTGGCTAAAAAAGTCGATGGTTCAGAAACTTTGGTAAAAGTATCTGAAGTAGTACTTGGAATGATTCAGCGCAATGAGGTGAAGCTGGACACCGATAAGTTTCTGAAAGATGTGACGACTGGACAGAAGGTAGATCCGACAACCGGAAAACGAGTAACAGAACTGGAAACACCCGTAGAACCGAGCGAACCGGAAATACCGACAACACCGACAGAACCGAGTGAACCGAGTGAACCGAGTGAACCGGAAATACCGACAACACCGACAGAACCGAGTGAGCCGGATGAACCGGAAACTCCTGCTGACAATATAGAAAATACAGAGACAGATCAGAATGGGCAAGCTAATCAGGAGGAAGCTGTTCAAACTGAGAATACAGAAACAGCAAGTAATGAGGATTTAATTTCCAGGCAGCAGATTGTAAAACTTCCACAGATTATTGATGATTTCAGATTTTGGACAGTTGCGAGAACTTATGCATTTGCAAAGGATAATCTGTATGTCAGAGAATCCATTCCGGAAGGAATAGATGGAACCGCCGACACATCAGATGAGTCTTTGAAAGCAGATAAAAAGGCTGCGAAAAAAGAAGCAAAAAAGTTAAATGCCATTTACGAAAAGGCAGAGCAGAATAAAAAAGCAGCAATTCACGCAGAGCCTATTACCGAACAGCAACAGACAGAAGACGATGTGACACTAAACGAGAATGTAACAGATCAGAATGCTGAGCAGGTCCGTTACATTGGTAAACTTGATAAGAATGGTCTTCTTTACATTTTAAAAGAAGAAGAAAATGGCTGGCTTTACGTAGAGTCCGGTAATGTCAGAGGATTTGTGAAAGCATCAGAAGTTTATACCAGCAATGCAGCGCAGAAACTTTTGGAAGTTTATCAAAAAGAAGCAAAGAAAACTGCAGCAGAGAATGGGACTGAATATACTGGAATTGAAGGAACGGCAGCAATTGCCCAGACATTAGTTTCACCACTGGAAAATCAGGCATATACGTATCTGCGTGCAACGGTAAATCAAACTGTTGCAGATAAGAATTATGCGACGGTAAATGCGACGATGCTGAATGTACGTGAGGGCAAAGGTACAGAATCCAGAATCGTGGGAACGATGAATCAGGGAGCGCTTTGTTATGTGCTTGCAGATGCGGATTCTGACTGGGTATATGTGGAGTCCGCAGATGTGCGTGGATTTGTGGCAAGACAATATCTGAATACTGGAGATGAAGTAACCACACAGGTGGAGATTACAGGTGAGGATCACTATCAGACTGCAGAAGAAATTATATCGCCAGAAGAGAATCAGGCACTTTACTATACACTGACGTCTACAAAAGAAGGAACTCCGAATGGAGCAGTTCGAGAATCTATTTTGGAATATGCGTCTCAGTTTATAGGTAATCCATATGTCTGGGGAGGAACCAGTCTGACAGAAGGGGCAGACTGTTCTGGATTTGTGCAGCAGATTTATAAGGCATACGGATATGAACTTCCAAGAGTTGCACAAGATCAGAGTCAGTATGGGACACAGATTCCTGTGGAAGATGCCCAGCCGGGAGATCTGATTTTCTACGCAAAAGCAGGACATGTTTACCATGTAGTCATGTATGCTGGCGATGGAAAAACGATTGAGGCAGCCAACACGAAAGCCGGAATTATCAGTGGCACTGTCAATACGGAAAATGCAGTGTGGGCAACTCGTATATTGGAGGATAATGAGGTAGTTGTTGATGGAGGCATTGGAGAAGTCAATGCAACGACAGATATGTATGGTACATGTCTTGGAAATTTTAAGATTACATACTACTGCGCATGCGAAAAGTGTTGTAATAAAGCAGATGGAATTACAGCAACAGGAAGCCGTGTGGCAGAAGGAAGAACCATTGCAGTTGATCCAAGTGTAATTCCATACGGAACAAAAGTTATCATCGGAGGACATATATTTACAGCAGAAGACTGTGGTGGAGCGATTAAGCAGAATCACATTGATATCTATGTGAACAGCCATGAAGAAGCAGAGGCGCTTGGCGTGGCAAATGCCTCTGTATATCTGGTGAAGTAAGGATTTTTTTTGAAGATTTATTATGAATTGCAAAATGAGAGACAGTAAAGTAATGAAATCATGCTTTGCTGTCTTTTCTGAGCTAAAAACACAGGCGTTTATTTTCATATAGAGGATAATAAAAAGGAAGAAAATTATGAGCAGGGAAAACAAATACGAGATTGATATGTGTAATGGATCAATCATGGACAAGTTAATATCATTTGCATTGCCGTTGATGTTATCCGGTATGCTGCAGTTAATGTTCAATGCGGTGGATATTGTAGTCGTAGGAAGATTCAGTGGAAGCCAGTCTCTTGCGGCAGTAGGGGCAACGACAGCGCTTATTTATCTTTTTACAAACTTATTTATTGGTATTTCTCTTGGTGCAAATGTATTAGCTGCCCGATATTATGCAGCGGGAAAGCATGAAGAGATGTCCGAGACCGTTCATACAGCGATGATGTTTGCTTTGATCAGTGGAATTATTATGATTTTTGTGGGATTATTTTTTTCAAGACTTGCGCTTGAGATTATGGGTACCCCTTCTGATGTTATTGATCAGGCAACGTTGTATATGAGAATTTATTTCCTGGGTATGCCTTTTTTTATGCTTTATAATTACGGCGCAGCCATATTAAGAGCTGTCGGAGATACGAAACGGCCGCTGATATTCCTGATTATTTCCGGAGTGGTCAATGCGTGCTTAAATATGTTGCTTGTTATTGTATTCCATCTGGACGTGGCAGGAGTTGCAATTGCAACGGTGACTTCACAATTTATTTCCTGTGTACTGGTAATTGGTTGTTTATACAGAACTAAGAGCAGCTACCAGTTACGATTTTCCCGCTTGAAGATACGGAAGGAATATCTGAAACCAATCTGCCAGGTTGGAATCCCGGCTGGAATTCAAAGTACTGTAATTAATTTTTCAAATGCATTGCTTCAATCTTCGGTGAATTCATTTGGTTCAACGACTATGGCCGGATATACAGCAGCAAATAATATTTTTGGATTCTTATATGTCTCTGTCAATGCAATCACACAGGCATGTATGAGCTTTACCAGTCAGAACTATGGACTGCGAAAACTGAAACGTATGGATAAAATATTGATTGATTGCCTAATTCTGACGGTTGTCGTATCGCTTGTATTAGGAGGCGGAGTTTATTTATTTGGAGCAGAGATTCTGAGATTATATACAGAAGAGGCGGAAGTAATCCGTTGTGGTATAGAAATTTTTGCATATACCACCGTGACATATTTCCTGTGCGGAATTATGGATCTTTTTCCAGGGGCACTCCGTGGTATGGATCGTTCAACAGTACCGATGATCTTATCCGTTATTGGTACAGTGGGAACAAGAATTGTATGGGTGTTCTGGTTGTTCCCGGCTCACCGTTCGCTGGCATTTCTGTTTATTTCATATCCGGCATCATGGCTCATTACAATTGCGATGCAAGTTATTTGCTTTTATCTTGTGAGGAGAAAAGTGCATGGGTAACAGTAGATTATGCTAAGATTTGACAGGAAATCCTGGATGTAACCGATAGTGAATAATATGTGGGAAAATATGCAATCGAATTTAATTGACTATTATCTGATTACCATATATTATTATATATTGTTAACCATTACTAAACGTCAGTCAGTGTTTAGAATTTTGGAAGTTTTGTAGTAATTTACGATTTTCACTCTAGAATAGACTAAAATACAGCAAAAAAACAGTTACAAAAAACAACGAAAATTTATGATTTTACAAGAAAAAACAGTAAGAATTTCTTTGTGTATATTGCATAAAGAATCGAGGAGATTTAATGAGAAAGCTTGCTTTAAATGATGAAATATTACTAAAAATCGAGAAGCCTGCCCGTTATATCGGAGGCGAGTATAATTCGGTCATGAAAGACCCGGAAAAGGTAGATGTCAGGTTCGCTATGTGTTTTCCGGACGTCTACGAAATTGGAATGTCCCATCTTGGCATCCAGATTCTTTATGACATGTTCAACCGCCGTGAGGATGTGTGGTGTGAGCGTGTTTATTCTCCGTGGGTAGATCTGGACAAGGTGATGCGCGAGGAACATATTCCTCTTTTTGCATTGGAATCTCAGGATCCAGTGAAAGAGTTTGATTTTCTTGGTATTACAATCCAGTACGAAATGTGCTATACGAATATTTTGCAGATTCTGGATCTGAGTGGAATTCCACTTCACGCGAAAGAAAGGACGGAGGATGATCCAATTGTAATTGGCGGCGGTCCTTGCACCTATAATCCGGAACCAATTGCAGAATTTTTTGATATGTTTTATATCGGTGAAGGAGAAACGGTTTATGACCAGCTCTTAGATATTTACAAAGAAAATAAGAAAAATGGTGGAAGCAGATGGGATTATCTGGCGAAGGCTGCAGAGGTAGAAGGTATCTATGTTCCGGCGTTTTATGATGTAACATATAAAGAAGATGGCACGATTGATTCATTTGTACCGAATCATCCAAATGCAAAAGAAAAGATTAAGAAGCAGCTTGTAATGGATATGAGTGAGGCTGTCTACCCGGAGAATCCGGTTGTTCCATTTATTCGTGCGACGCAGGACCGTGTTGTACTTGAGATCCAGCGTGGCTGTATCCGAGGCTGCCGTTTCTGCCAGGCAGGAATGTTGTATCGTCCGACCAGAGAAAAAGATGTAGAGGTTTTGAAAAAGTATGCTTATAAGATGTTAAAGAGCACCGGGCATGAAGAGATTTCACTAAGTTCCTTAAGTTCCAGTGATTACAGTCAGCTAAAGGAGCTTGTAAACTTTCTGATTGACGAATTCAAAGGAAAAGGGATCAATATTTCTCTGCCGTCTCTTCGAATTGATGCCTTTTCTCTGGATGTTATGGAACGTGTCCAGGATATTAAGAAAAGCAGTGTGACATTTGCACCGGAGGCTGGTTCCCAGAGAATGAGGAATGTGATTAATAAAGGACTTACGGAAGAGGATATTCTCGGTGGTGCAGGACAGGCATTTGACGGGGGCTGGAACAAGGTAAAACTTTACTTTATGCTTGGACTTCCGACGGAAACTGAAGAAGATATGAAAGAGATTGCGGTTCTGGCAGATAAAATTGCGAGACGCTACTATGAGATTCCAAAGGATCAGCGCAATGGAAAATGTCAGATCACAGCCAGTAGTTCTTTCTTTATTCCGAAACCGTTCACTCCATTCCAGTGGGCGCCGATGTATGAAAATACAGAATATATTGCAAGAGCTGCCATTGTGAAACATGCATTTCAAGATCAGCTTAACCGTAAGAGTCTGAAGTACAACTGGCATGATGCAGAAGTGACTGTTCTGGAAGGTATCCTTGCCAGAGGCGACCGAAAGGTCGGAAAACTGATTGAGGAAGTATATCGTCTGGGAGCTATTTACGATTCCTGGAGTGATCAGTTCGACAATGATAAATGGATGCAGGCATTTGAAAATACTGGAATTGATATTGGATTTTACAATTTACGAGAACGTTATGAAGATGAAGTGTTCCCGTGGGATTTCATTGATATTGGTGTTACGAAAAAATTCTTGAGAAAAGAATGGGACAAAGCTATGAAAGGAGAAGTAACACCGAACTGCAGAATGCAGTGTTCCGGCTGTGGTGCCGCAAGATGGGGAGGAGGTGTCTGTGTTGAAGGCAAGAATTAAATTTCGAAAATACGGATGTATGAAATTTATCGGACATCTGGATGTTATGCGTTTCTTTCAAAAAGTGATGCGGCGGGCAGACATACCGATCGCGTTCAGCGGCGGATACAGTCCGCATATGATCATGTCATTTGCTCAGCCACTGGGAATCGGCCTTACCAGTGACGGAGAATATCTGGATATTGAATTGACAGAGCCGATTGATTCAAAAGAAGCGGTGGCCCGAATGAATGCAGTCAGCGTAGAAGGAATTGAGATGGTAAGTATGGTGCAGATTTCCGAGGAGAAAAAGGCCAGTGGTATGACGATTACGGCAGCCTCCGATTATCAGGTGTTTTTACTGGAATCAGGAAAGAGTTCTGATGTTCGAAGAAAGATTCCGTCTGAATGGAAAGAATCCTGGGAGGAGTTCTTAAGTCAGGAGCAGATTTTGGTTTGGAAGAAGACAAAGAAGAGCGAAAAAGAAGTTGATATTAAGCCGATGATTTACGGGTCAGAAATAAAGGAAGAATATATATATCTATATCTGGCAACCGGTAGCGAACAGAACTTGAAACCAGATCTTGTAATGGAAACATTTCTGAAATATATTGGGCAGGAAGATGCACCGTTGTTCTATAATCGCCTCGATGTATATGCAAGGGACGAGGCTGGAAAACTGGTGCCCCTTGAGGCACTTGGGACACCGATGGTCTGTTCTTAGTTAGAAAGAGTAGTTTGACGTGTTTTTTACAGCGAGAATGTGCCGAGGCGCATTCTTTGTTCAATAAGACAAGGAGTGATTGACTTGAGTAAAAAAGAAGTAAAGACAAATGCCATGCGTATGTTGGATCGTATGAAGATTCCATATGAATATGAAGAATATGAATGTGATGAATTTTCAGACGGTATTGAGACTGCAGATAAGTTAGGGTATGATCATAAATATGTATACAAGACACTGGTAACAACAGGAAAAAGCGGTGGACATTATGTCTTTGTTATTCCTATCGAGGAAGAAATCGATTTTAAGAAGGCTGCAAAAGTTGTAGGTGAAAAATCACTGGAGATGCTTCATCTGAAAGAATTGACAAAGGTGACCGGATATGTGCGGGGAGGCTGTACATCAATCGGAATGAAGAAACAGTTTCCGACAGTGATCCAGGAAGATGCAAAAGAACTGGAGCATATGCATGTCAGCGGTGGAAAGCTGGGCATGCAATTGACTTTGTTGCCTGAAGATCTTGCAAAAGCCGCAAACGCACAGTTTGCTGATGTTATTCATAAAGATTAACAGAGGATTTTTTGCGAGAATGCCGAGGCGCTCTTGAAAGAAGGAGAGACAATTATGGATAATTACCTGACAGAAAATATTGATACCGTAATTTTTGATATTGGAAATGTATTGATACATTTTGCGTGGGAGGACTATCTTCATGATCTTGGTTATGAAGGTGCGATGTTTGACCGTGTGGCAGATGCAGTATTTCGCAGTGATGACTGGGATAAAGGTGATTCCGGACTTTACACGACACAGGAGTGGCTTGACTCGTTTATTGAAAATGATCCGGAAATCGAAGAAGATATCCGCAAAGTGTTCGAAGGATTTGGCGCGGCCATTGTCCCGTATCCGGTAACAGAACGTTGGCTTTCGTATATTCGTGAAAAAGGAATGAAAATGTACTATCTGTCCAATTATTCCGACGAAATGTACTGTCAGTCAGAGGAGCAATTAAGCTTTTTGAAAACATTTGACGGAGGGGTATTTTCCTGGAAAGAGAAATGTATGAAGCCGGATCCAAAGATTTATGAGATACTTCTTAAGCGTTATAAAATCGTTCCGGAACAGGCACTGTTCTTTGATGACAGACTTGAAAATGTGGAAGGTGCACGAAAGGTGGGCATAAATGGAGTCGTATTTAATACAGATATTCCATTGCAGATGCTTGAAAAATAATGTAATATATCAGAAGATAGTTTTTTCATAGGATGATAAATTATTCAGCATTACTAGATTATGTTATGTGGAGGAATACAAAAAAGATGATAAAGGTCGTAAAATTCGGAGGAAGTTCACTGGCCAGTGCTGCTCAGTTCAAAAAAGTAGGAGCTATTATCCGAAAAGAAGAGACAAGACGTTATGTGGTTCCGTCAGCGCCTGGAAAGCGTCATTCTGGTGACACAAAAGTGACAGACCTTTTGTATAAATGTTACGGACAGGCAATTTTAGATGATGACAGAGAAGAGGATTTTGAAGAAATCCTGAAAGTTATCAAAGATCGATATGATTCTATTATTAATGGATTGGAGCTTACGATCTCTCTGGACGATGAATTTAAGACGATCCGGGAAAATTTCAGCAAAAAGATCGGGAGAGATTACGCTGCTTCCAGAGGAGAATATCTGAATGGTATTATCATGGCAGCTTATCTGGGATATGAATTTATTGATGCAGCTGAAGTCATTTTCTTTGATGAAGAAGGAGAATTTGACGCTGAGAAGACAAACGAAGTATTATCCGAGAGACTGGCGCATACAGAGCGGGCAGTCATTCCTGGATTCTATGGATCTAATCCGGACGGAACAATCCATACATTTTCCAGAGGAGGATCTGATATTACAGGTTCTATCGTAGCAAGAGCAGTACATGCAGATATGTATGAGAACTGGACAGACGTATCAGGTTTCCTGATTGCAGATCCGCGTATTATCAAGAATCCAAAGGCAATCGACGTGATTACTTACAGAGAGCTTCGTGAGTTGTCTTACATGGGTGCAACAGTTCTTCATGAAGACGCAATCTTCCCTGTAAGAAGAGAAGGAATTCCAATCAACATCCGGAATACGAATGCTCCGGAAGACAAGGGAACTCTGATTGTTGAAGCAACATGCCAGAAACCGAGATTTACGATCACTGGTGTGGCTGGTAAGAAGGATTTTGCCTCCATTACAGTCGAAAAAGCCATGATGAACTCAGAGGTAGGGTTCTGTCGTAAAGTTCTGACAGTATTTGAAGATAATGGAATTTCTATTGAACATATGCCATCTGGAATTGACACTATGACAATCTTCGTTCATCAGGACGAATTTGCTGAGAGAGAGCAGAAAGTGATTGCGGGAATCCATCGTGCAGTTGAACCGGATTTCCTGGAACTGGAATCAGATCTTGCGCTGATCGCGGTTGTAGGACGCGGTATGCGTGCCACAAGAGGAACTTCCGGAAGAATATTCTCAGCACTGGCACATGCAAATGTTAACGTAAAGATGATCGATCAGGGTTCCAGTGAGCTGAATATTATCATTGGTGTGAGAAATCACGATTTTGATGCAGCAATTAAAGCAATTTATGACATTTTTGTAAATACAAGAATTTAAAGGAGAAACTATGATCATAGATTTTCATACGCATATGTTTCCAGATAAAATTGCTGCAAGAACAATTGATTTCCTGTCAAAGACAGTCGGTGACATGAATCCGTTTACCGATGGAACATGGAAAGGACTAAAAGAATCTACAAAACAGGCAGGTATTGATCATTCTATCGTGCTTCCGATTGCAACCAGACCAGGTCAGTTTCATACAATCAATGAATTTGCAACACATTTTCAGGAAGGGACACTCATTTCTTTTGGAAGTCTGCATCCGGAAAGTGAGAATTATAAAGAAGAACTGAGACAGATTCAGGATATGGGCATGAAAGGAATCAAACTTCATCCGGATTATCAGGATACTTATTTTAACGATATCCGTTATAAGAGAATTATTTCCTATGCTACTGAGCTTGGACTGATAATCAGCGTGCATGCAGGTCAAGATCCGAAGTGTCCGGATAATATACACTGCACGCCGGCCATGGCAGAAGAAGTATTGAATGAAGTGGAACCAGAGAAACTGGTGCTTGCGCACATGGGTGGTAATGAGCTCTGGAGTGAGGTGGAAGAACGGCTGGTTGGAAGAAATGTTTATTTCGATACAGGTGTGATTCTTGACCGTATGCCGCAAGAACAGTTTCTTCGTATGGTACGCGAACACGGTGCAGACAGGATTGTGTTTGGAACTGATTCTCCGTGGGCAGATCAGAAAAAGTTTGTAGAGATTTTGAAGGAAATGCCTTTGGAAGAGGAAGAACGAAATCAGATTTTTGCTGGGACAGCAGTAAAATTACTGGGATTATAATTACACATTAATTGTGAACGGTTCTGCAGTTTTTGATAAGCGATGAAAATTATTTTTGAATTTTTGGAAAAAGACTTGATTTTTGAAAAATCATATGCTAATATATACAGGTATGCCGCACAATGAGGTTTTAAAGTCTTGCAAAATTATTTTGCAGACACCGTAATTGGCGAGTAATGATAATAGGAGGTGCCATATGTACGCAATTATAGCAACAGGTGGTAAACAGTACAAAGTAGCTGAAGGCGATATCATTAAAGTAGAGAAGCTTGGTGTTGAGGCTGGAGAGACTTATACTTTCGACCAGGTGCTCGCAGTAAGCAACGACGGATTAAAGGTTGGTAATCCGACTGTTGAAGGTGCAACAGTTGAAGCTTCTGTAGTTGAGAACGGTAAAGCAAGAAAAGTTATCGTTTACAAGTATAAGAGAAAAACTGGATACCATAAGAAAAACGGTCACAGACAGCAGTACACTGCAGTTAAGATCGAGAAGATTAATGCATAATTAATTTTTGGAGATTATCCATGATTCATGTAGTCATTTATCAAAATGAGAAGGAAGAATGTACAGGATTTCAGACAGAGGGACATGCTGAATATGCAGATCCAGGACAGGATATTGTGTGTGCAGCAGCATCGGTATTGATTATCAATACGATGAATGCAATTGAACTTTATACAGAAGATGCATTTTCTGTATTTTCTGATGAAGAGACAGGCATGATTTCCTGGCATCTGGAAGGTAATCCTTCTAAAGAAGCCGGACTTCTTCTGAACACGATGATTCTCGGACTCAAAGGAATGGCTGATGACGAGAACTACGAAGAATATATTGATTTAACTTTCGAGGAGGTGTAACAACCATGATGAACTTAAATCTTCAGTTTTTTGCTCATAAAAAAGGAGTTGGTTCTACAAAGAACGGTAGAGATTCCGAGTCTAAGAGACTTGGTGCTAAGAGAGCTGACGGACAGTTTGTAAAAGCTGGTAATATCCTTTACAGACAGCGTGGAACAAAGATTCACCCAGGTCTTAACGTAGGACGTGGCGGAGATGATACATTATTCGCTCTCGTTGATGGCGTTGTAAGATTTGAAAGAAAAGGAAGAGATAAGAAACAGGTTTCTATCTATCCAGTAGCATAATTAAGAATGAGCAAAAGATGCTGCAATATAACTGATGCTAGTTGTTAGTTATGTGCAGCATCTTTTTTCTTTATCATAAAACAGCATTTTATTATAAAAAAGGAGAAAGAACATGTTTGCAGACAGAGCGACAATATCGATCAGATCCGGAAAAGGTGGCGATGGACACGTCAGTTTCCGAAGAGAATTATATGTTCCCAACGGCGGACCGGACGGCGGTGACGGTGGTCGTGGCGGAGATGTAATCTTTGAAGTAGACGAAGGATTGAATACTCTTCAGGATTACAGACACCGCAGAAAATATGCAGCGAAAGACGGTGAACCAGGCGGAAAGAAGAGATGCCATGGTAAAGACGCTGATGATATCGTATTGAAAGTTCCTGAAGGGACTGTCATCAAAGAGGCTGAGTCAGGCAAGGTCATTGCCGATATGTCTGGAGACAACAGACGTCAGGTCATCTTAAAAGGTGGAAAAGGAGGCCTTGGAAATCAGCATTTTGCGACAGCGACTATGCAGATTCCGAAGTATGCACAGCCTGGACAGCCGGCAAAAGAGCTGATGGTAAAACTTGAGCTTAAGGTAATCGCTGACGTTGGACTGGTAGGTTTCCCGAATGTCGGAAAATCTACACTTCTTTCCAGAGTAACCAATGCACAGCCGAAAATTGCAAATTATCACTTTACAACACTCAATCCGAACCTTGGAGTTGTTGATCTTGAAGGCGCAAATGGATTTGTTATCGCAGATATTCCGGGACTTATTGAGGGAGCATCTGAAGGTATCGGACTTGGACATGAGTTTTTGAGACATATTGAGCGTACAAAGATGATGATTCATGTTGTAGATGCAGCAGGAAGTGAAGGGCGTGATCCAGTGGATGATATTCATAAGATCAATGCAGAACTACATGCATACAATGCAGAGATTGCAAGCCGTCCACAAGTCATTGCAGCGAATAAAATAGACCTGATTTACGATGATGGTGAGTCAGAAAATCCGGTAGAACGTTTGAAAAAAGAATTCGAACCACAGGGAATCAAAGTATTTCCAATTTCTGGTGTTACAGGAGCAGGAATCAAAGAACTTCTTTATTATGTTTCTACTGAGATCGAGAAGCTGGATGTTGCGCCAATTATCTTCGAGCCTGAGTACTTCCCAGATGAAGAACTTATTAATCTGGATCTTCCATATACAGTTGAGAAAGAAGACGATATGTATATAGTAGAAGGACCAAAGATTGAGAAGATGCTTGGTTACACGAACCTGGATTCGGAAAAAGGATTTGCGTTCTTCCAGAAGTTCTTAAAGGATACAGGAATCCTGGAGCAGCTTGAAGAACTTGGAATAGAAGAAGGAGATACTGTGAAAATGTATGGCCTTCAGTTCGATTATTACAAATAAAATAGAAAGGAAATTAAAATCACGTTATGACAACGAAGCAGAGAGCATATTTAAAGGGTCTGGCTATGACTATGGATCCAATCTTTCAGATTGGAAAAAGCAGTATGACACCAGAATTTACAAAAGCAATCGCTGAGGCACTGGAAGCAAGAGAACTGATTAAGATTAGTGTTCTGAAGAACTGTGCAGACGATCCAAAAGAATTGGCAAGTATGCTGGCAGAGCGTACACATTCTCAGGTTGTTCAGGTGATCGGCAAAAAAATTGTTCTTTATAAAGAAGGAAAAGATAAGAATAAGAAGATTGTCCTTCCGTAAATGATATCAGAAGAAGCAGTAACAAAAAAATGTATGGTATCAGTGAGGTGATATCTATGAAGATAGGAATTATGGGAGGTACATTTGATCCGATCCACAATGGACATTTACATCTTGCCCGGACTGCACTTACGCAGTTCGATCTGGATCAGATCTGGTTTATGCCAAATGGAATGCCTCCGCATAAAAAACAGTCTTCTATTGAGTCAGATATTCATGAAAGAATTGCCATGACCCGGATTGCAATAAAAGCTAATAAGCAGTTTTATCTGCAGGAATATGAAGCGAAGCGGGAAAAAGTATCTTACTCCTATAAAACGATGGAACATTTTCGGAAAATGTATCCGGACGATGAATTTTATTTTATTATAGGAGCAGATTCCCTTTTTTCAATCGAAACATGGAAACACCCGGAAAGACTTTTTAAGGCATGTATTATTCTTGCAGCGTGCAGAGATGAGGCGGCGACCAAAGAGTCCTTAAATGGACAGATACAGATGCTTAAAGGAAAATATGGAGCATATATAAAGTTCCTTGCAATGCCTTTAGAACACGTATCGTCTCATGAAATCAGAAAACTTATAGAATCAGGAGAACCTGTGTCAGAATACATTCCGGCAGAAGTCGAAGCTTACATCAGAAAGGAAGGACTGTATGGATCAGGAAATCGAAAAAATCAGTAAAAAATTAATGAAAGAACTGGATGAAGACCGCTATCGCCATACACAGGGGGTAATGTATACTTCAGCAGCACTGGCAATGCGTTATGGCGCAGATTTGAAAAAGGCTTTACTTGCCGGACTTTTACATGATTGCGCAAAATGCATTCCAGGACATACAAAGATAAAAATGTGCGAAAAATACAATCTGGAGATTTCAGAAATCGAACGAAAGAATCCAAGTCTCTTGCATGCAAAATTAGGTGCTTATCTAGCGAAAGATAAGTATGATATAGAAGATGAAGAGATTCTTATGGCAATTCGCTCTCATACGACAGGACGTCCGGGAATGAGTCTTTTAGAAAAGATTGTATATATTGCAGATTATATGGAGCCGGGGCGCAAAGAGCTGCCCAATATGATGGATGTGAGACATTTGGCATTTGAAGATATTGATAAGTGTCTATATCGTATTTTGCGAGATTCCCTGGTGTATCTGAAAGCGCAGGACATGCCAATTGATCAGACAACCGAAGAGACTTATCAATATTACAATGAACTTTATTCCAAACATTAATAATTAATAGCAGATATGCGATGGGCGATGGCGTCCACGATAGGTGACGGGCAACAAAATCACTCGCATTCCTGCAAATTTAAAATAACAGGAGGAGACAGAATGAATCAGGCACTGGAAATGGCACGCGTAGCATATCAGGCACTGGATGAGAAAAAGGGTGAAGATATTCGTGTGATCGATATATCTGGGATATCTGTCATTGGAGATTATTTTGTTATAACAAACGGAACCAGTGACAGTCAAGTACGTGCACTTGTTGACAATGTAGAAGAGAAGATGCATAAAGCCGGATATGAGTTGAAAGAGCAGGAAGGTAATAACAGCGGTACATGGGTACTTCTGGATTACGGTGATATCATCATTCATATTTTTGACAGAGAAAACCGTCCATTCTATAATCTAGAGAGAATCTGGAGTGATGGAAAAGACGTTGAGATGAATGAATTATCTTAATAAATGAATTTAGATGATGCCAGGATTGTGGGAGTGCAACGCACGGAACAATCCGTAGGCATCATAGTTGGGGCTTTTGACCCCAACATCATTTAGATACAACAGAAGAGTGGAATATAAAAAACGGTATGGCGCAGTGATATGTACCCAGAATCCTGGACACATATTTATGAACTAGGCTGAACACATGGATGCTATCCTGTATTGTACAGGTGGCATCCATTTTGTTTTTGCCTGAATTCTTTTGTTATTATAATAATCTATATATTCTTCAACCGCTTGTGAGAATTCTTCGAAGGAAGAATAGTCTTTCTCATAACCATAATACATCTCATTTTTCAATCTTCCAAAGAATGTCTCCATAATACAATTGTCATAGCAATTACCTTTCCGTGACATGGATTGTACAATGCCATGTTCTTGTAAGGCATTTCTAAAATTGACATGCTGATACTGCCACCCCTGATTAGAATGAAATATTAATCCTTCGACAGAAGGAAATTTTTCAAAAGCTTTATTTAGCATTCTTTCTATCTGGCCAAGATTAGGAGTCCTAGATAAATCATATGAAATAATTTCGTTTGTATTCATATCTAGCACTGGCGATATATAACACTTTCCCCATGAAAAATTGAATTGAGACACATCTGTGGTCCATTTTTGTAAAGGCGAAGTTGTGCTGAAATCTCTGCCTATTATATTATCAGCAATCTTACCAACTTGTCCCTTATAGGAATGATATTTTTCCTTTGGTCGTTTGCCGGCTAATCCTGATTCATGCATAAGACGCTGAACTCTCTTATGGTTCACCTGATACCCGCGATTAATAAGTTCCTGGTGAACCCTTCTTACGCCATATCTGCGTTTGTTCTCCTCAAAAATATTTTTTATTTCTTCTAGTACTTCTTGATTGCGTTCGGCAACAATATCGTTTCTGTTAATCTCAAAATAGTAAGTAGATTTAGCCATATGCATTGCTTTTAGGAGATACTTTAGTTGATATCCTTTTTCTCTGAGTTCTTTGATGATTGCTGCTTTTTCGCCTTGAGTTGCGCAACCCATTTTTCTTGCCTCAAGGCAATCCGTTTTTTTATTACTTCATTCTCGGCTTTGATATATTCATTTTCAGTTCTCAAGCGTATCAGTTCTTCTCGTTCCGATTCTGTTAAAGGTAATGGATTTGTTGATTTTTTCATTCTCGGTTCCTTTGTTGGTCGTCCTCTTTTACTTTCTACCAATCCATTATATCCTTGTAATTTATATTTGTGTACCCATTGATAAAGCAGTCCTGCATTAATGCCTGCTTCTATGGCAACTTTCGTTCTTGGTGTGCCTGCAATAACCTTTGAAATCAGTTCAAGTTTTTCTTCGGGTGTCCATACCTTATTAAACACCTTATGTTTTAAAACTTCTGGACCATGTAAATCAACCAATCTGGACCATTCTCGTATATGCCTTTTGAGAGTATTGGGATTCAGCCCCTCTGGGATGTCAGGATACGAACCCGAATGATACAATTCAACACACATCATTTTAAACTCATAACTATAACGCATAAAAATACCCTCCTTACTGATTGTCCAGTAAAGAGGGTACATATCACAGGTCATACCGTTTTTATAATAAAGATACCAGGGTTCCAATATGAGCATAAAAGTGGAGTGAAAGCAGGATGTGAAAATGAAATCCTATGAGTTACTATGGAAAAGCACTTGTGCAATGAAATACACAAGTGCTGAAGCCGTACTAAAAATATGAAAATTATTTAAAGAATCTAAATACACCAATCACCTTGCCAAGAATCTGGCAGTCTCTTACGATGATCGGATCCATAAAGTCGTTCTCCGGTTGAAGTCTGATAAATCCCTCTTCTTTATAAAAAGTCTTTACAGTTGCACCATCATCGATCAATGCAACAACCATATCTCCGTTATCTGCTGTCTGCTGTTGTTCTACCAGTACCATATCCCCGTTAAGAATACCGGCATTGACCATACTCTCACCGCAAACAGTCAGCATGAAGGTCTGATTATTCGGCATGAATTCCATCGGAATAGGAAAGTAGTTTTCGATATTCTGCTGTGCCAGAAGAGGTTCTCCGGCTGCTACACGACCGATTAGCGGAACATTGACCATCTCACGTCTGTTAAAATTAAAAGACTCATCTAAAATCTCAATTGCCCTCGGTTTTGTCGGGTCACGCTTAATATATCCATTCTTCTCCAAAGTCTCAAGATGAGAATGGACAGAAGAAGTAGATTTTAGATGAACAGCTTCACATATGTCACGTACTGCAGGTGGAAATCCACGTTCCAGTATCTGTGATTTGATATAATCTAAAATCTCTTGTTGTTTTGGAGTAATCTTACCCTGTGCCATAATTATAATAACCTCCCGTATATTCACACCAGCTCTTTTAGATAGTTATAGTTTAGCAGTATATGACAGAGCAACAAGCCCTTTTGTAAAACTATATAAGAACTGTACAAAATTGTTTCATTAACGTTCGTTGGCTTGATATAGAGCCTCTAATTTGATGGTTATATTTTATCACAGGGCATATTAAAAAGCAAACAAATGTTTAGAAAATATGTTCGGATTTTTATAAAAAGATATTGACATCCAAACAACTGTTCGATATAATATAATCACGAACAAAAGTTCGAGAACATTCATTCGATACTACAAAAAGATATAGTTACAATTTAGAATTTCATGTTAGGGAATCAAAAAAGAGGAGTGTAAAAGTTATGAGAATGGGTAACGAATATGCAGTAGAAAGAACAATGGGAAGAACAGAATCAGGAAAGTGTCAATCGAAAACGCATAAGACATACAGAGACACATTAACACTTTGGATTGTAGCATTTATTATGATTGCTGGATTAAGTATTGCACTTGGAAGCAATCTGGTATCCGCCCACGATAAGAGTGAACAGCCAGAACAGAAATTTTACAAGAGCATTGAGATCAAAGAAGGTGATACGTTATGGGGAATCGCTAAAGAATACAGAGGTGATGACTACGATTCTATTTATGACTATATTGATGAAGTAATGTCTATTAATGGACTTACATCAGATCAGATCCACGCAGGACAATACCTTACAGTAGCTTATTATGACACACAGGCAAGATAATTAGTCTGTTGTGTAAATAATATAGCGTTTAAGATATATTTTATTACTCAGATATATAAGAATGTTATTCTCTTATATATAAACACTCACCCATGGACAGGGCATAAGATTAGAGATAGTTTTATGCCCTGTCTTTATACTAAGAAGAGAATTGACAATAGAATTACAAGAAGTTATCATAAATATATTAGACGTAAATAAAATAGTTAATTTCATTATAGGGAGGCATAGACGTGAGTGAAAAATTGAAATTTAGTTTGCTGATATGTTTTTTCTTTTTATTAATGATAATTTCAATATGTCTTATTATAAAACGTTGGAATCGATATAGTACATTTTCAAACGGAACATATAAAAATGCAGGGCAAAAATTAATTTTCGAAATTTTCTTTTCGAAGGAGGAAGCAATACAAAGATTATATAGTCCTGCTGAAAGTGATACTTTGGATTATGAATTTTGGAACGATAATGGAGAGTATTATATAAAAGTAAAAGGTATTAAACGTTTTCAGCAAATGAACGGAGTTTTAACGGCTGCTTTTAAAGTGGATTTTATACAACAGAACGGTAAGAATTATATGGTTGTAGACCACATTAATAATATGCAGCTTTTATATTCGGCTGGATACGAAGCAGAATTATTTGAATTTATGACTAAAAAACTAAACTGTGTTCCTGTTTCAGAAGAAATTATAAAAGTAGATTGTTATAATTAATTTTAGATTTAGATTTTTTAGCAATATAACATATATATATATAGGAGGAACCAAATGGAATATTTAACATTTGTGGAAGAATTAAAAAAACATATACTAAAGAATGAAAAATGGAACATTTCCGAAGAAAATTATAAATTTTATCCCGACGGATATAACGCTGAAAGTGATATCGAAAAAGAGTTTATACGAAATACAAATGTAAAATATAATCGTGTGGAATCGGACACGTTAATCGGTGACTTTCTTAATTTAACTGTAACATTAGAGGGCAGGACAGATACTTATTGCCGATTCTCTGTCAAAGAGTTATATAATGAATATCAGGAATATGGCTGGGAGAGAGTTGATTTTATTATCAGTGAAAATATTAAGCTGGCATCATTTTACAGTCCGGATGAGATTATGAAGAATATTACAGATTATGAGTTTATTCGTAATCGTCTGATTGTCCGGCCAATAAATTTTACCGATAATAAATATGAATTAAAGGATTGTGTATACAAGAAGATTGGTGATATTGCACTTGTATTATATGTATTGCTTTATGACGATGAAAAAATGGGATTAGGCACTGTGAAAGCCCAAAAAGCATTTATTGATAAGTGGGAGAAGGATTATGGGGAGATATGGGAAGATGCATTACGGAATACGAATGTCTGGGCACCGCCGCGTATGTACATGCGTGCAGAAGATTTAATTGATCCACCATATACTCAGGGAGCGTTTATGGCATTTGGATATAAGTTTGAAAAGATAAATCCGTTATTTGCACCGACAATTACGACAGTGAAAAAGAAAAATGGAGCAATTGCAATGTTTTATCCTGGAGTATTAGAGAAACTGGCAGAAATTTGTGGCGGAAGTTATTATGTATCATTTACAAGTATTCACGATGTACGAATTCACCCTGTATCAACAGTGCAGCCGAGACGGATTCTTCGCTCTTTAAAAGATGTAAATAAAATGTTTAATCAAGCGAGTGATATTCTGAGCCGTCAAATATTTGTTTATGATAACGAGAAGAAAGAATTAAAACCTATGGAAATGTAACTTTGAAATATTTTCAGTTGGCAATCCACCTGTAAATGTTCCAATGTTAATTAGATAATATAAATAAAAGGGAGGTCCTAGTTATGCCATTACCAAAAGAACAACATAAATATACAGTTGATGATATTTTGGCTTTACCAGATGGTCAGCGTGCAGAATTAATAGACGGACAGATTTATGATATGGGAACACCGACAAAAACACATCAAGATATACTTGGATATTTATTTTTTAGTGTACAGAGCCATATCATGAATAATAAAGGTTCTTGTCAGGCAATGTTGGCACCATTTTCCATTTTTTTGAATAACGATGATAGAAATTATGTCGAACCGGATTTATCTGTAATATGCAATCCATCAATTCTTGATGAAAAAGGGTGTCATGGAGCACCGGATTGGATAATTGAAATTGTATCTCCAAGTAGTGAACGGATGGATTATGTTGTAAAAACATTCAAATATCGGACTGCTGGAGTTCGAGAGTATTGGGTTATAGACAAAACCTTGCAAAAAGTAACAGTTTTTGATTTTGAAAATGACAATATGTTTGAATATGATTTTACACAGAAAATTCCCGTTTTGATTTATGATGGCGAATTGGAAATTGATTTATCCAGATTTATTTAGCTATGATTTAGGAGGCTAAAGTTCATTCTAGAGTTATTTATATATATGTTCACATTAGTAAAATCAATCTATACGACAAACACCGATTTTTCCAAAAGATGTAGATATGAAGATGAAGTTATGGTATAATTTACGTAGATTTTTATATGAAATAAAGGATATTCCAATATTCAAAGGATCATATAGACACATAACGTAATTAATACGAGGGGAAAATATTATGGCAGACAAAACAATAACTAAATCATCAACTATGACAAGCGATTATTACAAGCAGACACAGATAGACCAGACACTGAGACTTAGAGAAGTCTTAAAGACTTTGCCGCCATTCGCGAAGGATTATTTCCGGGCTATGGAGCCCAAATCGTCTGCAAAGACGAGAATCAATTATGCATATGATATCCGGGTGTTCTTTCATTTTTTATTAGAAAATAATCCGATTTACAAGAATTATACGATGGATCAGTTCCGGGTTCAGGATCTGGAGCGTATTGAGCCTGTTGATATTGAAGAATATATGGAATATCTGAAGGTTTATAAGCGTGAGGACAACGAAATGATTACCAACGGTGAACGTGGGTTAAAACGTAAAATGTCAGCGCTTAGAAGCTTTTATTCGTATTACTTTAAGCATCAGTACATTGCCACGAATCCGACGCTTTTAGTAGATATGCCAAAGCTTCATGACAAGGCGATTATACGTTTGGATATTGATGAGGTGGCAATGCTTTTGGATTATGTGGAATCTGCAGGAGAACATCTGACTGGACAGGCACTTGCATATTATCAGAAAACAAAGAATCGTGATCTGGCGATTCTTACACTTCTTCTCGGTACTGGAATCCGTGTTTCAGAGTGTGTAGGTTTAAATCTTACAGATGTAGATTTTAAGAATAATGGAATTACGGTTACGCGAAAAGGCGGAAGCCAGATGGTTGTTTATTTTGGTGATGAGGTTGCGGATGCACTTGAGAATTACATTGAAGCTGACAGGAAAGTCATTACTCCCCTCTCCGGCCATGAAGAAGCCTTATTTTTGTCAACGCAAAGAAAGCGTATGGGGGTTCAGGCAATTGAGAATATGGTGAAGAAATATGCCCGTCAGGTAACTCCGAATAAAAAAATCACACCTCATAAGCTTCGTAGTACCTATGGCACGTCGCTATATAAGGAAACAGGTGATATTTATCTTGTGGCAGATGTCCTGGGGCATAAAGATGTTAATACGACCAAAAAACATTATGCAGCTATTGATGAAGACAGACGCCGTATGGCGGCGTCTGCAGTGAAATTAAGAGAATAAATTTTAAAAATTAAAATTTTTTTGATTTTTGATGTAAGAAAATAGTATTCAAACAAAAAACTAAAACAGTTGAATAAAAAATAAGAAAGCAGAATCTATTTCTGACTGAGAAAATGTTCCGCTTTCTTATTTTTTATTGTTATATAAGACTGAAGTTAAAAGGTCTCAACTATGATACCCGGGATTTTTTCATTTAGTATATCTTTTTATTAATTTTCTGATCATCTTTGATTTCAATCAGTTTAAGAATCGCGTCAACAGTACCTTCAATGCCGAGTTTGGAACTATCCAGACAGAACTGATAGCTGTTTGCATCTCCCCAGCGTTTGTTTGTATAATAATTATAATAGCTGCTACGCTGTTTATCTGTCTTACGGATCATATCTTTTGCCTTTGCATCTGTCAGATCAAAATCACGTGCGATACGGCGGATACGGGCATCCATATTTGCATGAATAAATACGCTTAAAAGCTCAGGATTATCTTCTAATGCATAATCTGCACATCTTCCGACAAGAACACAAGGTCCGGCTTTTGCAATCTTTTTTATCGCATCAAATTGTGCAAGAAAAACCTTATGATTTAATGGCATATCCGTATAACTTCCGGATGAATAACCAAAGGAATATGTATCCATTACTAGAGAATACAGAAAGCTGTTTGTTGGTTTTTCATCATGGCTTTCAAAAATCTCCTGGCATATTCCGCTTTCTTTTGCTGCAAGATCCAGCATATCTTTGTCGTAACATTTAATACCTAATTTTTCAGCTAATTTATGACCTATCTCGCATCCTCCACTACCAAATTCACGTCCGATTGTAATAATTGTATTTGTCATATTTATCACGCTCCTTTAAATATATAGACATTATACTATAAATTGCGTGAAATGTATAGAAAATTTAATTTAATTTCTCTAATAAATTCAAAAAATAATCAGGTAAAGGAGCATTTACTTCAATATATTCATTAGTACGTGGGTGGATAAATCCAAGTGTTCTAGCATGCAGGGTCTGCCCTACGAGCTTAGAAAATGGACATTTTTTGGGGCCATATACCTGATCACCGAGAAGTGGGTGTCCAATACTTGCCATGTGTACGCGAATTTGATGTGTACGCCCGGTTTCAAGCTTACATTGGATATAAGTGTAGTCGCCAAAGCGTTTCAGCACTTTGTAATGGGTAATGGCATTTCTTGCATTTTTAGCATGGATGCTCATTTTCTTACGATCTGTTGGATGACGTCCGATAGGTGCATTTACAGTTCCTTCTTCTTCTTTGATATTTCCATGTACAATGGCTTCGTAAATTCGATTAATAGAGTGTTCTTCTAATTGCACAGCAAGGCTCTGGTGAGCCATGTCATTTTTACAGATGATCAGAGAACCGGTTGTATCCATATCGATGCGGTGTACGATTCCGGGACGGGAAGTGCCGTTGATACCGGAGAGCTCATTACCACAATGATACATTAAAGCATTGACCAATGTTCCACTGTAATGCCCAGGGGCAGGATGGACTACCATTTGTTTTGGCTTATTGACGACAATTACATCTTCATCTTCATACAAAATGTCCAGAGGAATGTTTTCTGGCTCGATATCGGGTTCTTTTGCCTCTGGGATACATACTTCTACCCTGTCACCTAAAACAAGCCTGTAATTGGCTTTTACAGGCTTGTTGTTGACTTTAATATATTGTTCTTTAATTAATTTTTGAAGATATGATCTAGATCGTTCCGGCATCTCCTCAGCAAGATAACGGTCAATACGGTCTCCTTCTTCATTTTCAACTGTGAAATATTCTGTCAAGGTCTTCCTCCTTATAATAAAACAACAATAAAAAAGCAAGTATAAATGTTCCGACTGTTACATAGATGTCAGCTACATTGAAAACTGGAAAGTCGATCAGTTTAAAATAAAAGAAATCCACGACATACCCTAGTTTTAACCGATCAATAAAATTGCCAATTGCACCAGAGAAAATAAATACGGCACAAATTCGTAATGGCAGTAGTTTTTTTGTCATTGGGACATGCAGATAGAACCAGATAATAAATACTGAAATGATCAGTACAATGATAAAAAAGAAAATCTGTTTATTCTGCAGAATGCCAAATGCTGCTCCGTGATTCTCTAGGTATTCAAACTGAAACACATTTTTGAACAGAATAAAAGGATCCTGTCCTTTTAGATGATCCACAGCTAAAGTTTTTGTGAACTGATCGAACCATACACCAACTAATACAAGTAATATTGCTGAAATATAATGTCTGCCGCGTGATTTTATTGAATCCATAATTTATAAAAGTCCTTTCTGATTCGAAGTTTCAAAAATACTGTCATATTCCGGATATTTTAAATATATTTTCTAAGAGAAATCATGTAACGTCCTTTTTTTGTCTCGGACAGAATTCCTGCATAAGCGATTCGTCCAAGTCCACGGACGGAAATCAAATCGCCTTCATTCAGATGATAGCCATTATTCGTGATCAGTTTACCGTTTACAAACACTTTTGCAGCTTCGATATATGTGGTCAGTTTACTCCGGGAAAGTGGGTATGCGACCGAAAGCACAGTGTCAAGGCGCACGGAAGGAACTGTTCCTTTCAATTCCTCAAAATGAGGTTCATAGGAAATATCTGAAAGTTCTCTGCGTTCCACGGTGATAGTTGTATGCCTGATCCGTGTGAGATTTTTCATAATATAGTCTGAAATCTCCTCTTTTACAAAAACAATAGCACCATCGTCTGCTTGAATAATATCACCGATCTTGGTACGACTGGTTCCAAGATTCATAATAGCCCCCAGATAATCACGATGTGTCAGATCTTCTGCAAAACGCTTGTTCACCGGACAGATTTTAAGAGCCTGCATTGGGTAACCGTAGTCATAATAAAGAGCATCAGGTAGAAATGCAACCATCTGACGCTCTGCTAACTCATAACCTCCATACGTTTCGAACCTCGCTTTAAACTGATCTTTCGGGGTCCTGTGCAGGATATTCAATTCATTCAAATTCAGAAAATCTGAAAATGTAACAATATCACGACTGAATGCAAGATTAGATAATTCAATCAGCCGTTTTTCCAATAATTGTTCCTCTTTATTCATAAACGCTCACTATTATAAATACTCTGAAAAACTTTTAATTAAAATCTTGTACGCATTGAAGATGTGTCAAGAGAAGTGTTCAGTAAATCCTGTAAATCTCCGGAAATGTCAACATTAGTAGGTGTGACAAGGAAGATGTAATTGGATATCTTCTGAAGATTTCCACTGATTGCATATGTAGCACCAGATGTAAAATCAATGATTCTCTGAGCAACCTCAAGATCCAGTCCTTCCAGATTCAGAATAACAGTACGTCCGCTTAATAATGTTTCTGTGATCTCTCTGGCATCTTCTACAGATGTCGGTTTAATAACACAGACTTCCATGCTTACACCTGTGCGACGTGCTGGCTGACGCATCGGAGTTACTTTATTATTAGAACGGGCCGGACGCTGCTGAGACTTGGCAGGAAGTTCGTAATCGTCTTCGTCACTTTCATCATGAGTCTTTTCTCTGCGGAAGATACTCTTTTTTGGCTTTTCTTCGTATTCATCATCATATTCGTCATCATCAAAGAAGTCATCTTCATCATACTCATCATCATCACTTAACTTCATGATGTCCAAAAACTTATCTAATACTCCCATTTTGTAATATCTCCTATCTTACGTTTGTTTGAGCATAATTACGGGCACCAAAAATGGCTGTTCCCACACGAACCATTGTTGCACCTTCTTCAATTGCAACTTCATAATCATTGGTCATACCCATGGAAAGTATACTCATAGACATATTATGGGCGTTTTTACGCGCTATGTCAACAGATAATTTCCTTAATTCTGCGAAAATTGGTCTATTTTCTTCTGGATTATCAACAAATGGAGCGCTTGTCATGAGTCCCATAAACTGAATATGTGAAAAATCAGAAGCTTTTTCAACAAAATCATCTAATTCTTCCGGAAGAAATCCGAATTTGCTCTCTTCTCTTCCTACATTTACTTCAATCAGGACTTTTGCAATTACATGTTTCTTAGCTGCTTCTTTTTCAATCGCTTCGGCAAGTCTCAAACTGTCAACAGAATGAATCAAATCCACTTTATCAATGATATATTTGATCTTGTTGCGCTGAAGATGGCCGATCATATGCCAGTGAATATCAGCAGGAAGTACTTCCGACTTATCCATGATTTCCTGAACTTTATTTTCACCGAAAAGACGGATTCCAAGATCATAAGCTTCCTGGACCATTTCTGCCGGTTTGGTTTTACTGACTGCGATCAGAGTAACTTCTGAGCGGTCACGCCCACTTCTTTCGCATGCAGCCTGAATTTTCTGTTCTACATTTTCCAGATTTTCTTTTAACATTTTTATCAGCTCCTTAATAAACAATATCATTTTCTCTTACATCTTTGCCAACAAGTGCAATATGGTCATAATTAGCCAGACCATAGGAATTTCCAGATTCAACGATATAGTATTCATCACTTTCACACAGTATATGGATTTGTTTAAATACAGCATATCCTTTATTGATATTATAGACTCCCTGTAAAGATTTTGTTTTCTTAAGCTTGTATGTTTCAGGTGAATCAGGTTTTATTAAAGTTGTATTTTTATCAAATGCATTTGGATCCAGATAAACCATGCCAGTTTCTGTATCTCGATAATAGATATCAACTTTTTTAAACTGGGCATCGTCAGAATCGTTATTGATTAAAACACCAGTTTCTTTACTGTTGCCGCCTTGTGTCAGATAATTTTCCGGTACAAGATAAAAGTCTTTTTTTGTCACAGAGGACTTTGGAATTTTAAGTCCGGATTCATCTTCTAAAATTAATTCAATATCCAGATAACGGTCTTTCGCATAGCGGACCATGGAAGTATGAAATGTAAGGATACCAAGGTTTGTGTTTTTGGCACTGTATACTTGAAAAGAGGCACGTTCTTTCACCTGATCTTTTGTGAACTGAACCTTTACGCTTTTCGTATCAGCCAGATTTTTAGCTGTTTTATCATCCAGTGGAATGACCAGTGACCAGTCATCATCTTTCACAAGTTTATAGATAGCTTCTCCGGAATTTACCTTTGAATTGTTTTTTATGTTTACGGAATTATAGTTCTTTTTTGAAAGCATATCAGCAGTGACATCACTGACGGTCAGATTCTCATATCCATCTGTAGAATAAAGAATCACACCGTCGGACTGAGCATTGAATACCTGAAGCCCGTCAGTACCTGCCTGTACCATCTCATCTAATTGTGCCTGGCGACTTTGATTAGATTTGCTTTCCAGAACAGAGGAAATTTCATCTCTTAAAGAATAAACCTCGTTGAAACTGCTGCCATTGTAATTTTCACTAAAGGACTGGGTCTTTAAATAGATGGAATCTCGTTCTTCGGCAGTCAGTTCCTGCGAATCTGTAGAAACTGTGTCATTAAATTCTAATTGTTTTGGAGAAAGAGAATATACTTTTGTTTTTGCACCAACTTTGCTGGCTTCTGACACAAAATAGTTAATATAACCTGACTGCTCGGCAGTCACGACCTCTTCATTGCGGATTGCCAGTCCGGTATAGGCATTATCTTTTAAAATGCTGCCCTCTCTGACTTCATATGCCGAAATATGCTTACTTGTCAGGTACATAAGAACCGTGACAAGCAGATATATGAATACCACTCCAAAGATGACAATTCCGATATTAATATTCCATTTTTTCCGAAATGCAGTAATATTTGTAGTATGATTTTCTGCCAACGTCGGCCTCCTTTTAATGATTCAAGATTCTTAGACAAGTCGTAATATTTAGATCTGCAAAGCAGACAAAGTATTATAAATTATCAGAGCCATCTAAAGACCTTAAAGCTGCTCCATGTAAATAATGATACATTTTTCCCTGGTAGCTGTCTGTTTTCTGCATCGTGCTAAGTAGTTCATCTTTTAGTTTCCACCAGCTTGTGCCCCAGTTACAAAAAACGGCATCATTTTCGGGAATACGGCTGAAAAGCCGTTCCACGGCAATTTCTGGATTAAGGTATTCCAAAAATGTAATTGCACGTGTGATATATTCTTCTTTTGAACACAGAGTTATTGTACCATTTTCATAAGCTTCACACAACCTTGTGTTTTTAGCAATATAGAGAGAATGGAGTTTGACTGTGCTGACCTGAAGTGCAGACAGTATCTTTGCAGATTCAATAGCATCAATCAGATCATCACCTGGCAAGTTGAGAATAACATGTGCACAGGTGTCAAAGTGATAATCTCGGATCATCCACACAGCATCAATAAATTCGGCTAATGTATGTCCGCGATGTATATTTCTTAATGTATGGTAATTTACAGTCTGAAGTCCAAGTTCCAAAGTAATCTCTACTTGAAATTCTGAACGGATTTTTTCAAGAATTTTCAAATAATCAGAGCGGATACAGTCCGGTCTGGTCGAAATGGAAATTTCTACAACATCCGGAAAGCTTGCGCCTTCCCGCATATATTTTTCAAATCTGTCAATGGGTAAAAATGTATTCGTGTAGTTTTGAAAATAAGCAATAAATTTATGTGCATGATATTTTTTTTCAATCTTTTCTCGAGTCAGAGTTAATTGTTCTCTCACAGATAATTGAGGATTTAAAGCTTCAAATCCTGTTCCCTGTTCCGCACAGAAATCGCAGCCACATGCTCCGTTTAAACGGTTTGGGCAGGTAACAGGAAGATTGACAGGAAGTTTATAAACCTTTTCATGATATTTATTTTTTAAATAATCTGAATAAGTGTAATACATAAATATGGTCCTTTTGCATAAATCCTTGAACTTTGTACATAATATAGGTAGTACAAAAAAGGAGGAATCTATATGAAATGGTTTGACAATACAGCTCTTACAATTGTAATTATCGGGGCTGTCAACTGGTTGCTCGTTGGGATATTCCGGTTTGATCTGGTAGCTTTCTTATTTGGAAATCTGTCCTGGTTATCCAGGATTATCTATACAATCGTAGGTATCTGTGGACTTTACCTGATCAGCTTGTACGGTCGCATGAAAGATATGACAGATGTCTGCTCATAAAGCAGGCTAAGAACAAACCAAGGGGTATCCCTATGAGGATGCCCCTTTTGATATACCTTTTTAGTGCAACTAAATTTTACTGAGCATAGATGTCATATCCTGATAAAGAAGAGGCTTTGATCCGGCTCCCATAATAATGGAAATGTAGGGATTTCCAGAACTGTCCTTTGTAAGGAGAATTAGGCAGTTTCCGGCTCCTTTTGTTGTACCGGTCTTGCCGCCGATGATCGTGACATTATCAGGAGGAGTCGCTTCTCCTTTTGCATAATAGTTGGTAGGCTCCCATTTCACATCTCGTTTTGTTCCATCTGCACCGGTAATATGTGCAGTATAGGAACTGCTGTTAATAATCTTTACAAAATCATCATGTTTGATACATTCATTAAAAATCAGATACAGATCATAAGCAGTCGTATAATGGTTATCGTCATGAAGACCACTTGGATTCACAAAATGACTGTTTGTTGCCATGAGTTTTTTGGCTTCAGCATTCATCATCTCTGCAAATTTTTCTGTACTGCCTGCAATGTGGTCAGCAATGGCAACAGCATTGTCGTTGCCGGAATATAAAAGAAGACCGTTCAACAGATCTTCCAGTGTGAGCTGATCACCTGCTTTGATGCCACATGTCTGTTCATCTGCTGCAAATTTACCAGAATCAGCTTCATCAGCCACTGTGACCGTATCAGATAAATTTCCATTCTCCAAAGCAACCAGGGCGGTCAGGATCTTCGTTGTGCTTGCAGGATAGATTTTCTTATGAATATTATAAGCACAATCTGTTTCGGCGTTATTCACGTCAAAAAGCCCTACTGCATGTACGGACTCTGGTTCAAAACCAAGTGGATTACCAGCAGCAGAAGCATTTTCGGAAACTGAGTCAGAACCAGTATCGGAAGATTTAACAGATAACGGAATGTCTTCAGATGCTGTACACAGATTTTCGGCAAATAGCTGCCCCCGATACAAAGTTTTTGTATAATTGGAAGTTTCATATTCCTGTACCAGAGATTCTGTTTTGTTGCTGCCTTTATAGATATTGACAGCTGCAATACACTGTATCATAAGAATAACAGACAGGCATGCGACCCATCTGTTTCTTATTTGTTTTTTTCTTTTATTTCGTTTATTTCTTGCTCTTCTGCTTTTGGAAGAGTTATCTGTACATTTCACGCCAGTCTAAATCTCCTCTGTCAATTGCTAAAATAATCAGTTCAGCTGTTGCAAGATTTGTTGCCATTGGGATATTATAAGTATCGCAAAGGCGGAATAAATCATTGACCTCCGGCTCATGAGGTTTTGGGTTCATAGGTTCTCTTAAAAAAATTAATGCATCAATATCATTCTGAGCAATCTGAGCTCCGAGCTGTTCCTTTCCACCAAGTGGACCAGCTAGATATTTGTGAACATTCAGATTCGTTACCTCTTCGATGAGTCTTCCAGTTGTACCGGTAGCATAAAGTTCGTGTTTACTCAGAATTCCACGGTAAGCAATACAGAAATTCTGCATCAGTGTTTTCTTTGAATCATGAGCGACAAGACCTATATTCATTGCGTTCACTCCTTTATTGATATTTTTTTTGTTGCAGTCCGACATTTAAGACAAATCCAATACCGATATATAAACTTACAAGTGATGTCAGGCCATAACTGATAAATGGCAACGGTACTCCGGTATTCGGAAGCATATTTGTTGCTACACTTATATTAATAAAACTTTGGAATCCAATCAGACCTCCAACGCCACTACATATGATCTTTCCAGCGAGATCCCGCGATCGCATTCCAATCAATATACATTGTATCACAACAAGTAGTAATAACGCAATAATAATACAACATCCAACAAACCCAAGTTCCTCGCCAATAATGGCGAAGATAAAATCCGTCTGTGGCTCTGAGATATAGTTACCATTTTTTACAGAGGTAGTAGTATTGTTATTCAGACCTTTTCCGGTAAGCTGACCAGATCCGATTGCCATCTCAGAGTTATTCTGCTGATATGCTTCATCACTGGCATACTTTTCAGGCTCCAGGAAAGCAAGAATACGCTTTTGCTGATAGTCTTTCAAAAATGGCTGGTTTGGCTGGACAGCGATACTTAAAAAGATAATAGCCACTGGAACTAATATAAGAAGTACAGTTCCGATAAATTTGTAACTCAGTCCTCCAACATAGATCAACAGGCAGATGACAAGTGCAGTGCAGATCGTAGTAGAAAGGTTCGGCTCTACCAGAATTAAAGCAAGCGGAATTCCGGCAAGCACTGCATATTTAATCAATGTGACTGTATCGTTAATATCATCTTTGTGATCCATAAGAAATCTTGCAAAAAACAAAATTAAAAGAATTTTTGCTAGTTCTGATGGCTGAAAAGTTGTAAATCCCAAGTCAATCCAACGCTTTGCGCCGTTGGCTGTGTGCCCGAAGACAAGTACAGATAACAAACTTAATATTGCAACTGCGTATATAATCCAGTAAAAATTAAGAATCCATATATAATCGATCAAAGATACAATCATCATAAGAATGAATCCTACACAGACACCAAAAATCTGCTTGTTCTGAACAGATGCCTTCGCACTGCCTACAACCATAACGCCAATCACGGATAATGCAAATACAAGCAGAACAAGGCTGAACTTGTAATCTCTGAGTTTATAAGGTTTTGTTAATCTTGGTAATCTCACGTTTCTTCTCCTACATATGAAATGAAAATATGTGTTCTGTATATTTCAACATGAAAGTTATCTTCTGTAAGTTCCAGATATTTGGATAATGTCTGGAATAAATCTCTGGAAATGTTCTCATATTCTGCCGGAGAACAGCTTATGCGGTCTGACACGATCAGCAGTTTCAATCTGCTTTTCGCAACAGACACAGAAGATTTTTTTAACATGCTGTATGTACCCTCCTATTTTTTATGAAAGACACCGGACAGCTTTGAAAATAGTCCTTGATGTCCGGAAAGATTCAAGAAAGGTACTTCAAGGCCGAGAATACGCTTGCATATATTTGTATAGGCTTTTCCGGCCAGGGAATCCAGGCTGATGACCGGTTCCCCCTGATTCGTGGCAACAACAACCTGCTCGTCATCTGGAATGGCTCCAATCAGTGGAATGGAGAGAATTTCAGTCACATCATCAATGGACATCATATCCCCTCGTCTGACCATATCCATTCGGATGCGATTAACGATTAGCGAACTATTGCGAATCTGATTTTTTTCCAACAGTCCAATGATGCGGTCAGCATCACGGATTGCGGAAACCTCCGGTGTTGTGACAACAAGAGCACGATCAGCTCCGGCTATTGCATTTTGGAATCCCTGTTCGATTCCGGCCGGACAGTCTAAAAGTACATAATCAAATTCCTCTTTCAATTCTGAAGCCAGCTTTTTCATCTGTTCCGGTGAAATTGCTGATTTATCTTTTGTCTGGGCAGATGGAAGCAGATAGAGATTTTCATATCTGCGATCCCGGATTGCTGCCTGTTTCAATCGACAGGTTCCTTCAATCACATCGACCAGATTATAGACAATCTGATTTTCCAGTCCCATAACTACGTCAAGGTTGCGAAGACCAAGATCGGTATCAATGACAATGACTTTCTTTCCTAACCAAGAGAGTCCCGCACCAATATTTGCTGTTGTAGTGGTCTTACCTACACCGCCTTTTCCTGATGTAATAACAATTACTTCGCCCATGAATAACTTCCTCCTGTCAATGGCTTTGTTTCATGCTTTTAAATATTCTTTTCGCTATGTGTTTCATGAACCATTTTGTCTTTTGAAAGGCAAGCTGCTCCTAGCCTTCATTTGAAGCATTTGAACCAATGCTTGAAGCTGTTCCGGTTATCAATTCATTTTCCGGAGTGAGCTGGTAATAATATTTCATAACGTCTCTGGCTACTTCTGCTGCATAAGTAGAACTATAACCATTGGCGATACGAGTTGCAAAAGCAACTTCCGGTGAATCGCTTGGCGCAAATCCTATGAAAAGCGCATGGTCCGGATGCGTTTTACTCTGCTGAGCTGTTCCGGTCTTACCGGATAACTGGAATCCGCTCCTGTTAATATCCGAAAATGTACTACTATGAGATACAAGTACTACATTACGCATTCCTTCGTGTACAGCATCCCATGTGCTCGCAGAAATATCTGACAGAGTATTATCGATTTTTGGCTGTGATTCTTCAATGACATTGCCTTTGACATCAGTGGTCTTGTTCAGGAGTGTCAGATCAAAAAGTGTTCCTTTATTTGCAATCGTAGTAACATAGCGGGCAAGCTGACTTGTCGTGTAGTTGTTGGTACCCTGTCCAATTGCAGATGGTACAGAAGAATCATCGGAAATTTGTGGATCAGCCTCTGGAATTTCCATTCCAGAAGTGGTTCCAAGTCCAAACATCTGAGCATATTTTGAAAGCTTCTGGAGTCCAAGTTCACTGGAATAGTAAGCATTCGTTGCATCACCTTGATTATTATCCTGGCTGATGGAATTGATTCCGTTGTCTTTCAGACTTAATCTGTAACCGACTTCATAAAAGAAACTGTTACAAGAGTTCTCAATTGCACCTGACACATCCAGACTGCCATGTGCATTTGGGTAAATCCAGCATTTTGGATTTGGTTCAATCTTTTCATAAATACCATGGCACGGAAGATGGGAATCTGTACTGATAACACCTTCGGTAAGTCCGGCTATGGCAGACAAAGGTTTGTAAGTAGATCCCGGTGCGGTCTTTTCCTGTGTCGCATTATTGTAGAATGGACGGGAACTTGCTGTTACAAGCTGATTGTAATAAGTTGAGTCCATATTGTTTGCAAGTCGGTTATTGTCATATCCCGGATAAGATACACATGCCAGAACCTGACCTGTGGAAGTATCTGTCATGACAAAAGAACCTGTACATGGTTCCAGACCGAGCTGTCCAGGTGTAATCTCCAGTGTCTGGATCTTTCCACGCATAAAGTCATAAGCTGTTGTTGCGCCACTTGCGAGTGCATTATATTGAGATTCATCGTAATTAAGTATATTCTGCTCGTAGAGAATCGTACAAAGTTCACGACCAGTAATGGATCCGGCTTTGATCATGTATTTGTAGATCAGCTTGTCAAAACTGTTATCTGATTGTAAATGTTCATTTAAGTATGAAATAATTGCCTGAAAAGTTTCCGAGGAATCCGAATATTTACCCCCATTGCTTGTATAATTTTGAAGCTTTGAGGTATCAATCCAGTTCTGAGAAACAGCATAATTTAAAAATGTGTAAACATTGATGGTCTCATCTGTTTTCCATGCTTTATAGGTTTCATCATTTTTGTCGATGACACTGGAATTTAAAATGCCGGTATTATTTGTCAATATATCTGTAACAATATAACTCAGATAAGCCTGCATTTCCTTAGAATCATCTTTGTATGCAGCTGCATTAGGATCTGCAAGTGTACTGGAAAGACTTGCCAGAACCTGCTCTTTGTATCCGGAAAATGTATTATAAACTTCTTGTTCGGTTGATTTTGCATCATTCTCACTGAAATGAGTCATATTTACAACATCATTGGTAATGAGTGCGTTATAAACATCGCCAATCGGAATCATAACGTCACTTCCGTCACTGACAGAATTCCGATCAAAATCCAAAGCGTTTTGGATTTTGGAAAGAAGAATTCCGGCAAGCTCCTGTTCCAGAATATTATAGGCTGCTTTTTGAAGATTAGCATCCAAAGACAGATATACATCATTGCCAGCTTTTGGTTCTGTAGACTGAACGGTGTCCAGAACTTTACCAACGTTATTTACATATAATTTCACTTCACCCTTTTTGCTGCGAAGTGTGGAATCCAGGACTTTTTCAAGTCCGGATTTTCCGACAGTATCCGTTTTGGAATAAGTTTCCTGATCCTCTTTACTAAGTGCATCATATTCGTCTGTTGAAATCTGTCCGGTATAGCCAATTACATTTGAAAAACATTTACTGTCTGTATATCGGCGTAAGGATTCTTCTTCAATGTTAACGCCCTGCAGAGAATCACTGTTTTCCATAATATCAGCCACAGTCTGGTCACTGACATCGGATGCAATCGTAGTAGAGATATATTTCTGATAACTGTTCAGAGACATTGCATAACGTACATTGACCAGTTTCAAAATCATAGTCTTGTCCAGCTTTTTCTCGTTGATACCATAACCGTAAGTTTTATCGGTACATAAGTAATGCATGATGTCGGCAGCAGACTGGGACTTTTGCTTGTCCGATAATTCATCAATGGTTTTTTTGCCGTATACATCTGCGATGAAACGCAGGCGCTGGGTATCACTTTCTGCTACAAAAGAGTATTCACTATTGGCATCCAGAATAATACCAAAATCATTGATGACGGAATCACCATTACTTTCCACAATATTAATAACTTTCGTTACAATTTGATTTAAAGCTTTATTTTTTTCGGATTTTTTATCATAGTCTCCATTATCCTGAATGGTAACAGAATAAGCCAGTTCATTGTAGGCAAGCAGAACACCGTTGCGGTCATAAATATTGCCGCGGGTTCCTTCGACCTCTTTTGTTTTTTGAATCTGAAGTTCATATTTGTCGGTATAGTTCTGTCCTTTCACAATCTGCAGATAAAATACTCGTTGAAGTAATACTGCTGACAAGACGCAGAACATGATAATTGCAATAAATGTTCTTGATTTTACGATATCACTTATGCCGGATTTGATCCGGTTCCACAAATTATACAAATCGGCTTGCACTCCTTTGCTCTTCTGCTTCTAGTTTTTTGTTAATGTGTAAGATGATCTGATATACGATCAAAGTTGCTAAAATAGTGTATACAAGTTCTGGCAGGATAATATGAATCAGATAGGTTCCGAAACTAAAGTCACCTTTCAGGATATATCCGCAAAAGCAGATAATGCCACCGTAAATTAGTTCACTGCCACTGATAAGTACTAAAGGCAGTTTAATATCTTCATCATAAAACAAACGTTCAAATGTTCCGTTTAAATATCCAATCACAGTATATAAAAGTATATAAAATCCAATTGTGTTTCCCCAGAAAACGTCTGTCAAAAGTCCACAGATCACACCAACAGCCATACCTTCTTTACGTCCTCGCATAAATCCGAAAGATGCTGTTACGATTATAAAAAGATTTGGCTGCACGCCGGCAAAAGCCAGTGATGGGAAAATGGTACTTTGCAAGAGAAAACACAGGATAATAATTGCCAGTGTTATGAGCTTTCGTTTCATAGATCACTACTCTCCCTTTGCTGTGTCGGAAGCAGACTCATCGTCTGCCCCGTTCGTCATATCTTCTTTTGTCTTTGTGAGAACAAGGACTTCCTGAATTTTGCTAAAATCTACCGCAGGTGTGATATAACCGGAACGAGTCAGGTTATTGGAATCCACATTGATCTCACTGATATATCCGATAAAGAGACCTTGAACAAAGCGGTCACTTACATAGGAAGTAACAACCTGTTCACCGACCTTTATGTCATTGTCATTATTAGCCAGCTTTTCAAAACGAAGACGTCCATCGTCCATTAATTTCAAATCTCCACGCACGATGCAGGTATCTGAAGTAGAGAGGATCATAGCACTTACGTTGCTGGAATTGTCAATGATTGAACGTACTCTCGCATAGTGGGGACCAACTTCTGTGACAAGTCCTACCAGCCCGCTCCCGGCCAGTACGTTACAGTTCACTTTGATGCCGTCTGCACTTCCTTTGTCTATAGTAAAATCACTGAACCAGTTCGTTCCGTTGTTCGCAATGACATGTGCACCGATTTTTTCGTAATCAGAGTAGTTCTGATCCAGTTTGTACAGATCGCGCAGACGTTCTAATTCGTATTCGTCCTGGCGAAGTCTTGTATTATCAATAGTCAGTTCATCTACTTTGGACTGCAAAGTTTCATTTTGCTTTTTCATATCCTGAAGTGTCTCAAAGTTATCAGAAAGATCACTTAACCATCTTCCAACATAGCTGATACCTTTCTGCATTGGAACAACTGTATAATCACCGATAAATCGAAGCGGCCCCCCGCCGTCTGTCACCTGATCGATTCCCAAAAGAATCACACAGATGACTGCAATGATTGCCAACCAGTATTTACTTGGAATTGAGGATTGGTTTTTTATCTTCATATTATCTCATCCACCTATAACTTTCGTCTAACATTGAGTATGCTAATTTACTGAGATCCTTGGAAAGCATGATTTTCTTTAACCCATTAACTGCACAAATGCCCGGTTTTTCAGCAACAGTTGTGTGGATTTTAGTCATACTTTCTACATAAGCATCCAGACCGCTCATATTCGCAATTCCACCAGTCAGATAAATCCCATTCTGGTAAATAGCTTTTCGGATCTCCGGCGGTGTACGGTCCAACATAGAGCGGACGGCTTTCATACATTCCAGAAGAGTATCTTTAAATGCGGCTCTTACAAGTGTGATGGAAATGGTCTTTCGCATAGGGAGTCCGGTGATCAAATCCCTTCCTGCTACAGAGAAAGCGGTCTCAGAATCGCCGTTAAAAACATCGAACTGCTGTCTTAATATTTCTGCCGTTCTACTTCCAATCAAAAAATCATGACTGTTCCGTACAAGATTCACAATTTCCTGATCCAGTGTTGTACCGCCAAGTTTTAACAGGCGGTTAAAGACGATACCACCTTCGGTGAGGACGGATAATTCGGTTGTCTCACCACCGAAATTAATAATCATAACACCCGTTGTATTTTGGACATCAATACCAAGACCGACTGCATCGGCAATGGAACGTTCTACGATATTAACTTCTCGTGCCTTTGCATTTGAGTGGATCACAAGGTCAAAAAAGGCTTTTTTCTGTACCTCAGTTACATCAGTTGGTACCGCAATCACATATTCTGCACCCCGGCTGAAATGTCGGTTCTTTTTTAGAATATTCTGAAGCAGGTTCTGCATATCATTGAAACGGGAAATAACGCCGTCACGCATTGGAAATGCAACTTCAATATCCGGTGGAGTCTTTTCATACATCTGATAAGCATCTTCACCGATTGCAATAATTTCTTTTTTATCCTGAACTGCAAGCACATTCTTTTCTTTCCAGATGGTATCTTGCTTTTTGTCATAGACTTTGATTTCGTAGGATCCCAGATCCAGTCCATAGGTGTTCCTTGCCATATGATTCAAATCCTTTCTACAGCATTCCTTCTTCGCGAAAACTCACATAACAATTATTCCCAATGATGATGTGATCTAAAAGCTCGATCCCGATTAGAGCTCCCGCATCCTGAATGCGCCTTGTAATGAGCCGGTCTTCCCTGCTTGGTGTCGGCTCACCACTTGGATGATTATGTAAAATAATAACAAATACAGCATTCTTTTGTAATGCTTCAATAAATAATTCTCTTGGCGTAATTAAGGAAGCATTCACCGTTCCTTTTGATATATTCGTTTCGCCAATGAGTTTTGATTTGGAATTCAGCATGAGCAGTTTCATGATTTCCTGCTTTTCATGCCGGAGATCTTCCATGTAGTACCTTGCAATCGAATCCGGATTTTCAAAACTTAATAATTCCCCGGCAGAGGCTTTGGAAAGTCTCTTCGCAAGCTCTGAGATACAGGATAGCTGGACTGCTTTCACGCGTCCGACACCGTGAATTTTCTTCAATCGCTCAATACTGAACTGATGAATACCGAGAATTCCGCTTTCGCCGTTGTGATAAAGAATACGGCTGGCAAGTTCGAGAGCATTCTCCCCTCTCGTACCGGTCCGAAGCAGCACAGCTAAAAGTTCTGTGTCACTCAGAGCACCGGCGCCGAGCTTTTCGCATTTTTCATAAGGCCTGTCGGCACTCGGTATCTCTTTCATGGTAACTTTTTGATTCATATATTCCTTTAGATTCGATGATTCTCTTCGGTAGACTATAAGAAGCGGTAAATGATAATTGCAATCACAACGCCTATAATGCTGGCAATTGTAATCTTGATCGTAAGACCAAATGTAATGACCAGAAGTCCCAGATTGACTACAATCGGTGTATCAAGCCCGAACGTCTGCCCATAGCCAAGCCAGCTAAGTGCCGGCACCCCTTCTGCCAGCATGCCAATAAAGCCTCCAAGGACGATTCCTGTTAATAACAACAGAAAAAGTGCCCAGGAGTTCTTTCCGCCTGCTCCTTTCATATGTACTCCTCCTCATGTTTCTTCTATCTGAAAACTCCATACATTTTAGCACATTTCTGAAAATGTGTATAGACTTATACCCTTAAAAAATTCTTAAACATTCTTAGGATTGTCGAAAGCCATGTATTTTTGACTGACAGCTTCTGCCACTTTCAGTCCATCCATGGCGGCTGATGTAATACCGCCTGCATATCCTGCACCTTCCCCGCATGGATAAAGTCCTTTTACAGAACTTTGCAAGGTCTCGTCACGCAGAATACGGACTGGTGAAGAGGTACGGCTTTCTACACCGGAGAGGACTGCATCATCGCGGTCGTAGCCTGGGATTTTCTTTCCAAATTCCGTAATTCCCTCTTCCAGGCATCTCGCAATAAACTCAGGGAAAATGCTCCTTACATTGCCCCAGCTATAAGCACCTTTCATCTGTGGGGCTATAGCACCTGCACTGGAAGATGGCACATTTTTCTTAAAGTCACCAAAAAGCTGGACCGGAATCTTCCCTTGCCCTTCAGCAAATGCAGCCTCTTCTAATTGGCGCTGAAAAGCCAGACCTCCGAGGATGCCTTTTTCTGGGAAATCTTCCGGTGAGACGGTTACGATTACTGCACTATTGGCATTTTTGCCATTTCGCCCGCTATAACTCATGCCGTTTACTGCAAGTCGGTTCTCTTCAGATGAAGCATTTACTACATAACCGCCTGGACACATGCAGAAAGTATAGACACCTCTGCCCTCTTTTGTCTTAGCTGTTAATTTATATGCAGCAGCAGGAAGGCTCTCAGGTGCATTTTTACCATATTGAGATTCGTCAATCATATCTTGTGGATGTTCTACGCGTACGCCTACAGCGAATGGTTTTGGCTCCATTTTTATATCTGAGAGATTTAAAAGCCCAAAAGTGTCTCTGGCGCTGTGACCAATGGCAAGTATTGCAACGTCCGTCAGTAAATCTTCTCCGATGTTTGTTCTGGTATCTTCCAGATGAAGCATCGCAAGTGCCGGCTCATCTGAAAAATCAATGCTGCGTTTTGTACGGATTCCTGTCACTTTTGTATGAAAACGAACTTCACCACCCATAGAGATGATTGCCTCACGTATATTTTTAACGACCTTTGCCAGAATATCAGTTCCGATATGTGGCTTTGCATCATAAAGAATGGATTCCGGTGCCCCATATTTCACAAAAAGACGTAGGACTTCCTTTCCTCTGTTATGGGTATCGTGTACAAGCGTATTTAACTTCCCATCCGAAAATGTACCTGCACCGCCTTCGCCGAACTGGACATTAGACTCAGGATTTAGTTTGCCTGTTTTCCAGAAATCTTGTACGTCTTTCTGGCGCTCTTCCATAGAAGCACCACGTTCTAAAAGAATTGGACGGTATCCCATACGTGCAAGCGCATAACCACAGAACAGACCGGCCGGTCCGGTCCCGATTACAACAGGCCTGTAAGTCAGTACATGTGTTCCGGTCGGAGTGCAATGATAGCTATCATTTTCTTCTTTTATTGTAATATTTTTATTCCGGTTCTTTTTAATGATCCGCTTTTCATTCTGAACGTTTGCTGCAATCGTGTAAACATAAAAAAGATTTGGTTTCTTTCTGGCATCCAGAGATTTTTTTTCAATATGCCAGGTCAGAAGATCTGAACTGGAAATTTTTAATGTTGTATATATTTTCTTTTCGAGGTCACTTTTTTTATGAGTAACCGGAAGCTTTAACTGACTGATTCTGATCATGTTTTCCTCCTTGTACATGTAATCGATAACGAAAAAACCAAAGCCATTTTAGCTTCCGCGAAAAATGGCCTTGGTTTAGTATAGCTCATATTTATGTTTCAGACAAGTATACGATTAAAGTTTCCAGATATCCCGGTTATATTCGGCAATGGTCCGATCAGAAGAAAAATATCCGGCTTTTGCAGTATTTATTAACATTTTTCCAGCCCAGTTCATACGATCCTCGTAGTCAGCCATTACGTTCTCTTTCACAGCAATGTATTCTTTTAAATCGAGCAAAGTCATAAACCAGTCTTTACTGATCAAATCTTTGTATAACCGGCACAGGTTTTCCGGGTCACCGATACGTATCATTTCTTTGCTGATAATAAAATCAACGAGATTTTGTATCAGTGGATCATTGTCGTAATATTGGTCAGAATGGTATCCGGACGTCTCATATAATTGAATCACTTCCTGACTGGATTTACCAAAAATATAAATGTTATCTTTTCCGACCAGATTACAGATTTCAACATTGGCGCCATCCATAGTTCCCAGTGTCACAGCTCCGTTCAGCATGAATTTCATATTGCCGGTTCCACTTGCTTCTTTTGATGCAAGCGAAATCTGTTCAGAAATATCACAGGCAGGTATTAGATGAGATGCCTCTGTAACATTATAATTTTCAACCATAATCACTTTTAAATAAGGTGATACCTCAGGATCTGATAACGTAAGCTTTTGGAGGCAAAGGATCAGATGGATGATATCTTTTGCAAGTGTATAAGCAGGTGCAGCTTTTGCCCCAAAGATCATGGTGATCGGCCTCTGTGGAAGCTGGCCGGATTTGATCTGTTTATATTTATAAATGGCATAAAGCGCATTTAACTGCTGTCTTTTGTATTCGTGCAGTCTTTTGATCTGAATATCAAAAATGGAATTCGGATCAATGTCCAAATCTTGCTTTTCTTTTAAATGCATACATAGTTTTTGCTTATTCTTCTGCTTGATCTTAAGAAAATGATTCAATACCTTAGTATCGTTCTGATACTCAAGAAGTTTTTCAAGTTTCGAGGAATCTTTCTTCCAGGAATCACCGATTAGACTGCTGATATATTCCGAAAGTTCCAAATTACAGTGCATCAACCAGCGGCGGAATGTAATACCATTTGTTTTATTATTAAATTTTTCCGGATAGATCTGATAAAAAGCTTTTAATTCGGAGTTTTTTAAAATATCTGTGTGGAGGGCTGCAACTCCGTTTACACTAAAGCCATAGTGAATGTCCATGTGAGCCATATGCACACGGTCTTGCGAATCAATGATCGCAACAGACTCATCTTTATATTTTTCTTTTGCTTTAGCGTCTAATTTTTCAATAATCGGAACCAGTTGCGGCACGACCTCATTCAGATAATCGAGCGGCCATTTTTCCAAAGCTTCTGCCAGAATCGTGTGATTTGTATAGGCACATGTTCTGGATACGAGATCAGTTGCAGTATCAAAGTCAATGCCTTGCTCCATGAGAAGCCGGATAAGTTCCGGGATGATCATAGATGGATGGGTATCATTAATCTGAATGACAACATGTTCAGGAAGCGAAGTAAGTTCAAAATTCTGTTCTTTTAGTTCTTTTAAAATAAGCTTTGCACCACAGCAGACCATAAAATACTGCTGATAAATACGGAGCAGATGTCCGGCTTTGTCACTGTCATCCGGGTATAAGAATAAAGTCAGGTTTTTGGGAATATTTTCTTTGTTAAAATGAATGCCATCTGTCACAAGTGATTCATCAATGGAGTCTGCATCAAAAAGATGTAGTTTGTTGATTCCGTTACCATATCCGGGAATGTCAATGTCATACATGGACGCCTGTAAAGTAAAAGAACCAAACTGAACCGGAAAATGAACATCTGTTTTTATAAGCCAGTTTTCTTTTTCAATCCATGGATTTTTCAACTCTTTTTGCTTTTTGTTTTCAAAAACCTGTCGGAAGAGACCGTAATGATAATTCAGACCAATTCCCGATCCCGGAAGTCCAAGTGTTGCTATAGAATCAAGAAAACAAGCAGCCAGGCGGCCGAGCCCGCCATTTCCAAGTGATGGTTCCGGTTCGAATTCTTCAATTTCCTCCAGAGATTTTCCGTTTTCATGTAAAAGCTTCTTTATATCATCGTAGATTCCAAGATTGATCAAATTGTTGGAAAGAAGTTTTCCTATCAAAAATTCTGCCGAAATGTAGTAAATCTTTTTTGTTCCTTGATTTGCTGTTTTCTCTTTGCATAATTCTTTTGTCAGATGAAGCAGTGCATAATAAACACTTTTATGATCAGCTGCTTCAATAGATGTCTGAAGCTGGTCTTCCAAATATTTTTTGTAATTCATTGTTACTCTCCTTTTTGTTGTAAACTGCGCGCGCATAATTGAGTAATTTTTTTAATTTTTGCTGCCAGATTATCCGTGAAGCTGTCTGCGTCTGAACGCCAGATCCAGTTTCCGCCTAATGTAGAAGGGGTATTTATGCGTGCTTCGCAGCCAAGACCTAAGTAGTCCTGAACAGGAATAATACATGTATCTGCCACACTTCTCATAGCGAGCCGAATATAATCCCAATGAATGTCTGCTTCCGGAGTAAATCGATTTCCAATATATTCCAAAGCCATTTCTTTATCTTCTTCTTTTAAAGCTTGATACCATCCTTGAAGCGTATCATTATCATGGGTACCGGTGTATACAACACAGTTTGGATGATAATTGTGTGGAAGATAATCACTGTCTTCCCTGGAATCAAAAGCAAATTGAAGAACTTTCATACCTGGGTACCCACTATCTTTTAAAAGTTGTTTTACGGAATCTGTCAAAAATCCAAGATCCTCAGCAATAATTGGAAGATCACCAAGTTCTTGTTTTATTTTGTGAAATAAATCCATACCAGGCCCCTTTTCCCAGTGCCCGTTTTCAGCAGTTGGATCACCATAAGGAATGCTGTAATATTCATCAAAGCCCCGGAAATGGTCAATTCGTATAATATCATATAGTCTAAAACAACCTCGGATCCGGTTTACCCACCAGGAAAATCCGGTTTCTTTGTGATAATCCCACCGATATAAAGGATTTCCCCAAAGCTGTCCGGTAGCAGAAAAACCATCCGGAGGACATCCGGCTACTGCTGTTGGCTGTCCACTTTCATCTAATTGGAACAACTCTGGGTGTGCCCACACATCTGCACTGTCATAAGCAACATAAATTGGGATATCTCCAATAATCTGAATCCCTTTTTGATTTGCATATTCTTTTAACATGTTCCATTGTTTGTAGAATTCGTATTGTAGAAACTGATAAAAATGAATTTCATCTGTAAGTAAGTCCTGATAATGCGAAATTGCATCTGGTCTGCGAAGACGGATATTTTCCTCCCATAGATTCCAGCCAGCTCCATGAAAATAATCTTTTACAGACATATAAAGAGCATAGTCTGAAAGCCATTCATTTTGTTCGTTCAGAAAATCCACGTAATCAGAAGAATTCATGATCTGCTGTTCTTTTGCATGTTCATAAGCTACCTTTAAGATATGAAATCGGTTCTGATAAAGCATGCCATAATCTATCTGATTCGAATTATTACCAAAATCTGCCTGCCTGCATATGTCGTCTTCAAGCAGTCCTTCCCGGGCCAGTGTTTCAAGATCAATAAAATAAGGATTTCCGGCAAAAGTCGAAAATGACTGGTAAGGAGAATCCCCATAACTGGTCGGGCCAAGTGGCAGAATCTGCCACAGTGACTGGCCGCTTTTTTGCAGCCAGTCGACAAATTTATAAGCTTCCTTTGAAAATGATCCGATTCCGTATGCACCAGGAAGTGCAGATACCGGCATTAAAATTCCACTTTGTCTCATGATATAAACTCCTTTTTTCAGGCATGTACCTAACCTTTAACGGCTCCTGCTGCCACACCCTTGATAATATGTTTCTGACAGGACAGATAAAAGATGATGACAGGGATAACTGCAAGAATCAAAGCAGCCATAACAGCACCCATATCAACACGGCCGTAGCTTCCCTTCATATACTGGATTGCGATAGAAATTGTCTTATATTTGTTCAGATCCAGTACCAGATAAGGAAGTAGGAAGTCATTCCAGATCCACATTGTCTCAAGAATACCAACAGAGATGTAGGTCGGTTTCATGATCGGAAGTACTACACTGAAAAATGTACGGATTGGTGTGCAGCCGTCTATCATTGCTGCTTCCTCTATCTCGATTGGAATTGATTTGACAAATCCACAGAACATAAATACTGCAAGACCTGCACCAAAGCCCAGATAAATAATAATGATACCCCAAGGAGTACGAAGTCCGGTACGGTCAGCAACCAGTGACAGGGTGAACATAACCATCTGGAAAGGTACGACCATTGAAAATACGCATAAAAGGTAAAGCATTTTTGTAAATTTAGATTTGACTCTTGTAATGTACCATGCACACATAGAAGTACATACAAGAATTACAAGAACAGATCCAACAGTAATAAATACTGTCCAGCCAACTGCACTTAGAAGATTATATTTATCAATTGCAGTCATGTAGTTTTCAAGTCCGGCCATCGTTTTTCCATCCGGAAGCTGGAATGGCTGTTTATTAATATAAACCTTCTTTTTAAAAGAATTCATAAGTACGATTAAAATAGGCAGTATATAGACAATTCCTACAATTGTAAATATACCGGTTCCGGCTGTGCTAAGAGCACTTCTTTCCTTTTTCATTTATTGCTGCACCTCCTTGGAACGAGTCATATGTAACTGAATCATACTAATTGCAACGACAAGAACAAAGAACAGAACGGCTTTTGCCTGTCCGACACCTTCCCATCCAGTACGTCCGTAAAACGTGTTAAAGATGTTCAGTGCCATCATCTCAGACATCTTGGAAGGTTCACCGGCTGTCAGTGATAAGTTCTGGTCAAATAATTTAAATCCGTTTGTCAGTGATAAGAACATACAAATGGTAATGGATGGCATCATCATTGGAATCGTGACTTTGAATAATTTTGTCCATTTTCCGGCACCATCGATCTGTGCCGCTTCCATAACATCACCCGGAATAGATTGAAGACCTGCAATATAGATGATCATCATATAACCAATCTGCTGCCAACTTACAAGAATGATCAGTCCCCAGAATCCGTACCATTCGTTTAATGCAAGTGCAGTTCCGTATTTTTCAAGAATACCATTAAAAATTAACTGCCAGATATAACCAAGAACAATTCCACCAATCAGGTTCGGCATAAAGAAAATAGTACGGAAAATATTAGTACCACGCATATTCTTGGTAAGTGCACTTGCCAGAGCGAAAGCAACGGCATTAATAATAATTAAAGATGCAACTGCAAACAATGCAGTGTACCAGAAAGAATGACGGAATACCGTGTCTTCAAAAGCCTTTTTGTAGTTGGAAAATCCGATGAATTTCGCATCTGTTACCGTTGTGAATTTACAGAATGAAAGCCAGATTCCCATGATAAAAGGAATGATAAAGCCCAAGATAAACGCACAGAATGTAGGAAGTACGAATATGGGCATATAGCGTTTTACAGCCTTTTGCATAAAAGGCGCCCCCTTTCCTTAAAAGCGGCGGGAGAATTGACCCTGCCCGCCGCATGAACATATCACGATTAATATTTGATATTTCTTATTTGGAAGCTGCTGCTTCAGTTGCCCAGCCGTCTACAAAAGCACTTACAACTTTTGCCCAGTTCGCATCTGTCTGATCTGCTGCATATGCAGTTAATGCAGAACCAACACCATTCTTCCACTCCTCAGAAGGCATTGTTGAGAAGTTCCATGAAACAGGAGTTTTGCCATCTTCCAGATATTTGTTTGCTTCATTTACAAGTACGTTATCAGAATCAAGATTTGCTTTGAATGGAATCGTGAATCCCATTTCTTTGCAAAGACCATTAACGCCTGTATCAGATGTTACACACCAGTTCATGAAGTCTAAAGTAGCCTGAATGTCATCTTCTGAAGCTTTGGAGTTTACACACCAGTAGTTCTCTGTACCAGTACAGATTCCCTGATTCTCCTCTCCGTCTACACCAATGTAGATAGGAAGAATTCCAAGATTATCATCACCAATATCTTTGATGTTGTTGTATTCCCATGTACCGTTCTGATAGAATACAGCCTCTTCTGTTACGAAATCTGCAGTTGCATCATCAGCTGTCTTTGTAGAAAGAGCAGTTGGCTCGCAAGTTGCGTTGTTGATGTACAGATCCCAGATCTGACGATAGTTGTCAAGGTATGTACCTTTGATTGCATCTGTATTATCAATACCGTCTGCTTTATACTCATAGTAGATTGGAAGGTTTGCCAGATGAGTTTTAAATCTCCAGTCAGAAGAACCGTCCATACCTGCTGATGTAAATGCAGAGAATCCAAGTTTGTCTTTATTTGCTGTAATGTCTTCCACAACTTTCTTGAAGCTGTCAAAGTTTGTGATATCTGATGCGGAGTAACCTGCTTTTTTAAGAAGCTCTTTGTTGTAAATGATACCGTAACTCTCAACAACGTAAGCAATACCTGCCATCTTATCTCCGTCCATCAGAGCAAAGTCATCATCTGTCAGCTCTTTTGCTATATCAGAATCTTTCAGATCATAGCAATAATCTTTCCAGCTTGCAAGTCCTACCGGACCATTTACCTGGAATAATGTAGGAGCATCTGTTTTTGCCATCTCGGATTTTAATGTTTTTTCGTATTCACCGGATGCAGCAGTGAGTACAGTTACCGGAACTCCCGTTTCATCTGTGTATTGCTCCGCAAGTTCCTGCCATTGCTCATCTTGCTCTGGCTTGAAATTCAGATAATATACCTTTCCTTTTGCATCAGACTTTGCAGTTTTTTTGCCCGATGAGCTGCCGCAGCCAGTTACCATTCCGATAGTCATTGCTGCAACAAGTAAAATTGATACAACTTTACGCATTTTCATAATTGTTCCCTCGCCTTTCTGAGAATCTTTTTTGTTCTCTTGATTTACTCATATTTTAGCAGGAAATTTGCGTAAAACTGTATCAATAAAAAAACCTCTAATATAAAAAATTAAACTTTCCGTTATTGTTCTTCTTCAAATTGTCGTATGCTGTCATCTGCATAATTTAGAAAATCTTCCGGGGTAATACGTCCTTCCGCAAGCTGAGGCAGGTATTTGGAGAGAGTATTTTCCTGGAAAACGGAATTCCATTTGACCTGGTAATTCGGAACAAATGTCGGGGAATTCGAAAATGCCTTCAGGTAGTCGCGTTCCACCTGGCTTATGTATTTTTCCTCCATTGAAAACATCTTTTCTTTTTCCAGAAGATTAAATTCTGTCCGGAATTTAAAAAATGCAAGTGCTCCTTCTTTTACTTCTTCACTGCATCCAGACGTCAGTGCCCAGCCAAATGTTTCCGGAGAAGAAACCAGTGTATTTCCAGGGAAAGAAGAAAAACGAACACACTGTTCCCATCCGTCAGGGATCTGGTCGATCATCCAATATCCATTTGGAACCATAGCTGCTTTCCCGGTAAAAAAGTTATTGTATGCCGTGTCAAAATCATTATACAGGGCATTCGATGTTGTATAGGAAAACAGCCGTTTTAAAGTATTTGCCAATTCCAGCCCGGAAGCATTCTGGTAGGTGTCCGGATAGATCAGACTCATAAATTCAGCACCTTCTTCCGATGAAGAAGCGACTGCTGCACTTGCCAGTAACATAGGTGCCCATCCCGTTCCATCTGTATGTAGTGCCAGTGGCGTGATACCTGCGTTTGTAAGTTTGTCACAACACGCCCAGAACTCATCCCATGTTGTTGGAAAGGAATCAATGCCGGCTTTGTTAAACAATTCCTGATTCCAGAATATGCCGCAGCAGGAAAAAGCCGCAGTTGAAATTGGTGCAAGATAAATATTTCCGTCTGCGTAAGTGCAGCCTTCCTGTACAACAGGTTCGATCATGGAAGACCACTCTTCGTCTGCATCAATATATGGAGTCAGATCCGCAATTCGGTTTTCTGCAATCATTTTCTGATAAAAAGAAGGAAGCATTCGAAGATCTGTAATAATATCTGGAAGTTCATCGGTTGCATTCAATCGTTTCAGGTTTTGACGATAGTCAGCTTCTGTCTCTACGATCCAGTCAACATCCAGTTCATAGGTTCCTTTGTATTTTTTATTAAATGCTTCCACTACTTTCTGTTCATTTTTCGTTCCGGTAGATGGATCCACGGTCAGAATAATGGATATTTTTACTGGTTCTTTGGATTCTTCTGCCAGTTTTTTTTCAGATGTTTTACAACCGGTCAGCAGGCAGATCATAAGTAGAAGTATAAACATACTTCGGATTGTTTTTTTGATATGTTGCTTTTTCATGATTCCTGCTCACCTCCTTTTGGCACTTTTATCGTACAAGTTGTACTTGCATCGGTTGTTTCGTAGTAATATGTAATTTTATCACCGTATTTTAACCGCAGTCTAGTCAGTATATTAAATACACCGTATCCATGTTTTTTGTCAGGAAATGCCTCTTTGATCTGAGAAATAGGTAAATGCGTAAGTCCGTTGATCTTTTCTACCATATCTTTATTCATTGGCATGCCGGTATTATAGACAGATAGCACCAGAACATCATTTTCTTCTGTAATCCGTATCCGTATATAGCCCCCCTCATAGATTTCACTGAATCCATATTTTACTGCATTTTCTACTAATGGCTGAAGAATCAGCTTCAGGATTTTATTTTCTTTTGCATTGACCTGACAGTCAATTTCATACTCAAACAGATCTACGTTTCGGATCTGCTGGATTTCCATGTAGCTTTTCACATTTTCCAGCTCATCTTCTACGGATACAATATCACTTCCTTTACTGAGGCAGAGGCGCAGGTACTTTGAAAGAGCCTGGATCATACGCATGGTCGTTTCCTCTTTGTTCATACGCGCAAGCATATAGATGGTATCCAGTGTATTATACAGAAAATGTGGATTGATCTGACTGATCAGCATATTTAATTCACTGGTGCGCAGTTCTTTTTCCTGTAATTTAATTTCATTGACAAGTTGTTCAATATTGCCAAGCATTTCATTGTAAGAATGTCCAATCTGATCTAATTCCGTGTTTGTGTGAAGTTCCGGCATATGTGTATAATCTCCACCGTCAAATCCAGTCATATATGTGGTGATTTCCTGGACCGGTCTGGTGAACCGATTAGAGAACAAGATACTGAGTAATAGGGCTAATACTACAATAATCAGGTAAATCAGAACCAATACAATTAAAATCTGGGTGGTCTGACTTGTAACAACTTCATTTGGCACATACGTAAAGATGGAAAACGAACAGTCCTTTTGATAGTAAGCAGACAGATAACCACCCGTTACAGCCTCTCCATTGAGAATAATTCCCGTATCAGAGGATTTTTTACATGCGCTTATCAAAGTTTTCGTCACATTGTCCGGCAAGGCAGTGTTTTTCTGATTCAGAGCATAAATATTTCCATTCTGATCCATTATTCCGGTTAGAATGGAAGAATCTGCCTTTTCGGAATCCATCGTTACGATATGATTCAAAAAGGAAGGATTCATTTTCAGAATAATAATTCCCGGTTCACTTGGATAGTCCAGAGAATGAACATATCGGGTGATGAACAAGGAATCTTCTTTTCCGTTAAAGAGTGTATCTTTTGCAATGAACCAGACTGTTTTTGCGTACTCTGTACCAAGTTTCTTCTGAAACACAGTGTTTTTAATGTCAAAAGCATCTACATAACTATAGGATCTGGTATATATGTTTCCTTTATTATCCATATAACAATAATCTTGAATAGAATCCAGATCCAGATATGAGAAATATTTGCCAACGGCATTCTTTTCATTATCAGTCAGTTCTTCTGCGTTCAGACTTTTTTGGATCGTTTCATTAAGAATAGCTTCTGCAGTCACTTCTTTCGATTTCGTATAAAGATTATCCAGTAAAATTCCCATCTTCTCGTCTGCAAACTCGTATTTTTCTATAATATTATTTTTTAAAGTATGGTGCATATAACTCCATACTCCGATCATAGATAATAAAAGTGCAAGAAGAAGTAATATAAGCGTAGATTTTAAATATTTTTTCTGGATACCTGAACTTAAATATTTTTGCTTCATACTTCGTATTCCTTTTTATACTCACTTGGCAGTTTTCCGGTATATTGCTTGAATAATTGTGAAAAATAAGAAGGATTGCTGATACCAACTTCTTCACAGATTGTTCGGATACTGGTATTTCCTTCTTCCAGCATTCTTTTTGCTTTATCCATACGTTTTTTGACCAGGTACTGTTTAAAAGTCATATGGAAGGTGCTTTTAAAGATACGTCCAAAGTAAACCGGGTTTAAATATACATGAGCTGCTGTTGCAATGATTGACAAGTCTTCCTCTTGAAGATGTTCTTCGATATAAGCGACAGCTTCTGTCATGTATTCTTTAAAATAACCCGTTTCATTTTTTCCGGCTTCTTCCTGACGCAGTTCTATTGCACGGCATAAAATTTTGTAGCAGACATCTACTGCTTTTACAGCCGGCAGATGATTCAGGTTAGAATAATAATTTGCAAATTGATTTTTCATATCCTCGTTCATACCATAGGTGTCCTGAAGCATGAACTGTACTCGGAGCATAACTTTATGAAGGTACTGGCATTGCCGTGCTTCTTCTTTTGGAAGATGGTAAATAAAATCAATAAATGTTTCTTTTAGTTCCACAAAATCATTTTTCCGTATGCTGTTCATAATCCGGATTTCCCTGTCTTCAGAAAACTGCTTCGAATCGTCTTCCTGTTCTTCTAAATCTTCTGGAATTGTAAACGCACTGGCACCGGAAGCACTGGCAATTCCAAATAATTTTTGTGCTTCTTCATAGCTTTTCCTGATTCCGGATATCCCTTTATATGGCTTGGAAATAGAAGCGATGACCGGACATTTTTCTTCATTCTTTGCCTGTTCTAATAAAGTTTTGATCTGCCTTACTGCATTTTTTTGCTGAGTTTTTATAATGAAAACATAATTGCCGTCTTCCCCTTCAAATTTCCAGTACGAAAAATGTTCAAAAACATGTGCTTCTATTTCCTGGATTACGGCATATCTGGATGCTTCATAATCTAAAGAATTTGTAATTTTATAAATTAAATCAATATCGGCGCACACTGTGATAAAAAAATCATGATTATCCGGCAAATCATGAAGTACAGAAAATACTTCTGCAATCTTTTCCTCCGGAATCAGATTCTGAACATATTTTTGTATTACAACCTGCAGAAAACTGTCACCGTCTTTTAAAAGGAGTTGTTCCCAGCTTTCGTATTTTTCTTCACTGCGTAGCTGTTTGATACATGTGTTATAGGCTCCGGTCATTGTGGAGCGAAGCTGTTCATCATCAATTGGTTTTAAAAGATATGCATAGGCGCCAAGATCACAGGCATGTTTTGCATATTCAAAATCACGGTATGCACTAAGTACTACAAAAAGACATGAGATCTGTTCTTTTTGAATTTCTTCCATAACCATAAGTCCTGTCATTTGCTTCATTCGAATATCGGTTAGAACGACATGTGGCTGTTCACGTCTGATGACTTCCAGTGCCTGAACTCCACTTTTGGCAGATCCGACAACCTCAAATCCCATACCCTCCCAGTCATAGGTATCTAAAAGTCCCTGTAATAAAATTGGTTCATCGTCCACAATTACCAGTTTTAGTAATTCCATTCTTTTTCCTCACTTTTTTTATGAATCGGCCGAATTTATATATTTCTTAAAGTAATTGTTATAGATCAGATGCCGCATGTTTTCCTGCCAGATAACCGGTAGCCCATGCCCACTGTAGATTATAACCGCCACAAATTCCATCAACGTCAAGAAGTTCTCCGGCAAGATAGAGATCTTTTGTAATACAGGACTGCATCGTCTCCATATCTACTTCTTTTAAGCTGACACCGCCTGCGCTAACTTGAGCATTGTCAAACCCGTTGGTATCAGAAATGTTTAACCTGCAAGACTTTATGACCTCACACAGTCTTGTAAGTTCTGCTCCTTTGATCATATTTAGTTTCGCAGAAAAACGGATGCCTGAAATTCGGAGTATTTCCGGAATTAGTTTTGTGTGAAGAATTCCGGTCAGAAGGTCTTCCGGTTTTGACTTTTGGTTCTCGCTCAGGTGCTGAAGTTTTTTGCTAAATAGTTCTCTAAGTGAAGCTTCCTCTAATTCCGGCAGAAAGTCAATCATAACCTGCGCATTTTGCTTTTCATATAAAGCCCTGGAAATATAGCGGCTGACTTGGAATACAGGAATTCCGGATATGCCATAATTGGTAATCTGAAGTTCACCGGTATCTGAGACAGCCATACGCCCATTGATCAAGGCTGTTACTTTTGCATCTGTCCTGACTCCTGAAGCTTTTTGAAAGGCAAAATCCTTTACTTTTAACTGCACCAGTGCCGGAACAACCGGCACAACAGAATGCCCCAGTGATTTGACAAGGGTATAACCGCTGCCATCAGAGCCGAGTTTCGAAGAAGCCTTTCCGCCGGCTGCTAAAATGATGCGGTCAGCTTGAATTTTTTCGCTGCCGGTCTCAATCTGGAATCCTTTTTTTGTCCGGCATATGGATGTCACTGCGTTCTCACGTCTGATGTCTGCGCCCAGTTCTTTTAAACGATTATCCAGAACAGAACGGACGACAGATGCCTGATCACATCTTGGATAAATGTATCCATTTCTGGATTTCATCAGAAGTCCCAGATTTTCGAAAAAACGAATTGTATCCGAATATCCAAAGGCTTTTAGAACAGAAGAAATCAATTGCGGCTCATCACTTCGGAAATAATCCAAAGACATGTTTTTATTTGTCAGATTACAGCGCCCATTTCCGGTAGACAAAATTTTCTTTCCAAGAATATCCTTCTGATCAAAGATAATGACCTGAATGTCTGGATTTGTCTCAAGGGCGGTGATGCCCGCCAACATACCGGAAGCACCGCCTCCGACAATTGCAAGTGTTTTCATATCTGAACTCCTTAACTTTATATTATAACTCTGTTACAAGGTCTTCTCTTACCAGATACTCTAAAGACATTAATATTCCAAGCTTTGCATGCTGCCATGTAAGTCCGCCCTGGAAATACACTGCATATGGCTCTTTGATCGGACCATCGGCACTCAGCTCGATAGAGGAGCCCTGAACAAATGCTCCGGCTGCCATAATAACATCGCTGTCATATCCTGGCATCGGCCATGGCTCTGGTGTGACATAGGAATCAACCGGGGCGGCAGCCTGGATTCCTTTACAGAATGCGATGACACCTTCCGGTGTTCCAAGTTCTACTGCCTGAATAATATCGTGGCGGCTCTCCGTACCATTTGGAATGACACTGTAACCTAATTTTTCGTAGATGTTTGCTGCAAAGATGGCTCCTTTTAAAGCACCTGCTGTCACAGTCGGTGCCAGGAAAAGTCCCTGGAAGAAGGACTGCATGACACCGAGAGATGCACCAACTTCCTTTCCAAGTCCTGGAGAAGTCAGGCGGTATCCACAATTATCAATCAGATCTTTTCGTCCTGCGATATATCCGCCAATTGGCGCAAGTCCACCGCCCGGGTTCTTGATCAGGGAACCAACGACCATATCTGCACCCACATCACTTGGCTCAATCGTCTCTACAAATTCACCGTAACAGTTATCGACCATACAGATAACGTCTGGTTTGATACTCTTTACAAATGCAATCAGTTCTCCAATCTGTGAGACGGAAAAGCTTGGTCTTGTCTGATATCCTTTGGAACGCTGGATTGTTACAAGCTTTGTTTTTTCATTGATTGCTTTTTTGATATTGTCATAGTCAAATGCACCGCCTTCTAGAAGATCTACCTGGCGATAGGAAATTCCGTACTCCGCAAGAGAACCATTCGATGGGCGGATTCCAATGACTTCTTCCAATGTGTCATAAGGTTTTCCGACTGGAGATAGAAGCTCATCGCCCGGGCGCAGATTTGCAGCCAGTGCCAGTGCCAGTGCGTGAGTTCCGCATGTGATCTGCGGTCTTACAAGAGCACTTTCTGTATGAAAAATCTCTGCGTACACTTCTTCCAGTGTGTCACGTCCCGGGTCGTCATAACCGTATCCGCTGGCGTATTTGAAACAGCCGGCATTGACTTTACATTTCTGCATTGCATGCACGACTTTCAACTGATTGTACTCTGCCACTTTGTCGATGGCATCAAAACGTTCTTTTAAAGTTCCTTCAATCTGGCTCCCGAAATCGTAAACCTCTCTGCGGATTCCCATTTCCAGATACATATCTTCTATATTTAACATGATTGTCCCTCCAAAATATCTTTTTTAATAGATTCGAGCATCACTTCCAGAATCTTATCTTCATCATAATTGTAATCTTTTTTATTAATCCATGTCACATGCTTCTCTCGCTTGAACCATGTAATCTGACGTTTTGCAAAATGTCTTGTATCTCGTTTGATTTTGTAAATGGCATCTTCTAATGTGCATACTCCGTCCAGATAGTCCAGAATTTCTTTATATCCAAGTCCCTGCATAGAAACCATACTGCGGTCATAGCCACGCGCTTTTAAAGCCTTAACTTCCGCGACAAGCCCCTCTTCTATCATCTTGTCAACTCGTAGATCTATACGGCGGTACAGGTTCTTGCGGTCATCATTTAAGATAAAATATACAAATTGATAGGGCGACTCTTTTTGTCGCTCTGTTTCATTGTGCTCAGAAATTTTCATTCCGGTTTTCTGATAAAATTCCAATGCCCGAATGACCCGCTTTATATTATTTGCATGGATAGTATCTGCCGATTTTGGGTCCACTTCGCGAAGTTTTTCATGAAGTGCCTCTGCGCCATGTTCTTCTGCAAATGTTTCTAATTCTGCGCGGAGCGAGGTGTCATTATCATTATCTGTAAAATCAATATCATAAAGTAGTGCCTGAATATAAAATCCGGTTCCGCCTACTACGATTGGAATATGCCCGGCAGCATAGATCTTTTGCATAGCTTCTTTTGCCATCTGTTGAAAACGGACAACATGAAATTCATCGTCTGGTTCCAGTTCATCTACTAAGTAATGTGGAACATGCTGCATTTCTTCCGGACGGATTTTTGCGGAACCAATATCCATATATTTGTAGACCTGCATGGAATCTGCAGAAATAATCTCACCACCGATTGCTTTTGCAAGACCAATGGAAGCCTTTGTTTTACCGACTGCAGTAGGTCCGGTGAGAATGATTAAAGGTTGTTTTTGCATGATATATCATCCCTTACATTTTTCATATTCGATATTAAACAATACGTTTGAATTTCTTTTCCAGTTCGCGCCTTGACATGGCGATAATGGTGGGTCTCCCATGTGGACAGTGATAAGGATTGTCCAGTGACAGAAGTTCCGTGATCAATGTGTCTACTTCTGCAGCACTCAATCGCATATTTCCTTTGACAGCTGCCTTACAGGACATAGATGCAATCTTTTCGTCAATCAGATTAGATGGCGCATTTCGGTTGATTTCATCAGACAGACTGTCAATCATCTCCATGAGCAGTTCTTTTTTTGCAATACTGAACAGATTGTCCGGTACAGCGCGGACTGCATAGGAATCCTGTCCGAATTCTTCTATCTCAAAACCAATCCGCGTGAACTGATCCATATAAAGCCTGAGAAGTTCTGCCTCCTGCATAGACAGATTCAGTATGATTGGCGGACTAATAAGCTGAGAAGTAAACTCCCGTGTCTTCATGCCCTTCAATGTCTGTTCATACAGAACTCTCTCATGAGCTGCATGCTGGTCGATAATATATAAGTTATCATGAAATTCTACCAGCCAATAAGTATCAAAGACCTGGCCAATAATCTTATGTTCAGCTTTTGCCTGTGGCTCCAGAAGTTTTTCTTCAAAGAAATTGAGCTGCTGTGGTTTTTCCGCAGGAACTTGTCTTGCAGTATAATTTGGCATCTCTGCAATCTGAGAGCCTTGTGTCTGCACATTTTGTTGTGATTTATATGAGCTTTGTGCCTGCACATTTCTCTGTGGCTTGTAGGAGTTAGGAGCTGGTATATTTTTCTGTGGTTTATAGGAATACGGCACTGGTACATTTTTCTGTAGGTCACAGGCATCTGTATTGGATGAAGCAGGTGTTGTTTCTTGCTTATTTTCGTGCAGCGCTTCATGGTAAGAATATACTCTTTTCTTCATCTCATTCATAAAGTATTGCAGCTTTTCATCTTCATTTTGTGGTGACTGCAAAGAGGTTCGCAGCTTTTCGGTATGTTCTGCCTCACTTTTTTTCGGCAGATCCATCTTCGACTCTTTTGGTTCTTCTGGAAAATTACTTTTACAATCTTTCGGTTCTTCTGGAATTTTTATATCATCCAATGTCACTTCGGGAATCAGCTCCCGTTCATGTAGTCCGTCATCGACAGCCGCAAACAGGGTATTATAAATCTCCTGCTGATTATTAAAACGGACATCCATCTTGGTCGGATGCACATTAACATCTACATGTTCTGTGTCTACGTCCAGGTAAAGCACGACAAATGGGTATTTGTGCTGCATAGTAAAATCTTTATATCCGTCTTCAATTGCCTTGGAGATGATACTGCTCTTAATGTATCTTCCATCTACGAAATAATTTTCAAAATTACGGTTGCCGCGGGAAATCAAGGGCTTTCCAAGATATCCGGTAATGTGGATTCCTTTTCTTTCAAAATCTACTTCAATCAGATTCGATGCAATCTCCCGTCCGTATATATGATAGATGACATCCTTCAAATTTCCATTGCCGGAAGTATGAAGTTTAACCTGACCGTTGTTGATAAAACGGAAGGAAACTTCCGGATGAGACAACGCTAGTCTTGTGACCAGGTCTCCGACGTGACTAGCCTCTGTCATAGCAGTTTTTAAAAACTTTCTTCTGGCAGGTGTGTTGTAGAAAAGCTGCCGGATCAAAAATGTCGTGCCATCCGGGGCACCGGCATCTTCAAGTGATTCTTCCTTCCCACCGGCAATCTTATATCGCACGCCAAAATCTGCTTCCTTTGTCTTGGTCAGAAGCTCTACCTGAGAGACCGCTGCAATACTGGAAAGTGCTTCGCCACGGAAACCAAGAGATGAAATGTGTGCAAGATCCTCTGCACTTCGGATCTTACTTGTAGAATGGCGTAAAAATGCAGCACGGACATCTTCTTTATCAATTCCGATTCCGTTGTCAGCGATTCGCATAAATGTAATGCCACCTTCCTTGATCTCGACAGTTACAGCAGTCGCACCGGCATCAATTGCATTCTCAGCAAGCTCTTTGACTACGGATGCCGGACGTTCTATGACTTCCCCGGCGGCAATTTTATCAATTGTAATCTGGTCTAATACCTGTATCTTACTCATGGTCTACCACCTGTTTTTTAATTTGTTCTGAAGCTGATAAAGGGTATTGAGTGCTTCAATTGGTGTCAGGTTTCCAAGATCAAGCTCTTTTAACTCTTTTAATACGTCATCATCTTTCACTGTATCGAACAATGACATCTGAGCCAGATCCACGTCATCATATTTTTTTGCCTTAGGTTTTGGGGCACCCAAAACAGCAATATCTTTGATCCGGCTTGTAATATCTGTCTGAACCAGTTCTTCTACAATTTCCTTTGCCCGGTCAGTAACAGACTCCGGCACCCCTGCAAGCTTCGCTACCTGGATACCATAACTTTTGTCCGCACCACCTTTGACAATTTTTCTAAGGAAAATGATATCGTCGCCGTTCTCTTTAACAGCAATGCAATAGTTATTCACGTTATCTATTTTGCCTTCCAGCTCGGTCAGCTCGTGGTAATGTGTGGCAAATAAAGTCTTAGCACCAAGAAGTTTGCTGTTACTGATATGTTCGATGACTGCCCAGGCAATGCTGAGCCCGTCAAATGTACTCGTTCCACGGCCGATCTCGTCAAGTATTAAAAGACTCTTGCTAGTGGCATTTCTTAAAATATTTGCGACTTCCGTCATCTCGACCATAAATGTACTCTGACCACTTGCCAGATCATCGGAAGCTCCTACACGGGTAAAGATACGGTCTACCAGACCGATGTCGGCTTTGGAGGCAGGAACAAAAGAACCAATCTGAGCCATCAGAACAATCAGGGCTGTCTGGCGCATGTAGGTAGACTTTCCGGCCATGTTCGGTCCCGTTATAATTGCGATCCGGTCTTTTTTATCGTTCAGATATGTATCATTGGAAATGAACATATCATTTGGAATCATTTTCTCAACTACCGGGTGACGGCCGTCTTTGATGTCAATGACACCTTTTTCATTTATCTTCGGACGCACATAATTATTCTGCTCTGCAACAAGAGCCAGAGAAGCCAGTGTATCAATCTGGGCGATCACTTTGGCAGTTTTCTGGACACGGACAACATCTTTGGCAACACGGCTTCGGATATCACTGTAAAGCTCATACTCCAGAGAATAAAGCTTATCTTCCGCACCGAGAATCGTATCCTCCAGTTCTTTTAATTCCGGAATAATATAACGCTCTGCATTGGCAAGGGTCTGCTTTCTTGTATAATAATCCGGAACCAGATCTTTAAAAGAATTGGTCACTTCCAGATAGTAGCCGAATACTTTATTGTATTTAATCTTTAGATTTTTGATGCCGGTTTTCTCACGCTCGTCACTTTCCAGTTTTGCAAGCCAGTCTTTCCCGTCAGACTTAGCAGAGCGGAGTTTATCAACTTCCGGATTATACCCGTCGCGGATAATACCGCCTTCCTTCATGGCAAGCGGCGGATCTTCTTGGATTGCATCTTTGATCAGTGTACACAGATCTTCCAGAGTATCTAAATCTTCATAAAGTTCTTTCAAAAGAGGACTTGTCATCTCGCTTAAAATATATTTGATATGAGGCAGCATAGAAAGAGAACTTTCAAATGCGATCATATCTCTCGGGTTCGCAGACTGATATGTAATCTTGCTGACCAGACGCTCAAGATCATAGATCGGTGACAGATATTCCCGGATCTCTTCTCTTGAAATCGCGTTATCTAAAAGCTCATTGAGAGCATCCAGACGTTTCTCAATATCATATTTCTGAACCAGTGGCTGTTCAATATATTTTCGGAGATTTCTGGCACCCATGGCGGTTTTCGTCTTATCCAGTACCCAGAGAAGGCTTCCCCTCTTCTGCTTCTCTCTTAAAGTCTCACAAAGTTCAAGATTCCGTCTTGTAGCACTGTCGAGAAGCATATATTTTCCGGCAGCATATGGAATCAGACGTGACATATGGGAAAGAGATGTCTTCTGAGTCTCTTTCAGATAGATCAAAAGGGCTCCGGAAGCAATGATCCCACAGTCATAATCTGCAAGACCAAGACCAGTCAATGATCCGACTTTGAAATGTTCTTTTAATGTATCCTGACAGATTGCATCATCAAAATACCATGGATCCAGTGAATAAATGGTAATTCCAAGGCGGTTCTTCAAATCCTCGATGTTCATGCCACTCATGAAAAATGCTTCATTACAGATAAGCTCCGACGGCATAAGTTTATAGATTTCGTCAAACAGTTTTTCTTCTGTATTAATCTCCGTAACAAAATAATCGCCGGTCGTAACATCAGCGACAGACAACCCAAAACGATCTTCCATGTAAACAACACACATAATGTAGTTGTTCTTTGTCTCGTCTAATGCCTGCATATCCAGGTTCGTTCCAGGTGTGGCAATCCGGACAACCTCACGTTTGACGATTCCTTTTGCAGTTGCCGGATCTTCCATCTGTTCGCAGATGGCGACCTTGTAACCTTTAGATACGAGCCGGTTCAGATAACCGTCTACTGCATGGAACGGGACACCGCACATCGGTGCACGTTCTTCCAGTCCACAGTTTTTTCCGGTAAGGGTGATGTCCAGTTCTTTTGATGCTACCAGTGCATCATCAAAGAACATCTCATAGAAATCTCCCAGTCTATAAAATAAAATGCAGTCTTTGTATTCTTCTTTTGTTTTCATATACTGCTGCATCATAGGTGTTAATTCAGCCACTTTTTTATCTCCTCTTGTGTAATACTTGTGAATTCAGGAATGCCATTGGCAATCTCGAAACTTCGGCATCTTTATATTATAACATCTCATCCTGTTTCATGAAAGTCGAAATTTTAGACAAACAGGAAAAGATTAGTTATCACTACCTGCCACATGTTTATCAAATATCAAAACGGATGATGTAACACTACCAAATGCGGTAATGTGGTATTGGTTCTCTATAGAACCAATGGAGCAGATATCCGGACAGAAGGATACCCATAGTACATAAAAAAGAAAAAATAAGCGCAAAGGGAAGACAAATCTGCCCCCATAACTGCAATGGCATATCCGAATAATCCCAAACTGCCAGGTGATACCATTTGTTTACGATAATTCCAGTGATAAATTCCATACTCACAACAAAGATCGTACAACGTGTAATCTGTCTTGGCAGAGCATCCTGCCATTCTGTCAGCCGTCCCTGCCATGTAAAAAACTGCATACACAGTCCGCCAAGCATGAACATACTTATATGTGAAAAACCGCGAAATAAGACTTCAATCCCATAATAAATACATCCTCCGACAGCCCATAGTACAAGATATTCACTTATATTTTTTAAATAAATGTTTTTCTTTGATAAGCTATTCTTCATATAAAAACGCCCTCACTATCTGTTCTTACAAAATAGTGTGAGCGTTTTCTACTCGTTTTATCAATATCATCACTGGTATATTTTTCTATACCTGTTCTCCAATATAATAGAAGCCTTTACATTGATCCAGCTTCACATTGACATAATCGCCGATCATAGATGCATCTCCCCGGAAATGAACAAGAATGTTATTGCTGAGTCGTCCGGTTACCATATGGTCATCATGGTCACTGACAGATTCAACCAGCACTTCCTGAACGGTTCCTTCATGTACAGCACATACCTCTGCTGCAATTGTCTGAACTTCTTTCAGTAGACGGTCAAAACGATCTTTTACAACTTCCTCCGGAACCTGATCTTCCATTGTGGCAGCAGGCGTTCCGGTTCTCTTGGAGTAGATAAATGTAAATGCACTGTCGTATCGCACTTTTCTTACAATATCTAAAGTTTCCAGGAAGTCCTCTTCTGTCTCACCAGGAAATCCGACAATAATATCTGTTGTCAGAGAGATATCCGGCACAGCGGCACGGATTTTATCTACCAGTTCCAGATACTGTTCTTTTGTATAATGGCGGTTCATCTTCTTTAAAATACGACTGCTTCCGGATTGTACGGGAAGATGAAGGTGTTTACAGATTTTTTTACTCTTGCCCATCACTTCGATCAATTCATCAGAAAGATCTTTCGGGTGGGAAGTCATAAAACGGATTCGATGAAGTCCCTCGATCTGCTCGATTTTTTGTAGTAGTTCTGCAAAGGGCAACGGTTCTTCCAAGTTCTTTCCGTAAGAATTTACATTTTGTCCAAGAAGCATAACTTCTGTGACACCATCAGCTACAAGACGTTCGATTTCCCGCACAATTGCTTCTGGTTTACGACTTCTCTCACGTCCTCTTACATATGGCACGATACAGTAACTACAGAAATTATTGCAGCCAAACATAATGTTGACTCCGGATTTAAAGGAATATTTCCTGTCGTTTGGAAGATCTTCGACAATCTTATCAGTATCTTTCCAGATATCAATGACCATGCGGCCACCTTCGTAAACTGCAGTAATTAGTTCCGCAAATTTATAAATGTTATGGGTGCCGAAAATAAGATCTACGAAGCGATAGCTTGTACGAAGTTTTTCTACAACTTCCGGTTCCTGCATCATACAGCCGCACAAGGCAATCTTCATATGTGGATTTTTCTTTTTATGTGACTTTAACTGACCAAGGCGTCCGTAAACTCTTGTATTCGCATTTTCCCGGACAGTACACGTATTAAAGATTACAAAATCTGCCTCTTCTTCAGACGCTTCTTCGTAGCCTATTTCAAGTAGAATTCCACGTAATTTTTCTGAATCGCGCGCATTCATCTGACACCCAAAGGTTGTGACGCAGAAAGTCATCGGCCTTCCTGCTTCTTCTGCTTCTTTTCTTACGTATTCTTTCGCTTTTTCTATGAAATAATATTGTCTTTCTGGTTCCTTATGAGGTACAGGATCAGACAAATTGATTCCTGATGTTATCGTATTCATAATCAATCCCTTTCAACGTATCTGTAATAGATGTTTTTGTGATTTCGCGGTCTTCGCATAGTGCGTCCAGCGATGGATATTTATCTCTGAGTTCTGTATTGATCACGCTAAGAAGCATGACTGGATCTTTTGGTAATTCCATATATAATATTATCCTTCCTGATAAATGTTTGTTTCTGTCACAAGAAGCTGTGGCTTAATATCTTGTTCCTCTGCCGGGACTTCAAATAAGACTTGCATATCAAAAGCCAGTGCCAGTGTATGAAGCTGAGGATGTGACTCCAGATATCGGTCATAATAACCGCCTCCATAGCCGACACGATTGCGGTTTGTATCAAAGGCAACTCCTGGCATGATCATAAGTCCGTCGTCTGCCGATGCAGGTATTCCGGCAGCGGGTTCGAGAATACCATAAGCACCAGGTTTTAATTCATCAAAAGAAGTAATTTCATAAAAATCCATTGTTTCGCCGTGAACCTTCGGAACCCAGACAGTTTTTCCGAGTTTCCAGGCTTCCAGCATAAGTGGCCGAGTCCCCACTTCCCCTCCGAAATCTATATAACAATAAATATCTGTTGCTTCCCGGAATACATCCAGTTCGCATGTCTTACGACAGATTTCAGCCGTCTGTGACTGCCAGATAATTGGATCCAGTTCTTTGCGTTGCTTACGGATAATCTGCCTAATGGACTTTTTTGTTTCCATATTTTTCACCTAGATTCGTAATACTTCCATCTGCCTCTTTGACAGAAATATTGTCAAGCTGTCCCCTAAGATTACGGCGGACGCTGTCAATATATTCTTTTCTTAAGATAAGCTGTTCTTTTAATTCTGCATCACTTAATCCGACCTCTTTGGATTTGTGATAGAGTTCATTAATACGGGCAATTTTGCTTTCGTCCATGTGCTTTCGTTCCTTTCTTAATAAAGACGTCATCTATTTATCTTACACTATCCGGAACAAGAAGTCTACAGAAAAATCCAGGATACATTAACTGGAATAATTTTCGAGAAAGCCATAAAGCTCAGCGGTACTTTCAATATACTTTCCATTTCTGATTTCCTGTCTTAAAAGTTCTGGAAGTTCATCATAATGAATGTCTGTATACTCATAAGGTGTTTTCTTATCGCTGAAATACACAACAATGTATCCGTTCACTTCCATCAGATAATAGCAGTCATTTTTGGAAGCCTTGCTGCCGGTCGTGACAGAAGATGAATCCTCATTTTCCATGGTCTGCTGCTCTTCTATTTTTAGTTTTTCAGCTCTCGCCTTTGCTTTTTGATAACTGAACTGATATGCAAATGTCATGGCAATGATCAGGCATGCACAACAACTTAAAAAGCCAATGCTGTACTTACTTTTCATGGAAATATCTCCTTTTTAAGTACAGTATTGACTTTATTATTTACTTCTATTCATGATCCGTGTCATGCAGCATTAAGAACAGCCTAGGAACGGAATAAATGAGCTTTCTTGCATATTTTGACTAACATTGGTCCCTTTGGCATGGAAGATAGCTCTTTTTCTGTTACACCGCCAAGAAGTACAAGCGCAACACCGTAAACTGCAACAGCAACACACAATGCAATGACAGTTGCAATTCTTGTTCCTACGAACAATTCAAATAACAAATGTACAACAAGTGTAACGATCCCCATAATGATCGAGGCAATTGCCGGTATGACAAATGTTTTCTTCTGCTCCTGAACATATCCGATTCGTTCTCTCAATGCATGTGCATTTAAAATACAGGTAGAAAGAGAAAAAACAATCTTGCTCAAAACAACTGCATAAATGCCCCATTTGAAAACAACCATCATAAGGAACAGGGAAATGATATGTATAACAAGAGAGATGGCGGCACTCTTTACCGGTACCATCATATTATCGAGTCCCTGAAGCACTGCATTCGTTACAGTAGAAAGATTGTAAAATACAACAGAGATTGCTCCCATCTGTAATAATACACCGCCAAGAGTATTATTCTCTGTAAAGAATAATAAATCCAGAAGTGGTTTTGCCAGTACGATAAATCCGGCTGCACATGGAATCGCAATAATCATATTAAAACGCGTAAAAATATCAATCTTTTCATGAACCTGTCTGCGGTTTCCGGTCTTTGCTGTAAGTACAATGCTTGGGATCAAGGAAGATCCAAAGGCACTGGAAATCGCAAGAGGCACATTCATCAGTGTATCGTATTTTCCGGTTACAATACCAAGAAGGGCGGCATATTCGCTTTCTTTATGCCCCTGAATAGACATAATTGTCCCAAACATAGCATTATCTACAACACCACAAAGATTGTAGACCGTTGCGCTTAAAATAACAGGTGCAATCGTTAATAGAAGCACTTTAAAAACTCTCTTATAACTTTCAGTTTTATTTCCACGATCACGCTCCATCTGACGGCGGAATTTCTTCCGGAAAGCTAAAAATAAGAAAAATAAAAATAATAACGCAGCAAGTGCTCCCATCACGGTACCTAGTGTACCGCCAGATGCTGCATAAGCCGCACCATAAGAATCATTATTTTTCTGGGCAGCAACTTCTTTACCAACCTTAAGGAGCATGTAAGCACCGACTACGCTGACAACTGCATTGACAATCTGTTCGATGATCTGGGAAACAGCTGTCGGAATCATGGATCCATTTCCCTGGAAAAATCCACGGAATACACCAAGGATTGCCACGATCAGAATGCACGGAGCCAGTACTCGCAAAGCTAACGTACTCATTTTCATTGCCATCAGATTCGATGCGATAAAATCAGCGCCAAAGAATATGATGGCACCGACGATACCGCCTGCTGCAATTGCAAATGTCATGGCACCCCGAAAGACGCGATATGCATTTTTATATTGTCCTGTTGCAAGTCTTGCAGAGACAAGCTTGGATACTGCAAGGGGCAGACTGTAAGAAGTCAGTGTAAGTGCAATCGCGTAAATCTGAAACGCGACTCCGTAGTAGCCCATACCTTTATCACCCAGTATATTTACGAGGGGAATTCGGTACACTGCTCCGATAATTTTAGTTATGACTCCGGCTATAGCCAGAATGGAACCCTGAACGAGAAAGTTCTTCCCGGTTTCACTTTTGTTTTCACTCATAATTTACTCCATGTTAACGTAATATATTTAGCTCATTTAAAATTTCACGCTGAAGAGTCTCCATTTCAATACGTTCCTCTTCTTCCATATGATCATAACCGGAAAGATGAAGGACCGAGTGTGCAATCAGGAATGCGTATTCACGTTTGACGGAATGACCGTATTCTTCAGCCTGTGCAATGACTTTTTCTTTGGAAATCACAATATCTCCAAGCAGAAGCTCACCTGTCTCCGGATCGAAGCAGTCTTCTTCGCTTTCAAAATGAGAGAAGTCTCCCGGAGTTTCATATTCCAGCATCGGGAAAGAAAGTACATCTGTTGCACGATCAATGTTACGGAAATCCCGGTTCATCTCATGAATCTCATCGTTCATAGTGAGTAAGAGATTGACCTGAACTTCATATGGACAATGAATATATTCCAATGCGCCATTTATGACTTCACGGGCAAGCGCCTGGCAATCAAAAGGGAGCTTTAATGCTCCTTCTTCTTCATAAAATAATGTCATGATTTTCTCCTTTTCTCTCGGCTGCGATTTCTTGATTTGTTCTGTGTCTTTGTCTCGTATTCTTCGTAAGCTTTTACAATTTTCTGGACAAGCGGATGGCGGACAACATCTTTGCTTGTAAGACGGCATACTCCAATGTCATTGATCTTGCCGACAACACGGACAGCTACATCAAGTCCGGAAGTCTGACCACTTGGCAAATCCTTTTGTGTCTCATCACCGGTAATTACAACTTTTGAGCCAAATCCGATTCTTGTTAAAAACATCTTCATCTGCGCCGGAGTTGTGTTCTGAGCCTCGTCCAGAATGATAAATGCATTGTCTAATGTACGTCCACGCATGTAAGCAAGCGGTGCGACTTCAATCAGTCCTTTTTCAGAATTTTTCAAAAAACTTTCTGCTCCCATAATCTGATAAAGAGCATCATAAAGCGGACGCAGATAAGGATCGATCTTGCTTTGCAGATCTCCCGGAAGAAATCCAAGCTTTTCTCCCGCCTCAATGGCAGGTCTTGTCAAAATGATTCTTCCAACTTCATTATTTTTAAATGCAGTGATTGCCATAGCCATGGCCAGGTATGTCTTTCCTGTTCCGGCAGGACCTAGTCCAAAGACAATCATTTTTTCCCGAATTTCATCTACATACTGTTTTTGCCCAAGTGTCTTTGGTTTTATTGGCTTCCCCTGTAAGGTGTGACAGATAATATCTTTATCAATTTCCAAGACATTATCTTCACTGTCTTCCATGACAAGTGCCAGCGTATAATTCACATTTTGTTCTGAAATCGTGTTACCTCGACGGGATAATTCAAGAAGCTGTGAGAGTACATTTCTTGCGCGTTCTACAGCATTGCTGTCCCCCATGATCTTGACAACACCATCTCTGGAAATCAGTGTCACATGAAGGGAGCGCTCAATCTTTTTTGCAAAAGCATCAAATTGCCCGAATACATTTGCTTCATGCTCAGCCGGGATTTCAAGAACAGTTTCCATAATTCCCATATATCTTATTCTCCTAATTGTTCAGTTTGTTCTTCCGGATCATTCGGAAGCTGCAGAATCTCAGATTGTCGGGACTGTCCGGTATTGCAGATGATGGTCAGTGTACCAGATATAGCTCCCTCTTTTGACCCTGTGTCTATTTTAACATCATTCTGAATAATTTCTACCCCCTTTTTATCTAAATCTTCACAATATCGTAAGAAATATCTGTTCAATTTGTCTTGAAGCTGTTGATCTGTATATTTTTTCATAACAGGTTTATAAGGGGTCAGACCTACAACGCCGATATATACCGGCAGATAAAAATGATCTAGAAGTTTCAGCCGTGACTCCATTGTGCTTTTTGAATAGTGTTCATACGGAGACCAGATGAAAAATGGTGACAGACGATATTTACCAATGCGAAAATACAGATAGAACAAACGGGGGAACTTTACACTTGTTTTTTTTACGTATTTTCTGGGCAAAGTATTCTCGTAATGAATCTGAGTCTGGATGAAAATATCAGCATCTGAATGACAGGACTCATATCCTGTGATCTCTTTTGCATCATTAAGAATAGGAATCTGACCGGAAACAAGAATATCACCGGGATTTACAGATGTTCCCTCCCGCACCATAGGAATACCTTTTCGAGTGATAATGCGTACAATAGTCCCTGTGCAATCTGAAACAAGGTCCGTCCCAGCATCAGAATTTGGATATATATCCTCTTTTATATCTGTTTTATTATCTGTTTTATTATCTATTTTAGCATCTTCGTTTTCTTTGATTTGAATGATCAGTCTGGTTCCCTCTATAGATGCAGATACCCAGATGATGTCGTCAAATCCTTTCCGAATATCTTTTACAATACGGTCGCAATCAATGTTTCCGCGCCGTATGCCGGTATTCACATGATTCTCCTTTAGAAATGTTCTTATGACTTCTTCGGTCTGTGTATGTGTGCCAAGGATTTCAATATCCCAGATATAACCAGACATTATCAATAGTAAAACGGTGGCAGTAAGTATGCCAGCAAAGAAAAGCTTGCGTCTTCGATGGTCAAACAGATAAAAAGGAAGTCCATATTTTTTTACAATCGTAATTTTTGTGGAAGTTTTATGAGAAATGTGACGCAGCTTTTTGAAATCTTTTACCCATAGATTCATTTCGTAAGAGCCATCGCTGGCTGATAAATCCCAGATTTTTATTTTTCGGTAATTGCATGCGTTAATAAAACGTTCCATACGATGACCGGTAATCCGGATTCTTACATATCCTCGAATATATTGATATATTTTTAAAAGCAATGAATGAATCCCCCACCTTATGTCTGATATTCAATATTCTGAATTTTCCCCGTAATTTTCATATCATCATTCGTATAAGAATCAACTTGAAGGTGCTTTCCGGTAATTCGTATCTGACCGATTTTTGTCTGAACTCTAACGAGTTGATCTGTATATTCAATCAGTCCCCGATAATTTTCAATTCGCATTTCAGAATGTCCCAGAATTTCAACATTAGGCATTCCAAGAACAACATCTTCTGGAAATTTGGATGCTTTGGCAGCTTTTCTTTTGCTATTTTCCAAATCTATACTCATAAAACTCCATTTTTCAATTTATGAAAATATCGTTTGTAATAATGTATGAATGAAGGTATGTCTTTCATTACTGAAGTAAAAAAGAAACACACAGCTTTAAAATATCATAAGCTATATGTTTCTTTTATCAAATTATAAATTGGTATTATTAAAATGCTCCAAGACGTTTTCTGGCATTCTCTACACGCTCAGCAGTCGGAGGATCAATTCCTTCTAATGGATACTCCATACCAAGTTCTTTCCATTTGTATGCACCAAGTGTATGATATGGTAGAACTTCTACGCGTTCTACATTATGAAGAGTCAGAATGAATTCATGCAGTCTGTCCAGATATTCATCTTTGTCGCTGCGCTTAGGAACAAGAACATGTCTGATCCAGACAGGCTTCTTCATATCAGACAGATAAGTTGCCAGATCTAAGATGTTTTTATTCGTATGCCCTGTCAGACGTATATGCTCCTTTTCATCAATGTGTTTGATGTCAAGCAAAATGAGATCGGTATATTGCATTAATTCATTAAATTTGCTAAAGAAAGGTTCTTCTCTTGTGAAAGGATTACCACTTGTATCTAGTGTTGTATGAATTCCATTTTCCTTTGCTTTTTTAAAAAGTTCAGTCAGAAAATCAATTTGAAGAAGCGGTTCACCACCACTGACAGTAATGCCACCTTCATTCCCCCAGTAAGAACGATATCTGAGGGCTTTTTTGATCAGGTCATCCGTAGAAGTCAGTGTACCTGTTTTCATATTCCATGTATCCGGGTTATGACAGAACTGACAACGCATGGGACATCCTGCAGTAAAAATGACAAAGCGAACTCCTGGTCCATCTACAGAACCAAAACTTTCTGTGGAATGAATGTATCCTTCCATAATAACAATCTCCTATCTATATATTTTTAAAATGTATTTTCAATAATGGTTTATTATTTTGAAAATTTACATAATTAATTATAAGACCCCGCGAAGAGCATTGTCAAACACGAGGTCTTATATGTGTGAAAATTACATTTCTTTATGGCATGTTCTGGAAATTACATCTAACTGCTGCTCGCGAGTCAGGTCGATGAATTTTACAGCGTATCCAGATACACGGATTGTAAAGTTTGCGTACTCTGGTTTCTCTGGATGCTCCATAGCATCGATCAGTTTCTCTGTACCAAATACATTGACATTCAGATGATGAGCTCCCTGATCAAAGTATCCATCTAATACGTGTGCAAGGTTCACACTTCTCTCTTCATCATTGTGTCCAAGTGCTCCTGGGCTGATTGTCTGTGTATTAGAAATTCCATCTAATGCAAGTTCATATGGAAGCTTAGCAACAGAGTTCAAGGAAGCAAGAAGTCCTGCTTTTTCTGCACCGTATGATGGGTTAGCTCCTGGAGATAATGGCTCTCCTGCTTTTCTTCCATCTGGAAGAGATCCTGTAGCCTTACCATATACAACGTTTGATGTAATTGTAAGGATAGATGTTGTCGGTGTAGAATCTCTGTAAGTATGGCATTTGCTCAGTTTGTGCATGAATTTCTTCAGAAGCCAAACTGCAATGTCATCTGCACGGTCATCATCATTACCATATCTTGGGAAATCTCCCTCGATTTCAAAGTCAACAGCAATTCCGTCCTCGTCACGGATTGGTTTAACCTTTGCGTATTTGATAGCGCTTAAGGAATCTACTACATGTGAGAATCCTGCGATACCTGTAGCAAATGAACGTTTTACATCTGTGTCGATGAGAGACATCTGTGCTGCCTCATAATAATATTTATCATGCATGTAGTGGATCATGTTCAGTGTGTCAACGTACAGTTTAGACAGCCACTCCATCATCTCGTCATATTTAGCAAGTACTTCATCGATATCAAGGTACTCAGATGTAATTGGCTGGTAGTTTGGTCCAACCTGTGCTTTTGTCTTCTCATCAACACCACCGTTGATTGCATACATTAAGCATTTTGCAAGGTTTGCACGAGCTCCGAAGAACTGCATCTCTTTACCAGTCTCTGTGGCAGATACGCAGCAGCAGATGCTGTAGTCATCACCCCATACCGGACGCATAACATCGTCATTTTCATACTGGATAGAACTTGTCTCAACAGAAATGCGAGCAGCAAATTTCTTGAAGTTCTCTGGCAGTCTTGAAGAATAAAGGACTGTTAAGTTCGGCTCTGGAGAAGGTCCCATGTTCTTTAATGTGTGAAGGAAACGATAATCGTTCTTTGTTACCATAGAACGTCCATCTTGTCCAAGTCCGGCTACTTCCAGAGTTGCCCATGTAGGATCTCCTGAGAACAGTTCATTGTAAGAAGGAATTCTTGCGAATTTAACCATACGGAACTTCATTACAAGGTGATCAATTAATTCCTGAGCTTCTTTCTCTGTAAGCTTACCGTTTTTAATATCACGATCAATATATATATCAAGGAAAGTAGACACACGTCCAACACTCATAGCAGCACCGTTCTGAGTCTTGATTGCTGCAAGATAACCAAAGTATAACCACTGTACAGCCTCTTTTGCATCTTTTGCAGGCTGTGAAATGTCATAACCATAAGCAGCAGCCATTTCTTTCATATCACGAAGTGCTCTCATCTGATCAGCAAGCTCTTCACGAAGACGGAAGTCTGTACCTTTCATGCCGTGTCTTGCGTAACGCTCAAAATCATACTGTTTTTTCTCAAGAAGAAAATCAATTCCGTACAGAGCTACACGACGATAATCACCAACGATACGTCCACGTCCGTAAGTATCCGGAAGTCCTGTAATGATTTTGTTATGACGAGCTTTTTTCATCTCTGGTGTGTAGATATCGAAAACTCCCTGGTTGTGTGTTTTATGATATTTAGTAAAGATTTCATGAAGTTTTGGGCTTGGCTCATATCCATAAGTTGTACAAGCCTGCTCTGCCATCTTAATTCCACCGTAAGGCATGAATGCTCTCTTCAGAGGCTTGTCTGTCTGAAGACCTACAACCTGCTCAAGGTCTTTCATACTCTCATCGATATACCCTGGGCCATATGCTGTCAGTCCGGATACAACTTCTGTTTCCATATCTAGAACGCCGCCTTTTGCACGTTCTTCTTTCTGAAGTTCCTGAAGTCTTCCCCACAATTTGTTGGTTGCCTCAGTTGGTCCCTCCAGGAAAGATTCATCTCCATCATATGGAGTGTAGTTATCCTGGATAAAACTTCTAACATCTACAGAATGTGTCCAGTTTCTTCCTTTAAATCCTGCCCACTGTTCGTACTGTGCCATATCTTTACGTCTCCTTTTCCTAAATATGTATTTCTTTTTACGGGCACAGTATAGCATCGGTTTTTTTCGATTGCAAGTATTTAAATGAGTACAATTAATCAAAAAGCGCTTGTACTTGATTTTGTGCAATTTCACCGAGAAATTGCATTTTAGAGAGTACAATTCATGTGTTTTGTATGTAATTTTATACAAAAAATATTTGTTAAACTATTGACAAATTCAAATAAAAGTAATACGGCTATCCTCAAAATATATGATATCATAATTTAGATTTTCCCCTGATATCTGCATATGTAAATGATAAAAATGCTGTTCAGATATAAGAAAAAGAAGCATGAAACACCTTAAATGGATTCTCATACTTCTTTTTTCTTACGACAAATACCTTTTTAATAGTATCATAAATTCAACTGATACAACTTTAAACTTGTATTCTTGCCGCCGCATCATCGCTAATTGCGATTCTTTTGTGTTTGTTCCCGATAATCAGACCACCATTGAACTTTTCAAAGACCCGGATTTCACTGCCCTCCTCAATCTGACAGTTACGGATGATATCCAGAACCTCCGGAAGGCCGAACATCCATTTGATGGTATATACTTTACCGGGTGCTGCTGTTGACAAAGCCTGCATACTCGCACCTTCTTTGCTTTTTTCTTATTGTAGAGCGAGAAATAAATGTTAGTCAACAGCAACAGTATGCATGGACTTATATTACATGAAGTCCTTTTAAGGAAATATCAAGAATCGGTGCAGAATGGGTCAGTGCTCCACTGGAAATATAATCCACACCAAGTCCGGTCAGTTTTTCAATATTTTCCTTTGTAACATTTCCGGAACATTCTGTCTCGGCATGTCCATCAATGATTAATAAAGCTTCTTTCATCTCGTCATAAGACATGTTGTCTAACATAATGATGTCTGCACCTGCTTCTACCGCTTCCTTTACCATGTCAAGATTTTCTACTTCCACCTCGATTTTCCGAACAAACGGTGCATAATCCTTTGCCATCTGTATTGCTTTTGTGACGCTTCCGGCTGCACCAATATGATTATCCTTCAAAAGGACGCCATCAGATAGATTATAGCGGTGATTATATCCGCCTCCGACGCGAACTGCATATTTTTCGAAAATACGCATATTCGGAGTTGTTTTTCTTGTATCCAAAAGTTTCGTTTTAGTTCCAGCAAGCAATTTTGCAACAGAATTCGTGTATGTGGCAATTCCACTCATGCGTTGCAGATAATTCAGTGCCACTCTTTCTCCAGATAACAGTACACGGATATCGCCTGTAACAACACCCAGAAGTTCCCCGCTTTTTACTGCGTCGCCATCTTTTTTATAAAATTCAATCTTTGTATTAGCATCCAGCAATTCGAATACTCGTTTAAATACTTCCAGTCCTGCAATAATACCGTCTTGCTTGCAGATAAGATTTACTTCTCCTTGAACAGCTTCTTTCATGACTGAATTTGTGGTTACATCTTCGCTGGATATATCTTCTCTTAAGGCTTCTTCGATGAGATGGTCAGCCTGTAGTTTCATTGTAATTGTATTCATGACTCTTTGAAAATCTCCTTTTTTATAGCATTTTATTACTGTTTTATGCGGTTGCCTTATTCATCTGTTTTTCAGACATGATTTTCCTGGCAGCTCTTTTAGCAAATACAAGACTCTCCAAAAGAGAATTGCTTGCAAGTCGGTTCTTTCCATGAACACCGTTGCAACTTGTCTCTCCTACTGCATATAAATTTGGCATAGATGTATGACTATCGGAGTCAACCCAGATTCCCCCCATAAAGTAATGCTGAGCCGGCACGACTGGAATCCACTCTTTTGTCGCATCATAACCTTCTTCCAGGCAATGCTGGTAGATATTCGGAAAATGACTTAGGATTATTTCCTTTGGAATCTTTTCTAATGACAGCCACACATGATCTGTCCCATCCTTCTTCATCTGTTCCTGAATGGCTTTTGTGACAACATCTCTTGGGAGCAGTTCATCTATAAATCGATTTCCGTTTTTATCATACAGAAGAGCGCCTTCACCACGCACAGATTCGGAAATCAAAAATCTGCGTCCCGGCTTTTTAGAATAAAGTGTTGTTGGATGGATCTGTACATAATCTAAATGTTCCAGTCTGATGCCATGCTTTTTTGCAATATCAATGGCATCTCCAGTTAAATGCGGAAAGTTTGTAGAATGCTTATAACGACCTCCGATACCGCCGCTTGCAAAAATAGTCTGATCAGCGTGGATATAAATCTTTTTATGATCAGATGTTTCAGCCTCAATCCCGGCACATGCCCCTTTGGAAATAAGGATGTCAGTCATCGTCGTATATTCCATAATCTGGATATTTTTACGTGTCTTTATCTGTGCAAGAAGCTTACTTGTGATTTCTTTACCAGTAATATCTTCATGAAACAGAATTCGAGGCCTGGAATGGGCGCCTTCTCTTGTGTACAGAAGTTTACCATCTTCCTTTGCAAAATCCACACCATACCCGATCAGATCATGAATTACATCCTGTGAACCGCGGATCATAATATCTACAGACTCTTTCCTGTTTTCATAATGACCAGCCCGCATTGTGTCTTCGAAATAACTGTCATAATCATCGTCATCATGTAACACACAGATTCCTCCTTGTGCGAGAAATGAATCGCTGCTTTCAAGATCTGATTTTGTAATCATAATAATGGATAAATCTTCGGACAGATTCAGGGCTGAAAAGCAGCCGCCTACGCCTGTGCCGACAATGACCACATCGGCTTGCAAATTATTTTCCTTACTATTACTTACATTTTTCATATTATCTGTTTGATTCATATTCAAATGCCTACTTTCCAAGCTCTAACATACGTTCCAGAGGTTTTTTTGAATTTTCACGAAGGCTGTCACTGACATGAACTTCGTTCTTGCCGGTCTTTAATACATGAAGCACTTTTTCCAAAGTATTCTTTTTCATGTTCGGACATACCGGAACAGTCTTCGGATAGTAAAAATGTTTATTCGGATTATTCTGAACGAGTTTATAGTGTACACCCTCTTCTGTACAGATGATAAATTCATTACATGGACTTTCCGTTGCATATTTAATAATTCCTGAAGTACTTCCTATATAATCGGATAATTTTAATACTTCTGTATTACATTCCGGGTGAGATAACACCAGTGCATCCGGGTGTTCTTCTTTTGCTTCGCGGACTTCATCAGCTTCCATACGCTCATGTGTCGGACAGAATCCTTCATTATAGATAAAATGTTTCTCTGGAACTTGATCTGCTACAAAATGAGCCAGATTCCGGTCCGGAATAAAGTAGATATTCTTATTCGGTAACGCTTTTACTATCTTGACAGCATTTGCTGACGTTACACATACATCGGAATATTCTTTTAAAGCTGCTGTAGAATTAATATAGCAGACCACTGCTACATCTTTATACTCTTCGCGGATTTTTTTAATGGATTCTACATCTGCCATATGTGCCATCGGGCAGTCAGCAGCCGGATCCGGCATCAGAACAGTTTTGTCCGGATTTAAGATCTTTGCGCTCTCGCCCATAAAAGAAACGCCGCAAAATACAATCGTACTCTCAGAAAGCTCTGTTGCGACACGGCTTAGATAGAAAGAATCTCCTATGTAATCTGCAATATCCTGAACTTCAGGTCTGACATAATAATGAGCCAGGATCACTGCATTTTTTTCTTGTTTTAGTTTTTGTATTTCTTCTACAATTGTCATATGTTTTTCCTCCCATATGATCTGAAATTTCATTGCAGACAATTATAGCACATGTTTTTACATGTGACAAGACAGTAAGTAATTATTGACAAACAAGAAATAAAGACTATACTAAAGCTGAACATAATATGCTATATATGTATAATTAAAATATCAAACATACATAATTTATATGGCTGCAAAAATATTTATACTAAGCTGACGATATGGTCAGTTCAGTGAAGAAAGAAGTGATTTATATGCAAGTGATCCACAAAAATCACATGGAAATTTTATGGCATGATTATGCAGAAGCAATTGATGATATCCCGATTACAAGTGCCGGAATTATTGAAAAATCTTCTGTGATTGGACGGACAGGTCTTATGCTTCTGTCATGTGGAACCGGAGCCTGGCGTGTCAGACAATCTATGAATACACTCGCAGAACAGTTGGGGTTGACTTGTACTGCAGACATCGGATTAATGTCTATTGAATACACCTGTTTCGATGGAGAGGAATGTTACTCTCAGTCCTTATGTCTTACAAATACAGGAGTAAACACATCAAAACTGAATCGTCTGGAACAGTTTATTAATAAATTTTCATCCGAAGGTGTATACATGACTGGTGAGGAATTACATTCTCATCTGGATCAGATTGAAAAAATACATGGTCTCTACTCTCCGACCGCACTTGGTTTTGCAGCCGCACTTGCCTGTGGCGCATTTACCTTTTTACTTGGAGGCGGACCGGTAGAAATGTTTTGTGCATTTGCAGGTGCCGGTATCGGGAATTTTGTCCGATGCAAACTGGGGAAGCATCATTTTACACTATTTTTATGTATCTTCGCTTCTGTAACATCAGCCTGTCTGGTCTATGCGGGATTATTTGAAGTGATGAAACTGATACTCGGGGTGTCAGAACAACATGAAGCAGGATATATTTGTTCTATGTTATTTATCATTCCAGGATTCCCATTCATTACCAGCGGTATTGACCTTGCAAAATTGGATATGAGATCAGGTCTGGAACGATTAACTTATGCAATCATTATTATCACTGTTGCAACAATGACTGCCTGGATTATGGCACTTGTCTTAAAATTGCAGCCGGTGGATTTTCTAACATTAAATTTGCAAGTCCCGGTACAAATTCTCTTCCGACTGGCAGCAAGCTTTTGTGGAGTTTTCGGATTCTCTGTTATGTTTAACAGTCCAAGAAAACTGGCAGCTACAGCCGGATGTATCGGAGCAGTTGCCAATACTCTTCGTCTGGAAATGGTGGACCTTGCAAATATGCCCCCAGCTGCTGCTGCATTTATCGGCGCGCTTGTCGCAGGAATTCTTGCTTCTATGATTAAAAATGTTGCGGGATTTCCAAGAATATCCGTAACGGTACCTTCTATAGTAATTATGGTACCTGGCCTTTATTTGTACCGTGCTATTTATAATCTGGGAATCATGTCCCTGCATACATCAGCAGAGTGGTTCGCTGCCGCATTTATGATCATACTTGCATTGCCGCTTGGATTGATTTTTGCAAGGATTTTGACAGATAAAACATTTCGTTATTGCACGTAAATTCAAAGATTCGACTCTCAATTATATAAGTTCACTTGTCACTTATATAATTGGGAGTCTTCTCAACTGAACTAAAAGAGGAACCGTTCATTTTCAAGTGAATAGTTCCTCTTTCTTATAGATTATATAACAAATTATTCTTTATATTGATAAACAATCTTCTTCGCTGTCTCAATATGTTTTTCCAGTCGTTCTGAAAAATGTGTAAATGGAAGAAAAACTCCAAGTTCATCAAAATGCTCGCCTTTTTCTTCAAGACATTCTTGTCCATAATAAACAATGGATTTTGGCAATTCTTCCTGCAATTGCATAACCAGATCCATAACGGCGACATAAGACTGAGCTTCAGTCTCTTTCATTTTGATAGTATCCGGCAGTTCATATACAAGCAAAACACCTAACTGCTCTCCCATTCGATAATCTTTTACTTCCATAGTCACTTCATCATAACAATGCCTTTTTCGATATCCTTCTGCCAGATACATTTTCACATCATCATTTTGTGCGTAGACTTTTTGGAATTTATGATACATTTTGTCAGGTACAGCTTTCTTGCAATCATTTAACAGATTGCCGAATCCATCCGTTAAAATATAAGGATTGGTATGTCCGTCAGCATTAAAACGAAACGGAACAAGGTATGCATTTCTAAGAAGATCGAACATGCTGTGCTGACAGATTGCCAGAAGGAAAGCGGTCAGATCTTTATTCTTATAAGCGTCAAATAAAGCTTTTGCAAATTTCTCCGGCGGCAATACTTCTCCTGAATATTCGCCGTCAGATTCTACTGATTCATAAAATGTTTCCATCAACCGTTCGCATGCCTGCGGATTTTCCAGAATTTTGTCAAATAAGTATTCTGCTTTTTCTTCTCTTGGAAATATGGTTGCCATTTTTATTCATCTCTTTTCTTATTGATTTTTTATCTGCTATATATTATAGTTGTCTTACGTTAAAATGTAAAAGATATATTTAGTATCATGGATATATCAATTTGGAATGAGAGGATTAGATATGATTACTTACGATTATTACCGCATATTTTATTTTGTAGCACGTTATAAGAGCTTTACAAAAGCAGCAAAAATGCTTGGCAACAATCAGCCCAATATTACACGCTGCATGAATATCCTGGAGCAAGAATTAAAATGCACTCTTTTCCTACGGTCTAACCGTGGTATTTCGTTAACACCAGAGGGGAAGAAATTATATGAGCATGTAGCAATTGCATATGAACAGTTACAGATTGGCGAAGAAGAAATCCGTCAGAATGGTGAACTGGAGAATGGATTAGTATCCATCGGTGCCAGCGAAAACGCGCTGAGACTGGTACTACTTTCAAGACTTGAAAAATTTCATGAACAATATCCGCATGTCAGACTTCGTATTTCGAATCATTCGACGCCACAGGCAATTCAGGCATTAACAAGTGATATTGTGGATTTTGCTGCGGTGACAACACCACTTGACATCAAAAGTCCACTGGAGAAAATACCTCTTGCCTCTTACCGCGAAATACTAATCGGAGGGAGAAAATACAAAAAGCTTGCAGAACATACCCAGAAGCTTGAAGATATTGCTTCTCTTCCATTTATTAGTCTTGATGAAAATAGCAGTACAAGAGAATTATATAACAGTTTTTTTCTGGAACAGGGACTTTCCTTTGCACCGGATATGGAGACCGCAACAACCGATCAGATGCTTCCTTTGATCACTCATAACCTTGGAATCGGTTTTTATCCTAAGAAAATGGCTGAACTAGCTTTGACCAAAGGTGATGTATATCAGATTCCGTTGGAAGAAAAACTGCCCCTTCGGAGAATTTATTTAGTCACGAATGGCAGCACTGCAAAGAGTACTGCCGTTCGTAAGATGATCAAGTTCATTCAAGAATATCATAAAATATAACAATTTATTTGTTAACGCATCTGCATTCCTGCTTTTAAGAGCCGGAACATTCGTCTAGCTGCACCAAGATATAATTCTTCAGCATGATTTAAAGCATCAGACAGAGGCATAATATTATTTACCGTTGTGATAATAGATTCAATTCCATAATCGAAGATATCTTCTGCACCGCTTCCCATACTTCCGACAATCGCTACAGCTGGTATATGGCGCTTTTTGCAGTGTACACCAACTCCCTGCATGACTTTGCCAAATACAGACTGCCAGTCTGTAGCACCTTCTCCGGTTACGACAATATCGACATCTTTCAGATGTTCATCGAAATCCACAAGATCAAGTACCGTCTCAATTCCAGATTTCAATGTTCCGTTTAAAAATACCATAAGAGCAGTCCCGAGACCACCAGCTGCTCCGGAACCCGGTATATTATCCATATCCAGATCAAATTGCTCTTTAATAATGTCCCGGTAATTACACATACCAGCTTCCAAATCATTTTGAATCTCAGGGGTTGCACCTTTCTGTCTGCCAAATGTATAAGTAGCTCCGTCTTTTCCGCAAAGCGGATTTGTGACATCACACATTACCGTGAATTTACATTCTTTTATCAATGGATTCAGTCCAGAAAGATCTATCTTTCTAATTTTCATCAAATCCTCGCCGCACCCCTTTAATTCCTGATTATTCTCATCTAAAAATTTTCCACCCAGGGCGCGTATACAGCCGATTCCACCATCGTTTGTAGCAGAGCCGCCGATGGCTATGGATATATCCCGGAATCCTCTTCTAAGAGCATCTGCAATCATTTCTCCAGTTCCATAAGATGTAGTATAGCGTGGATCTCTTTTCTCTTCTGGAACGAGAGGCAGTCCGGAAGCTGCAGCCATTTCCATTACTGCACGATTTTCATCCAGCATGCCATAATTACTTGTAATATCCTCCCAGAGAGGTCCATGAACTTGCACAGGTAAGTTTTTTCCATTTGTAGCCGCAAGTACTGCTGCTGTTGTACCTTCGCCACCGTCTGCAACGACAATGCTGTCACATTGACAGTCCGGAAATATCTCCCGGGCTGCTTTTGCCAGAAGTTCTGCTGTCTTTTGCGAAGATAAACTCCCTTTAAATGAATCTGAAGCAAATAAAAATTTCATAAGCTTCCTCCTGTAATTACCTCTTTATAAAATAAAAAGATTTTTATTTTTTTAATACAAGTGCTACAAATACAATTGGTTCTGTTCCGTGATTCTTAATTCCATGTCCGTCTCCATCTTTGCAAAATGTAACATCGCCGGTTTTGATCTCGTATTCTTTATCGTTGTCCATATAAGTCGCACTGCCGGAAAGTACATAATAAGTCTCAGTTTCTCCATGATGCTCATGATAACCAAGTTCACAGCCTGGCTCAATGGTTACCTGAGAAAATATACGGCAATGCTCTCCTCGTTCTTCTTCATTTAAAAGAGCCTCCATAAGCACATGACCTGCTCCGCCATTTACCTGTTCTTTTTTTGCAATCTTACGTTCGCCTGCTCTTGTCATTGTTCTAGAACCTCCTGAATTCAATTTTAATATTATAAGTATATCATAGCATATCTTGTGCAGAATAACTTAGTGAATCACAGAAAAATGAAAGAATAATTAAAAAGTGTTTGCTATTGTATTCCTGTCAAGTCGTGATATAATGTAAAAGACTTATAAGAGTTTAGAAAGGACAGAAAAATGAAATTTATATATCCAGCAGTATTTCATGAAGAAAAAGATGGAAAATACAAGGGCTATTTCCCTGATTTAGAATGTTGTTACGGAGAAGGTGACACGATAGATGATGCCATAGATGATGCCAATGAGGCCGCCAGAAACTGGCTGAGTCTGGAACTTACAGAAGAAGATCCATTCATCCCGTATGTATCTGACGAGGAAGATATTGACTTAAAAGAAGGGGAATTTATTCGTAACATTTCTGTAAATATCCGGTTTTACGAGGGCTGGGACGAATAATATCCAGCTATTTTTTACGGAAGATATTTTTTGACTGGAGACATTTATGAAAATTACTTTAATTACCGTTGGAAAAATAAAAGAAAAGTATTTAAAAGATGCTATTGCAGAATACAGTAAGAGACTCGGCCGTTATTGTAAGCTTGAGATTGTCGAAGTTGCTGACGAAAAGACGCCGGATCACGCAAGCGAGACTGTTGAAAATGCAATCCGGGATAAAGAAGGCGAACGCATTTTGAAATATGTCAAAGAAGATTCATATGTAATTACATTAGAAATTCGTGGCAAAATGCTGACCTCTGAAGAACTTTCCGAAAAAGTCGACACGCTTGGCGTTCAAGGCATCAGTCATATTATTTTTATTATAGGCGGCTCTATTGGTCTTGGCAAAGAAGTTTTAAAACGCTCAGACTATGCACTCAGCTTTTCAAAAATGACGTTTCCTCACCAATTAATGCGTGTGATCTTATTGGAACAGATATATCGCAGTTATCGAATTATAAATCATGAACCCTATCACAAGTAAATGAGATTTTTTACATTCTGTTATCAATCGTCATAACTAGTGTAAGTTTATAAATTAAAAGAATAAAGGAGAACATGTTACTTTATCGAACATGTTCTCCTTTTATTCATCTTTATGCTTTCTAGCCCAACGCTACATCTAATATCATCATTAATACAAACCCAAGCGAAAAACCTATTGTGCCGACATTGCTATGGGTTCCTTCAGATGATTCCGGAATTAACTCTTCCACTACAACATAAATCATAGCACCTGCTGCAAATGCAAGTAGATACGGCAATACAGGTGTAATTTTAGATGCAAGCAAAATTGTTATACCACCACCAATTGGTTCCACAATCCCAGAAAACATACCATATAAAAAAGCTTTTATCCGCCCTTTTTCACTTCTGACAGGCAGTGAAACAATAAAGCCTTCTGGTACATTTTGAATTGCTATGCCGATAGACAGTGCAAATGCTCCGGCAAGTGTCACTTTTGAATTATTCATAAGAAGTCCTGCAAATACTGCGCCACCAGATATTCCTTCCGGAATATTGTGAATTGTAACTGCCAAGATCAGCATCGTCGATTTCTTTAATGAAGCTTTAGGACCTTCTGATTCTTCACTCCCAAGATGCAGATGTGGAATGAGGCGGTCCAATGCAAGAAGAAATACAATGCCGACAAGAAAGCCAACAGCAGCCGGTAAAAATGCCAGTTGTCCCAGATGATCAGACATTTCCATAGCTGGAATTAAAAGTGACCATACAGAGGCCGCAACCATAACTCCCGCTGCAAAACCAAGTAAAGACTTTTGAATCACAGGTTTTAATTCATTTTTTATAAATAATACGCATAATGCCCCAAGAGTTGTTCCGATGAACGGTATCATTAGTCCCCAGAAAATTGTCATGTATCAAACACTCCTTTTTATTATCTATTAGTATTATATTCAGAATCTCGATATCCTAGAATAACCGTATTAAATTAATCTGCGGAGGTTAGGCGCAACTAATTCTAATATTATTTTATACAAAAGATTTAGAAGTGTCAATAAAAAAGTCAACTTCATAAATTAAGGGCACCCCTTTTATGAAAAAAGGGACACCCTTAATCAATGATGGAGACGTAGCATTTTAAAGTTTTACTACGTCCCCATTCAAGAATTTATTTGTTGCTTAATAATTCATGAATTCCTTTTGCTCCGGCTTTTCCGGCACCCATAGCAAGGATTACTGTTGCTGCTCCTGTTACAGCATCTCCGCCAGCGAATACACATGCTTTTGATGTCTGTCCATTTTCTTCTTCTGCAACAATACATTTTCTCTTGTTTGTCTCAAGACCTTTTGTTGTAGAAGCGATCAATGGGTTTGGAGATGTTCCAAGAGACATGATAACTGTATCAAGTTCAATCTCGTACTCTGATCCTGGAATTTCTTCCGGACGTCGTCTTCCTGATGCATCAGGCTCTCCAAGCTGCATCTTAACAACCTTCATTCCTTTTACCCAGTCATTCTCATCTGCAAGAATTTCTTTTGGATTTGTAAGAAGATCAAATATAACGCCCTCTTCTTTTGCATGATGTACTTCTTCAACTCTGGCTGGAAGTTCTTCCTCGCCACGACGGTAGATTACATGTACTTCTGCTCCAAGACGAAGTGCTGTTCTGGCAGCATCCATTGCTACGTTACCGCCACCGACAACTGCAACTTTCTTACCTGCTGCAATCGGTGTATCATAAGAATCATCGAAAGCTTTCATAAGGTTGCTTCTTGTCAGATACTCGTTTGCAGAGAATACTCCGTTTGATGCCTCTCCCGGAATTCCCATGAACATCGGAAGACCTGCTCCGGAACCGATGAATACAGCTTCAAAGTTTTCCTCTTCCATCAACTGATCGATTGTTGTTGATTTACCGATTACTACGTTTGGCTCAAAATGTACACCTAATTCTTTTACTTTTTCGATTTCTTTCTTTACGACTTTCTCTTTTGGAAGACGGAACTCTGGAATACCATATACAAGTACTCCGCCAAGCTCATGAAGTGCCTCAAATACTGTTACTTCATAACCAAGCTTTGCAAGGTCTCCGGCGCATGTAAGTCCGGACGGACCAGAACCGATAACTGCAACTTTATGTCCATTTGTCTTCTCAGGTTTTGCAGGTTTAATGTCATGCTCAAGAGCGTAATCAGCAACGAATCTTTCAAGTTTACCGATTGAAATCGGGTCACCTTTGATTCCACGGATACATTTGCTCTCGCACTGGGACTCCTGTGGACATACACGGCCACAGATAGCAGGAAGTGCTGAGGACTCTCCGATTACTTTATAAGCTTCCTCAATATTACCTTCTTTTACATGACTAATAAATCCTGGAATATTGATAGATACAGGACAGCCCTGAATACATCTTGCATTCTTACAGTTGATACAGCGCTGTGCCTCTTCCATTGCTTCTTCTTTGTTATATCCATAACATACTTCTTCGAAGTTTGTTGCTCTTACTTTTGGATCCTGTTCTCTTACAGGAACTCTCTCTAATACATTTGCCATTATTTGTCACCTCCGCAGTTTCCGCATCCACCATGATGAGTGTCACCTTCCTGTAATTTCAGCATTGCACGACCTTCTTCTGTCTTGTAAAGCTGCTGTCTCTTCATAGCGTTATCAAAATCAACGAGATGTCCGTCAAACTCTGGTCCGTCTACGCATGCGAATTTCACTTCGTCTCCAACGATCAGACGGCAGGCACCGCACATTCCTGTACCATCAACCATGATTGGGTTCATGCTGACAACTGTCGGGATCTCCAGTTTCTTTGTAAGGAGACAGACAAATTTCATCATGATCATTGGACCGATTGCAATACATACATCATATTTGTTTCCATTATTTACAAGTTCTTCGACCATTGTTGTAACCATTCCGGCATGTCCGTAGGAACCATCATCTGTACATGGGTAATAGTTACCAGATACAGCTTCCATAGCATCTTCAAGGATCAGCATATCTTTTGTCTTTGCTCCGACAATAACATCTGCTGCTACGCCGTGTTCATGTAACCATTTTACCTGTGGATATACAGGAGCAGCTCCAACTCCACCTGCTACGAATAAGATTTTTTTCTTTTTCAAGTCTTCTATGTCTTCTTCAACGAGCTCTGAAGCACAGCCAAGAGGTCCAGTGAAATCACGGAATGAATCCCCGGCCTTTAAGTCAGCCATCTTTACAGTAGATGCTCCGACTTCCTGGAATACGATTGTAATAGTACCTGCTTCTCTGTCATAGTCACAGATTGTAAGTGGGATACGTTCTCCCTTATCGTCCATCTTAACGATAACGAACTGTCCAGGCTGGCAGTGTCTTGCAACACGTGGTGCCTCAACATCCATAAGATAAATCTTGTCAGCTAATTTTTCAGCTTTTAATATCTTATACATCTTGCTTCCTCCTAATTCTAACCCCCATTGAAATACCGGGAATAATAATAATCATCTATATAATGATACAACATTGTTATGAAAATATCAAGTAACTTGCTGTGAATTTAATTTCTAAATAAATTCTGAAAACCGCACCAAAAACGGCAAATATTATTATAATACCTGCCGTTTCATCATTATTTTATTAAAATTATTTTTTTAACATTGTTGTTAATTAAAAATCAACTTCTGTTCCATAATAAATACATGTAAACAGTCTTTCCATTGTAGCTGGATCAATTGTTCTTGGATTAGAACCTGTACAGGCATCTCCAACAGCATTTTCAGAGATTGTAGCAATTTTTTCTTTAAATTCATCTTCTTTGATTCCGAAATCCTTTAATGTAGCCGGAATATTTAAGATAACATTGAATTCATTGATCTTCTCACAAAGACTGTTGATGAGTGCTTTTTCAGATGCTCCACCAAGTCCTACAAATCTTGCAATTTCAGCATATCTCTTAGCTGCTACAGGATCTTTTGCATTATATTTGATTACATATGGAAGATACATTGCATTTGCAAGACCATGTGTAATATGTCCTGTAGAGAATGCAGCTCCTGTTTTATGAGCCATAGAATGTACGATTCCAAGTAATGCATTAGAGAATGCCATTCCAGCCAGACACTGTGCATCGTGCATTTTTGCTCTTGCTTCCATATTGCATCTGTAGGATGCCGGAAGATAATCAAATACCATCTCGATTGCTTTGAGTGCAAGCGGATCTGTATATGGACAGTTCAATGTAGATACATATGCCTCAATCGCATGTGTCAAGGCATCCATACCTGTGTAAGCAACCTGCTTTACAGGAAGTTCAGCTACAAGAGCCGGGTCAACAATTGCAACATCTGGCGTGATGTTAAAATCTGCCAGAGGGTACTTGATTCCTTTTGCATAATCTGTGATAACAGAAAATGCTGTTACTTCAGTTGCAGTTCCGGAGGTTGAAGGAATTGCTGCAAATTTTGCTTTCTGTCTTAATTCCGGGAAACTGAATGGTGTAATCAGATCTTCAAATGTTATTTCCGGATACTCATAGAAAGCCCACATAGCTTTTGCTGCATCAATCGGTGATCCACCACCCATAGCTACGATCCAGTCAGGCTCGAATTCCTGCATAGCCTTTGCACCTTTCATTACAGTTTCAACAGACGGGTCTGGTTCTACACCTTCGAAAAGAGCAACTTCCATTCCAGCTTCTTTCAAGTAGTCTTCAACTTTTGCAAGGAATCCCTGGCGTTTCATTGCGCCGCCACCGACAACAACGATTGCCTTTTTACCTTTTAAGTTCTTCAGCTCTTCTAAAGCTCCTTCTCCATGATAAATGTCTCTTGGTAATGTAAATCTTGCCATGATTTTTCTCCTCCATAAAATAATTGCGTTAAATTTTTATCACAGTTGCATTATAGCATTGATAATAATTTAACGCAATATTTTTCTGGTAATTTTTTCTTTTTTTACATAATAAGATAACAATTATTGGTTATCATACATATAATTTCTAGTGGTAATACCACTCATACGCCCCTTTCCATTGACAAGTACGACTTTAAAAAGAGTTTCTCCCTTTGGCATGTCGATTGGCCCGGTATATTTTGTAGATGCTGTTGTCGGGTCTGTACCGTCTGTCGTGTAATATGCAGTATATCCCTCCGGTACTTTTACTTCAATCTGAACTGCTTCATCGTACTGTCCTGTTGACGGGGAGACCGCCGGTGCATCTTCTACAGGGAATTCTACCGTGTAAGTCTTCTTACCGATTGCACTCGGCACCCCTTTTTTGTTGACAGCAATTGCTTTTATGGTTGTCTCACCCTCGCTGATCTGTATGCCTTCACTAGTGTACTTCGTACTTGTCAGATCAGGATCTGTACCATCCGTTGTATAGTAGATTGTATCTTTATCTGCAGTCAGAAGTAATTTTTGGACATCATCATAAGTCGTAGAATCCTCCAGACTGAACTTTGGTTCATCTACAACATAATCGCTTAATTTCTCCAACATGGAATCATTGACAGAATCCAAAAGTTCTGGAATTTCCATGTTCTGATCTGATTTCAAATAAAAATCCATACATGCTTTATAAAGTTCAACATTACCAGATTGCTTGCTAACTGCTTCTTCAAATAATGTTGTACCTTCATCTGTCTTATCCTGTGACTGATAAACATCTGCAAGACCTGTGTAAGCATCTGCTTTTTTAGTATTTTTGGAAATTGCCTGTTTATAATAAGCTTCTGCAGTGGTATAATCTTTTGACTGCGCGGCTTTTTGTGCTTTTTTCATAATCCCGTTATAGGAATTCTGATATACAACATAGAATCCGGCACCTGCTAATACTACGATTGCAGCCATAATAAGCAGGACGATTCGTCTTTTTCTGCGCAAAGCTTTCTTTCTTGCTGCTTTTGCGCTCTGCCGTTTTCTTCTTTCCTTTTCAGTTAGCATCTGCCCCGTAGTATTCCCGGTCATTCTTCTTCCAGTCATAGCCGCTGTTGTTCGTGATGCACTTCTTCCTGTATTTCTGCCAGCAGATTGTCCTGTCCTGTTATTATTTCTGCGTTTTTGATTTATATATTGATCGAGCTCCGATTCCTGCTCATTGCCATCTAATTGGATCTGAGCCGTTAACATTTCTTCAAGTGGATTGTAATCTGGTACAATCTGTACCTCTCGCCCACATTTTTTACAATATAATTCCCCTTCTGGTATTTCTGCCTTACAATACCTGCATTTCATTGTCTATACTGACCTCCTCTGATTATTCAGTAGTATTTATATTTTGTATGTATTGTTCAAATTCTTCTGGTGTCATGAGGATTTTTCGCGGTTTTGTTCCCTCTTCGCCACCGACAATCCCCGCTTCACACAATTGATCCATAATACGTGCTGCACGGTTAAAGCCAATCTTGAATGCTCTCTGCAGCATCCCTATGGAAGCCTTGTCCTTATCAATGATAAGACGACCTGCGTCTATAAAATAGGCATCTCGCCCATTACTTTCATCGGCACCAGGTCCGTTTGAAGATACCATGCCAATATTGGATGTATTTACATGATTGACAACTTCTTCATCGTAATTGGCATTGCCATTTTTGTCAATTAAATAATCAACAACTTTCTGCACCTCTTTATCCGATACAAAAGCTCCCTGGACTCGTACCGGTTTCTGATAACCGGATGGATAAAAGAGCATATCTCCTTTTCCAAGTAATTTTTCAGCGCCATTCATATCAATGATGGTTCTGGAATCAACTCCAGAAGTTACAGAAAACGCGATTCTTGACGGCATGTTTGCTTTAATCAATCCTGTGATAACATTGACAGACGGACGCTGTGTTGCAATGACCAGATGAATTCCTGCTGCTCTTGCAAGCTGTGCCAGCCGGCAAATTGCTTCTTCAACTTCGCCAGGAGCAACCATCATAAGATCTGCAAGCTCGTCTACAATAATGACAATCTGCGACATCTTATGTCCTTTTGCTTCATCTGCATGATCCGGCATAGATTCAATCTTCGCATTATATCCTTTGATATCACGTACATTCAATGACGCAAATGCCTGATAACGCCTTGTCATCTCAGCTACTGCCCAGTTCAAAGCACCAGCTGCCTTTTTCGGGTCTGTCACCACGTCAATCATCAGATGTGGAATGCCTTTGTAAACACTTAATTCTACAACTTTAGGATCGATCATAATTAATTTGACTTCATCCGGAGTTGCTTTATAAAGGATGCTCATGATCAATGTATTAATACAGACAGACTTACCGGAACCTGTAGCACCTGCGATCAGCACATGTGGCATCTTTGCTATATCTGTAACGACAACCTTACCTCCGATATCTTTTCCAACTGCAAACGATATTTTAGAGGTACTGTCTTTAAATTCTTTGGACGCTAGAAGATTCCCAAGCATGACTGTAGAATTTTCCTTATTCGGAACTTCAATTCCTACAGCTGCTTTTCCCGGAATCGGTGCCTCGATTCGAATATCTGCGGCGGCCAGATTCAGCTTGATATCGTCTGCCAGTCCGACAATCTTACTTACTTTCACACCCATTTCCGGCTGAAGCTCATAACGCGTGACAGCAGGACCACAGCTTACATTTGTAACTGTTACATTTACTCCAAAATTCGCCAGAATCTCCTGAAGCTTCATAGCAGTTTCCCGAAGCTTTGCATCCGATTCCTGACGTCCTTCACTACCACGATTCAGAAGTGATACCGGTGGCATTTTATATGCTTTTGTTCTTACAGCCGCTGTTGTCTTCGCAGCTTCTGCTGCAACACGCGCAACTTCATCGGCAACCGGAGCTGCTCCCATCTTACTTTTACGCACAGAACTTCCCGAAGAAGAGTCTGTCGGATTCTTGTCTGCCTGTGTAAAATCAAAGGCTTCCTCCGTCACATCTGATTCTTCCGGAATATCTTCTATTGGAATATCAGGAGCCCTGTTGATCACAAAATCCGGTTGTTTTTTTGTTTTATCTTCTTCCGGTATCATTTCCGGATTACTCTTTATTTCCTTCATCTCCGGTGACTGGAACTTATCAGAAAGTCTGGTTGCCAGAGAAACTCCCGTTACGCGGTGATCCGATCGTTTTTCGTTAGGGTTTGTGTTTTTGGCAGCTTTTTGTTCCTGCTCACGCATCTTAGCACGCTTAGCTTTACGTTCTTCTGAAATTTTACGTCTTCTTTTGGCATCTTCTCTTGCGCGGCCATAGGCCTGATCACCTTTTGCTTTTACTCCCTTTAAAGCAGATTTACCAGTAATGATCACTCCACAGATAATCATACAGATTATTACAATTACATATGTACCTGCCACTCCGACTGCGGGTATAAGAAGGTTTGCAATAAAGCTTCCAAGTCTTCCGCCCATCTCATGAATCAGGTCTAAAAGTGTACAGGTAAGGATCATAAAAACCAGCACAAGCGCAGATTTTATATATGCGATTCTATTTTCTTTATTTGATATTAAAAATGATACGATTCCAAACAGTAAAAATGGGACAAGATAGGCAACGATCCCAAAGCCGTGCTTTAGAGCCCCGGATACATGATAGCCAATGTTTCCGCCAAATCCGAAATTACTGATCAATAGCAAAATACTGACTGCCAGAGTAACCCAGACAAAGATTTCCTCCCCTAAAAAACTTTGTTCGGTCTTTTTTTTCTTTGTCTGCTTTCTGCCAGTTTTCTTTTTTGACTTTGCAGCCATATTTTTTACTCCCCCTTATGCGCAAAACATATCACACTATAGTATACATGAATGATTATTTTTCGTCAATCATCTGGTGAAGTTTCCTTAATGCATGGCTCATTCCTCCAACTTCATCAATCAGACCTTCCCTGACCGCATCTTCTCCTTCCAGAAGTGTGCCGACATCTTTGACAAGTTCTGTCGGATTAAGCATCAGTTCTTCGATACGTTCTTCGTTCATATGGGAATGAGCTGCAAGAAACCCTGTAATGCGTTTTTGTGTCCGAATCATATTTTGGAGACTTTGCTGTACTCCAATAAACATGCCATTTGATCTGACCGGATGTATGATCATAGTTCCGCTCGGGACGATAAATGAGTAATCTGCCGCCACTGCCAGCGGTCCTCCGATAGAATGGCTGCCTCCAAGGACTAGAGAAACTGTCGGTTTACTAATAGAAGCAATCATCTCTGCAATAGATAGTCCTGCTTCCACATCCCCGCCCATTGTATTTAAAAGGATCAGAAGTCCATCAATCTCTTCGCTGTCTTCTACTTCAGCCAGCATCGGCAAAAGATGTTCGTATTTTGTCGCTTTTGTATTCCCGGATACTGCTTCATGACCTTCAATCTCTCCAATAATTGTCAGAAGACGTACATTATGTTTCCGGTTATTAGAGTCAAGTTTCATGCTGCCGGTTTCTTTCATTTCATCTCTTTTTTCCTCAGTTGTTTCTTTTTCCATAAAAAATACCTCCATACTTTTTTCTTAGTATGGAGGTATTTAAATACTTTTATACCTGTTCAAGTGCCTGACTTAAATCAGCAATAATATCATCAATATTTTCAATTCCAACACTGAAACGGATCAGATCCGGCTGTACTCCAGCTTCTTTTAACTCCTGATCATTCATCTGACGGTGTGTGTGACTTGCCGGATGGAGAACACAGCTTCTTGCATCTGCAACATGAGTCACGATTGCAATCATCTTCAGGCTGTCCATCATGCGGACTGCTTCCTCTCTTCCACCCTTCAGACCAAAAGTAATGACTCCACAAGTTCCGTTTGGCATATATTTCTTAGCAAGTGCATAATGTTTATCACCTTCTAGCATCGGACAACTTACCCACGCTACTTTTTCATGTGCCTGCAGATATTTTGCAGCTGCCAGAGCATTTTCACAATGACGCTCCACACGTAATGGAAGCGTTTCAAGCCCAAGATTCAGAATAAATGAATTCTGAGGTGATGGAATAGAACCTAAATCTCTCATTAACTGAGAAGTCGCCTTTGTAATATACGCAGCTTTTCCAAATTTCTCTGTGTATACGATTCCGTGATATGTCTCATCCGGAGTTGTAAGTCCCGGAAATTTATCTGCATGGGCAGCCCAGTCAAAGTTACCACTGTCAACGATAGCTCCTCCGACACATGTGGCATGTCCATCCATGTATTTTGTAGTAGAATGTGTTACGATATCTGCACCCCACTCGAACGGACGGCAGTTGACCGGTGTTGCAAATGTATTATCCACAATAAACGGTACGCCATGTGCATGAGCAGCCGCTGCAAATTTCTCGAGATCTAATACTACAAGAGCCGGATTGGCAATGGTTTCACCAAATACAGCTTTTGTATTCTCTTTGAATGCGGCATTTAACTCTTCTGTCGTACATTCCGGATCAACAAATGTTGCATCAATGCCCATCTTTTTGATTGTATGGGCATACAAGTTATAGGTACCGCCATATACTGCAGAAGCACATACAATATGATCTCCTTCTTCACAGATATTCATGATGGCATAGAAGTTCGCTGCCTGACCAGAAGATGTCAGCATTGCTGCAACTCCGCCTTCCAAATCGCAGATTTTTGCTGCCACTGCATCATTGGTTGGATTCTGCAGTCTTGTATAAAAATATCCGGATTCCTCCAATGCGAACAGACGACCCATCTGATCACTGCTATTGTATTTAAATGTTGTACTCTGATAAATCGGAAGTACACGCGGCTCTCCATTGCCCGGCTCATAACCGGACTGGATGCATTTTGTTTCAATCTTGTAATTACTCATAAGCTTATCCCCTTTTTATGTTTTACTCGTCCCAGTTATGATAAACATCCTGAACATCATCATCATCATCAAGCATATCCAGAGTCTTCTGAATATTTGCGATGTCTTTCTCATCTGTCAGTTCGACATATGTCTGAGGAATCATTGTAACCTCTGCACCTGCCATTGGAATTCCAGCTTCTTCAAGAGCCTGACGTACAGCACTGAAATCTTCCGGTGTTGTAAAGATCTCAAAGCTGTCTTCTTCCTCTGAGAAGTCCTCTGCTCCGGCATCAAGCGCGGTCATCATGAGTTCATCAGAATCCCCGTCGAACTCTTCCTTATCTACAATGATCTGACCTTTTTTATCAAACATAAAGGATACACATCCAGGTGTTCCTACATTTCCCTTACCTTTTGTAAATGCATTCTTTACATTCGTAGCTGTACGGTTTCTGTTATCTGTCAGAGCCTCTACGATGATAGCAGTTCCGTTCGGACCATATCCTTCATATGTAATGTGCTCGTAGTTTGCTGCATTGGCATCCCCTTCGGCTTTTTTGATATTTCTGTCGATGGTATCATTCGGCATATTGTTAGCTTTTGCTTTTGCAATAACATCACGCAGACGGCTGTTGTTAGCCGGATCAGCGCTTCCACCTTCTTTTACGGCAACTGCAAGTTCTTTTCCGATTTTCGTAAAGATCTTACCCTTTGCTGCATCATTTTTCTCTTTCTTATGTTTAATATTGGCAAATTTTGAATGTCCTGACATTTCTATTCCTCTTTTCTATCTGTTTTCACACGTTCTTTATTCTATCACGCCATCGGAAGTTTTTCAATCTTTACTCTTTGAATTGTGTTATCATTCACTTCCAGAACGGTAAATCGGTAGTTCTTATATACTACAATGCACTCTTCGCCTTCATTCGGGATACGTTCCAGCTTGTCGATCATAAAGCCATTGAGTGTTCCATACTCTTCCGTGTCAAATGTAACATGCAAAAGGTCTCCCAGTTTTTCCAGCTCCAGCATACCGCTCGCGATATAGGAACTGGCAGAAAGTACAATGATCAATTCTTCTTCCACGTCATGCTCGTCCATAATATTTCCGACAATTTCTTCCAGTATATCTTCCAGTGTCACAAGACCGGAAGTCTGCCCATATTCATCCATAACAATTACGATATGGTTTTTCTTTGCCTGCATCTCCTTAAAAAGGCGATCAATATTCTTAGACTCCGGTATAAAATCTACAGGTCTTATGTAAGAATGTAATTCTTTGACCGGAACATTTCTGTAATTGTTTTTCAAATAGCATGTCATGGCCTCACGCAAATGCATAAAACCGATGATCTCATCAATACTTCCTCTGTAAATCGGAAATCTTGAATAATTCGTCTCCAGCATAAAATGCAGTGCATCTTCCAGAGATTCCTCCTCATCTATCGCCACAATATTCTTCCTGTGAGTCATGATATCCCGGGCGTTCTTATCCATGTATCGGAACACATTACGGATCAGCTTATCCGCGGTTCCCTGTCTGGCCTCGTCCATAATTCTACTTTCTTTCACTCCTTTGATTATGTATGAAGCTCAAAACTGACTTTGATTGCTTCATCTACTTTGTACATCATTTCTTTATCCAGGTGACAAACCATGTCCTTTAAGCGCTGTTTGTCTATGGTTCGGATCTGTTCTAATAATACCACAGAATTCTTTACAATCTGATATTTTCTTGCATCTATCTCTACATGAGTTGGCAGCTTCGCCTTATTCATACGGGAAGTAATCGCCGCACATATGACAGTCGGGCTGTGACGGTTTCCTACGTCATTCTGAATGATCAGCACCGGACGAATCCCTCCCTGTTCTGAGCCGACCACCGGACTCAAATCTGCATAATAGATATCACCACGTCTTACCTGCACAATGTCCACACTCCGATTTTACTATGATACTACAAGTATTTCCAGCTTTTTCGGAAGTATTCTTATATTTTCATGCAAGAATAAAGCAAAATCCATTCACAGGCATCCCAGTCTGGGCTTTTACCCTTTCTTACTATTACACATCAAAATAATCGACCTGTTCTATGACCTGCCCATTCTGAATGTATTCTCTTGGAATTCTCTTTCCGAGATCACAGACAAATTCATAGTTAAATCTTCCAGACAAATCACTTAAAGTCTCCACCGGGAGAAATTCATCACCATCTTTACCGACCAGTGTTACTTTATCACCAAATTTTACATCTGGAATATCTGTCACATCGACCATAAACTGGTCCATACAAACTCTTCCGCGGATTGGTGCTTTTTTGCCATGGATCAGTACATAACCTTTGTTAGAAAGACTTCTGGGATATCCATCTCCGTAGCCGACCGGAATGGTCGCAAGAGAAGTCTCTTTTTCTGTCACATAGGTTCCGCCATAGCTGACCGGAGTTCCTTCCGGAACTGTCTTTACATAAGAGACATGACTGATCAGTTCCATGGCCGGTCTTAACGGAACATTCTTTTTTTCTACCTCCTCGGAAGGATACAATCCATAAATGGATATTCCGGCACGTACCAGATCCATGTTCGCTTTCTTAATATCAATGATACCGGCACTATTTGAGCAGTGGTAAATCGGAAATGTGACACCTCGCTTTTTAAGTTCATCACGCATATAGTTGTATTTTCCAATCTGAACATCTGTATATGCCTTGTCTGTTTCATCTGCTTTTGCAAAATGTGTGAACATTCCTTCTAATTTAAGTCCCGGCATTTTTGAAATTTCTTCAATTGCATCTACACTGTCTTCATGAATCTGGAAACCAAGTCTTGACATTCCGGTATCCAGCTTAATATGAATATATGCATCTTTTCCCATTTTGACCGCAAGATTCGAAACTCCTTTCGCCATTTCTACTGTGTAAGTGGTCATCCGGACTTCATTTTCAATCATTGCTTCCCACTGATCCGGGAAAATGCATCCAAGCACAAGAATTGGTTTTTTTATTTCATTTTTTCTCAAGACGACAGCTTCGTCCAGTGTTGCAACCGCGTAGCCCCAGATATAGTCTACCGGTTCCAGTAACCGGGCAATCTGGACTGCACCATGTCCGTATCCATCTGTTTTGATAACTGCGATCATCTGTACTCCATCTTTGATATTTGCTTTCATCATCTGGAAATTATAAAAAATTGCATCCAGATCCACTCGTTCACATACTCTGCTGTATTGTTTCATAATCTAGTTTTCCTCCTGTATCGTCATGGCTGTTCCTGCCTTTTGTGCAAGTTCCCTTGCGAGAAGACTGTATGCGCCTTGTTCCTTCTCTATAATCTCACCAGCTCTTCCGTGAATATAAACACCGAGAAGCGCTGCTTCCCATTCAGAAAGTCCCTGTGCGAGATACGATGCGATAATGCCTGCCAGCACATCCCCGGATCCGGCTTTTGCCATAGCCGCACAGCCGGATAGATTTACCGCTACCCGCTCTCTCGGCTTTGCAATGGTTGTTCTGGAATCCTTCAGTACACAGGTAACGTCATATTCTTTAACAAATGTACGAAGTGCTGCAATACGATCTTTTTTTACTTCAGCAATCTTCAAACCGCTGATCCGTTCAAATTCTTTCATGTGCGGTGTAAAGATAAAATGTTCACAATCTGCACCACACAGATAATCCATATGTTCAGACAAAATATTGAGTCCGTCTGCATCTATGACACAAGGTTTCTTTGTATATGCAATGGTTTCTTTTAAAATCTTCCTTGCAGTCTTCTTTGTTCCAAGTCCGGAACCTATAGCTACGACATCTGCCCAGTCGATCAAGCGATGTAGTTCATTGACATCATATTTTTCATAAGTTGTAATAATCGCTTCCGGGATCTGGCTCTGTAAGATCACGAGATTCTCTTTAGCAGTATAGATCTGCACCAGCCCGGTACCTGTCCTGTAAGCTGCAAGTGCGCCAAGATATGCAGCACCTGACATACCTTTGCTTCCGGTGATCATAAGAAGCTTTCCGTAAGTTCCTTTATTGGAGTCCGCATTTCGTTTCGGAAGAAGTGCTGCATAATCACTGCCCTCCAGTGTACAAACTGTTTCCTCATCTCTTTCCAGTGGAAGTGATACAATTCCGATATCCTCGGATACACAGATTCCTGCATAACTTCTTCCCGGATCAAGTACAAGACCAACTTTCGTCTCCTGAATTGTCACAGTATAGTCTGCACGCACTGCAGTTCCTAATACATTTCCTGTAGTTGCGCAAATTCCGGAAGGAATATCCACGGACATACGGACTGCATCAGACTGATTCACACACTCTATAATCTGTGCATATCTGCCTCCAACCTCCCGGCAAAGTCCAACTCCAAAAATTGCATCGATAATTAAAGTATACGGTTCACTTTCAAATGCTTCTTGCTCAAACTGCTCCTTAAACTGTGCCCCTGTATTTTTCAACTGTTCTATCTGATGGGCAGTCTCTGGTGTGCAGTGATTTCTGTTTCCGACCAGAACTGCTGTTACGTCACACCCTTCCCATGCAAACATTCTGGCAATCGCAAAGCCGTCCCCGCCATTATTTCCAGAACCACAGAGGACACATATTTTATTTAAATTAATTTTCCAGTCTTTAATGTGATCTACACATGCTCTGGCAGCCCGTTCCATAAGTTCCAGGGATGGGATTTTAAGTTCATTTATCGTAAATGAATCTGCCGTTTTCATCTGTTTAGCATCTGGCAAATATCTCATAGTTTTGATTCCTCCTGATAGAAAGAAACGTGCAAAGCCAGGATGCTATCTGAACAAACCTGTCTTTACACGTTATCTCCTTAATTATGTTCTTCCTTGTAGCGGCATATATTATATGACAGCCTCATCAGACTCTCGGATAAATGTACATTCTCAACAATCACACTTTCCGGGAGATTCAGATCTGTATGTGCAAAATTCCATATTCCGTGAACATTGTGTTCTGCCAGAAATTTTGCAACTTTGATTGACTCATCCTTTGGAATCGTCAATGCTGCAATATCGATACTGTTCTCATCTACAAATTTCGGAAGCTCGTCCATCATCTGAATTGGAACACCACGAACTTCCTGCCCGTCAAGCTCCGGATTGATATCAAACAATCCTTTTAAGATAAATCCACGCTTTTCAAATGACGCATAGTTCGCAAGTGCACGCCCCAAATTACCAGCACCAATAATAATAATATTATGATCCTGTTCCAATCCAAGAATTTTTCCGATTTCTGAGTACAGATATTTTACATTATAGCCATATCCCTGTTGTCCGAATCCGCCAAAATTGTTAAGATCCTGACGAATCTGGGAAGCTGTGACTTTCATTCTTTTACTAAGCTCATTGGAAGAGATTCGTTCTACTCCCTGCTCGATTAGCTCCCCAAGGTATCTATAATATCTGGGTAATCTACGGATAACTGCCTGTGAAATTCCCCTGTTTTGCATGATCCGTACCTCCTTCCTTCAAAAATTTCTACTCATTATTATAGGCAATCGTTAGTATAATGTCAAACTTTTTAGTTGTTTTTTGTAGTATTTTCGTTATAATAGTATAAGATGATGCCAAAATTATGCGGTCGCAGCGCCGGACGCAGCCCTGCGGCATCTTTATTTCTCAAAATCACAGGATTTTTATCAAGGAGGATAGGATGATACTTGCATGTCACAATATCGAAAAAGCCTTTGGAGAAGAAGTAATTGTCTCCGGCGGCTCCTTTCATATAGAAGACCACGAAAAAGCAGCTCTCGTAGGACCGAACGGTGCCGGAAAGACAACACTTCTTAAGATGATCGTTGGTGAGATACAGGCGGACGGCGGCAATGTTGTTCTGACACGCGGCAAGACGATGGGATATCTGGCACAGCATCAGGATATGAATAATGACCATACGATCTATCAAGAGGTGCGCACAGCAAAAGCCGATATTCTCGACATGGAGCGGCAGATTCGTGAGATCGAACAGGAAATGAAGCATTTAAGCGGAGAACGTCTGGAAGAACGTATGAATACATACCAGCGGCTTACAGCAGCATTCGAACGTGAAAATGGATACGCCTGCGAAAGTGAGATCACTGGTGTTTTAAAAGGACTTGGATTTACAGAAGAAGAATTCGCAAAACCGGTCGCGACTTTATCCGGAGGTCAGAAAACCCGTGTCTCTCTCGGAAAACTGCTCCTCACAAAGCCGGATATTCTGCTTTTGGACGAGCCAACCAACCATTTGGATTTAAATTCCATCTCATGGCTGGAAACTTATCTTCTGAATTATCCCGGTGCAGTACTGATTGTCTCTCATGACCGGTATTTTCTGAACCGGGTTGTAACAAAAGTCGTCGAGATCGAACTGGGCAAGCTTACCACTTTCATGGGCAATTATACAGATTACGCCAAGAAAAAGGAAATGCTCCGTGAAGCCAGAATGAAAGAATATCTGAACCAGCAGCAGGAAATTAAGCATCAGGAAGCGGTCATTGAAAAGCTCCGCTCCTTCAACCGTGAAAAATCCATCAAGCGTGCAGAAAGCCGTGAAAAGATGCTGGATAAGATGACCCCGGTTGAAAAACCGATGGAACTGCATACAGATATGCACTTAACACTGGAACCTTCCTGTGTCAGCGGTAATGATGTCTTAATTGTCGAGCATTTAAGCAAGGCATTTCCACCACAGATTTTATTTGAAAATGTCAGCTTCGAAATCAAGCGAGGGGAACATGTCGCGATCATTGGAGACAATGGAACCGGAAAAACAACAATCCTTAAGATTTTAAATCAGGTACTTAAAGCTGATTCTGGAAGTTTCCGTCTCGGTTCTAATGTAAAGATTGGTTATTACGATCAGGAACATCACGTTCTGCATATGGAAAAAACTATTTTCCAGGAGATTTCCGATGACTATCCTAATCTTAATAACACGCAGATCCGTAAAGTGCTGGCAGCATTTTTATTTACCGGAGATGATGTATTTAAACTTATTAGTGACTTAAGCGGTGGCGAACGTGGACGCGTGTCCCTTGCAAAGCTGATGCTTTCTGAAGCGAACTTCCTGATTCTCGATGAGCCGACCAACCATCTGGATATTACATCAAAAGAGATTCTGGAACATGCACTGAATAATTACACAGGAACGGTTCTTTATGTTTCACACGACCGTTACTTTATCAATCAGACTGCAACACGTATCATGGATCTTGTTAATCATACGTTTGTAAATTATATTGGAAATTATGATTATTATCTTGAGAAAAAAGAAGAACTGACAGCCGCATATTCCAATACGTCTCGCTTAGAAAATAATTCCTCTTCTGCAGCTGCTGACTTGGCCTCCGATTCAAAGTTAAGCTGGCAGGAACAAAAAGAAGCTCAGGCAAAAGAACGGAAACGCGCTAATGAATTCAAAAAGACAGAAGAACGGATTGGTGTTCTGGAAGATAGAAGTGCTGAAATTGATACTCTAATGTCGCAGGAGGAAGTTTATACGAATTCAGTAAAATGTCAGGAACTTGCAAAAGAACATGCAGAAATTGACGCTGAACTTGAAACTTTATATGAAAAATGGGAAGAGCTGGCCGAATAAGCCAGCTCATTTTTCTACTCTTCAAAAACACGTTTGATACTATCATAATGCAGGAAGATTCCTTCGTCAGCCAGAGCCTTGATCTCATCAGCTGTTGCAATCTTATATCCTGCAGTCTCTTCTGTCTGAAGATGCAGGTCTTCTTCTTTAAAATCCTTCTCAAAACGATAGACATCTACAAAATAATTGTCGCCTTCTCCAGGATTTTCTCTGTGATAGGTAAACATATAACCGCCCACACAGCCATTTACATCCAATCCTGTTTCTTCCAGTACCTCACGACGTACCGCTTCCTCGGAGCTTTCACCTGCCTGTGCAGCGCCTCCGGAAACTTCCCACCAGCCTGGTGCCCATGCCTTTGTCAGAACGCGGCGGGTAATCAGATATTTCCCATCTGGACGGCGGATCACACCTAACACTGTCAAGTGATACTCATCCTCTTTCAGGCACCAGTCATTGCGCTTCATTTTTCGCCCGGTCAGCTGTTTGTTTTTATCATAAATATCCCAGTATTCCATGCATTTCAACTCTTTCTATACTAACTTTTCAGCAATCGCTTTAATAAAGTCTTCACTGTTTAACACTGTTGGATTCGGAAGTGTTGTGATAAGAGCCAGATCTTTTGTCATCTTTCCTTCCTCAATTGTATCAATCGTTGCCTTCTCTAATTTATCTGCAAAATCCATCAGCTCCTGATTTTGATCCAGTTCACCACGTTTACGAAGAGCTCCGCTCCATGCAAAGATTGTTGCAACAGAGTTAGTAGAAGTTTCTTCGCCTTTCAAATGCTTGTAATAATGACGCTGTACTGTACCGTGAGCAGCTTCATACTCGTAATATCCTTCTGGTGATACAAGCACGGATGTCATCATGGCAAGAGAACCAAATGCAGAAGAAATCATATCGCTCATAACATCTCCATCATAGTTCTTGCATGCCCAGATGTAGCCTCCTTCAGATTTCATAACACGCGCTACAGCATCGTCGATCAATGTGTAGAAATATTCGATACCGGCTTCATCGAATTTTTCTTTATATTCTGAATCAAAGATTTCCTGGAAAATGTCTTTGAATGTGTGGTCATATTTCTTAGAAATTGTATCTTTTGTTGCGAACCAGAGATCCTGCTTTGTGTCTAATGCGTAATTGAAGCAGCTTCTGGCAAAGCTCTCGATAGAACCACAGAGGTTATGAATTCCCTGAGCAACCCCTGGTCCGTCATATTTGTGGACAAGTTCTTTGATCTGTGTTCCATCATCTCCTGTATACACAAGCTCTACCTTTCCAGGTCCAGGAACTTTGATTTCTGTATTTTTATATACATCACCATAAGCATGTCTTGCAATGGTAATTGGCTTTTTCCAATTTTTAACGCATGGCTCGATTCCTTTTACAACGATCGGTGCACGGAATACCGTTCCATCTAAAATTGCACGGATGGTACCATTCGGGCTTTTCCACATTTCCTTCAGATTATACTCTGGCATACGCGCAGCATTCGGTGTAATTGTTGCACATTTTACTGCTACTTTGTACTTCTTTGTTGCTTCTGCGGAATCAAATGTAACCTGATCATTCGTCTCATTACGATGTTCAAGTCCAAGATCATAGTAATCTGTATTTAACTCAATAAATGGATTCAGAAGATGTTCTTTGATCATCTTCCAGAGAATTCTTGTCATCTCATCTCCATCCATCTCTACAATTGGTGTTGTCATTTTAATTTTCGCCATGTCTTTGTCCTCCTGCCACTATATAAACTTTACTTATATGATTCTTACAATTTGAAACATTAATCTTCAATTTCGATATGAAGATTTTCCATTACATGCATGATGTGCAGATTTGCAAGTCTTTCCGCTTCATCAGCATCCCCTTTTTTGATTGCTTCCAAAATTGCCTTGTGCTCCTCGATGGACTTCTCAGCCCGGTTTTTTGCGCCTACAGACAACATACGTGCCATCTTTACATATTTATGAAAGTCCGATAACGTATGTTCCATAATCCGGCTGTTGGATGCTTCATATAGAACATGATGGAATTTACCGTCAAGATCTGACACCTGAACAACTTTGTCCTTATCCTTTTTCAAATGAAACTCAGATAAAAGAACAATTTCTTCCAGCTGCTCAATCTGTTCTGGAGTGATATGCTCTGTCGCCCATCTGGCGCACATACCTTCCAATATAGAACGAATCATGTAAATATCCTGAACGTCTTTCGGCGTAATACCTGTTACATAGGCTCCTTTATTAGGAATAATCTTTACAAGTCCTTCCAGTTCCAGTTGCCTAAGTGCCTCACGGACCGGAGTCCTGCTGACTCCCATCTCCTCACCGATTGTAATCTCCCTAAGTTCATCACAATCCTTATAGACACCGGATAAAATATCCTCCCTCAATTTTTCAAATACCCTTCCTCTAAGAGAACGGTCCTGATACTCTTCCATAATTTTAACCTTCTTCGTGACCTCCTGGAATCTTTCTGATACTAAAAAGTCACCTTTCTTTTTATATAATGCACTTCGTGTATAATTGTATACAATCCAATCTCATATGTCAAGAGACAAAACAAAAATCCTTCAAAAATCCCATAGCAAAAAGAGAAAACCCGAAACTTTTTTTGAATCTTGCTCTTTCTGGTTTTCTCTTCTATGATATTTTTATTCAAGAATGCCGAGGCATTCTTGCTGCAAGGTGCGCGTCATGCAATTGCATGACATACTTCTACTGCGCACCTCTGCAATCCTGCCGGAGGCTATATCAGCTGGGGGATTGACTCCCAGCTAATATAATTTTGCACCGATCTCTCTTGGCCGGAATCCTTTTTCTTCCAGAGCTTTCATAATCTGGTTCTTATGCTCTGTACCGTAAGCTTCCATTGTAATACGAAGCTCCACAGCAGCATTACGGTTGGTGCTAACGAACTGGTTATGTTCCAGTTTAATAACATTTCCCTGGGCATCAGCAATCGTCTGAGCAACAAGCGCAAGCTGTCCCGGTTTATCCGGAAGTAATACAGATGCCGAAAAGATACGGTCTCTCTGAATCAGTCCATGCTGTACAATGGAAGACATTGTGATAACATCCATGTTGCCTCCACTTAAAATTGCAACCGCCTTCTTTCCTTTCAAATCTAACTGCTTGAGTGCTGCAACTGTCAGCAGTCCGGAATTCTCAACAATCATTTTATGATTTTCGACCATATCGAGGAAAGCTCCGACAAGCTCATCATCTTCTACAGTCAGCATCTGGTCGATGTTCTTCTTTGCATACTCGAAAATGCGGTCTCCGACACGTTTTACTGCAGTACCGTCTGCTATGGTATTTGCACTGTCCAATGTAACCGGCTCGCCAGAAGCAAGTGCCATTGTCATACTTGGCGCAGCAGCAGGCTCAACACCAATCACTTTAATCTTTGGATTCAACATTTTTGCAAGTGTAGATACACCTGTAATCAATCCGCCGCCACCAACTGGCGCAAGAATATAATCGACGGTCGGAAGCTCCTGCACAATTTCCATTGCAATACTTCCCTGACCTGCTACGATGTCCAGATCATCAAACGGATGCACAAATGTACTTCCGCGCTCCTGGGCCAGTTTTTCGGCATACGCACAGGAATCATCATAGACATCTCCGTAAAGAATCACCTCTGCGCCGTAGCTTTTTGTACGATTTACTTTGATCAATGGTGTTACTGTCGGCATAACGATTGTAGCCTTACATCCGAATTTCTGTGCTGCGTATGCAACACCCTGTGCATGGTTTCCGGCTGATGCAGCCACCAGTCCTTTTGCTCTTGCCTCTTCAGACATTGTGCTGATCTTATAATATGCGCCACGCACTTTATAAGCTCCTGTATACTGCATATTTTCCGGCTTCAGATAAACCTTACCACCCGTCTGCTGGCTTAAGTTTTCACTGTATACCAGTTTCGTCGGAAGAGTTACGTTTTTTACAATTTCGCTTGCCTCTTCAAATTTTTCTAATGTTAACATACTTCATGCTCTCCTTTTACATCAAACAATGCATTTACAAATGTATCAGAATTAAATTTCTGCAAATCGTCAATCGTCTCGCCGACACCGATATATTTTACCGGAATACCAAGTTCCGCCTGGATTGCAACTGCAATACCACCTTTTGCAGTTCCATCCATTTTTGTCAGGATAACACCTGTAATATCAGCCACTTCATTAAATTCCTTTGCCTGAGCAAGTGCATTCTGACCTGTTGTGGCATCTAGCACTACCAGTGTCTCACGATATGCGTCCGGAAATTCACGGTCAATGATTTTATTCATTTTACGAAGCTCTTCCATCAGGTTCTTCTTATTGTGAAGCCGTCCGGCAGTATCAATCAAAAGTACATCGGCATGTCTTGCCTTGGCAGCTGCAACTGCGTCATAGACTACGGCTGCAGGATCAGAACCTTCCTGGCCTCCGATCAATTCTGCTTGTGCACGGTTCGCCCACTCTTTCAACTGCTCTCCCGCTGCAGCACGAAATGTATCTGCGGCAGCCAGCACAACTTTTTTATTCTGACTGCGGAGTTTTCCAGCTAATTTACCAATCGTAGTTGTCTTTCCGACACCATTCACTCCAATGACCATGACCACCGAAGTTCTCTCTTCAAATTCATAAGCAGCTTCTCCGACGTCCATCTGCTCTTTGATGCTGTCAATCAGGATTTGTCTGCATTCAACAGGTTCTTTGATATGCTGGGTTTTTACCTTTTCTCTTAATTTGTCCAGAATATCATAAGTTGCCTGAACTCCGAGATCGCCCATGATGAGGACTTCCTCCAGTTCTTCATAAAAGTCCTCATCAATATGTGTAAATCCGTTAAAAATACTGTCCATGCCGGACACAATATTATCTCTTGTCTTTGTGAGACCATCGACAAGTCGTCTGAAAAAACCTTTCTTTTCTTCTGCCATACTTTTACTCCTTTCAAGGCCGGCCCCCTGCCATTCAAGAATGCCGAGGCATTCTTGCTGCGAGGTGCGCGTCATGCAATTGCATGACATACTTCTACGTTCTATCTTACCTGCACTTTCTCTAATCGTCCAGTTCATCTTCCAGAAGACTGACGGACACAAGTGTCGAAATTCCTTTTTCCTGCATGGTGATTCCGTACAGACGGTCTGCCGCAGTCATTGTACCTCGTCTGTGCGTAATGACAATGAACTGTGTATTCTTTGTAAGCTTATGCAGATACTGTGCAAAACGGTCAACATTGCTATCGTCCAGTGCTGCCTCAATCTCGTCAAGCAGACAGAACGGGGACGGCTTGAGATTCTGAATTGCAAATAATAATGAGATTGCTGTCAGAGCCTTCTCTCCACCAGATAACTGCATCATATTCTGCAGTTTCTTTCCAGGCGGCTGAGCAATAATACGAATTCCTGCTTCCAGAACATCTTCATCGTCCATCAGTTCCAGTGTACCTTTTCCGCCTCCAAACAATTGCTTGAATACATGGTCGAATTCCTGACAAATGTGTGCGAACTGCTCTGTGAACTGCTTTCGCATCGCTTCGTCCAATTCTGCGATAACTTTTTCCAGTGTTGCTTCTGCTTCCACGAGATCATCATGCTGCGTCTTTAAGAACTCATATCGCTCCGATACATTTTTATAGTCCTCAATGGCATTGACATTAACATTTCCCAAAGCGCGTATTTCTCCTTTTAATTCCTGAATACGCTTTTTCATCTTCGCAACATCCGTTAAATTTTCATTCCTAAGTTCCATCGCACGATTATAAGTGAGTTCATACTCTTCCCACATATAATTGATCTGCTTCTCGGCAGCTTCTTCATAACTGTTTTTCTGACTCTCCAGACGGAAGATTTCTTTATCCAGATCAGAAATCTGCCTGGAGAGGTCTTCACGCTTCTGTAAGAATTCTTTATGGCGCTGGTTCAGATCTTCACGTGTCTTCTTCGCCTTTTCAATCTCATCCTGAATTTCCACAAATAATTCTCCGGAATTCTCAATCGTCTGGCGCAATTCCTGAATCTGAGATTCTTTTTCCTCGATTTCTCTGCTTGTACCGCCTTTACTTGCTTCCAGCCCCTTCAACTCTTCGCGGAATTTTTGCATCTCTTCCTGAATACGTTCTGCATTTTCCATTACGAACAGAACCTTTTGTTCTGTAGCAGCACAGGATAAATGTGCATTTTCCGAAGCCTGCTGCTGTAATATTTCCTGATGTTTCAGATCATCTAACTTTGTCTGCCCTTCTTCAATCTGTTTATTCAGGTCACGTTCTAACTGTTCAGACGTATCCAGCTCCACATTGATGGACTGCTGATTATCCATGATGTCACTGATCTCCTGATCCAGTTGCTGTGTCTCTTTCTGAATTTCCAGCGCAGTCTGATTCGCTGCTTCGATCTTACTCTTTGCCTGATCGGCATTCATCTTCGCTGTATTTTGGCGGACATATGCTTTCTGTAGTAGATCTTTGATCTGTTCGATTTTATCATAGTAACCGGAACGATTGTTTTTCAGCTCCGCGATCTCCTGCTCTGTCTTTGCTACATCAGCACGGAGTTTTTGGACAGCCTGCTCCAGTTCTTCTATCTCACGGCGTCTGCTTAAAAGGTTGCTGGAATTCTTGAATGCTCCACCAGTCATAGAACCGCCCGGATTGATCAGATCACCTTCCAGCGTTACAATTCGAATAGACTGCCTGTATTTTCTTGCAATGGCAAGTCCGTGATCAATATGATCGACAACCAGTGTTCTGCCAAGCAGAGAGCCTGCCAGTTCCAGGTACTTGTCTTCCACCATAACAAGAGTGTCTGCAAGACCGATAACCCCTTCTTCATTCAATGCCTGTGGCTGAGCGATTCCTCCATGGGAACGGATCTGCGTCAGTGGGAGAAATGTTGCACGACCGAATTTATTCTTTTTCAAAAATTCAATCATACGTTTTGCTGTCTGTTCGTTATCTGTAACAATATTCTGGATACTGCCGCCAAGAGCCGTCTCAATGGCTGTCTCATATTTTTTTTCTACTTTAATAATATCTGCAACAACACCTAACAGCCCTTTTTCATGACTGCGGTTATCCATAACACGCTTAATACTGTTACCGTATCCGTCGTAGCGTTCAGTCATATTTCTAAGAGACTCCAGGCGTGAATGCTCTCTGTGGTAAGCACTCTGACTTGCACGGATCTGCTCATTTTTTTCATTTAGAGACTTTTGAAGTTCCTGAATCTGTGATTCATAGTTCTTCTTCTCTTCTGCAAAGGAAATAATCTGATCTGATACTTCTTTTAATTCCGCATAAAATGTCTCATATTGTTCTTTCTGAAGACCGGCTTCACTTTGCGCACCAAAATATCTCTGGTTCAGTCCGGATTTCCGCACCTGGATCTGTTCCATCATAGTATCGAACTTCTGGATCTGAGCTTTTGTGGATGCACGGTTTCCGAGAATTTCCCGAATATCATTCTGGTTCTTTTCAATATCAGAACTAAGACTTGCAATACGGATCTGAAGCTTGTTCAGATTCTCTTTTTCAAGTGTTTCTGCTTTTCGGCCGGAATCTAATTCTGCCTGGAGTCTTGTCTGATCCGAAATCAGAGTACCAAGCTGTTCCTCACGCTCAGAAAGTTCCCGTTCAATGGACTGGGCACGATTCGCGTAATGCTCATCATTCATTCTGGCACTGTGGATCTGCTCCTTCAAAAGAGCAATCTGATTCTCCAACTGTTGTTTTAACATGCTTGTCTCAGTAAGCTTGCGATTATAAGTCTCAATAGACGCGTCCATCGTATCGACTTGTTCTTCAATACTTTCATATTCCTGCTTTGTATCTTCATACAAGCGGTTTGCTTCTCCCATCTGAGCCTTTGTCAGATTATCTTTTGCTTCCACATCCCGGATCTGCTCTTTCAGGCGGTCTGCTTCTAACAGAAACATATTGATATCATAAGTCTTCAGTTCTTCTTTTTTCTTCAGATATTCTCTTGCTTTCTCAGACTGCCGTTCCAATGGGCCGACCTGCTTCTCAAGCTCCGAAAGAATATCATTGACACGGATCAGATTCTGCTGTTCCTCTTCCAGCTTCTTCACAGACATACTCTTACGTCTTTTGAATTTTACAATACCGGCAGCCTCATCAAACAACTCTCGCCGCTCTTCCGGTTTACCACTTAAGATCTTGTCAATCTGTCCCTGTCCGATAATGGAGTATCCTTCTTTACCGATACCTGTATCATAAAATAATTCATTAATATCTTTCAGCCTGCATGCACTGCCATTGATCAGATATTCACTTTCACCAGAACGGTATAACTTTCTTGTTACCGTAACTTCTTCGAAATCAATCGCAAGTTTATGATCTGAATTATCCAATGTGATTGCTACAGACGCATAGCTTAACGGTTTACGGTTCTCTGTACCGGAAAAGATAACATCTTGCATTGTGCCGCCTCGAAGCTGCTTGACACGCTGTTCACCAAGTACCCACCGCACCGCATCGGCTACATTACTCTTACCACTTCCATTTGGTCCGACAATTCCTGTAATACCGTTGTGAAAATCGAATTTTATCTTATTTGCAAAGGACTTAAACCCCTGCACTTCTATGCTTTTTAAATACATACAACACCTACTTTATATTCTTTTTGCGGAGCATCAGAATGGTCTTGTAGGCAGCTTCCTGTTCTGCGCTCTTTTTTGTACGTCCTTTTCCGATTCCATAGACCTGTTCTCCGATCTGAAGTTCGACCTGGAAAGTTTTATCGTGATCTGGTCCCTCTTCCCCAACCAGATGGTAAGAAAGTTCTTCTTTAAAATGTGCCTGCACAATTTCCTGCAGGATAGTCTTGCTATCATAAAAGAGCTTTTTATTCTCCAGGTCTTTTAAAATGAATCGGTTGATAAACTCTTTTGCATTAGCAAAACCACCGTCTACATAGATTGCACCAATCAGTGCCTCCATAGCATCAGAAGTAACAGATTCTCTCTTCCTTCCTCCTGTTGCATCCTCTCCTTTTCCAAGAAGCAGATATTCTCCAAGTTCAATCTCCCGTGCACAAAATGCGAGTGCCGGTTCGCAGACCATGCTGGCGCGGGTCTTTGTTAATTCTCCTTCCGGAGTTGTCGGATGTTCAAAAAATAAAAATTCACTGGACACAAGTTCCAGTACTGCATCACCCAGGAATTCCAGGCGCTCATTACATTCATACTTCGGAAGATGCTCTTCATTCACATAGGAGCTGTGACTCATCGCCTTCTTAAGAAGCGCAAAATCCTGAAATGTATATCCGATTCTATGTTCTAGTTCTTTTAAATTTCTCTTCATGTTCATTCTCCTATAGTCAGAAAGAGAGAAAGCCCTTTTTTCCGGACTTTCTCACTTATAATATCTTAGTTGTTTCCAGTTGCATTCTGGATCTGCTCAACAGCATCTCCTACCGTCACGATCTTCTCAGCATCTTCATCACTGATTTCAAGTTCAAACTCATCCTCTATAGCTGTAACAATCTGGAATACATCCAAGGAATCTGCGTCCAGATCATCCTTGAATGTAGAATCCATTGTAATTTTGTCCTCGTCAACATCACAGACCTCTGCAATAATTTTTTTCAGTTTTTCAAACTCCATAATTACGTCTCCTTTTGCTTGTTTGTTCATTCTATTATTCAGCGGCAGCTTCTTCCGCCTGAATACTTGCTTTGATTTTCTCACTGATATTCTGTTGTTTAAATGTGACACACTGAATGATCGTATTCGTCACTTCTTTTGCTTTCGCACTTCCATGGGTCTTAACTACAAGACCGTTCAGTCCCAGAAGCGGAGCTCCACCGTACTCTGTAGCATCGAATGTCTTCAAAGTCGTCTTAAGCGCCGGTTTTACAAGCAACGCGCCAATCTTGCTTCGAAGAGTGGACATCATACCGCCTTTGATCTTATCGACAAGAACAGCCCCCAGTCCTTCATAAAGCTTTAAGATCACATTTCCCACAAATGCTTCACAGACAATTACATCTGCCTGGCCATGTGGAATCTCTCTCGCCTCCACACTTCCGATAAAATTAATTCCCGGAAGTTCTTTTAACTGTGGAAATGTGTCTTTGACTAGTGCATTGCCCTTCTCTTCTTCCGCACCGATATTCACGATACCTACTTTCGGATCCTTTATACCAAGAACATTCTCCATATAGATGGACCCCATCTTGGCAAACTGAAGAAGATGTGCCGGTCTGGCGTCTACATTCGCACCACAGTCAATCAAAAGAGAAACTCCTTTTTCCGTTGGAATAAGCGGAGCTAATGGCGCACGGTCAACACCTTTGATTCTGCCAACGATCACCTGTCCGCCCACAAGAATCGCTCCTGAACTTCCTGCAGATACAAAAGCATCTGCTTTTCCCTCTTTTACAAGCTTCATCCCGACTACGATGGAAGAATCTTTCTTCCTGCGTATAGCATGTACCGGCGGCTCTGCTGTCTCGATCACTTCTGTCGCATTCACAATCTCGATCTGCTCTGGATTGTAGGTCTTGCCTTCCAGACCTTTTCTTATGACGTCTTCAATACCGACCAGAATGACTTTTACATTCTTTTCCTTGGAAATGGCATCAATTGCGCCGTCAATCATTGCAGCCGGAGCATTATCTCCACCCATAGCATCCAGTACTACTGTTGTAATTTCTGACATGATATTTCCTCCTGTCTCTACTGGTAATATTCTACTAAACATCACCGGAAAAATCAACACGTATCTTTACAACATGACAATCAATGCAGCTGTGATCAGTCCGATACTGATCAGCATCGAAATGGAATTAATTGTACTGGAAAGCTCATAATCTTCTCCCAGAGCATCTGTATAAGCCGGGCAGGCGCTGGCAATCGGGCTTAAAAATGCAAGAACAAGCGCTTGTCTGATCTGCAGTGGGAATGGCAGATAGAAAAAAGCAATCGCAGCAAATGATATGGTCACTGCATAACGCGTGAACAAAATCCGGATCACATGACTGATTCCATCTTTTTTAATATTCAGTTTGAATCCGACCCCAATCATCAGCATCGCCGTAAATGCATTGGCATTGGAGCCAATCTGTGTAACCGACAATACAAGTCTGGGAATCGGAATCCCTAGAATCAGAACGATCAACATCCCAAAATAAACAAGAAACGGAGTGGATCTACTCAATGCCCGCCCCATAGTCTTCAGCGAATTTTTTAACTGCGTTTTGGTATCTGTCTCTGTCCCCGGCATTCTATGTATAGAGTTTTTAAATACTTCCGCAACTGCCTTTGCCCCACCGTTACAATAAAAAGCATTTCCCATATCAAATAATGTGATGCCAAGAAGACTGAGCGGCTCTAAAAAGCTCTGTGCAAACGGCAGGCAGAAATTTCCAATATTGTATCCTGACAAATTCAAAATATTAAACGGAATATTCTCTTTTTTTCCTGTCATTCTCGATGTAAAAAACGCAATAAACATCATAAGAATTCCAACAAAAAGACTTAGTACTGTCACTGTTAAAAGCGAAATCTGAAAATCTACTTTTGAAAATGAATAGATAATTGCACATGGCAACGTGATATTTAACAAAATTTTTGCAAGTGTACGGAAATCCTGTTCATGAAAAAATCCGACTTTCTTCAGAAAAACTCCAAGTGCAATAATAAGCAGATACGCTGCTGCGCGGTATAAAATGTCATTCATAATCTGTCCCTCTACTTCTATTTTACTCAGGTTTTACTATACCACAGAATTTCATTTTATCAATCCTTAACTTCCAATCTTATATAGTTACCGTTCATAGTACCTGTGCTCAGTAACCTTATATCCACCCACAGTAATCCCAATCACGAATCTTGTTGTCATATAAAATGGCACAAAAAAAAACAGCTTTAAGCTGCTACGAAGTTAAATCAATAAAATTTATATACAAGGACTATACATAACCGTTGAAATTCGTTTGTTTAAATTGGGGTACAGAGTGGGGTACATTTTAGAAAATACCGCTTTATCACGGGGTTAAGGAATGCCTCAACCCCTAGATTTACAGCGTTTCTTGCTTATTAATCCTGAGCAATGATTTCTTTTTTGTTGTAGCTTCCGCAAGCCTTGCAGACTCTATGAGGCATCATTAATTCGCCGCATTTGCTGCATTTTACCAGGTTCGGAGCACTCATCTTCCAATTAGCTCTTCTCTTATCTCTTCTAGCTTTTGAAGATTTGTTCTTTGGACAAATTGACATAGGTTACACCTCCTTAAAATTCTTAAAAACATCGCGGATAACTGACATTCTAGGGTCAAGACTCGTATCTTCACAGTTACAAGTTCCCTGATTCAGGTTTTGACCACATACGTTGCAAATCCCTTTACAGTCTTCGCTACACAGAATCTTCGTCGGCCACCCTATTAGAATCTCGCTGCCGACCAGTTGATCAACATCGAGTGTATATCCGTCAATATAATTTGCTTCGTCTAAATCCTCTGATTCCACTTCACTCTCATCTGTGACATTTCCCTTTGTGATGCGTGAAATATTCAGATCGAATACTGTCGCCACCGGTTCCAGACATCTGTCGCACGGAATCTCAACAGTCAGCTTGCAAGTTCCTTCTATCTGAAGTTTTCCGTTCTCCATATAATTAATCTTTACATGAACATCAGAACTTTCAGTGACCGGATACTCACCAAGCCCGTTCCGAAATATTTTAAGTTCACATGGAACTGTCTCATCAACAGATCTGTGTGGTTCGGATAAGACATTGGATAGGTCAATCAACATATTAATCACCCCTATTCATACCTGTCTATTATATCATGGAAAAGCTGTTTGTCAACTACATTTTAGAAATTATTTTTTGATTATTCCAAATATTTTTATACCCATCTTCTTTTCGAACTATACATCATACTTTGTTCTGTCCGGAAAATATTCTACATCTTGTAATTATTACAGACATACACCCTTCCGTATTCAGACGGAAGGGTGTAAATAATCAAATCAATAACTTTTTTACAATAGTTTTAGATTAAACTAATGCTACTGTCTCACGTGCGATTGCAAGCTCTTCGTTAGTAGGAATAACCATAACAAGAACTTTTGAATCTGGTGTAGAGATTGTAATCTCTTCTCCGTGAGTATCATTTGCTTTCTCATCTACTGTAATTCCAAGGTATCCAAGATATTTCAGAACAGCGCTTCTAACTGTACCTGAGTTCTCTCCGATTCCTGCTGTAAATGCAATTACATCAACACCATTCATAGCTGCTACATAGCTTCCCACATACTTAGCTACACGGTAAGCGAATACTTCAAGAGCTACTTTAGCCTGAGCATTTCCTTCGTTAGCTGCGTTCTCAAGGTCACGGAAGTCGCTTGAAAGGTTGTTGGAAAGTCCATATACACCTGACTTCTTGTTGAGCATTGTCATAAGCTCAGAAATATCAAGTCCCTCTTTCTTAGCTACGAACTCAAGGATAGCCGGATCAATATCTCCGGAACGTGTTCCCATTACAAGTCCCTCAAGTGGTGTAAGACCCATAGATGTATCTACGGATTTTCCATTCTCTACTGCACAGATACTTGCACCGTTACCAAGGTGGCAGACAACTGTCTTAAGATCATCGTAAGATTTTCCTGCAAGCTCAGCAGCTCTCTTAGATACAAAGCTGTGGCTTGTACCATGGAAACCATATCTTCTTACTTTGTATTTGTCATAATACTCATATGGAAGACCATACATGTAAGCTTTCTCCGGCATTGTCTGATGGAATGCAGTATCGAATACAGCTACCATCGGTGTTCCAGGCATTAACTTCTGGCATGCATTGATACCGATTAAGTTTGCCGGGTTGTGAAGTGGTGCAAGATCATTACACTCTTCAATTGCAGCTTTTACCTCATCAGTAATTACAACAGAGCTTGCAAACTTCTCTCCACCATGTACGACACGATGTCCGACTGCCCCAATCTCATCCAGACTCTTAACAACACCTGTCTCGGCATCTGTTAATGCGTCGATAACAAACTGAATAGCCTCTGTATGTGTAGGCATAGCTTTGTCAGATTTAACCTTCTCACCGCCTGCTGGCTGGTATGTAAGGCTTCCATCAATTCCGATTCTCTCGCAAAGTCCTTTTGCAAGTACTTTCTCTGACTCAGAGTTGATGAGCTGGAACTTCAGTGAAGAACTTCCACAGTTGATTACTAATACATTCATTTCATTTACCTCTCTTTTAGATTAGAATTCTTAACTTATATAATAAGGACTTTCGTCCCTAATGTCTATCCCTAATTTGAAAAAATTTCAGCCATATGCATATTTTTTGTGCAAAATACATATGGCTGATCATTAAAGATATGAAATTTATTTATCTTCTGCCATTGCCTGAACTGCTGTAATTGCGATTACACCCTCAATATCCTTAGCGCTGCAACCGCGGGAGAGATCATTGACAGGCGCTGCGATTCCCTGTGTAAGAGGACCGTAAGCTTCTGCTTTTGCAAGTCTCTGAACTAATTTGTATCCGATGTTTCCAGCATCAAGGTCTGGGAAGATCAGTACATTCGCTTTTCCTGCAACCGGGCTTCCCGGTGCTTTAGATGCTCCTACTGACGGAACAATTGCTGCATCAAGCTGGAATTCTCCATCAATGAGAAGTCCTTCCGGAGCATTCTCTTTTGCAATCTTTGTAGCCTCTACAACTTTATCTACGTCAGCGTGTTTTGCGCTTCCCTTTGTTGAATGTGAAAGAAGTGCTACAACTGGCTCTTTTTCTGTCAGAAGTCTAAAGGAGCCTGCGGATGAAAGTGCGATTGCTGCAAGTTTCTCCGGATCCGGATTCTGCTCAAGTCCGGAATCACCAAACAGGAATGTTCCATTGGCACCCATCTCACAATCTGGTACTACCATAATAAAGAATGCGCTTACGAGCTTTGTTCCAGGTTTTGTCTTCAGGATCTGAAGGCTTGGTCTTAATGTATCTGCCGTTGAGTGGCATGCTCCGGATACCATTCCGTCAGCATCTTTCATCTTAACCATCATAACACCATAGTAGAGATAATTAGTCAGAAGAAGTTCTCTTGCTTTTTCCTCTGTCATTCCCTTTTTCTCACGTAATTCTACAAGTTTTGCGATGTAGGCGTCTGTCTTCTCGCTCTTTGCAGGATCTACGATTGTGGCTCCGCTGATATCGAAAGAACCTTTGTTCTTTGCAATCTCTTCTTCGCTGCCGACAAGGATCAGGTTTGCTGTTCCTTCTTTCAGAACTGCTTCTGCTGCTTCATATGTTCTGATATCCTCTGTCTCCGGAAGTACAATTGTCTTTTTACTTGTTTTTGCTCTCGCTTTAATATCATCAATAAATCCCATGACTTAAAGACTCCTTTCGTTTGTATTCAGTTATTTCAACGTTCTCATTATAATACAAAGGATTGGCATGGACAAGTTGTATCTACGTACTAAATTCAGTACATTGGGATTGTTTCTGATTAAATACAAAATGTTATTATAAGTGGAATACATGGCTGACGATCATAAAGTATACAGTTACCGTGCTGATATCTACAAGGGTAGAAATAAGCGGGGTCGCCATGATTGCGGGATCGAGTCCGATCTTGGAAGCAAGCATCGGAAGCGTACAGCCTACGACTTTTGCAATCAGGACGGTACAGATCATAGTTCCACCAATGGATAATGCAATGAGTGCATCTCCTTGTCCCATAACAATGATCCTGATTCCATTCACAACTGCCAGTATCACGCTGACCACTGCTGCCACCCGGACTTCTTTAAATATAACTTTGAATAAATCCCGAAATTCTATTTCTCCTACAGACAATCCACGAATAACCAGCGTAGAACTCTGTGAACCGCAGTTTCCACCAGTTCCTGTCAGCATTGGAATAAAACCGGCAAGCTGTGGCATAACTACAAGTGCGCTTTCATAGCTGTTCATGATCATCTGTGTCACTGTCGCAGAAAGCATCAGAAATAACAGCCATGGAAGCCTGCTTTTTACATGTTCCACAACAGATGTTCCAAAATAAGTCTCTTCACTTGGAGACATACCGGCCATGATACTGATATCTTCTGTTGTCTCTTCCTGCATTACAAGCATGGCATCGTCAACAGTTACGATACCGACCATGCACATTTCATGATCCACGATTGGAAGGGCAATAAGACCATATTTATTGATCATCATAGCTACATCTTCCTGATCGTCTGTTGTATGCGCGTAAAGCACATTCGTATCCATAATCTCTTCGATTGTTCTGGATTCACCGGTTGTCAGAAGTTCTTTGACATCGACCCGTCCGATCAGTTTTCGTTTTTCCGTAACATAACAAGTGTAGATAGTCTCACGATTCAGACCAACCTGACGGATTTTTAAAATAGACTCTTCGACCGTCATCTCTTTGCGGAGTGCAATGTACTCCACATTCATAATACTTCCGGCACTGTCTTCCGGATATTGCAAAAGCTGATTGATCTGGGCTCTTGTCTCTTCATCGGTAACCATCAAAAGACGATCCACAACATTCGCAGGCATCTCTTCCAGGACATCGACCGTATCGTCCAGATACATCTCTTCCATGACCTCTTCCAACTCGGAATCGGTAAGTGCCCCGATCAGTACCTCGCGCATGTCACTGTTCATATAAGTAAATGTCTCAGCAGCCTCTTCTTTTGCCAGGAGACGGAACACCATAACGAGCGGTTTCTGCTCAAAATCTTCCAGTGTCTCGGCAATATCGACGGGGTACATATTTCCCAGTTCTTCTTTTAATTCTTTGTACTGACCTGCATCAAGCATATCAAGAATCTGTTCTTTTGTCAGCATCTGTTCCTCTTCCATACATACCCTCCTGCCTGTTGTCATTCATTTGCAAGCAAAACATAGTTATAGTATAATAAATTTTATTAACAGTGACAAGGAGAAAGTGTATGAAAATTGTTGGAATTATCGCGGAATACAATCCATTTCACAAAGGGCACGAATTCCATCTAGAAAAAGCAAAGAAAATCACAGGCGCTGATGCTGCAATTATTATTATGAGCGGCGACTATGTTCAGCGTGGAATTCCTTCCATCATGCCAAAGCATCTGCGTACCCAGATGGCACTTGCATGTGGTGCCGACGTAGTTTTAGAACTACCAGTCTGTTACGCAACCGGAAGTGCAGAATACTTTGCCACCGGTGCGGTCAGCCTCCTTGAAGCTCTCGGCTGTGTAGATTATCTGTGCTTTGGAAGTGAGTGCGGCGAAATAAAAATAATACAACAGATTGCCGATGTTCTTTGTAAGGAACCCGCGCATTACAAAGTTCTCCTTCAAAAACATTTTAAAAATGGAAATACATTTCCTGCCGCAAGAAAACTGGCTTTTATAGAATATTTAAATCAACACAAATCCTTATCCTGTATTCCCGAACAGATCAGTAAGATTCTGGATTCGCCAAATAATATTCTGGGTATTGAATATCTAAAAGCGCTTTCTTGTCTGAACAGTTCCATCGAACCGGTGACTATTACACGCGAAGGAGCCGGATATCATGACCAGACACTCGGTGGCCTTTTCAGCTCTGCCTCTGCACTCCGGCAGGGATTACAGGATTGTGAACTTACAAAAAATGCGAATCACACTCCTGCTATTAATCATATACTTCAGGAACTGCCGCAAAACTGTCACAAGATTTTTAAAGAAAACTATCACAAATGCTTTCCTGTGTTTGCAGATGATTTTTCCTTGCTTTTAAAAGCAAAGCTTTTGACCGAAACAAAAGATACACTGACGCGATATCTGGATATTACACCGGAGATTGCAAACCGGATCATCACATTTAGAAATGATTTTTTAACTTTCAGACAGTTCTGCGACCTGATAAAAACAAAAAATGTAACTTACTCTCGCATCAGCAGATGTCTGATCCACATTTTACTCGGCATCAGCAAATGTGATGTACCGGATCAGGCAGCAGATTCCAGGTGTGGATATGCCAGACTTCTTGGTTTCCGCCAAGAATCCTCATGGGTACTTACTTCTATCAAAAAAAATACCGGCATTCCTGTTATCTCGAAATTATCACAGCCTGCCGGTATAGATATCCATATGCTGGAACAGAATATTTTTGCATCAAATCTGTACGAAAGTGTTGTGACAGACAAGTATCATACATCTTATAAAAATGAATATCAAAAACAGATTATTCGATTTAAGTCTTAAGTATAATATTCAAGAATGCCTCTGCAAGTCTACACTCCGTTTCGGTCGGCGCAAAACCATTGTCCACCGGACAATGTGCGCCCTGCCGGAGGCTATATCAGCTGGGGGATTGACTCCCAGCTGATATTAAAACCCACCACTTCGTCCACCGTGTGACCGGCCGGAAGAACTGACATGTGTTGTGCTTCCGCCTCCGCCACTGTGGCCGTGATCCTCATCATCTCTTGGAATCAGGCGTTTTGTCACAATACTATTGATATATCGATCCTCTTTTGTTGTCACTTTCATACTGCCTTGTTTCTTATACGCATTGGCAGCAACTTGATTTTTGACAGATTTTAATTTGCTTTTCTTCACCTGCGCCATTATGAATGCAACAACAAATCCTATGAGCAGATCCACAACGCCCCAGAAGATCATAGTGAAAACATCTGGCTTATCATCATCGCTGTCTACATCATATGGATGCCCATCTCTCGCCTGGGTAAGAAGATCATCGCAAAGTGTGGCATATTTTGAAAATGCTTCCAAATATTCACCATCACTTAAATAAGACAAGAATTCATCTTCCATATATTCCAGTCCATAATCTGTAAATGCAGTGATACCATAGCCGTATGTAGTAATTGCCCATTTCCGTTCGTCCATTCCAATCAGAAACAGAACACCGCTGTCATCATCACCGTATCCATATCCATTATAATCAAAGAAGTCATCCGCATAATCCTGCGCGCTTTTTCCATCTAATGAATTTTCCGTCACTACAACAACATCACATTGCTGTTTTTCACTGATTTCGTCCAGTTCTGTGTTAAGCTCCTGTTCTTCACTGTCTGTCAGAAGATCTGCATCGTCTACCAGTCTGGGGAGTTGTCGATCCTGCGGAATTTCTTCAGCACATACCGGGATCTTCAAAATGCTAAGCCCGACTATCAATGTCAGTACACATAGCAGGGTGAAAATTTTTCTTGTTATTCTATTTTCTCTCATATTCCCACCCTCCTACAAAAACATGACAACCATCATGATGATATAAAGGATCACACTGATAAGAATCCCTCTTGTTCCTACATATTTCCAGAATGCACCTTCGTCCGCCGGCAAATCTCCTACAATCTTTCCACTCTGTCCGTTCATGGCAAATGTGTACTTCTGTCCTTTCCACGTAGTATTCAGAAGCCATACCGGATACATGGCATAACTGGTCTTGGAATCCCGGATATTTACTGTACTGCTCTGCGTAGAAAGTGCATAATATCCGTTGACAGTCTCCCGAAAAGAATCTTCCGTACTCCGTCTGATTCTCTTTTTCGCCCGTTTCATGCATTCATCTTGGTCTACATCGTATCGGTCGGCTACATAACCTGCCAGGTACGCAGATTTAAATGGTACAGCATCTTTAAAGTCATAAGGCTCCAGTGATTCCATCAATGCATCATCCATTTTTACAGAACCGTCTTCCGGCACATGTTCAAAATAGATTGTGCCTCCCCGGCGGATTTTATAATATTTGTGTTCTGTATATTCGGTATCCCCGGACTTCCAGACACGGATTTTTTCTGCGTCATAGGATATATCAGCTTCTGATTCGATATTGAATACCCAGAACGGAACATATAAACCTACAATCTCGTCTATATGATTCTCCTGTCTGAACACAGACGGGATAAATGCTTTTCCTGTCAGATGCTTATAATAAGCTTCTTTTGCAGCTATTTTATCTAATTTGAATGGAATGACATAATCCGGTTTTAACGCTCCTTCAAACTGTCCTTTTAAAACAACACGATTTCCGCAGAACGGACAAGTTGTAGCGCCTGTATTTTTATCTGCCGTGATTTCACCGCCACAAGACTGACAGATATAGACAACCATATTATCAATCTCATCCTGATTCCAGTCATGTGCAGTATAGTTTTCGGACTTCTTCTGTTCTGTCTCGACATCTGATGCTGCATCTGCGGCAACTACCTGATCTGCCTTTGCGATCAACGATTCATATTCGTCCACGGAGATCTCTGTATCACAGTACGGACACTTCATTTTCTGGCTTTTGCTGTCAAATTCCATGGCACCGCCACATGCCGGACATTTGTATTCTTTTATCTCTGACATTCGTGTTTCTCCTTACAAAGTCTCTTCTTATGCAATTCTGTGGGAGTTAAATTCTGTCGTCATCTGTAAACGGATCTCCGCACTCCGGACAGAATTTCGGAGGATTTGCAGGATTTTCCGGTTCCCAGCCACATTTATCGCAGCGATAGTGTAATTTCTGCGGTTTCGGTTTTCCACACTCCATGCAGAATTTTCCTTTGTTGAGCGTTCCACAGCTGCAAGTCCAGCTATCGTCATCCTGTGGTTTTGGCTTACCACACTCGATACAGAATCTGCCATTGTTGACCTGACCACAGGAACAAGTCCAGGACGATGTTTCTCCACCTGCTGCCGGGTCTGCTGCTTTGTTTTGCAGATTTTTTGGGTTACCTGCCTGTGGATTCTGTCCATTTACCTGATTCTGCTCTTTTTGTACCTGCTGCTCTTGCTGCGCCTGTTTCTGAGCGGCTCCCTGGTCATAGAGTCCCTGGATATTCATGCCGCCGCTCGCCATATTCATTCCCATAAATCCCATCATAGCACCATTCGGATTGCTGGCCGCATTCTTCATTGCCTCTGCCTGTGCCATACCAAGTGTCGCTGCCATCATGCTTGGATCTGTATACATAGATGTATTTTGTGCCTGACGGATTGCCTCAGCATCTTCTTCTTTGAGTGTGACTGGATTAAATGCAACAGACACAATAGAAAGTCCACGGATCTCAGACCATTTTTTCGTCAAAATCTCGTTCATGGCGTCACCAATCTCGGTGGCATGTGCCGGAATCTGGCTTGGGCGTATCTCCATCTCTGCAATCTTAGCAAATGCCGGCTGCAGCGCATCTACGAACTCCGTCTTAAGCTGCGGCATGATCTCACTTTTTTCATAACATTCTGTCACATTTCCGCTAAGACTTGTGTAAAACAAAAGTGGATTTGTAATTTTAAAGGAATACACTCCGTTACAGCGGATCTCAATATCTTTGTCCAGATTGATGCGTTTATCTACTACACGGAACCAGACTGGATTAGCAGTACCAAACTTATTATCTGTGATTTCCTTTGTGTTGATATAGTAGACTCTCTGATCTTTTCCTGTATCACCGCCATAACTGAATCTCTTTCCGATCGTCAGAAATGTATTTTTGATACTGTCACTTAAATTTCCCGCAAAAATACTTGGTTCAGAAGACGTGTCGTATGTATATTCTCCCGGCTCCGCACACACTTCCGCAATTTTCCCCTGATCAACAATCAGCATACACTGACCATCTGCCACTGCGATTCCAGAACCATTGGAAATGATGTTGTCGTTACCGTTTGTATTTGAGGAACGGCTTCCTGTGCGCTTTTTTCCTCTTACAAGCAGTGTATCGTTATCAAGAGAATCACAATAGAAGAATTCCTTCCACTGATCTGCCATGACCGTCCCTGTTGCGGCTTGAGCTGCTTTTATTAATCCCATAATATTCCTCCTATTTACACCCTGCAATCTGGCGTCTCGTCTCAGCCAGATTACAGTATATTTTGATCAATTAATACATATTTTGATTATAACATTTCAGTGACATTTTGTGTGATTTTCTTTTTATTGTCTGAAAAATCTATTTTATTTTCCCTGCAGCAAATTCAGTAATCTGCCATACACCTCTTCATTTTCAAGTATGACCAAAGCCAGACTTTCTTTTACCTGATTCAAGTAATGAAAAAGTTTTCGGACATCAGACATTTCTTTTCTTCCCTGCTTGTTTGATCTAAGATACCCTTCTTCGTCATAATAATACTGGTCATTAAGCACCACTGCCAGATACTCTGCATGCTCTTGTCCGGTAGTATTATCATTTGCATCATATGACTCTTCCCGATATTGATACCCCTGACATTTGTAATTCTTTATCAATTTTTCCGCTTCTATTGAATCATTTGCATAAACGACTTCGATATGTGGGTAGCCTTTCTGACTTTTCCCGGCTGGCAGATGCATCATATTCTGGATAAAAGAGGATACCTCTGCATTAGCGCGGATTCGGTTTGTCAGGCGAAAGATCTGTATCCCCGGCAAATGTTCGATTCTGTACATTCCTCTTCTGTCAATTTCTTTTGAGGATATCATATCTTCCACATCACTGGAAAATATAACCGGCTGTTCTTTCACGCATTCCAGCAATAGCTCTAATTTTTCTGTCGAAAGCAAATGCGCTTCATCCACAAGAATAGCGCTGTAATCTTCTAAGTTCATTGCATTTTTTATCTGATTATCCGGCCAAAAGTCAATCCGTCGTAATCGTTCATGTAGAATCTCCCATTTTTTTCCTGCCTCTCCACAGTGAATCATACATACTTTATGCTTCTGCGATAATTTCATGGCAATATCATAAAGTAACAGCGTTTTTCCTGTTCCTGGAAGTCCACTGAAACTATAATACCCAGTATGTTCTGTTCGGATTCTTTTTAGAATCTGACGCTTAATGTCTCTTTGCTGGGAAGTCAGGAAATATTCCTTTCGCAAAAATTTCAAAGGTTCTGTCAGAGGCGAAATCAGATACATTTCTGCCTGAAATAAATCTTCAATCTCTCCACCATAATCTGAACTTTTATTTTTCAAGAGTCCGCACAACTGCTGCCAGTCGGCCTCCACAATATGATCGTGGTTCGTCAGCCTTACAAGCCGGTTCTGACTGCTAATGTAAGTGTAAGAATAAATCGGGCGTCCCAGCACAGACAGATAATAACGGTTCTGAATCAACTGCTTCCGAATCGTCTCATCGGATACTGCGCCACTTTTCAGTTCAATATTCACAATCTGCTCGTCCTTGATCTGAAGCAGATCAAATTCCTTTCCAAGTCTCGGAATCTGGAAGGAATAAAAAAAACGAAGGGCGTATACTTCATCCATATGCGCTTCCAGTTCACGGACAAGAGATCTCATACTCTCCAGTTCCCATGTACGCATTTTCAGAAAATACTCCCTTCCTGATAGTTGCCGTTCCAGTTTTTGTAACTGTCCTATGTTCTGATTTCTTGTCACTGCATAAATAGAAATTGATTTCATTTCCTATCTCCTACATTTAAAATAGAATCTTTTCTTCAGTATAGTTGAATTTCTATTTTACAGCAAGCATTTTTGCCATTAGCACTGCCGCAATCGGCATCACCATTACACAGGCAATTGCACCGAAAATCATAGAAGCAAAATTTTGAAACAATATTTTTGAATTTAGCAAAAGTTCCAACGAATAATTTTGCATTTTCAAATAGGTAAATAACAATAGTGATTCTCCAAGATATGCAAACAGCAATGTATTTACCGTTGTTCCAATCACTTCTCTTCCGATTTTCATTCCACTTTCTACAAGCTCTGTAAATTTCATCTCGGATTTATGATTTTTCACCTCATATACAGAAGTCGTAACTGTCAGAGCCATGTCGAGAATTGCCCCCAGTGTACTGAGCAAAATAACTGAAACCATCACATTTCGCATACTGATATTCAAATCCATATTGTAATATAAAATGTCATCTCCAACAGATTGGATTTCATTCAATCCACCAGCCTCAGTACTCCATATTACAACATAAATGACAAAAAATAAAACCAGCATTGTAATAGCCACAGAAATAAATGCGCTCCAGGTCTTTACATTCGTTCCATTTTGATAAAACAATGTAATGCAGGATATCACGATTCCCGCTCCAACCGTAACAAATAGAACCGGTACTCCTGCTGCCATAAGCCAGATTGCAAAGCTAAGCAGAAGTAAATTCCCGACCAAGGCAATTAAAGATACAACTCCTCTGTCTCCTCCGACAATTACAATCAAGCTAATCAAAATCAATCCAAGTATTATCAGCATATCTTTTTCACCTTCTTTACAGACATTTTCATCATAACAGATGTTATAATAATCGATACCGGTATTGCCAATACAATACCAATACTCTCAACAAAAAATCGACATAATTCACATGGAATATGAAGTTTAATAATTGTAACGAACCTCACACTGTTATTCATCCGAATCAGACACATTGGAATAAGTCCACAGCCAAATACAAATAACAGTACATTAATCATCGTCCCCATAATATCATATCCAATTTCTCTTCCTGATTTAAACAATTCAAAAAATGTTACATCTGGTTTTTTCCGGACAATTTCACTCAAAGCGGCAGAAATTGCAACGGATACATCCATAATAGCTCCCAACCCGGACAATAATATTTCTGCATGAAACATTTCATCTGGATTATCAATGCTTCCAAGATATTCCATTGTGGAGTAATCCAGTTCTTCCATATGTCTCATTACCAGATCAAAAATCCCCATAATCATTGCGAGCACACACAATGTGGACAACAATGCTGCCCATGTTTTTCTATTAATTCCATTTAGCCCAATCAAAGTAGCTGCTGCAAAAAGTATTACCAATTTGTTACAAAGCGATAACACATTCGAACTGTCTCCACATTTCCAGAATCCCACGAAAAATATAATTAGATTTATTATGACTGTCCCGACAGTCAATGCTCCATGTCTTCCGGTTACAATAAGAAGAAGCAGAAGTAAAAATCCAAGCAGTACGACAATCTCAGTATCCCTTTTTACACCTCGTATTCCCGATCCAACATCATCTTTGGAACCATTCAGGAAAACTTTTTCCCCTTTATGGTATCCTTGCTTCAACATACCTGTATAAGTATATTCATGAGAAAACGAAACTTTTTTCCCTTTATTTTTCCCGTTTAGAACAACTCCTTGAATGTTCTGCTCGTATTTTTTCTCCTTCGTTCCACGAGTGCTTTTTCCTTCTCCGGTCATCCGCGTCTCAACCTTCGTAAGTTTCGCAATTGGCGTCTGATATAGCCAGGCATCATTCATAACAAATACAACTGCCAGAAAGTAGACCAGACCCAAAATACAATATACTTTTCTTTTTTTACTTTTCATTACATATTCGATTATTCTTTATACGGAAATTTTTCATCTTCTTACTTCTTTTCATTTATTCTATTACCTTCATATTTTGAGCGTTTTCAGATATACTTTCTGTTCTGGAGTGATTCGATAACTTTCAAGGGCTTTCTGTATCGACTTATTGTGTGTCCACACATCTAGTTTGCGCTCTTCAATAAATGGGAGTATCTGGTCATATTGCTTTGCGAGCGCGGTTGCAAAATACCATGCCCGCATCATATTCACATAATATTCGTCTGACTGAACCAAAGCTACTTTCCTGGGATATTCGATCCGGAATTCGTCTCCCAGATAATAACGCATCAGCATACCGATACCAAATCGGATTGTATAAGTGCGGTCTGATTTCATCCAGCGGCAGACCTCTTCTATAAATGTATCCAGATGATTTTTCATTACTTTGACTGCCAGCATATCACAGGTTGCCCAGTTATCGATGTATGGTAAAAATCGTTCCAGCTCTGCCAGACATCTGTCATAATCCTTAATCTGTTCAATCAAAAGCCCGTGCAGATTATTTTCATCATAATACTGATGTGGAAGAATTTTCAAGAATTCTTTTGCTTCTTCTGTTTTTCCATATCCTTTTGCAAATTTGCGAAGCACAGGCATTCGCACACCAATAACCGTTTCTTTCTCTATTGTCGGCAAGAGTTTTGCCTGAAAATCCCGATATTGTAAATCCTGTAATTCAAACAACTGTTTTTGTACACGCTCTGTTACTTTAACCTGATTCATAACTACCCTTCCTTCGTTAATTCATTTTGAGATTTCGTCCCAGATATGTCAGACTATATAATAACTGGAAAAATATGTTTGGGGAACTATTATGAAAGAAAAAATACTTAACATCATTCAAATTGGAGACATCTGACTTAAAAAATACAGACATTAAAGAAATTGCGGAAGTATTTGTAGACAAGCGCTACGCCGGAAAGACTGTCGGAGAAATGGAAGAAACACAGCAGATCACCATATTTCTTGTACTACGAGATGATCTTTCTGTGCTTCCACAAAAAAATACCATTTTAAAGTTAAACGATATTATCATTATCCGTGAACCTGATCTATAACACTTACAGTTCTTTATAGTGCACAATAATATCTTCGTACACACCATCTTTGTTCAGGAATCCACCCGGAATTGTCCCAAGCTGTGTAAATCCAAGCTTCTGATAAAGCTTCAGTGCAGTTGTATTACTTTTTACAACTGCATTGAACTGCAGCACACGGAAACCGATTTCTTTTGCTTTTTCCAGGCAGTCCGTCACGATTGCCTTACCAACGCCTTGCCCTCTTACCGTAATTTTTACTGCATAGCTGGCATTACAGATGTGTCCGCATCTGCCAATATTATTCGGGTGAAGAATATAAAGTCCGACGATCTCATCATTTTCGTTGACCGCAATACCTGTATAAGACTGCTCTTTAAAAAAAGCTTCTCCGTCTTCCACTCCCAAATCCTCAAGCTGTGGAAATGCTTTTCCCTGATCTACAACTTCATTCCAGATTGCAATTGCATCTTTCGTATCCTCACTTCGAAATTCTCTTACAGTAATCTCCATAGTTTTCCTCCCTGTATGAGTCCACACATTAAAATTGTAATTTCATTTATTACAATTTAATTTTACGACTGCAGGCAATTGCCCTTGCCCCTGGTCCAATATGACACGATACACTCAATGACAGCGGATTCATAACAATCTCATATCCCGGGAATCTTGCCTCTATCTCTGCTTTCCATTCTTGTGCTTCTTCAACAGAACATGTATAGGCAGCCTCGAGATGTACTTCTTCTCCGGCAAACCGTTCTTTCAAATCTTTTTCCATTGCATCAAGCATCGTCTTCTTTGCAGATTTCCATCCACGCGCTTTCGAAAAGGCATCCAGCTTATCGCCTTGAATCTGAAGAACCGGTTTTAAATTCAACACAGTACCGATAGCTGCAGCTGCCGGTGTGATACGTCCACCTTTTTTCAAGTACTTTAGTGTATCTACTGTAATATAGACACTGGACTCTAGTTTTTCACGCATCAGAACTTCTTCGATTTTCTGTACAGACATCCCTTTCTCTGCCATTTCAATCGCATCAAGAACCGACTGTCTCTGAGTAACAGAAATCCTCTGATTATTTACTACACGGACTTTTCCTTCAAATTCCATAGCAAGTCCCATGGCTGTATCACAGGAACTGCTAAGTCCACTTGACATCGGAATATAAAGGATTTCGTCATATTTTTTCAAAAGCTCTTCCCACAAATCCATCACATCTCCAGGAGATGGCTGTGAGGTAGATATCTCTGCATCCTCTGCCAGTTTTTTATAAAATTCTTCCTGGGACAATGTGATATCTTCATAGAATAATTCTCCGTTAATATAGAATGGCATCGGAAGAATATGGATTCCTAATTTCTTACTTTCCTCCTGTGTAATTCCACTGTTGCTGTCTGTAACAATTGCTACCTTTCCCATTCTTGTTAATAACCTCCTAATTCTTAAAGCTGTGCACCGGAGCCGGAATCCTTCCTTTTCTGCTCACAAATGCGCTACAGTCATATTCATTCACCGGTATGATCGGTGCATATCCTAACAATCCGCCAAATTTAGCGGTATCTCCAACGTCTTTTCCTATAACAGGAATCAGACGTACTGCTGTTGTTTTCTGATTGATCATTCCGATTGCCATCTCATCGGCAATAATTCCTGAAATCGTAGATGCTTTCGTCTTTCCTGGAATAGCGATCATGTCCAGACCTACAGAGCATACACAAGTCATAGCCTCTAATTTTTCCATTGTCAGCGCGCCTATCGTTACCGCATCGATCATTCCCTGATCTTCACTGACTGGAATAAATGCACCGCTAAGTCCACCTACATAAGAGGATGCCATAACACCGCCTTTTTTCACCTGATCATTCAGCATTGCAAGCGCTGCTGTCGTACCAGGTGCTCCAACACGCTCCAGACCGATTTCTTCCAGAATCTCAGCGACACTGTCTCCAATCGCCGGAGTAGGTGCCAGTGACAGATCGACAATTCCAAACGGAACACCGAGACGTTTTGATGCTTCTCCTGCTACAAGCTGACCGACACGCGTCACCTTAAATGCAGTCTTCTTGATTGTCTCACATAATTCTTCAAACCCCTGTCCACGCACCTGCTCTATGGCATGCTTTACAACCCCCGGTCCGCTGACTCCTACATTAATCACCGCATCGCCTTCTGTCACGCCAAGAAATGCCCCTGCCATAAATGGGTTGTCATCTGGTGCATTACAGAATATAACAAGCTTTGCACATCCAAGAGAATCGTTGTCTTTCGTTGCTTCTGCAGTCTCTTTTACAATCTCTCCGCAGAGACGGACTGCATCCATGTTGATACCTGTCTTTGTAGATCCTACATTAATAGAACTGCACACCCGATCCGTACAGGCAAGCGCCTGTGGAACAGAATGGATTAAAAGCTCATCACTTTTTGTCATAGCCTTTGACACTAATGCAGAATAACCACCGATAAAATTCACACCGACTTCTTTCGCTGCCCTATCCAATGTCTTTGCAATTTCCACAAAGTCTTCCGGTTTCTTGCATGCTGAACCACCGATCAATGAAATCGGAGTTATAGAAATACGTTTATTGACAATTGGGATTCCGTACTCCTGTTCAATCTGATCACCTGTCACAACCAGATCCCTTGCAACTGTTGTAATCTTTTCATATACTTTTTGATTCAACTTATCCAGATTAGAATCAATACAGTCCAAAAGACTGATTCCAAGTGTGATTGTTCTCACATCCAGGTTCTCATGTTCAATCATCTGCTGGGTTTCATTTACTTCGTAAAAATTAATCATGTCCAATCCTCCGCTTTATTCAAGATTACAAACGATGCATTTTTTCAAAGATATCTTCCCGCTGGCAGTGGATATCTACGCCAATTGTTTTTCCGAGTTCTTCCATCTCATTAACAACTACTGCAATTTCTTTTGTACAATTTGTGACCTCTACAATCATCATCATATTAAAATAACCCTCTACGATTGTCTGGGAAATATTTAATATGTTTACAGAAATATCAGAAAGATACTGACATACTCCCGCAATAATTCCAACCTTGTCTTTTCCAACTACAGTAATGATACATTTCTTCATGGTGTTCCTCCTCGTAATCTCCGTGTCAGTAAAATTTCTGACACTATGCTTTTTTGTAAGGCAGTTACAGATCAATCATTTTTGACCAGTGTTTTTTTACAAAACAGTTACAGATCAATAATCTCTGACACACTGCTTCTCTTTGCAACAGTGATTGGGAAATCGTCCCCTTTATATGGATTATCTCCCAAAGTAACCTCTAACTTCACCGTCTCATAGGCAAGCTCTTCATAATTGTTCTCTTTACTGAGATGTCCAAGAACAACATGTTTCAGGTTATCATGTAATATATCACATAACAGCCTTCCTGACAATTCATTTGATAAATGTCCTTTGTCTCCTGCCACTCTTCGTTTGAGCGGATATGGATATGGACCGACCTCCAACATCTTTAAGTCATGGTTTGCCTCCAGCACGATTGCGTCCAGATTTTTCAAATGTTCCACGGTATAATCGTCATACTTTCCAAGATCTGTTGCGACTGCAACGGATTTTTTCCCGTCACCGATTCGGTATCCGGACGGTTCATTTGCATCGTGAGAGATTTTGAATGGTTCTACTTTCAGCTCACCCAGTGTAAATGTTTCATCCGTCTGGATTTCATGGAATAATCCTTCCGGCATCTTTCCAATACTGGAAATCTTTTTGATTCCTTCTATTGTACCTTTTGTCGCATAGATCGGCACTTCATACTTTCTGCTGAACACGCCAAGCCCCTGCACATGGTCAATATGTTCATGAGTGATCAGAATCCCGTTAAGCTCCTCTCCCTTGATATCCAGAGCTTTCAGACCTTCCTCTACTCTTTTTTTGCTGATTCCTGTATCTACAAGAAGATGTGTATGCTCTCCTCCCGTATAGATACAATTGCCACTGCTTCCGCTGGCAATACTGCATAGTCTCATATATATGTAAATTCCTTCCGTATATCTTAGGTATGAGATCTGTCTATAATTCCTTTACAATCTGATCGATCTGGATCATTGTCTCTGCAAAGATTCCACTATTATCAATTACACGGTCACAGGCTTTCAGGAACATCTCCTTTGGCAGCTGTGCTGCAATAATCTCATCAATCTTCTTATTATCATATCCCCTGGAATAGTAAAGACGGTTTCTGCGCACTGCATCCTCCACATATATATACCAGAGCTCATCACAGATCTCATTATAATGATCTTCTACAAGAACAGCCGATTCTACAATCAGAAGATTCGTGTTCTTGCGTTCTTCTTTTTTGATTTTTTTATTTACTTCCTCTTTTACCGCCGGGTGTACGATCTCATTGAGTACATTTAACTCTTTGGGATCACCGAACACGATATCTGAAAGTTTCTTTCTGTCAAGCTCCCCTTTTTCGTCCAGTATTTCTGTACCAAAATGTTCTACGATCGGATCGTAACAGATTCCGCCTTTTTTCTGTAATTTCTTTGCCACCTTATCAGTCTGACAAACGGAAGCTCCGTATTTGTCACTTAAATATTCCAGTATCTGTGTCTTTCCTGCTCCTACTCCGCCAGTAATACCTATAATTTTCATAATCTCCACCCCTTACTTTGCTTCGTACCAGTTTTCTCCTGTGTGCATATCTATCTCCAGCGGTACATCTAAGGATGCCGCCTGCTCCATCTCCTCCCGGAGGATTTTTTCTACTTCCGGAAGTTCTGGTCTGTAAGCTTCTATGAGAAGTTCATCATGTACCTGAAGTACAAGTCTGGACTTCAGATTCTGCTCTTTCAGTCTACGGTTCACACCAATCATGGCAATTTTCATAATATCTGCTGCGGTTCCCTGGATTGGTGCATTCATTGCCACTCTCTCTCCGAAGGAACGCTGCATAAAATTGCTGGAAGAAAGTTCCGGAACCGGACGTCTTCTTCCGAACAATGTCACAACATACCCCATCTCTTTTGCATGTGCCACAGTATCATCCAGAAATGTCTTGATTCCCGGATATGTCTTAAAGTAATCTTCAATATATTTTGCAGCTTCTTTTCTGCCAATACTCAAGTCCTCAGACAATCCAAAAGAACTGATCCCATATACAATACCGAAATTGACCGCTTTCGCATTTCTTCTTTGAAGTGGAGTTACCTCTTCAAAAGGAATGTGAAATACCTGAGAAGCTGTAATTCTATGAATATCCTTTTCTTCCCGGTAAGCCTCGATCAGATTTGCGTCACCGGAACAATGTGCCAGCACACGAAGTTCAATCTGAGAATAATCGGCATCCACAAAAATGTATCCGTCCTCCGGCACAAATACCTTCCGGATCAGTCGTCCCAGTTCTACCCGGACCGGAATATTCTGAAGATTCGGCTCCGTACTGCTGATCCGTCCGGTCGCTGTAATTGTCTGATTGAACTTGCTGTGGATTCGTCCATCTTCTTCAATATAATTGACCAGACCATCTGCATACGTAGATTTTAGCTTTGTAAGCTGTCTGTATTCCAGCACTTTACTTACAATCGGATAATCCGGTGCAAGCTTGTCCAGCACACTTGCCGCAGTGGAATAACCACTTTTCGTCTTTTTACTTCCCGGAAGTAAAAGCTTTTCAAAAAGGATCACGCCAAGCTGCTTTGGTGAATTAATATTGAACGATTCACCTGCCATTTCGTAAATTTCTTTTTCCAGTTCACTAATCCGTCCGCCAAGCTGGCTGCTATAAACTTTCAGCGCCTCACCTTCAGCACGGATCCCATTTCTTTCCATATCATAAAGAGTAAATACAAGCGGCATCTCAATATCTTCAAATAGATGCAGCATCTGTGTTTCTTCTAACTTCTTGTATAACAAGTCACTGCCCTTAAACGCTGTATATGCTTCATAGCAAACCTTCACATAAGCTTCTGACTTTTCTTCAATTACAATATTAAGCTGCTCTCTTGCCACATCTTCGTATGTGTAATCATTCTTCAACGGATTCAAAAGGTAAGCCGCAACCGTTGCATCAAAGCAATGCTTCTGATTTTTGATTGGCAGCCACTTCATAGCTTCTTTGATATCGAACATGACAAAACGTCCGCAACTTTCATTCAGCTTACTCAGCTTTTCAAGAAGGAATTCCTTTGTAATCTGCTCAGTCACTTCAATACAGTATGCATGCTCTTCATCAAAACAAAGACCGATACCGCCAATTGCCGCTTCATTTGCAAAAAGCGGAAGTACATTTTCCGTATTCTGGAAGATCACCGCTCCAACACATGTGGATTCTTTTGCCTGATCCAGAACTTTTTCTGCCTTCTTATAATCTGTAATCTGTTCAAATCCGTCTTCCACCTGATTTGCCGGTGCAGTAACATCGAATTTGGACAAAAGATTCTTAAACTGTAGTTTCTGGAAAAATGCATATGCTTCTTCTGTAAATATATTACCAAGCTTCGCCTCAGACAGTTCATACGGAAAATCCGCATGCACTTCAATCGTGGCAAGTGTCTTGCTCATAACTGCCATATTCCAGTGCTCAGCAAGTGCCTTGGACGCTCGTGGCGGCTTCAGTTCACTCACATGTTCATATGCATTCTCGATTGAATGATATTCTGTGATAATCTTGGTCGCTGTCTTTTCTCCGATGCTTGGAACTCCTGGAATGTTATCGGCCGTGTCGCCCATCAGCGCTTTCAGATCAATGAACTCCTTCGGTGTCACCTGATAACGTTCTTTCACATCTGCCGCATAATAATCTTCCACTTCAGTACGACCCTGCTTTGTCTTTGGAATGCGGATCTTAACATGTTGCGTTGCAAGCTGCAGAAGATCTCTGTCTCCGGAAATAACGGACACTTCCATTCCTTCTTCTTCACATCGTCTGGACAGTGTTCCAAGAAGATCGTCAGCCTCCAATCCCGCACACTCTATAGTCTTAATCCCCATAGAGCAAAGGACTTCCTTAATAACCGGAACCTGCTGCCTCAGTTCGTCTGCCATCGGCTTTCTTGTTCCTTTGTAAGCGTCATACATCTTATGACGGAATGTCGGCGCATGCACGTCAAATGCGACCGTCAGATAATCCGGCTTTTCTTCATCCAGAATCTTGAACATGATCGTCAGAAATCCATAGATTGCATTCGTATGAAGTCCTTCGGAATTCGTCAGATCCGGAAGTCCGAAAAATGCCCTGTTTAATATGCTGTGCCCATCGATGAGCACAATTTTTTTATTTGTATTCTCGCTCATATAGTCTCCTTGTTAATAAACAAACTACCTTATTACTATACACCAAATCTGTTTTTTTTAAAAGCTATATATTATCAAAACAAATAAAATAACGCTAAATTTGATACATTTCTATCAAATTGTTCCATTCAAGACTCTGATGGCAAAAAAAGAAAGCCCGGCGATGAGCTTTCCTTTTTGTCATGCTTTTTAAAGCATGCATATATTCTAAAATTGAGGTAAGTAATTTCTGTCTTTATATTACAGTGTCAGGTAGTTCTCCAGAATTTCTTTTAAATCTGCCTGGATTCCGTAATCTGCAACTCCAAAAATCGCAGCATTTTCGTCTGTATTGACTGCAACATATAAATTTGTATCCTTGATTCCTTCTGTATGCTGAATTGCTCCGGATACACCAAAGGAGATACAGATCTTCGGACGGATTGTAAGTCCTGTCTGTCCAATCTGGTGATTGAACGGAATCATCTCTGAATCAACCATTGGTCTTGTTCCTCCGATTGCTCCTCCGACTTTCTCAGCAAATTTCTCGAGAAGTTCAAAGTTATCATCTTCCAGAACTCCACGTCCTCCGACAACAACAACTTCTGCTCCGAGAATACTGTCTGTTGTATTTTCTGCCGGAAGTTCTTCCAGAATCTCAACTCCAGATTTTTCAATTTTGATATCATCAAAAAATGTTACATTTGCATTTCCGCTTTCTTTTGCCTCACAGGCTGCATAGACACCAGGTCTTACTGTCATCATCTGCGGATAAATACCTTCTTTTGTAAGAATTGTAACAAATACATTTTCTCCGTAGGACGGTTTGTTCTGTTTAATATAGAAAGAACCGTCTTCTCTCTGAGCAGCCAGAACCTCTGTACAGTCCGCAGTCATACCACAACCAAGACGCATCGCTACTCTTGAGAAAATAGAACGTCCCTGTGGTGTTGCCGGAACAAGCACTGCGGATGGCTCGATTTTCTTTAACATTTCAGCAATTGCAGCACTGACTGCATCATCCTGAAGTGTGATATCATGATCTGCTTTTACTGCATAGATTTCATCTACACCAAGCTTATCTAATTCTTTTACAAGTTCTTCTGCATGGTCGGAAAGAACGATTGCCTGAACTTTTTCTTTTGTTGTCTCAGCCAGACCTTTTGCCGCTGAAACCAGTTCTGCAGCTACCGTCTCTAATTCACCATTATAACTTTCTGCATAAACACAAATTCCATTAGCCATAGGTCTACTTTCCTTTCTCCTCTTCAATCAGGTCATAAAGCTGTTTTGCAAGTTCTGCCGGTGTACCTGTAAGCATCTTAGCACTTCTCTTTGTCTCCGGCTGGAAGGAATCAACAGTAACTGTCGGTGATCCCTTGATTCCAATTTCCTCTGCTGCAAATCCAAGTTCAGCATTTGTATAGGTAACAAGTGGTTTTGATTTTGCCGCACGTTTACTTCTAAGTGTTGCAAGTCTTGGCTCATTGCAACCAAAGTTTACAGATAATACTGCCGGTGTAGCGCAGGAAATCCTGAAACTTGTATCGTGCATTTTCTTTACAACTTCAACTTTTCCTGCCTGATCTTCCTTATATTTTACAGACTGGATTTCTACAACATGTGGAAGATTTAATTCTTCTGCAACCATTGCTGCCACCTGTCCGGTTGCCCCGTCTGCTGACAGGGCACCTCCTAAGATCAGGTCAAATTCGCCATATAACTGAATTGCTTTTGCTAATACTTTTGCTGTTGCTACGGTATCTCCTCCTGCAACTGCTCTATCTGTAATCAGGCAGCTTTCGTCACATCCGAGTGCCATCGCATCACGCAATGCTTTTTCTGCATCCGGTGGTCCCATCGTAAATACTACAACTTTTCCGTCTGTCTGCTCTTTTAACTGCATTGCTTCTTCAATGGCATTCAGATCTGCCGGATTAATCATTCCTTCAGAGCTTGCACGTACAAGTGCATGTGTTTCCGGGTCTACAGATACATCGTTAGATACCGGAACCTGCTTAATAAGAACTGCTATATTCATAGTTTCCTCCTATTATTTTTACTTTCATCTGTTACTTTCAATGGTAACTTTCGTTTGCTTATTAGTCTTCAAGAAGTCTCTCGAATGCCCAGTTCTCAAGAAGTGGTGTGCTCTCGTCACGCATGATTAGTTTTGCAAGATCACGTGTTGCTGCCGGAACCTCGATGACTCCATTTCCACCAAATCCTGTTGAAAGCATGTATCCTTCTACTGGTGTCTTACCAAGTACCGGCCAGAAATCCTTTGGCTCTGCACGGTAGGATAACCAGGAAGATACAAGTCCGCTGTCTACGATTCCCGGAACCTTAGCATCCAACTGATCCAGAAGGAAGTCGATGAAGTAATCGTCTGTTCCACCTGTTGCAGGTAATTTGTCTGGATCCCACTGTCCTGCATGCATCGGATTGTTCAGATCCATAGATAAGTGAGATTTGCAGATAAAAATGTTGTCTCCTGCTCTCAGTGCATAGAACTCTGGGTATTTCAGTACTGGGAATGTGTAGTCTAATTTCTTTCCTGGAGGGCATAAGAAGAATGCTTCCGCTTTTGTATGCCAGATTGGTACGTTCAGTCCAACCATTTCTCCTGTAATTTTGCTCCATGGACCTGTACAGTCAACAACTACATCAAACTCATACTCTGCTCCATCGTCAGTTGTAAGACCTTTTACTTTGTTATCTACAATCTTAACATCTGTAACTTTCACGCCTGTCTTTACAGTTACGCCATTTTTCTGAGCTTTTTTCATATATGTATTGGAAATCATTGTTCCATCAAAATATCCGTCATCCTCTGTATATCCTGCTCCAAGAATATTTTCTGTAGAAATGTCTGGAAGGATTTCTTTGATACGGTCTTTATCTGTAATATACTCTCCTGTATATCCTGCTGCTTTTGCAAGAGCGATTCCTGTCTTAATAACCTTCTCTACTTCTTCATTTGTTGCTACTACAAGAGTTCCTGTCTTATCAAATCCTGCTGAACCTTTCTCTTCCTCTTCCATTTTCAGATAGGACTCGAAACCATAAAGTCTAACGTCCCAGTATCTGTTCTTGAGGGAATCATCAAAAAGACATACTGTTCCGGCTGATTTTGCTGTAGAAGCTCCACCGATTGTGTCCTTTTCAAATACTGTCACATCAGCTTCTCCTTCGTAGAGGCTTAAGTGATAAGCCAGTCCTGCTCCTGAGATTCCGCCACCGATAATACCAATTTTTTTCTTTGCCATAGTTTTTTACCTGCCTTTCTTTTTTTTAGGTTTCCTTAAAGTGCATCATGTCTTTCGACTTTTATTTTTCATCCAGTTTTAAAACTGTATTTAACAAAACATTGCAGCCATTCTCAATGTCTTCCGGCGCTGTGTATTCATATCTGGAATGACTGATTCCGTCTTTGCTAGGCACGAAAATCATTCCTGTCGGGAATACGCTTGTCATGATCAGGGAGTCATGAAATGCACCGCTTGGGATGACTGTATAATCAATTCCAAGCTCTTTTACCGCTTCCTCTATCGTTCCTCTTACTAATTCCGACATTGGTGCCGGATCATGATAAGATGTCGGAACAAATGTAGACGTAACTCCATATTTTTTGCAGATGTCCTCAAGAAGCTGTCTGAGATGATTTTCGATCAGTTTCATAACTTCTGCGCTCTGGTCACGAATCTCCAGGCTGAAAGTGCAAGTTCCTGGAATTACATTAACGGAATGTGGTGTAACTTTAATGGTTCCGACTGTTGCAACAGTAAATTCATTTCCATACTCTTTTACAATTTCCGGAACCTTGTTGATGAATCCAGCCGCAGCAACGAGTGCATCTTTTCTGTCAGCCATCGCAGTACTTCCTGCATGATTTGCCTCGCCTGCTACAGTCACATCATATCGGTTCACACCTGCAATCGATGATACAACGCCGACCGGTGTATGTGCTTTATAAAGTCTGGATCCCTGTTCTACATGAAGTTCGATAAAACTGTGTACCGTCTTTGGATCTCTTTTGGCTTTCATCACATTTGCACTTGTGATTCCATATGATTTCATCACTTCGCCTCGTGGCTCACCGTAAATATCCAGCTCATCATCACTGACATCAGGGTCCTGTCCACAAAGTGAACTGCTTCCCAGAAGTCCTTTTCCAAAACGGAATCCTTCTTCATCGGTAAACACAATCACCTCGATCGGGTGTTTCGGAACTTTTCCATGTTCCTTTAACACTTCACATACTTCCAATCCTCCAACGCAGCCAGTCACTCCATCGTATCGGCCTCCGTCCGGAACCGTGTCAAGATGGGAACCCATCATGATTGCCGGAAGATCATTATCCTGCCCATCCATATGAGCAATCAGGTTACCAGCTTCGTCCACATGGCATGTCATGCCAAGGCGCTTTGCCCAAGATGCAAAAAGTTCTCTTCCTTTTACATCTTCTTCGGAGAATGCCATTCTCGTGTACGTTCCATCTTCTTTTTTACCACACTGATAAATGTCTTCTAATCTGGAAACCACACGATTTATATTTGCTTTCATCCGAATTCCTCCTCCCTTGTGAATCTTTGTTTTTCTATGTCTCATATTATAGATATTTTTTTAACAATACGCATCTGCATAATTGGACAAAAAAATAACAGAGATTTATCAACAACTGATAAATCTCTGTTACTTTCTCAAAAAACTGCTATTTTTTTAAATTTTCCATCATTTTACATACAACTAAGCCAATTCGGACAGATAGTACTTCATTAGGGTTATCAAAATCTATGCCTGTGATCTGCGAAATCCGCTCAATACGATAGGCCGCCGTCTTATAATGTATATACAAGTCCTGAGCTGTCTTTGTCAGATTCTGGTTGTGTTCCAGATAAGTCTTAAGTGTCAGGATCAGATCCTGACGCTGCTGTTTTTTGTAATGATATAATTTTTGAAGAGATTCTGGTACATATTCCATCATTTCTTTCTCATCACTGAGCTGACAAAGCAGTTTGAAAATTCCCATGTCGGAGAAAATCATAATTTTGGACTGACTGTCTTCATTTTCATCTCCAAGAATATCAATAAACATCAGTGAATCAGTTGCCTCTTTAAAACTGCTCGGAATATGTTCAATCCCCTCTATCATTCGTCCGACTCCGGCACAGACTTTCAAATCTTTTTTCGTACTTGCCACACGCTTCTGGATTTTCATGACTATTTCTTTCAATTCATGACGATATTCTTCCTGTTTTCTCGCCGGATCTACTTCCTGGATCACAATGACTCTGTCCATATCATTCTGAATCTTCACATTCGGAAATTCAATAGCGATCGCATTGTTCAATATATTCGTGTATTTCACCGTGTCATTCAGATCGACCTGATTTGAGCTATATCCGAGATTGAACGCAATAATACGGTAGGACGCATCCATAGAAATTCCAAGCAGGGAACTGTCCCTTCGAAGTTCCTGAATTGAGTGAACCTTTCCATTCAAAATATTGTTCATAATATCACTCTGGAACTTTTTCTCAAGATCTGCCAGTGAACTTTGACGGAACAATTCCTGCTTCAACGCTGTTACTGCATTCTCAACTGCAATAAAATCCATACCGTTGACCGGATGTTCTGTTTCAGTAACAACCAGATACATTCTCGCATTATACATAACATTCAATCGCACAAGATACTGCCCAATCTTTTCTTCCGGTTTTTCCTCCAATGTAATTTCCTGTCTCCGGTATTTATAATTTGAATAGAAGTCTAAAGAATATTCTTTTGCGTCCGGCTGAATTTCAAATTCACGGATTCTCGTATCTGTTGTCGCCTGGCATTCCAGATTCTGATCAAACAATGCCACCGGGTTTCCAATCAGTTTTGACAAAATGTCTACAATACGCTGCACTCCATTTTCCATGGAATGAAAGGAAAGTGACAGTGCCGTGAAATTATCATGAGTTGTCTTAAAATACTTAAGTCTGATAACTTCCTCACTGAAAATATGCTCCATGATCGTATTAAGAATTTCTCGAAATGGCATTTCAAACGGAATCTCAATGACAGGAATTTCTGTCTTTTGAGCATACTCCTGTATGACCGCCATCTTTTCCTCCAGGAAGTCTACGGTTCTTCCTTGCTTAATCACAAGTGCACTTACTTTTTTCTTTGCAAGCTCCGCGATATAACTGCGGAACTCTTCCGGGGAACAATTCTGAAATGCATTCAATCCTGTCAGAAGGACCTCTCCACCACTGATAAAACGAACAATATCTGGAGATTCAATAATCGTAACACCACGGATTTCCTGGCCAATACCACCTTTGCCCCAGAGCAGATTCGCTTTCTGAAATAATTTCATATCAAGCATATCCTGTACTGTAAATCCCATAATCTTCTTCCTTTCGTCATTTCATTCTTTCTTCTTTTGTTCCTCTAAAAACATCGATTTTATTATAATGAATATCTAATAAATGTGCAAGAGCAAAAAAGCACCGAAAACTTTAAGTCTTCGATGCTCTTTCATAAATCAACTGCGGATGACGGGACTTGAACCCGTACATAGTCACCTACGTCAGATTTTGAGTCTGATGCGTCTGCCATTCCGCCACATCCGCATATCCCAGCTTTTTCAAGCCGAGATTAATTGTAACACACAACTGCGTGAAATACAACATTTATTTTATTAATTTTTTTCCAATATCAAAACAATCAAAGGTTGCGAAATAATCTGCTGGTGTTTCAGCTCTTCGGATAAGCTGTGTGCTTCCATCTTCTTTTAAGAGCACCTCTGCGGATTTTAATTTTCCATTATAATTGTATCCCATAGAAAATCCATGTGCCCCTGTATCATGAATCATAAGAACATCTCCCATATCAATCTTCGGAAGCATACGGTCAATTGCAAATTTGTCATTATTCTCACAAAGGGAACCTGTTACATCATATTTGTGATCACACGGCACATCTTCTTTTCCCATGACTGTAATATGGTGATATGCACCATACATAGCCGGACGCATCAAATTTACTGCGCATGCATCTACCCCAATATATTCCTTATGGGTGTGTTTCTCATGAATTGCTTTTGTTACAAGGCAGCCATAAGGTCCCAACATAAATCTTCCAAGTTCTGTATAAAGAGCTACATCTCCCATGCCTGCAGGCACAAGAACCTCATTATAAACTTCCCGCACACCGTCTCCAATCGCACGGATATCATTTGGCTCCTGATCTGGTGTATACGGAATTCCGATACCGCCTGACAAATTAATAAATTTGATATGAATGCCTACCTCTTTCTGAAGCTTTACAGCCACTTCAAATAATACTTTTGCAAGCATCGGATAATATTCATTTGTTACAGTATTACTTGCAAGGAAGGCATGAATTCCAAATTCCTTCGCACCTTTGCTTTTTAAAATCTTAAATGCTTCAAAAAGCTGCTCCGTTGTCATACCAAACTTGGCATCTCCCGGGTTATCCATAATATCATTACTAATCTTAAACAGTCCGCCCGGATTATACCGGCAACTGATCGTTTCTGGAATCTCACCAATTGTCTCTTCAAGGAAATCAATATGCGTAATATCATCCAGATTAATAATTGCTCCTAACTTGTGTGCAAGTTCATATTCTTCTCTCGGTGTGTCATTGGAAGAAAACATAATGTCCTCTCCCTTTACTCCCATTGCATCTGAAAGGAGAAGTTCTGTATAAGAAGAACAGTCACATCCGCATCCATACTCTCTCAAAATATCAATCAGAAACGGATTCGGCGTTGCTTTAACTGCAAAATACTCTTTATACCCCGGATTCCATGCAAATGCTTCTTTTAGTGCCTGCATATTCTTGCGAATTCCCTTCTCATCATAAAGATGAAATGGAGTTGGATATTTTTTAATAATTTCATCCAGTTGTTCTTTTGTTACAAATGGTTTTTTCTTCATTGCATGTTCTCCTCTCGTATTGCCAGAAGTTTTATTTCATTACTAAGAGCACTTTTATATAACTCTACAAAATTTTTCTGTCCGGAATAAAGGCATGTATTAATACTTCCTTCTCCATACTCTCCGGTCAGCACATATCTGGAATCTGTAATCACACCAATCTGCATTCCACGATTGTTTCCCATATAGACTCTGGCATTTCTAAAATTCACAGGTTGATCTGTCACAATTACGACTTTCTTTTTAGCCCGGATCAGACTTTCCAGCTCATCCACGAACAATAACAGGTAATTTCTTGTACAGGAAATGTATACTCTCTCTTCGGCTTTTGCCAGAAGATTACGAATCTTATCCAAAATATTAGAAGAACCTTCTATTGTAATGTACCCTTCTACATGATCTTTTTCAGATGGCATATGCTTCTTTAGCCATCTTTGGGACTCTTCCAGCCTCCGGATTCTATTCCGGCAAAATTCGTCCAATGGCACAGATACATATTTTTTTGTTGTTCCTTCTTCCACCAGATAAGCCGCACCTTTTTCAGTCATACTTGCAAGCGAATTATACGCATTGGATCTAGATATTCCAAGCTGCTTTGCGACTTCATAGCCTGTCGTCTTTCCTTCACTGATCAGGCAGCCGTAAATTCCTGCTTCCTGCCTTGTAAGCCCAAATTCCATCAGGCGTTCGATATATGATTTATCTTCCATTTTTTCACCTGTTCTCATTTTTATCCTTTTGTAGTAGTTCTCTCACGGAACACTATAGTATATTTCTCGCTATCAGTCAAGTGCTTAAATGAGAAATATATTCAAAAAACGAACAACAGATGAAAGAAATCTCTCATCTGTTGTTCATTTTCAGTAGTTCTTAATCTATCACTGCTATTTTCATAATATTGCTGACTCCGGCAACATTTCCGGAAATATTCGGGGAAGGGATTCCTGCTGTCAGGACTACAGTGTCTCCAGTCTCTGCAATCTGTTTTGCTCTTACAAGATCTAACGCGCTGCTACAGATTTCATCTGTAGAATTTGCATTAATAGAGCAATACGGACGTACTCCCCAGTAAATCTGCATTCTGCGAAGTGTATCTTCATTTGGTGATATACCGATAATCTCTGTCTTCGGTTTAAATTTGGACACAACTCTTGCAGTTGCTCCTGATACAGTTGGTGTAATAATACACGCTGCTTTCAGATTTCTTGCAGTTGTTACAGTTGCATATGCCAGAGCACTGGAAGCATTTCTCATTCTGTGTGCACCTGCTTTTTCCAGCATCTCCTTATAATCCAGATGCTGCTCCGTACTTTCTACAATGTGTACCATCATCTTCAGTGCTTCAACCGGATATTTCCCCTGTGCAGTCTCACCTGAAAGCATGACAGCGTCTGTTCCGTCGTAAACTGCGTTTGCCACATCTCCAACCTCTGCTCTTGTCGGACGTGGATTACGGATCATAGAATCCAGCATCTGAGTTGCTGTAATGACCGGTTTGTAATTATCATTACATTTCTGAATGATCAATTTCTGGAGATATGGAACTTCTTCTGCCGGGATTTCTACACCGAGATCTCCTCTGGCAACCATGATACCGTCTGCACAGCGGATAATCTCATCAATATTATCAATTCCCTCTGAGTTCTCAATCTTTGCAATGATCGGAATATATGGTGCTCCGCATTTATTTAAGTAAGAACGGATTTCCAAAATACACTCAGCATTTCTTACAAATGATGCTGCAATAAAGTCAATTTTCTGCTCAACACCGAATTTCAGGTCTTCTTTATCCTTTTCTGTAATTGCCGGAAGTCTGACTGGAACATTCGGGACATTGACTCCCTTTCTCTCGCCAAGTTCACCACCATTAACGATTGTACAGATAATATCTGTCTCCGTCTTTTCTTTTACTTTAAGTCCGATCAGACCATCATCGATCAGAATCATGTTCCCGATCTGCACATCATCGACCAGACCTTTGTATGTCAGAGAAACTTTTGTTTCATCTCCTTCGATTTCTTCATTCGTCAGAGTGATTGTCTCGCCTTCTTTTAACAATACCTTTTTTCCGTCTTTCAAAACACCTGTACGGATTTCCGGTCCCTTTGTATCCAGAAGGATTGCCACTGGTTTCTTCTCTTCTTCGCGAATCTTCTTCAACATGTCCATACGGCCTTTTTGTTCTTCATGTGAGCCATGTGAAAAGTTAAATCTTGCGATATCCATGCCTTCTTTTACAAGCCGTCTCATGATATTCTCATCGTTTGAATTCGGTCCCATTGTGCAGACAATCTTTGTTTTCTTCATTCCTGTTCTCCTTTTGTTGTTCAATTTCTAAATTACATGTTTATGAGTAAATAAATGCTCCTGGCAATATTCATAATTTCCATTGCACTTGGAACAATATCTAAACTCCAGTTTTGGGTCATCCAGTTCGGTTCTTCCGCAGACTGCGCATCTATGTCTTGCACCGTCTTTATAGTAATTGACCGGGTGTGCCTTATGAACCTGTCTGTGAAAATCATTTTTGCGCTTCACCTGTGAAGGACGGTATGGTCTTACATTTCTTGAATTCAGGAAAAATATCAGAAAATTCAAGATTGAGACAACTGCCGCCAGTGCATTTGCTTTATAGTATATTCCATAGGCACTTCCTCCATACGCCGGGAGAAATGCCTGGATAACTGCCCAGATAAAATACGCTCCGTCCAGCCACGCCAGCCATTTGGCTTTTACCGGAATGATGAAATATAGCATGAACTGTGCATTCGGATTCATAGCTGCGTATACAAGGAATAACGACATGTTCAGATATCCTGTTCCAAGCGGCAATACAAGCCCTGTCAGTACATAGACCAAAATGGCAGCAATCACATGAAACAGAACTCCGGCAAAGAAGTAGAGGTTAAAACGGAAAGTCCCCCATGCCCGTTCCAGTTCTTTCCCGATAAAATAATAAAGAGATAATGCCACCAGCATCCAGATCAGACTGTATGACGGAGGCTGAATGATAAATGTAATGATCCTCCAGACCTGTCCGTGCAGAATTGCCTGTGCATTCAGGCAGAGATACTGTGCATAAAATGCCGGATTTATCAAGTAGAGCACATATCCGGCTCCATACATGATGATAATGTACAACATCAAATTCGGAACTGCATATCTTCCGATCTTTCGTTCCATTTTGTCCATCCAATTCATATTGTCCTAACTCCTGTTAAAATTATTTTCACACATAGCCATTCTATCGTCTTGCTATTATTTTGTCAATCATACGCTCCCCAGCTTTCTGTAATTTTACATTTTTTACAATTTTTTTATTCGCATTTCATATTTCTTTTATGTTTCTTTTATGTTAAGAACACGATTTCTTAATTGTAATTTGGCGCAAACTGTCGTATAATATTTTAGTTATATTGGCAGATTATATTATAATAGGAAGAGATATCTGCCAAATGAATTTTAATCATATCTTTTTTAATAATAAACATTGAATAAGGAGTACATAAATTATGGTTCAAAACGACATTTACACTCTCGGTATTGACATCGGTTCTACTACGGTTAAGATTGCTGTATTAGATCAGGATAATGAAGTACTGTTCTCCGATTATGAAAGACATTTTGCCAATATCCAGGAGACTTTATCTGATCTTCTTGGGCGTGCCATTCATAAACTTGGTGCCATTCACGTCTCTCCGGTCATCACCGGATCTGGCGGACTGACACTTGCCAAGCATCTGGGGGTACCTTTCGTTCAGGAAGTTATAGCCGTATCCACGGCTCTTCAGGACTACGCTCCTCAGACCGATGTAGCTATTGAGCTCGGCGGTGAAGATGCTAAAATCATTTATTTTGAAGGCGGGAATATTGAACAACGTATGAATGGTGTCTGTGCCGGTGGTACAGGTTCTTTTATTGACCAGATGGCATCTCTTCTTCAGACAGACGCTTCCGGTCTTAACGAATACGCAAAGAATTACAAAGCACTTTACACGATTGCTGCAAGATGTGGTGTATTTGCAAAGACGGATATCCAGCCACTCATCAACGACGGTGCTGCAAGAGAAGATCTGGCTGCCTCCATTTTCCAGGCAGTTGTCAACCAGACTATCAGTGGTCTTGCATGCGGTAAACCTATTCGCGGACACGTTGCATTCCTTGGCGGACCTCTGCATTTTCTCTCCGAACTGCGCAAGGCATTTATCCGTACATTGAATCTGGATGATGAGCACATCATTGCCCCGAATCATTCCCATCTGTTTGCAGCCATTGGTTCTGCCCTGAACTCCAAAAAGGATCTGGACGTACCAATCCAGGAGATGCAAAAGCGCCTGGAAGGCAAGATTAAGATGGAATTTGAAGTTGACCGTATGGAACCTTTGTTTGCAAGTGAAGCTGACTTTCAAGAGTTTAAAAAGCGGCACGACAAGGATCAGGTTCCCATCAGAGATCTGGCTACCTATAAAGGAAAGGCTTTCCTTGGTATCGATGCCGGATCTACCACTACAAAGGCAGCTCTTGTCGGCGAAGACGGAACACTTTTATATTCCTTCTATCACAACAATGACGGAGATCCGCTTGGTACAACAATTACTGCGATCAAAGATATTTACAGCAAATTACCAGAAGATGTACAGATTGTACACTCCTGCTCTACCGGATATGGAGAAGCTCTGATCAAAGCAGCCCTTCTCCTTGACGAAGGTGAAGTAGAAACTGTCTCTCATTACTATGCAGCTTCTTTCTTTGAGCCGGATGTTGACTGTATTCTGGACATCGGCGGTCAGGATATGAAGTGTATCAAGATCAAAAATCAGACCGTTGACAGTGTACAGCTCAATGAGGCCTGCTCCTCCGGCTGTGGTTCATTTATTGAGACATTTGCAAAATCACTGAATTATTCTGTTGAAGATTTTGCCCACGAAGCTTTATTTGCAAGAAATCCAATCGACCTTGGAACACGTTGTACTGTATTTATGAACTCCAAGGTTAAACAGGCACAAAAAGAAGGTGCTGAGGTTGCTGATATTTCCGCAGGACTTGCATATTCTGTTATTAAGAATGCGTTATTCAAGGTCATCAAAGTTTCTGATGCATCGGAACTTGGAAAACATATCGTAGTTCAAGGTGGAACATTCTACAACAATGCTGTCCTTCGAAGTTTTGAGAAAATCGCAGGATGCGAGGCTATCCGTCCGGATATTGCCGGAATTATGGGCGCATTTGGTGCAGCTCTCATTGCACGTGAACGTTATGTAGAATGCGAAGGCACGACTATGCTCTCTATTGAGGACATTGAGGCCATGGAATATTCTACAACTATGACAAAATGTAAAGGATGTACAAATAACTGTCGTCTGACGATTAATCATTTCAGCGGCGGACGTAAGTTCATTACCGGAAATCGATGCGAACGCGGACTTGGAAAAGCAAAATCCGAGAATAAGCTGCCAAATTTATTTGAATACAAATTAAAACGTTATTTTGATTATGAACCATTGCCGGAAGGATCTGCAAAACGCGGTGTAATCGGAATCCCCCGTGTATTAAATATATACGAAAACTATCCGTTCTGGTTCACATTTTTCAATCAGCTTGGATTCTCTGTCAAACTCTCTCCTGCTTCTACAAGAAGCATTTATGAACTCGGTATTGAGTCCATTCCAAGTGAGTCTGAATGCTACCCGGCAAAACTGGCTCACGGACATGTACAATGGCTGATCAACGAAGGTGTGAAACACATTTTCTACCCAAGCATTCCTTACGAGCGCAATGAATTTGCAGACTCTGACAACCATTACAACTGCCCGATTGTTACTTCTTATCCGGAAAATATCAAGAATAACATTGATGCCATTGTAAATGGAGAAGTTGATTTTATGCACCCATTCCTCTCTTTTGCCAGCGAGGATACTATCTCCTATCGCCTGGTGGAAGAACTTGGAAAGAAATTTGATATTTCCGATCAGGAGATCCAGTCTGCCGTCCATGCAGCATGGGAAGAACTTGCAGCATGCCGTGAAGATATGCGTCGAAAAGGGGAGGAAGTTATCAAATTCCTGGATGAGACCGGAAACAGAGGTATTGTACTGGCAGGACGTCCATATCACATTGACCCGGAGGTTAACCATGGCATTCCAGAACTGATCAATTCTTATAATATTGCTGTGCTGACTGAGGATTCCATCTCCCACTTAAATCCAGCTGAGCACCCACTCAACGTGATGGATCAGTGGATGTACCATTCCCGTCTGTATGCAGCGGCAAACTATGTAAAAACAAAAGACAATCTGGATCTGATCCAGCTCAACTCTTTCGGTTGCGGACTGGATGCGGTCACAACTGATCAGGTTGCGGATATTTTAAATAATTCAGATAAGATCTATACATCTCTGAAGATTGATGAAGTCAACAACTTAGGTGCTGCAAGGATCCGTGTCCGCTCTCTTCTGGCTGCTATCCGCGTCAGAGAACAGCGAAATGACAAACGTACGATTCATTCCGCAGCTATTGAAAAAATATCTTTCACAAAGGAAATGCGCGAGAATTACACGATTCTCTGCCCACAGATGTCACCGATCCACTTCGAACTGATGGAGTCTGCATTTAAAGCTTCCGGATACAACATCGAAGTCCTTCCAAATGACAACAAACAGGCAGTAGATGTGGGGCTTAAATACGTTAACAATGACGCATGTTACCCGTCCCTTATGGTTGTCGGACAGATCATGGAGGCCATCCTTTCCGGCAAATATGATACACACAAGATTGCTGTCATCATCAGCCAGACCGGTGGTGGCTGCCGTGCTTCCAATTATATCGGATTTATCCGCCGTGCCCTAAAAAAAGCCGGTTACGAATATATTCCGGTTATTTCCATTAACTTAAGCGGACTGGAAGAAAATCCTGGATTTAAGATCACACCCGCTCTCGTACTTCGTGGTATTTACAGTGTAGTATTTGGTGATATCTTTATGAAATGTGTGTATCGGTTAAGACCATACGAAGCTGTTGCGGGATCTGTGAATGCAATGCATAGAAAATGGGTGGAAGTATGTAAAGAGTTTGTCTCTTCCGGCTATCCTTCCAGACGAAAATTCAAGAAGTTATGCCGGCAGATCATCGAAGACTTTGACAATAATATCGAACTTTTAGATGTTAAAAAACCACGCGTCGGCGTTGTCGGTGAGATTCTTGTCAAATTCCTTCCGGCAGCTAATAATCATCTGGTCGATCTGCTGGAAAGCGAAGGCGCCGAAGCTGTTGTTCCAGATCTTCTGGACTTCCTGCAGTACTGCTTCTACAATCAGAACTTTAAAGTAGAAAAGCTTGGATTTGCGAAATCAAAAGCAACTGCTGCAAACTGGGGCATCAAGGTCATAGACTGGTTCCGCGCTCCGGCTACCGAAGCATTTAAGAAGAGCAAACATTTTAACCCGCCGGCAGATATCCGTGATCTCGGAAAGATGGCTTCTGACATTGTATCTCTTGGAAATCAGACTGGTGAAGGCTGGTTCCTGACCGGCGAAATGTTAGAGCTGATCCACAGCGGTGCACCAAATATCGTGTGTACACAGCCATTTGCCTGCCTGCCAAACCATGTAGTAGGCAAGGGTGTTATTAAAGAGTTACGAAGACGCTACCCACAGTCAAATATCGTAGCGATCGACTTTGATCCGGGCGCAAGTGAAGTAAATCAGTTGAATCGAATTAAACTGATGCTTTCCACAGCAAACAAGAATTTAGAGGCGTAATTTATAATTTGTAGTGATACATAAAAAAGAATCCAGCTAGATGTGTTCCTGACACGAATGATTTCTGACATCTGCTGCGTCGTTTATTTCTCATATATTTTACAAACTCGTCCGTATGGACTCAGACAATGTAAAATATATGAGACTATACTCGCAGATGTATCAGAAATCACTCTACCGTCAGATAACATCACCTTGCTGGATTCTTTTTATTCACTAATATCACTACACTTTATAATTCCTTCGAAAAGCGAAAATCACCTTATAATTTTGTTCAAAATATAGAAAATCCAGGAAAATTATTATTTGGAGAAAGGTACTCTGGAGCGGTCGGTACTTAGGCGGTGTTTTTTAGCGCCTTATGTACCGCTACCAGCGGAAGGTAGCGCGAGCGTGCCTTTGACAAATAATAATTTTCTCTGGATTAATATTGGCGAATAAATTTTTATACGAATTGTAAAATGTCTTCTACATTTTCACGAATGTAATCCGCTCCGGCTTCTTCAAATTCTTTGCGGCTTCCAAATCCGTAGAGAATGCCGAGACAGTCAAGTCCATTTTCATGGGCGCCGATGACATCGTGTTCGCGGTCACCGATCATAAGTACGTTAGACTTGTCTGTAATATCATTTTTCTCAAGAGCATAGGTAATGACCTGCGCTTTTGTTCCTCTTCCACCGTCCATCTCCATACCCGCAACGCATGCAAAGTATTTAGTCAGATGAAAATGATCAATGATAATCTTTGCATATTCCTCCGGTTTTGATGTTGCAACAATTGCCTGCTTTCCGGCTTCATTTATCTTCTTTAAAACTTCTTCTAATCCATCATAAACACGATTCTCATAGATGCCTTTATCATGATAATATTCCCGGTAATACTTTACTCCATCCAGACTCTGCTCTTTTGTAAAACCGTAAAATTTCTCAAAGGATTCTGTAAGCGGCGGACCGATAAATTTATATAATTTTGTCCGGTCTGTCTCTTCGATGCCGAACTTTTTCAATGCATACATGACTGAATTGGTGATTCCAAGAGCAGAATCTGTAATAGTTCCGTCCAGATCAAATAAAAATATCTCATATTTTTTGCTCATATTCCTGTACTCCTGTTATTTATACTTCTCTACAACATGCAAAGCTGATGTACTGCCCACAAGAAAAGAAGATGCGCCGGATAGTATATGTAAAAGAACCATTTTGACGCTTTCCCTGCATGATTAGATTTCTTTCCATTGTAGCAGAATAAAATGATGATTCCTGCCACAACCGGTCCGATACCTGAACACAATGCATGAATCAGCGCACTGCCTGTACTCATACTCTCTAAATTTGACAAATAATTAAATCCTGCAAATAAACATGCTCCTATTCCAAATGATATTGCTGTTTTTATTCGATTTCCTTTACTTTTTGCAAATAAAATTGCAAAAACAGGAGCCAGTAATGCCCAGTCTGAATACAGGGATACAAAGATTAAAATTAATATTACAATCCATTTTTCCCATTTTAAAGTGGACATTTCCATAACCTTAAGAATCAGGAAACACAAAAATAAGGTACACAGCATATTCATCTGGACCATGCCAAATGCCAGACAAAATGGTATGAATGATATCACACCGAACAGCAGCAGCCGCTCCCCATATTTTTTCTTATCATGGGTATAACCGTAACCTTCCACCAGAAAGTAGCACATCGTAATTGCAGTAAAATACCCAATGTCGATCATAACTTCAAATAGTAACGTTCCCGGCGTCAGAAATATATTTGCAATATGGTTGCATGTCATGGTAATGATTGCAAGAAATTTAATTTGATCTCGATTCATGTTCTGCCCCTTACAATTTTTCACCGACTATTTCACTAAAAGGCTCTTTCCGGTCATCTCTGCTGGCTGTTTCATTCCCATTAATTCAATCAATGTCGGAGCAATATCTGCAAGGCATCCGCCTTCTCTTAATTTATATGCAGGATCTGCATTTACAAGAATAAATGGAACCGGATTTGTTGTATGAGCAGTGAATGGTTCGCCTGACTCATAGTCGATCAACTGTTCTGCATTTCCATGGTCTGCACAGATAAACATCTGTCCATCTACCTTCTTAATTGCTTCAACTGTTTTTCCTACACACTCATCAACCGCCTCAATAGCCTTGATTGCAGCTCCTTCTACGCCAGTATGTCCGACCATATCTGGATTTGCAAAGTTGATGATAATCACATCATATTTATCAGATTCAATTGCTTCAACTAATTTGTCACATACTTCATAAGCACTCATTTCCGGTTTCAGATCATAAGTTGCCACCTTCGGAGATTTCACAAGGATTCTATCCTCGCCCTCATTCGGCTCCTCAACTCCACCGTTAAAGAAGAATGTCACATGTGCATATTTCTCTGTCTCGGCGATACGTGCCTGTTTAAGTCCATTCTTTGCAAGGAATTCACCAAATGTATTGGTAATCTTTTCTTTTACAAATGCCACAAGTTTATTTTCGATTGTCACATCGTACTCTGTAAAGCATACGAATGTTGTCTTAATTCTCTCGCCTCTGTCAAAGCCTTCAAATTTATCATCGCAAAATGTTCTTGTAATTTCTCTCGCACGGTCTGGACGGAAATTAAAGAAGATGATGGAATCATTTTCTTTGACTGTTGCAAGCGCAGCTCCATCTTTTTCAACAACTGTTGGCAGAACGAACTCATCTGTTGTATCTTTATCATAAGATGCCTGGATTCCGGCTGGTCCGCTTGTTGCCTTTTCGCCTTCTCCGTATGCAATTGCACGGTATGCCTTTTCTACACGATCCCAGCGATTATCACGATCCATCGCATAATACCGTCCCATAACAGACGCTACTTTACCAACACCTATTTCTTTCATCTTAGCTTCTAACTGCTCTACATACTCTTTTCCTGATGCCGGTGGTGTATCACGTCCATCCAGGAAGCAGTGTACATAAACTTTCTTAAGTCCCTGTCTTTTTGCCAGCTCAAGAAGTCCGAAAATATGCTCAATATGACTGTGTACTCCTCCATCTGATACAAGTCCCATCAAATGAAGTGCAGAATCATTTTTCTTTACATTTTCACACGCTGCAAGCAGTGCTTTGTTCTCAAAGAAATCTCCATCCTGAATAGATTTTGTGATTTTTGTCAATTCCTGGTATACAATACGTCCGGCACCCATATTCAGATGTCCGACTTCAGAGTTTCCCATCTGTCCATCCGGAAGTCCGACAGCTAGTCCGCTTGCATATCCTTTTACAAATGGATACTCTGCCATTAACTTATCCACAACCGGAGTCTTTGCTTCAGCTACAGCATTTCCTTTCTGATTATTATTTAAACCGTAACCATCTAAAATCATAAGAACTGTTGGTCTCTTGCTCATTATTCTTCTCCTTCTTTCTTCATAAGTCTGTCAAGCCATGTATCAACAAGCGAAATCCAGCTTGTACATTCCTCCTGTACACCCCTTCCATCCAGACATTCTACCAGTTCATTGGCAAGGCTGAGTCCATGAATCCCTTCCGGATACACATGCAGCTCCACCGGAATGCCTGCTTTCCATAATGCCATGGCAAGCAGCAAAGAATTCGGCAGCGGTACTGTCTGATCTGTTGCTGTATGCCAGATAAAACAAGGCGGCATGGAATCTGTAATCTGATGATCCAAAGATAAGTTCCAAGCCTCTTCCTCTACTGTATCTCCAAGAAGATTCTGGAAGCTTGGCATATGCGCATATTTCGGATCCGATGTGATAACCGGATAACAGAGGATCAGGCCTCTTGGCTTTAACATCTCTCTTGGCATACCACTTTTCTCCACCAAAAACTCGCGTTTCCAAAATGCACAGTAATTAGCCGCCAGATGTCCTCCTGCTGAAGCTCCCGCCAGTACAATTTTCTTTGTGTCAATATACCATTCTTTTGCATGTTCATGAATCTGTCTGACACTCTCTGTCACTTCCAAAAGCTGTGTCGGATAAAATGCCTCCGGTGACACGGAATACTGTAACACACATGCATGATAGCCCAGACTCAAAAAATGCATGGCAAGGGGTTCTCCTTCCCGGTAACTGACCATGTGATATCCTCCGCCCGGACAAATCAGAATGATCGGCCGTTTCTGGATCTTCATCTCGTCCGGAAGTGTATCCAGTATATAAAACTGTGCTCGGCTCGTCTTATCAGAACCTTCCACTTGAATTGGTATTTCTTTATATATCATAATACTATCCTCTAGCGCTGTTTATTTTCGTAAACTGATCATACCTTAAGACTCTTTGACGAGTCAGGGTAAAAATCGCAGGAAGTGTCTGCCGCCCCCTGCGATTCAAAATCTTACTTGTAATTTACAATTTTTCCGAAATCTGCTTTCAGAGATGCTCCACCTACAAGTCCTCCATCGATATCAGCCTGTGCGAACAATTCTGCTGCATTTCCAGCATTTACAGATCCGCCATACTGAATACGGATAGCTTCTGCTGTTGCCTCATCATAGATTTCAGCGATACATGCACGAATACCTGCGCATACTTCTTCAGCCTGCTCGGTTGTTGCTGTCTTACCTGTTCCAATTGCCCAGATTGGCTCGTAAGCGATAACTGCTGTTTTTGCCTGATCTGCTGTCACATTCTGGAATCCGACTTTCACCTGCTGGCGGATGAAATCCATTGTCACACCCTGCTCTCTCTGCTCTAGTGTCTCACCACAGCACATAATTGGTGTAATACCATGCTCAAATGCTTTCAGGATTTTCTTATTGACATCAGCATTTGTTTCACCAAAATACTCTCTTCTCTCAGAATGTCCAAGAACAACATATTTGACACCTGCATCTACCAACATAGCTGGTGAGATCTCGCCTGTGTAAGCCCCGCTCTCTTCAAAATACATATTCTCAGCGCCAACCTGAATGTTGGTCCCTTTTACTGCCTCAGCAACTGGAATAATATCAATTGCCGGTACACAGAACACTACATCTACTTCGTCATTTGCAACTAAAGGTTTTAACTCATTTACAAGAGCAACTGCCTCGCTTGGAGTTTTATTCATCTTCCAGTTACCTGCAACAATTTTTCTTCTTGCCATGATTTTATCTCCTAATTTAAATTTTATTGTTCAGTATTTTTCTGAAATTAATCAAAGAAAAACATTGGATACGAGTGTATACTTGGTTTTCCTCACCTATTTATCGTTAGCAGCTGCAACACCCGGTAATTCTTTTCCTTCCAGGAATTCCAGAGAAGCTCCGCCACCTGTGGAAATGTGTGTCATCTTGTCGCCATATCCAAGCTGGTTCACTGCTGCTGCGGAATCTCCACCACCGATGATTGTAACTGCATCTGTATCAGCAAGTGCTTTTGCAACTGCCTCTGTTCCATGTGCGAAGTTCGGCATCTCGAAGCAGCCCATTGGTCCGTTCCATACAACTGTCTTAGCATCTTTTACTGCGTCACAGAAAATTTTCTCTGTCTCAGGTCCAATATCAAGTCCCTGCCATCCGTCCGGAATCTCACCGCTTTTTACAACTTTTTTATTTGCTCCATTGGAGAAATCATCTGCAATGACTGTATCTACAGGAAGAAGAAGTTTTACACCTTTCTCCTGTGCTTTCTTTAACATGTCAAGTGCATACTGGCAGTAGTCAGCTTCAAGAAGAGAATCTCCAACTGTACCGCCCTGAGCTTTGCTGAATGTGTAAGACATACCACCACCAATGATCAGTGTGTCGACTTTATCGATCAAGTTCTCTATTACAGAAATCTTGCTGGATACCTTTGCTCCACCGAGAATTGCTACAAACGGTCTCTCCGGATTGTTTACTGCATTTCCGAGGAAATCAATCTCTTTCTGCATTAAATATCCTACAACTGCTGTGTCCACATATTTTGTAATACCTACGTTAGAGCAGTGTGCACGGTGTGCTGTGCCAAATGCATCATTTACAAATACTTCGCAAAGAGAAGCAAGGTCTTTGCTGAAAGCATCTTCATTCTTTGTCTCTTCTGCTCTGTAACGTGTATTCTCAAGTAAGATGACATCTCCGTCTTTCATATTGGCTACTGCTGCTTTTGCGTTAGCTCCTACAACCTCAGGATCTGCTGCAAATTTTACTTCCTGTCCAAGAAGCTCTGAGAGTCGTACTGCAACTGGTGCAAGAGATAACTCCGGTACTGGCTGTCCCTTAGGTTTTCCCAGGTGTGAGCAAAGGATGATCTTTCCTCCGTCAGCAATCAGCTTTTTAATTGTAGGAAGTGCAGCAACAAGACGGTTCTCGTCTGTGATTTTTCCATCAATAAGTGGTACGTTAAAATCGCATCTTACAAGAACCTTTTTCCCTTTTACATTGATATCATCTACTGATTTTTTATTTAACATAACATTCTCTCCATTCTCAAAATGAATATACTCTGGCTTGTTCTGCCAAATGCTTTTTAAGCAATAAAATTATATTTCTATTACTTAAAAAGGATCCGGTCCATATTAGACCGGACCCTTTGTGAGTCTTTATGAAATACTCGAAATCTTATGCAAGCTCTGAGAAGTATTTGATTGTTCTTACCATCTGGCTTGTGTAAGAATTCTCGTTGTCATACCAGGAAACAACCTGAACCTGTGTTGTTCCGTTGTCAAGTGGCATAACCATTGTCTGTGTTGCATCGAACAGTGAACCATATCTCATTCCAACGATATCACTGGATACGATCTCATCTGTGTTGTATCCGAATGACTCATTAGAAGCTGCTTTCATAGCCTCATTGATCTGCTCTACTGTTACGTTACCCTCTACAACTGCTGTAAGGATTGTTGTTGATCCTGTAGGTGTTGGTACACGCTGTGCAGAACCGATGAGTTTTCCATTCAGCTCTGGAATAACAAGACCGATTGCTTTTGCAGCACCTGTGCTGTTTGGTACAATATTAACTGCTGCTGCACGAGATCTTCTTAAATCACCTTTTCTCTGTGGTCCATCAAGAGTCATCTGATCTCCTGTGTAAGCATGGATTGTGCTCATGATACCAGATTTGATCGGTGCAAGATCATTCAGTGCCTTAGCCATAGGTGCAAGACAGTTTGTTGTACAAGAAGCTGCAGAAATAACTGTATCCTCTGGTTTTAACTCATTGTGGTTTACATTATATACGATTGTTGGCAGGTCTTTTCCAGCTGGTGCGGAAATAACAACTTTTCTAGCTCCTGCTTTGATATGTGCCATGGATTTTTCTTTAGATGTATAGAATCCTGTACACTCCAGAACAACGTCTACACCGATTTCTCCCCATGGAAGTTCCTCAGCATTAGCTTTTGCGTAGATTTTGATCTCTTTTCCGTCAACAATGATAGAATCCTCTGTAGCCTCTACCTTATCAGCTAAAGCATATCTTCCCTGAGAAGAATCATACTTTAACAGGTGTGCAAGCATCTTAGGAGATGTCAGGTCGTTGATTGCAACTACCTCATATCCCTCTGCTCCAAACATCTGTCTGAAAGCTAAACGTCCAATACGTCCAAAACCATTAATCGCTACTTTTACTGCCATGATTAATTCCTCCTAAAGTTTTAAATTTAGTTCTTTGCATTTTATTCTATGCTGATATCTTCAACAAAAGTTTGTTAAAGATTCATCAACCTCTTTCATTGTACTAAAGAAAGTACAAAAATTCAAGTCTCTTTTCGAATTCTATCGAAGTGTCAAAAAAATCGGCTTTCTTTCCTTAAATTCTGTATAATATTTAAAATTACACCCTTTTAAAATGTCACACGCCTTGTCAAATTCCCATGCAATATGCTCTGGCCGATGCCCATCTGCACCAACTGTAACAATTTCGCCTCCAAGCTCTCTGTAACGCTTCAGAATATCCGGATGCGGATGTGCAAAGGGCAGTCCATATTTGAGTCCTGCCATATTAAGCTCAAGTCCTTTGCCATGTTCGATCAGTTCTCTTAAAAGAGCGTCTATCTCATCTGCAAACATCTTATACGAATATTCTTTTTCTTTGTTCTTACCATATCTTACCACATAATCCAGATGTCCCATAACATCAAAATCATGAAAATGTCTGATATCCTCCAGACTCTCCTCAAAGGTCATCCTGTATACTTGCGCATCAGTCTTTCCTTCAAACAGCTTTTCGGACGCCGGGTCTACGCCGTGAACCGAATGGACCGATCCAATCACCATATCAAATGGATACTTTGGAACGAACCTGCTGTAATATTCTGCAAGATGCGGTCTGAGACCAAGTTCAACCCCTATCCGGACCTCTATCTGATCCCGATATTGTTCCCTTAGCCTTGTCATAGTTGTAAAATATTCATCTACATCAAAAATCTGCTCTCCCTCGCCCCACTGATCGTCATCTTTGTCATAATGATCTGTAAAGCAGATGGCTTTTAAACCCTTCTGGATGGAAGCTTCTATCATTTTCTTTGGACAGACCTCTGCATCATAAGAAAAGCTGCTGTGCATATGTGCATCTGTTTTCATAGAATCGTTCCTCCTCCAAGAACATATTCTCCATCATAAAGCACCAGTGCCTGTCCCGGTGTAATCGCACGTACCGGTTCATCGAATGTACATAAAATTTCGTCTTCACCTGTACGTTCGACTGTACACCATGCACCTTTATGATTATAGCGGATCTTTCCCCACGCACGCTTCTTCCCATCAATGTCAGCAACCGACATGAAATTCACATGATTAGCACGTACATATCTGGACATGGATTCTTCATTGGTTCCCACAACTACTTCATTTGTCTCTGGACGGATTTCCAGTACAAATGCCGGATGTCCCAGAGATAATCCAAGACCCTTTCTCTGCCCCACTGTATAATGTATGATTCCTTTATGTTGTCCTACAATCGTTCCATCGGAAGTCACGAAGTTTCCCGGCCGGATTGAACCTGCCGCAGTGTTTTCTTCTATATATGTGGCATAGTCTCCATCCGGAACAAAACATATATCCTGACTGTCTGGTTTATGAGCAACCAGAAGTCCGATATTCTCAGCCATCTTACGTACTTCGTCTTTGCTATACTTTCCGACTGGCATCAGTGTTTTACTAAGCTGATCCTGTGTCAGATTATATAGCGCATAAGTCTGATCCTTCATGCTCGTCACGGAAGTCTTAATGGAATACCTTCCACTAGGAAGCTGTTCTACCTGTGCATAATGACCGGTCGCAATATAGTCTGCACCAATCTCCATCGCTCTTGTAAGCAGAGATTCCCATTTTACATAACGGTTACAGGCAATACATGGATTCGGTGTCCTTCCATGCAAATAGTCATCGATAAAATAATCGATGACATATTTTTTAAATTCATTTTTAAAATTCATAACATAATAAGGAATGCCCAGACGGGCAGCTACCCGTCTTGCATCTTCCACAGCGGAAAGTCCACAGCATCCGCCTTCTTCCTGCTGCTTGAATTCATCTTCATCCTGCCAGATCTGCATGGTCACACCGATCACATCATATCCCTGCTCCTTTAAAAGCCAAGCAGCCACCGATGAATCCACACCACCGGACATTCCTACTACTACTTTTTTCTTCTCCATCACATCTACCTTTGCGATTTAATACTCTTCTGCCTCATCCTCTTCACCTTCGTGAATATCTGATTTTGGTTTCTGGAGTCCTTCAATTGTAATACCGTTCTTCTGTGCATAGTCCCACAGTGCTGCATGGATTGCTTCCTCTGCAAGAAGGGAACAGTGTACCTTTACCGGCGGAAGTCCGTCAAGTGCTTCCATAACCGCTTTATTCGTAACCTCCATCGCTTCCTGAACCGTCTTTCCTTTTACCATCTCAGTTGCCATACTGCTTGTTGCAACTGCTGCTCCGCATCCAAATGTCTTGAATTTTACATCTTTAATGATCTGGTTCTCGTCGATGTCCAGATAAATTCTCATAATATCTCCACATTTTGCATTTCCAACAGTTCCTACTCCACTGGCATCCTCAATCTCTCCTACATTTCTTGGATGTTCAAAGTGATCCATTACTTTTGCTGAATACATTTATATTTCCTCCTGATGTTTGTGATTTATTATCTATTTTTGTTTTTTTAAGAAGTCCTCATAAAGTGGTGACATCTGACGGATATAAGCCACGATTTCTTTCAGACTGTCTACAACGTAGTCGATATCTTCTTTTGTGATTTCCTCATTCAAAGTCAGTCTGAGTGATCCGTGTGCGATCTCGTGAGGCAGTCCGATTGCCAGAAGTACATGGGACGGATCTAAAGATCCTGATGTACATGCGGATCCACTGGAACCACAGATTCCTTTCATATCCAATCTGATCAGAAGTGACTCTCCTTCGATGAACTGGAAGCTGAAGTTTGCGTTGTTCGGAAGTCTCTTTGTTGGATGTCCGTTCAGTCTTGTATACGGTATCTCATCTAAAACACGTTTGATCAGATAATCACGTACTTCTGTTTCTTTCTTTGTACGTTCTTGCATCGTGCGGACCGCACGCTCAGTTGCTGTTCCGATTCCCACGATTCCCGGTACATTTTCTGTTCCGGCACGACGTTTTCTCTCCTGAGCTCCGCCATGAACGAATGAACGGATCTTAACCCCTTTACGGATGTAAAGAAATCCAATTCCCTTAGGTCCGTTTAATTTGTGACCACTGGCACTCAACATATCAATATGACATTCATCAACATTGATTGGAATCTGTCCAAATGCCTGTACTGCATCTGTGTGGAATAGTATACCATGCTCATGAGCAATCTCACCAATCTCTTTGATTGGCTGGATCGTACCAATCTCGTTATTTGCAAACATCACAGAAATCAGGATTGTGTCCGGACGTATTGCTGCTTTGAGGTCATCTAATTTCACTACACCATATTCATCTACATCCAGATAAGTTACTTCGTATCCTCTCTTTTCAAGATACTCGGCACTATGAAGAATTGCATGATGTTCAATCTTTGTTGTGATGATGTGTTTTCCTTTATTTCCATAAGCCTCTGCAGTTGCTTTCAATGCCCAGTTATCAGACTCTGAACCACCTGCTGTAAAGTAAATTTCTTCTGTTTTGGCACCGAGCGCATTTGCAATGATTTCTCTCTGCTGTGTGATCACTTCTTTATTCTGTGCTGCAAAGCTATATACGCTGGAAGGATTTCCATAGTATTCTGTAAAATAAGGAAGCATAGCCTCTACAACCTCTGGAGCTGTCTTTGTTGTTGCCGCATTATCAAGATAAATTAATTTAGACATCTTACATTACCCTTCTTTCTCTATTGTTGACTGCATTCTCCGTGGATAACACCCTCCGGATTCAGTTCTTTGCTTTCTTTTACAAGCTCATCCAGCTTGATTTCATTTACGGTTTTATTAATACTGTCGTTGATTTTCTGCCATACATACTTTGTGACACATTCATCTGAAGCCATACACCCTTCTTCTGAATAAAATGCTGCGCATCTTACTGGTTCCAGATTGCCTTCCAGGGCACGCAGTACATCGCCTACCGATATTTCTGACGCATCACGGGCAAGCACATATCCTCCGGACGCTCCCCGGATACTTTTTACAAGCCCTGCTTTTTTCAGTAATGCAAAAAGCTGTTCCAGATATCGCTCAGACAATTTTTGTCTCGTGGCTATGCAGCCGATGGATACCGGTTCTTTCTCGCTAAATCTCGCCAAATCGATAATGGCTCGCAGACCATACTTTCCTTTTGTCGACAGTTTCAATATTTTCACCTTCTTTTCCAATCCCTAGCAAAATACTGGGGATTTACTTTAAGTAGAATATCACCCATTTTCCGTTCTGTCAAGCTTTTCCTACGAATATAATAAAGAAATAAAGGCATCTTTTGAGGTACTTTCATGGAGTTACACAATCCACTTATCAAAGGGACATTTATTTTAACCGTTACAGGTCTGCTCACCAGATTTATGGGGTTTTTTTATCGCATTTTCCTAAGCCATACATTTGGAGCGGTTCAGGTCGGACTTTACCAGCTTATTTTTCCCATTTATGCTCTTGGCTATTCCGCAACTTGTGCCGGAATCCAGACGATTCTCTCCCGCAGTGTTGCCAGCCGTCTTGTTCAGGGCAGAAAAAAAGAAGCCCGCCAGCTTCTCTATACCGGACTTCTCATCACGTTGTCCGTCTCCTGCTGTTTTACAATTTTTCTGCAAAAATTCGCGCCATTTTTGGCTGGCTCTGTACTTGGCGACCGAAGATGTGAACATCTTCTGATCCTGCTTTCTTACGTTTTTCCTTTCAGTGCTATACATAGCTGTATTACCGGATACTGCCTCGGCCTAAAAGACACCAAAATTCCTTCATCCTCTCAATTATTAGAACAAACTGTACGTATTTTCAGTGTTCTCGTTATTTGTCAGTTTTTAAACCACACCGAAGGATCTTCCGGCATCTGGATTGCTGTTCTGGGGTTGATATTCGGTGAAATAGCTTCTGCCCTTTATAGTCTAAAATGCGTTCGTAATAAACCTGGGCTTCATTTTCTTATTCCGTCTTCCCTTTCCTTACAGCAAATGTTTTCCGATGCAAAAGAGCTTATAAAACTGTCTCTTCCCCTTACCGGTAATCGTATACTTTTAAATATACTGCAAAGTATCGAAGCAGTCTCTATCCCTGCTTCTTTACTAATTTACGGGCTTTCCACCTCAGATGCCCTGAGTACTTATGGTGTCCTGACAGGCATGGCTCTTCCTTGTATTCTGTTTCCATCCGCTCTTACTAATTCTGCTTCCACAATGCTCTTACCTGCTATCACAGAAGCCCAGACTCAAAAAAACGTACAACGCATAAAGAAAATGATTCGAAGTTCCCTCTGTGGTTGCATTTTTCTTGGAACTGGATGCCTGGCCGGATTCTTTCTACTTGGTCCCGTATTAGGAAGACTGCTCTTCCATAGCTCTCTTGCCGGAGAGTTCATACGCACCCTTTCCTGGATGTGTCCATTTTTATACGCCAACAGTGCACTCATCAGCATTATCCATGGTCTCGGAAAAACTGGCATTTCTTTCTTGCTAAATACGCTAAGTCTTTTCATTCGAATCATTGGTGTCTTATATTTTACAGTATATTTTGGAATCCCGGGATACCTGCATTGCCTTCTGGCAAGCCAGATATTCCTTTTCGTAACCGGGATTTTGTATATAAGCTATCATTTACGCCAGATGCTTTTAATCTCTCATTACAACACATAAAAGAATGCTAGTTTTTATAATGTTCTTAAAAACATTTTTAGCAATACCGGGTTGACCAGACACTCTAATGCAATTCCCATAGTAAGAAATAATACAAAACTTAACGTCTTCGTAGAATTCCATTCGCTCACCGGATATCGGAACAAATATAGTAAAAGCATTGCATAAGCCGGTATATAGCACAAAAAATGCGGAAGCATACTTATAACGCATAATATCAATCCTTTGACTCCCAGCATAAGAAGTGCCGATGTCAGAATCATGCCACTTGCCAGTCCAGCCCATAAAAGAAACAGATAAGCTGCTATTTTCCGGAACTTTGTCCCACCAAGTATTGCAAGTCCGCCTGCCGGAAGCAGGCGTATCTGCGCTACATACCACATATAATCAAAAGATTTCAAATCATAGCCAAGATACTGGCTTCTGAACCACTCGCTCCAGATTCCTACATCTACAACATACCTGGTCGAAGCAACATTCAAATATATGATTCCAAGAAAAAAGCCCAGCATATAAATCAGAATAGGATACCTTTGCCTTCTTTGTATCTTCACACACGTAACCTCCTGTTCAGATACTTTTGCATGTAGTCTCCCTCTATTTATATGCCTGGACTTTCTAGATATTCTTATTTACTTGTTGTGATTCTTCTTTGTTCATAAATCTGCTTTTCCATCTCATGTAAACACTGATGTCTGCAGATTGCTATTTTCCATATTTGTCCGCATATGCGAGAAGTGCTGCCACCGTCTTGGAATCTTCAATCTCACCGGAATAAATCTTTTTTCTCAATTCATCAATGGTGTAAGCTCCCACATTGATAAATTCATCCTCGTCCAGATGCTGGTGTGACGGAATCAAATTTTTCGCAACGTAAATATCAATCTTCTCATCGCAAAATGCCACTGTTGTCCGAAGTGTAATCAACCATTCAAGATCCTCTGAACTATATCCCGTCTCCTCCTCCAGTTCTCTGGAAGCGCATTCAATTCCAGGCTCTCCCGGCGCATCCAGTTTCCCTGCCGGAATTTCAAGCGTATCTCGCTCCAACGCATTACGATACTGGGTAACCATGAGAATTTTTCCATCATCCATGACCGGAACAACTGCGGCTGCCCCGTCATGATGGATAAAATCCCATTCTGCCGTGTTACCATTTGCAAATTTCATATGGTCTTTATAAACTTTTATGACTGTTCCTTCATATGCCAGATCTCTTCCGACACGCTTCACTTCTTCGCTCATAATTCAGCCACCTTTCTTATATAGATGATACAAATGCTTCCATCATATTCATTTTCTTCTTGAGAGCTTTTTCTGTCATACCTTCATAAGTGAACCACAGCAGTTGGTCTTTTTCTGCGTCCGGTGTCACAGCCGTCATATATTCCTCTGTCAGAATCTTCGCAGCATTTGCCGTATTTCCAATCAGAACTCCATTGTACATCTTCTCATCCACTTTTGTAAAATCGATGCAGACTGCCCCATCTTTTTCCTCCGTTGCCAGCGTCACAAGCGGCATCTCTTCGATTCTCTGTACGATATATTCTTTGAAATCCATCACATACATCTCCTTTTATTTACTATCAACCATAATTGTAGCATTTTAGGACTATTATAGCAATTTCTTATTATACAAAAAAGGAACCATCACCATAAGCTTTTATGCTTTATATGTGATGATTCCTTATCATTTATCTTCTACTTGGCATAATCTGTAACTCTTGATTCACGAATTACATTTACCTTAATCTGACCTGGATATTCAAGTTCAAATTCAACCTGTTTCGCAATATCTCTAGCCAGCAATACCATGTCTGCATCAGATACTTGTTCTGGAACTACCATGATACGAATCTCTCTACCTGCTTGAATTGCAAAAGATTTCTCAACGCCTTTAAACTGATTGGCGATATCTTCTAATTGTTTTAACCTGTTTGTGTATGTTTCTAATGTTTCTCTTCTTGCACCCGGTCTTGCTGCAGAAATCGTATCAGCAGCCTGTACAACACATGCAATCAGGGATTCCGGCTCTACATCGCCGTGATGGGCTTCAACCGCATTGATAACGGTTGCTGACTCTTTGTATTTTCTGCAAAGGTCAACACCGATCTGGATATGTGATCCTTCCACATCATGATCGATTGATTTACCGATATCATGTAAAAGTCCGGCTCTCTTAGCCACTCTGACATCGAGACCGATTTCTCCAGCAAGAAGTCCGGATAACTGTGCCACTTCAATAGAATGCTTCAATGCATTCTGTCCATAGCTTGTTCTGAACTTCATTCTACCAAGAAGCTTGATAAGCTCTGGATGAATTCCATGAACACCAACTTCAAGTGCAGCTGACTCTCCTTCCTCGCGAATCATAGAATCGACTTCTTTCTGCGCTTTTTCTACCATCTCTTCGATTCTTGCCGGATGTATACGTCCGTCAACGATCAACTTCTCAAGCGCAATTCTCGCAACTTCACGTCTGATTGGATCAAAGCCTGATAATACAACAGCTTCCGGGGTATCATCGATAATCAGTTCCACACCTGTCAGTGTCTCCAAAGTACGGATATTACGTCCTTCTCTACCAATAATTCTTCCCTTCATCTCATCATTCGGAAGCTGAACTACAGAAATCGTAGTCTCAGCTACATGATCTGCTGCACATCTCTGGATAGCAGTGACAACACATTCCTTTGCCTTCTTATCTGCTTCTTCCTTTGCCTGCGCTTCCATCTCTTTGATCATCTTCGCAGTATCATGTTTCACATCTTCTTCAACAGTTTTTAACAAATATTCTTTTGCCTGTTCGGAGGTAAGTCCTGAGATTCTTTCTAGTTCCTGTACACGTTGTTGACTCAGCTCGTCAACTTTCTTCTCACGCTGCTTCAACTGTTCTTCTTTTGCTTTAAAGCTTGCTTCGCGCTTCTCAATTGCCTCAGACCGTTTATCCAAAGCTTCTTCCTTGGAAAGTACACGCTTCTCATATCTCTGTAATTCAGATCTGCGTTCCTTTGACTCTCTCTCAAGTTCATTCTTATTCTTGATTGATTCCTCTTTAATTTCCAAGAGAGACTCCTTCTTCTTAGCCTCGGCTGTCTTCACTGCATCATCGATAATCTCACGCGCTTTGTTCTCCGCATTACCAATCTTAGATTCTGCATTCTTCTTCAGATTGGAAACGGTCACAAAGTGACTGATGACTGCTGATACAATGATAAGCACTACTGCAACAGCAATTACTATTCCTATCGGCACAGGAGCACCTCCTTATTTAGTTTTCATTGTACAAATACAACAGTTAAATTCTATACTGTTTTGTGAAAGATGTCAAGCTTAACCATTGGAAACTTCTATAATTTAAATATGTTTTCTTTATATCAACTGTACATCTCACACTCATATATCTGCATGGTTCTTCTGATATCATCATAGCCAAAACCTTTTCTGACAAGGTACGCCATTATTTTTTTCTTTTCCTCCGGCGTCGTATTCTCCCGATCATAATGCTTTTTCTCTAGCAGTCTGCGAATTGCCTCCGTAGAATCTTCACGCTCATAGCTCTCTTCAAATGCTTCATCAATTAGTTCTCTGGACACTCCTTTTCCCACAAGCTGCATATAAATCTCCCGCCTGCTTTTTCGTTCTTTCCTTGATTCAATAAAACTTCTTGCATATTCATAATCATTGATATAACCAAAAGATTTTACATAACTGATTGCAGCCTCCACGATATCTGCCGGATATTCATTACGCGTAAGTTTCTCCCTAAGCTGCGCCTCTGTACGCCACATATCATTCAAAAGATGCATTGCCCGAAGCTTTGCTCTTTTTAATATAACCTCTGTTCGAATCTTCTCATAGCTTTCCTGCGACAATTCCTGATCTTCGGCTATATGAAAACGGGACAGTTCCCCCTTATACAATATAAAAGCAAACTGTCCATCTACATATACCTTATACTTTGTCTTTGTCACAGCTTCAACTCTTGTGACAACCATCTGTTAGTCCTCTTTTTCTGCCTCTGCTGCTACTTTGACCGCACTGTCAGCTTTACTGCTTTTTCCTTCCTTTGTATCCGCTTCCTCTGATGCTGATCCGTCAAAATTATAGTGTGCACGAATCTGCTTATCCAAAGACTCCATAAGTTCCGGATGCTCTGTGAGATAAATCTTAGCATTCTCACGTCCCTGGCCGATCTTATCTCCATTACAGGAGAACCATGCACCACTTTTGTTGACAAGTCCAAGATTTACTGCAAGATCCAGAATATCTCCTTCTTTTGAAATACCTTTTCCGAACATAATATCAAATTCTGCCTCTTTGAACGGAGGCGCGATCTTATTCTTCACAATCTTCACACGGGTTCTGTTACCAATCATCTCTCCGCCCTGCTTGAGCGTCTCGATTCTTCTGACGTCCATGCGGACAGATGCATAGAACTTCAATGCACGTCCACCGGTCGTAGTCTCCGGATTACCGAACATAATACCAACCTTCTCACGGAGCTGGTTGATAAAGATTACCACACAGTTAGACTTGCTGATAACAGGAGTCAGCTTACGTAGTGCCTGGGACATCAGTCTTGCCTGAAGTCCTACATGGGAATCTCCCATATCTCCTTCAATCTCCTGCTTCGGTACAAGCGCTGCAACAGAGTCAATGACAATAATATCCATCGCGCCGGAACGCGCCATTGTCTCAGCAATCTCAAGCGCCTGATCTCCACTGTCAGGCTGTGAAATGTAAAGTTCATCAATATCTACTCCAATGTTACGCGCATAAACCGGATCAAGGGCATGTTCAGCATCAATAAACCCTGCAATCCCGCCTCTTTTCTGAACTTCCGAAATCATATGCAGTGCAACTGTTGTCTTACCACTGGACTCTGGTCCGTAGATCTCAACCACACGTCCTCTTGGAACACCTCCGAGTCCCAGTGCAATATCCAGACTTAAAGATCCTGTCGGAATTGTCTCCACTGATACCTGGGCTGCCGGGTCTCCAAGCTTCATGACCGTACCTTTACCAAAATCCTTCTCTAACTTTGCAATAGCCGCATCTAAGGCTTTCTTCTTATCTTCATTATTCGCCATAATTAAATCTCCTTGATATTCTCCGAACGAATGTTCGGTATCTGATTAATATAGTATTATAACCGCCGCAAATTGTCAATAGAAAAAACAAGAAAAAGTGTGTAAGAATTGTTTCCCCTGACAATGTTAACTGTATCATGGTTTTCGATCTCCGTCAACGCAAATCCACGAAGAATGTATTCCATCTTGTATAGCCAAAAAAGCGCTCCATACATCTTTTCAGGCACCAGGAAAATGTCCGTTTTTTAAGCCCGCTTCTTGTCAAAACATCGTATTTTCCAATAATATTTTTATCTAATATGTACCGCACTTCTCCCACTTTCTGCCCTTTTTCTACCGGTGCAGACAAAGCTTTTTCCATCTGCACGGAAATCTCTACATTTTCATCAGTTCTTAATAATACTTTTAACACTTCCGGCTTCTGTTGAATTTCAACCTCAGCCACGCTGTTTTTCTGATAAATGTTCTGGTCGTTACCACTATCTTTTACAACAATCTCCTGCTTTGGAAGCTCCTGCCATACGTTTCGGTACTCATAATTCGCAAGTCCATATTCCATAAGTTTCTTCGTGTCACTCCATTTATATCCTTTATGATTCGGCCAGCCACAGGCAAGCAATGCCACGATAAATGTCCGTTCATCACGTCTGAGTGCACCGACATAGCAATATCCTGCATCTGCCGTAAAACCGGTCTTGCCAGAAATCGCCCCGTCCATCATAGTCAGAAAAGCATTGTGATTCGTGCATGTATAAGAAGAAGTTCCTTTAAGATCCCGGAAATGGTATTCTTTCGTTCCGGTAATATCCAGAAACATTTCTTTTTCCGGAGAATCCATAATACAATATTTCATAATTTTCGCCAGTTCCATGGCTGTTGTGGCGTGCACGCCGCCTTCATCCTCTCCGTCCAGTCCGTTTGGCGTTACAAAATGTGTCTTAGTAAGCCCCAGTTCTTCTGCTTTTTCATTCATCATTTTTACAAATGCTTCCACGCTTCCGGCTATCTCCTCTGCAACCATAACTGCGCTGTCATTGTGCGATTCCAGCATAAGCGAGAATAAAATATCCCTCAGATAGAACTGCTGCCCTTCCCGGACACCCAGATGAACTTTCGGCTGACTGGCAGCATATGCGGACGCTGTGACTATCTCATTATCTGTCATATGCTCCAGTGCTATGATGCAGGTCATAATCTTTGTGGTGCTTGCCATAGGCCTTATGGCTTCCTCTTCTTTTCCAAATAAAACACGCCCACTGTCAGCATCCATAAGGACTGCCGATTGGGCGTATAGATTTTGTGGCTCGTCTGTATTTTGTTTCATTTTGTCAGCCATCTGACCCGATAGATTCTGACCCGATTCCTGAATTTCATATCTTTCCAGCCAGGCGGCAGATATGCATAACAAAAGTAAGACTGCGATAATTTTTATTTTGTTCTGATTCATATCCAGTACCCTGAAGCACCGTTATCTTTACAGATTATGATACTCTGCGCACAAATATGTATCTCTTCTTTACTTTATCTGTTTCATTTACTATATCTGTTTATACATTTAATTTAAGCTGTACTTCTTCCTCTGCCTCTTCTTTAAATGTTTCTACCTGTTCCGGCTGCATGCTCGGAAGATCTTCGATAGACTGAATACTGAATCTTCGCAAGAATTCTTCTGTTGTGCCAAATAAAATCGGCCGTCCCGGTGCATCCAGTCTTCCCACTTCACAGGCAAGATTATATTCTACCAGTTTATTTACCGCGTGATCTGATTTGACTCCACGAATTTTTTCGATTTCAAGCTTTGTCACCGGCTGACGATATGCAATGATTGATAATGTCTCCAGCAGAACATCTGTCAGAACACATTTCTTCGGCTGTTTTGCAATACGAATGAGATAGTCATACATCTCCCGCTTCGTGCACAACTGAAAGGAGTCTTCCAGCTCAATAATACGAAGGCCTCTGTCCTCTGCTTCATATTTGTCCTGCAACCGATGAATGATCTTTCTTGTAGTCGCTTCATCGTGCTCAATCGCCGCCGCGATCTTCTTAAGTTCCACTGATTCGCCCATTGTAAATAAAATGGCCTCTATCACAGCCTCCATCTTACCTATCTCCGTTTTTTTACCCATATAATTTCTTAGTCACTCCATCTTTCAAGAATGCCTCGGCATTCTTGCTGCGAGGTGCGCGTCATGCAATTGCATGACATACTTCTACTGCGCACCTCTGCAATCCTGCCGGAGGCTATATCAGCTGGGGGATTGACTCCCACCACTGATACCAGCTTGTTTCTCACCACCTATAGAGGTGGGAGTCATCTCCCAGCTGATATAAATCTGATGACTTTTCTTAAGGGAACCACTTTTACTTCTGTCAAAACCATCCAGACGGTTCTCCAACTAATACTACACTTCGTTAAAGATTTGCAGTAATCATAATATCATCAAATGCATGTTCCTGCTGTACGATCAGGATTCCTTCCTTGATCAACTGCAACACTGCCAGAAATGTTACGACAGTCTGCATCTTGGACTTCTGGCTGCCCAAAAGTGTGCGGAAACTGAAATGCTTGTGTTCCCTTGCATAATCTGTCACAGTCTCCAGCTTTTCCTCAACCGTAACTTCTTCTTTCTCTAATTTACCAAATTTGCTTCTTACCGGATCGATCTTGTCTTCCTGACGCCTGATCACGTCCTGAAAAACACGGTTCAGTGTTGCCAATGTCAGATCTCCTAAAAGTTCGTCCAAATCTACCGGCTCCACATAATCCATGACTTCCTCCGGGATAGTCGGATCTTTGTACATCGTCCGGCCACCATCCAGCTCTCGGTCACGAAGCTCATAGGACATATACTTGTACATCTTATATTGAAGAAGTTGTTCTACCAGTTCCTGTCTTGGATCTTCCTCTTCCCCATCCTCTGTTACTTCCTTCGGAAGCAGCATCTTACACTTGATATCCAAAAGTGTCGCTGCCATGACAAGAAATTCACTCATCACATTGAGATCTTCCCGTTCCATGGCTTTGATATAATCCATATACTGGTTCGTAATCTCCACAATAGGAATATCGTAAATATCTATTTTATTTTTATCGATCAAATGTAACAGCAGGTCAAGAGGTCCTTCGAACACCTGCAATTTTACCGGAATTCCCATGTCTCATTACTCTCCATAAATTTCCATGACTTTTAGGTCTGACAATCTATTATACTTGATTCTCTCACATTTCTCAACAATTATTTAAACTCAGAACAACAACCTCTGCCGGATTAAAGAGCCTGATATGAATGGTGTGGGTTCCAAGCCCTTTACTTACAATGACAGTCTGGTCTCCCACGCGCCGCATTTCTCCTGAATACTTTGGAAATAATACAAAATCCGGTCCAATCACACCTCCGATTCCCGGAATTCTCACCATACCTCCATGCAGATGCCCACTTAGGATCAGATCTGCTCCCCAGGCAAGGTATTCTTTCATATAGGAAGGATTATGTGCGAGAAGAACCTGAAATGCTTCCGGATCCCGATTTCCGATCCGCTCTTTTATTGCTCCCTCTGGCATCTCTCTTCGTTTCAAATGCGTGTAACACTCCAGTGGAATCTCAAGCCCCGTCAGGCGGACTTTTGATTCATCACTTAAAACTGTCGATTCATTTTCCAAAAGATGTACTCCCAGATTCAGCAATTTTTCCCGATATAAAGCATAAGACTGGTCATACTTCTGTGGTTTTAATTTCATACGCTCTTCATGATTTCCATTTGCATAGTAAACTGGTGCAATTTTCACAAGCTCTTTCACACAGGCAAGGGCCGGTTCATAGGAATGTCCGTTCTTTCCAACTAACATATCCCCACCGATTAGAATCAGATCCGGTGACTCTTTTTTCACTGCATCAATTAATCTGCAATTATTCACTCCATAGACCTGATTGTGCAGGTCACTTAAAAAGACCCATGTTTTCTCCCCTGCAAGCTTCGGTGACGCCACCTGGTAACGAGTCACGCGAAATGTATGAAGTTCCCGATACATTTCCGCAAATACAAGAAGTACTGCTGCCACCAGTATTCCGATTATGATTCCTGTTGTCGACATAGATATTCTCCTGATTTATTCTTCCATTTATTTACGTTTGTTTATCACACGTTTATTTATATCTGTTTTGAACACATCTGTATGTCTGGATTTTTCCCTTCCGTCACCGCTTCCCGGCTTTTCCGAAATGCCTCATACAGCTTTCGGATATTTTCAAATGCATAATCCGGCATAAATTCTGTCGCCACCAGATCCTCTGGCTTTGCCTCTCCTGTATACACAAGAGCCGTTTCCACTCCCGCGTTAATTCCACATGCAATGTCCGTGTAAAGGCGATCGCCAACTACAAGCACTTCCTCTGGTTTCGCACCTACCTGCTCCATACACATTTTTACAATCTGTGCATTCGGCTTACCTGCATAGTAAGGTGTCCGATCTGTTGTCACTTTCAACATCTCGCAAATTCCTCCACAATCAGGGACGAAGCCAAATGCAGTTGGACACCGGTAATCTGGGTTTGTTCCGACAAAATCCACTTCCGGACGAAATAATGCCTTACATGCTTCTTCGACTTTTTCGTAGACAAGTGTTCTGTCAAATCCCACAACTGCGCATGCTACATCTTCCTCTGCCTCGTGGGTCAGCTTTAGTCCAAAGCTTTTTAACTCATCTTCAAAAGACGGCGTTCCTACTACAAGCAGTTTCTTATCTTCATAGTGCTCCTTCAGATACTTACATGTTGCATAAGATGCAGTCACAAACTGATTTTCTACTGCGGAAATATTCCATTTCTTAAATTTCTCTATATAATCTTTTCGGCTTTTGACCGAATTGTTCGTAATATAAAAAGCTCGTCCGCCAATGCTTTCAATATAATCAAGCAACTCCCGGCTGCCATCATAAATCGTGTCATCAATGGCAAGTGTCCCGTCTATATCAAACAAAAAATATTTTTTACTCTCTAAATCATTTCCTTTTAACATTAAAAAAGCTCCTTGCTGGAATTTTGTCCATTTATACTATATAATGATGATGGTGTCGGGATTAAAAGACCCAACTATGATGCATCTTTACACCCTTGCATTATTATATACTGATTTAGAAATCATGTCGAGGAGGTTTTTATCATGACAGTTTCAGAACATATTGACGCGCTGAGAAAACTTATGAAGGAGCGCGGATACGATATCTATATTGTTCCGACTGATGATTTTCATCAAAGTGAAAATGTCGGGGCATATTTTCAGGCCAGAACATTTATTACAGGCTTTGATGGTTCCGCCGGAACCGCGATTATTACTTTAGATCACGCCGGACTTTGGACAGACGGACGTTATTTCTTACAGGCCGAGCAACAGCTTTCAGGCACTCCGGTTACTCTCTATCGCATGCTGGAACCAGGTGTCCCGAGTATCAACGAGTTCTTGGAAAAACATTTACCGGAACATGGTACAATCGGTTTTGACGGACGTGTCATCTCTATGAAAAACGGAAAGGCATATCAGGAAATTGCCGAGAAAAAGCATGGTCATATTGTTACTTCCGAAGATCTGATCGACCTGATCTGGAAAGACCGCCCGGCACTGTCAACAAAACCGGCATTTGCCTTGGAATTAAAATACACCGGTGCTTCTACAACGGAAAAACTTGCCCGCGTCCGTGAAGCTATAAAGCAACACGGGGCTACTACTCATGTCGTTGCTGCCCTGGATGACATTTGCTGGATTACCAATCTGCGCGGACGGGACATTGACTATTTTCCTCTTCTTCTCTCCTACGCCATCATCACCATGGATGAGATGAAACTATACGTTGATAAGCAGAAGCTGACCGAAGAAATGTGTAATAACCTGACTGCTGCCGGAATTACATTTCACCCATACAATGATATTTACGAAGATTTAAAGCATCTGGATTCAGAAGAGACTGTCCTTTTAGACCCGTCTCGTATTAACTATGCGCTTCGTAACTGCATTCCAGAAGGAGTCTCTGTTGTCGAAAGCGAAAATCCTTCCGTATTGATGAAATCTGTAAAAAATGAAACAGAACTTCACAATATCGAACAGGCTCACATCAAAGATGGGGTTGCTGTGACTCGTTTTATGCATTGGCTAAAGACACACGTTGGTATCTCTTCTGAATCTCCTGTCACGGAACTTAGTGCAGCCGACAAACTGGAAGAATTTCGGAAAGAACAGGACGAATATCTCTGGCAGAGCTTCGAGCCAATCTGTGCCTCTGCCGAACACGCAGCAATTGTTCACTACAGCGCAACCAAAGATAGCAATGTACCAGTCACGGAAAATGGTCTCTTCCTTACAGACACCGGCGGCGGTTATCTGGAAGGCTCCACAGACATTACAAGAACCTTTGCATTTGGAAATGTTCCACAGAATATGAAAGAAGACTTTACTTCCGTTCTTTTATGTAACTTGCATCTGGCAAATGTAGTGTTTCCATATGGTACTACTGGTGGAAGTTTAGATGTTATCGGACGTCTTCCACTTTGGAAACGTGGATTAGACTTCAATCACGGAACCGGACACGGCGTTGGCTATCTTATGAACATTCACGAAGAACCGGCAAGATTCCGCCGTTATCTCGGAAATAAGGCTCCAATTCAGGACATTGCCCTGGAGCCGGGAATGATCATCACTGACGAACCAGGTGTCTACATTGCCGGTTCTCACGGAATTCGTACAGAGAATGAACTTATGATCTGCGAAGGCGAGACAACCGCATATGGAAGATTCTTATACTTTAAACCAATTACACTTGTACCGATAGATCTGGACGCAGTCGTACCTGAAATGATGACCATCGAAGACAAAGAACTTCTAAACGCTTACCACAAGCGCGTATACGAAACACTTGCACCACATATGAAAGAAGATGAACGCAAATGGCTGGCTGAATATACAAGAGCGATTTAATCATGAAAAACCTCTCTCACTGATTTACAGTGAGGGAGGTTTTTCAGTTCATTTCTGTTAATATTATAAACATGTAAAAATAAAAATTCCTATACATACAAGAATCGGTATGCACCCAATAATTCCAAATACAATCGCAAGAATCTTATAGACCTTATTATCATATCCCGGAATGTAAGACTGCTTTGGCTTTGCCGGATTGTACATGACCGGAACTTTTGTACCGACTTGTGGAACACAGTGCTTGATGGACGCACCTTCATTCGTATATTTCATTCCATTTGCATAATATTCATATACCGGATAAAAGCTCAAACTTCCATCACCCGATGATTTGCTGTTGATTCTTATGACCAGCCCGACCGTATTCATCGTACAGTTTTTCTTTTTTCCATGTGAAATCAAACCTATAATAATCGCCGGAAGCCAGAACGCTGCTCCCAGACCACATAGTGTTAATACAAGACCCAGTTCCATATGTTTCTCTCCTCGTTTGTTATCTCATTTCTAGTAATTTAAAAATATCCTATTGCTTTAAGGTGCCCGGATATTTCCGCTGTCAATATAATATAATCACAATCACTTTCATTTAGCAATGACTAATTATAATGTCCACCCACGCACGGCTTCTTTCATGGCACTTCCGTAACTGATTTCTTCTACATCTTCTGTTGCAAGAATGTCTACTTTGCCAATCTCTTTTCCATTCAGCGAATAAATTACTTCGCCTATTTTATCCCCCTGTCTGACCGGTGCTGTCGCATTCTCTTTTAATTTTACTATTTTCTTTATCGTAGATAAATCTGCACCTGTCACATCTACATAAGAAAATAATTCCATCTGCGCGGCGCCAACTTTCTTTTCAACTCCATGTTTTACCGGCACATCTTGGATTTTCTTTACTGTATCTTCCTGATACTTCTGACATTTTCCAAATCCATAATTCAGCAGTGTAATTGCGTCCCTCATTCTTGCTTTGCTGTCATCTGCCGCCATAATGACAGCAATCATATCCGTGTTATCTTTCCTTGCTGTTGCAGAAATACAGAACTTTGCCTGACTGGTCGACCCCGTCTTAAGCCCAGTCGCATATTCGTATTGCCGGATCATTTTGTTCGTATTTGTAAGTCCAAACTGTGTAGAGCCCTTTTTCGTCGTGTGCGTAATATCCTCCATCCAGATATTGCAGTAATCAAAAATCTGTGGATATGTATGGATCAGCTCTCTGGACATTAGCGCAATGTCCCTTGCCGTCGTCACATGTCCCTCTGCGTCAAGTCCGTTACAGTTGACAAAATGTGTATTCTCCATGCCAAGACCCTTCGCCCGCTCATTCATCTGATTTACAAATTCCTGTTCATTTCCACAAATGTACTCTGCCATGCAGACACACGCGTCGTTTGCACTGGCTACGGAAATACATTTTATCAGTGTCTCTACTGTCTGCACTTCACCAGGTTCTAAGAATACCTGGGAGCCACCCATAGAAGCCGCATATTCCGACGTTGTCACCTCGTCCTCTAAATGTATCTTTCCTTCTTGCAGCGCATCAAAAATCAGCAGCAATGTCATGACCTTTGTGACACTTGCCGGCGGTCTCTTGGAATCTGCATCTTTTTCATAAATTACCTGTCCCGTAGATGCTTCCATTAAAAGAGCAGACGGTGCGGAGATGTCCACATTTCCCGTCTGCTGCGTATTTACATTATCTGTATTTTCTGTTGTATCCGATGAATTCTGCTCTCCTGCTCCAGCGTTCTGGCCAGTGTCTGCGTCTGTATTCTGTCCCGTATTCGTATTCAGAATAATCAGTTTTTCAGACTGCGCAAAAACCGGCTGTGTCAGTAGAATCAAGCAGAATAACCACACCAGAAACTTTTTCATAATCCATGCTCCAACACATACTTTTGTAGTAAATATATGACCGCACGATTCATTTTATTAATCTTCTACTCGATTCCTTTTACCGGATAGTCCTGTGCCTCTACTGCATTTTTAAGCACTTCATCAGCAACCTCTTTTTCCAGTGTCACTACGGCTGTTCCTGCCTCGTGGCTTACAACTGCCTCTTTGACACCATCAATTGCTTCCAGAGTTTTCTTTACTCTTGCCTCACAGTGTCCGCACATCATTCCTTCGATTTTCATTGTCTTTGTCATGGTTGATTCCTCCTGTTTCTTTTTACTTTCCTTTTTATGTTTTATTTTTTTATCTTTGCTTGCGTCATACATTTTGAAGAGATTCAGTCTCAGTGCATTTGTAACAACACAGAAGCTGGATAAGCTCATGGCTGCCGCACCGAACATCGGATTCAGTTTCAGTCCGAATAATGGATACCAGATACCTGCTGCCAGTGGGATTCCGATAACATTGTAGAAGAATGCCCAGAACAGATTTTCATGAATGTTCCGAAGTGTTGCACGGCTCATGCGGATGGCTGCCGGCACGTCACTTAGGCGGCTCTTCATCAGTACCACACCTGCCGCGTCAATGGCAATATCTGTTCCGGCTCCAATTGCGATTCCCATATCTGCTCTTGTAAGTGCCGGTGCATCGTTGATACCGTCACCGACCATAGCAACCTTTCCTTTTGTTTTAAGTCTTCGGATCACGCTTTCTTTTCCTTCCGGAAGTACGCCTGCGATCACCTCGTCAACACCTGCCTGCGCGCCGATTGCTTTTGCAGTACGCTCATTGTCACCTGTGAGCATAACAACGTGTATTCCCATGTTCTGAAGTTCTTTTACCGCTCTCGGACTGTCTTCTTTGATGACATCAGCCACTGCAATAATTCCCATAAATGTTCCGTTCTGGCTGAAGAATAGTGGTGTTTTGCCCTGTTCGGACAAATGTTCTGCCTGACGCTTCATTTCTTCTGATACTTCGGAATACTGTCCGATATAGTTCAAGTTTCCACCAAGAACTTCTGCGCCACCTATTTTACCGGAAAGTCCATTTCCCGGAACTGCCTGAAAGTCAGATACTTCTGTCAATTTTTCTCGCTCAGACTGCTCTACTTCTGATTCTACACGTCCTGTGATTGCTTTTGCAAGTGGGTGTTCACTCTTCTTCTCCAAAATGTATGCAAGAACCAGTAATTCAGATTCACTTACTCCATTTGCAGGGAGAATATCTGTGACCTGAGGTTCGCCACTTGTTATAGTTCCGGTTTTATCAAGAGCAACAATTTCCATTTTTCCTGTCTCTTCCAGAGAAACGGCTGTCTTGAACATAATTCCATTTTTCGCGCCCATACCATTTCCAACCATAATTGCGACCGGAGTTGCAAGTCCAAGGGCACATGGGCAACTGATAACAAGTACGGAAATTCCTCTAGCGAGAGCAAATCCGACGCTCTGACCGGCTAAAAGCCACACAACAATCGTAATCACTGCGATTGTAATAACCGTTGGTACAAATACACCTGATACCCGGTCTGCAATCTTTGCAATCGGTGCTTTTGTTGCCGCCGCATCGCTGACCATCTGAATAATCTGGGACAGTGTTGTGTCCTCTCCGACTCTTGAAGCCTCACATTTTAAGAAACCGGACTGATTGACTGTCGCAGCAGATACTATATCATTTGGCGCCTTATCTACCGGAATGCTCTCACCGGTCAGAGCTGCCTCATTGACTGCACTGTTTCCTTCCAGAACAATACCATCTACTGGTATATTTTCACCAGGTCTTACTATGAAAATGTCTCCTTTTTTCACCTGCTCAATGGAAACTGTTTCTTCTTTTCCATCGCGGAGCAGTACTGCCGTCTTCGGAGCCAGTTTCATCAGACTCTTAAGAGCATCTGTCGTCTTACCTTTGGAATGTGCCTCCAGCATCTTTCCAACCGTAATAAGAGTCAGGATCATAGCTGCAGACTCAAAATAGAATTCATGCATATATGACATTACGGCATCCATATCCATGCGCATCTGCGCATCTGTCATAGCAAACAGCGCATAAACACTGTATCCATAAGAAGCTGTAGAACCAAGGGCAACCAGTGTGTCCATATTCGGCGCTTTATGAATCAGTCCTTTAAATCCGCTGATAAAGAACTTCTGGTTGATGACCATAACAATCGTAGTCAAAAGCAACTGAGCCAGTCCCATTGCCACATGATTGTCCGCCATAAATCCTGGCAATGGCCAGTTCCACATCATATGTCCCATGGACAGATACATAAGTGGTATAAGGAAACACAAAGAAGCAATCAGCCTCCGCTTCAATACTGGTGTATCTCTGTCTTTCAAAAAATCATCATTGTTTCCGGCAGCACTGCCTGTCTTTTCATTTGCTGCACCTTTCAGCGATGCACCATATCCGGCATTTTCCACTGCTTCTATAATTTGAACTGACGTTGCTGTTCCTTCGACTCCCATGGAGTTCGTCAGAAGGCTGACCGAGCAAGATGTAACACCCGGCACCTTTGACACAGCCTTCTCTACTCTGGAACTGCAGGCCGCACAGCTCATTCCTGTCACTGTATATTGTTCCATCATTAAAACACCTGCCTAACTATTACTTCATAAGTTTTTGGAGCGTGGCAACCAGTTCATCGATTGTCTCTTCTTTCCCTGCACGGATATCTTCCGCTACGCAAGTGCGGATATGATTAGCAAGAAGCACCTTGTTAAAGCTATTCAGCGCCGCATTGACCGCTGAAACCTGAATCAGAATATCCGTACAGTATGTGTCCTCTTCCACCATACGCTTAATTCCTCGTACCTGGCCTTCAATCCGGCTTAAGCGGTTCAAAAGATCCTTATATTCCTTTTCTGTCCGTTCCTTTTTCTTATGACAACAACATTCTTTCTTTTCTTCCATAGTATGCACACCTTTCTTGATTACAGTGACAGTATATACCCCTTAAGGGTATATTGCAAGTTCTTTTTTCATAAATTTTTCTCAGTAAAGAAATCAAGTTCAAGAATGCCTCGGCATTCTTGCTGCGAGGTGCGCGTCATGCAATTGCATGACATACTTCTACTGCGCACCTCTGCAATCCTGCCGGAGGCTATATCAGCTGGGTGATTGACTCCCACCACTGATACCAGCTTGTTTCTCACCACCTATAGAGGTGGGAGTCATCTCCCAGCTGATATACTTCTTTCATAAAATGCACTTAAAAAGACCATCTACACTTTTTCGCAAATGATCTTTTTAATGTTAATATATCTTATATCATTCTTTTTGCTTTTTCGTCACACTTACCACGTAAAGTGTGCTTCCCTCTACACGAAATTTCACCTCAAACCCAGCAAATCCCATGCCATATACTCTCTCCGGGTCATTCTGATAAGAAGGTCTTGGATCCTGACTCAGTATCTGCATCAAGACTTTTCTCTTTTCTTCCGGAATCTTTTTCATACCCTCATCAGGTATATGCACTTCCAGATGATAGGTCTGTTTTTTATGCGCAAATCCTCCGCTCGCCTCCGGGTGCGCATCCACATAAGGCAGATACGGCTTGATATCGTAAATTGGTGTTTGGTCCATCATATCTACTCCTGATACAAGCAGGCACATTCCGTACTTTTCATGAGAAATGATTCGTTCCAGCTTTACACAAGACAGTCCGATTGGATTCGGGCGGTAAGGAGAACGACAGGCGAATACTCCGACTCGTTCATTTCCTCCAAGTCTCGGAGGCCGCACGGTCGCTTTCCATGTACCGGATTCTTGTCTTACTTCCGAAAATCCCCACAGAAGCCACAGGTGTGTGTATTCTTCAATTCCTCTCAGAGCGTCCGGCTGGCGAAACTCCGACTCAAATACAACAAGTCCAGTCGCATCGGAAAGCCCACTCTGTCTTGGAATCCCGAATTTAGTTGGAAAATCTGTGTGAATTCTTGCGATTACTTTTACCTTTTCTAAACTCGCAGTTTCTTTTTCCAGATTATTGCAGTCTCTCTTTTTCTTTACAACTTCATGCCCCGATACCGGTTCACGCATGCATATACCTCCTGTTTTCTCGGCATTGCCAGATTGCCCGGAACGTTTCCGCTCTCACAGACCGCTGCAAATCCTTCCGCTTCCAGCTTCTTCACCAGTCGTTGGATAATCTGTCCGGCTTCTTTTCTGCCGTCAAATTCCTGTTCTTCCATATAACGGAGAAGATACCCCAGGCAGGTAAGTTGTTCGGAATCTGCAAGCTGTTCCACATATCGAAGATCAATGTTTTCATGGTTCAAGACTACGCCGTCTCTTCCCATGGTCTTAATCTTGATACGTCCTTTATGAACTAACCCTGCATTTTTCTTCGGGCATCGTCTGGACTCTGGTAGTTTCACATTTCCTTCTGGCAATTCCAGTGCCGGATACTGGCTGGCAGCCTCTTTTGCAAGGGCTGTAATTTCTTTCGGGACATACCGATCCATCTGAATCACCACATCTGCTACCTGAAAATATGCCCCGGAGCTTCCCGCAACTAGAATTGTGGAAATGCCCTGATTTTCATATAAATCACGCATTCTTTCAATAAATGGTGTAATCGGCTCCATATCCCGGTGAATCACTCTTTGCATCAGTTCATCTCGCACCATAAAGTTGGTCGCCGACGTATCCTCATCAATGAGAAGCGCTGCAGCGCCAGCCTCCATGGCCTCCACCACATTTGCCGCCTGGGATGTACTTCCACTGGCATCCTCCGTGGAAAATGTTTTCGTGTCTTTCCCATTTGGCAGGTCATTGATGAACATAGAAATGTCTGTGTCCTTGATACTTCTGCCGTCCTCAGCGCGGATTTTCACTGCATCTGACTCTGTAATGACATATTCCCTGCCATCACCTGCAATGTGCGGATATACGCCCATTTCCAGCGCTTTTAGAAGGGTAGATTTTCCGTGATAGCCACCACCCACAATCAAGGTGATTCCTTTTTTGATGCCCATACCTGTAATTTTGCCTGCGTATGGTAAATCCATGGTCACTTTCATCGATTCCGGCGAAGCAAATGGCACAGCTCCTTTCATCGGCTTTGCTGAGACACCCGACTCACGCGGAAGAACGGCTTTATCTGCCACAAACGCTACAAGTCCCTGTTCTTTTAACTGCTCACGGATATATTGCTGGTCTACGGATAGCTCCATGACACGTTCCACTTTTTTCTTATCTTGTCTTGCATAGAAAAGAGAACTCTCCACGCACTCCGGGAGATAATCGAATAAAATTTTTGAAAGCTCTCTTGCATTGATGGTTCTTCCATTTGCCGGAAATCCAGCCTCAAATCGCATGCTAATGTTTCCATTTGCCGGATTGATCTCACAGGCGCTCCGCTTTAGAATTTCCTGACCACATCTAGTCACAGAAATAATTCCACTCTTTCCGGATCCTTTCGCCTGAAATGAATATTTTCCGATTGCTGCGCCAAACTGACGGATCAGATAATCCTCAAGTGCGATCCGTTTCCATGTTTCATCGTATAGACGCTCTGGAAATGCAGCCACTTTTCCTGAAACTTCAATATGAAGACTGGACGGCGCCGCGAATGGATCTCCCTGTACATGGTCAATTCCCAATGCATATTTTCCAAATCGATATACTCCTTTCGTACCCTTATAAGCCGGATAACTTTTTCTATCAATATTTTGTAATAACTGTCTTAAATCGTCTGCTGATTTCATGTCACTTCTTCTTTCTTCTGTTATAAATCTACAATCCTTGCTCTGTGGTGAATCTTTGGCAAAAACTTCTGTAATAAATCCTGTGTCTTAAATTTCAAATGACTTGTATTAATTCCCGGATTGCAACCGAACCATTCACTCTCTGCCACTTCTTTATCTACAATTACCTGCACATAGTCGTCTTCGTCCACGAGAAGTCCTGCCACACTGGCTGATCCCGGTGTCGTTCCAAGATGCTTAAGCATTTTCTCCGGCGGTGCAAATGACATATGGGATACACCCAGTTTCTTACTGAAAGCTGCTGTGTCGAAGGATTTATTTGCCGGCATGACAAGCAGGAAAAATGTTGTCTTTTTCTGGTTACATAAAAACACGTTTTTCCGGATTTCAGTTCCAAGAACTTTGTCCACCTCTGCACACTCCTCCATGCTCGCTGCCGGGTCATTGTCCACACGCTCATATGGAATCTTCAATTTATCTAAAGTCTCGTACATACGGCGCTCCAGCGGACATCTTTCGTTTGTCGGCGCACCAGTCATAAGTTCACTAATATACATCATTTCCCCTCCTCGATTATTCAAGAATCCCTCACCTGCATCACAGACAAGTTTTCTCTTGCAAGTTCACTCATTTCAGTTTACCATAAAAGTATTGATTTTTACAGAAAAGAGAGGTATTCATTATGAAATATATTCTGGCATCCCAGTCTCCGAGAAGACGTGAACTTCTTGCCCGCACCGGACTTGAATTTGAAGTAATTCCTTCTGACGTTGATGAAAAGATTACAAAAGAAATCCCTTCTGATGTTGTCATGGAACTGGCACACCAAAAAGCTGAAAATGTTTATGGAAAAATTACTGATTTGAACGATTACACGGTCATTGGTTCTGATACTATTGTAGTCTATCGCGATGAAATTCTTGGAAAACCAGTCGACAAACAGGAAGCCTATGACATGCTGTCTATGCTTGCAGACCGCACGCATCAAGTCTATACAGGTGTTTCATTGATTCAGAAAAAAAATGGTGAAAAAAAGACAAAAACCTTTTTTGTACAGACGGATGTCACTCTTTATCCAATTGATAAGGAAGATTTGCACCGTTATGTAGAATCCAAAGACCCTATGGATAAAGCTGGAGCCTATGGCATTCAGGGGAATTTTGCAATTCATGTAAAAGAAATCAAAGGTGATTATAACAATGTAGTCGGACTTCCGATCGGAAGAGTCTATCAGGAACTGAAATCTTTATAATTACGCCCATGAATTGCTCCGTGTTGTGTATTTTGCCCCTGGCGCAATATAAAAGGGGCTTTCGGTTAATACCACATTTCGGCATCTCCAGTAGCAATTAAAAGGATCCCTGCAAGGACAAAGTTTGTTAGCCGTCTACCTTGCGAGGGATCCTTTTCTCTATGAAAGATGAAATTTATTTTTGGCCGCAAAAATCCCTTGTCTGGATTTTTACAGCCACACTTTTAATCAAGCTGTTTTTTCCGTTGTTTTTCCCTCAAACTTCTTTAATTTTTCATTGAGAAAACGGCAGTATTTATATTCCTTCCGATTGCATACAACATGAATTCTTTGTACACTTTATCTGCGGAACGGTAATTAAAACGGCGGAAATTTTCGTTTTCTTTGATATCACCGAAATATCCTTCTGTCTGGATTGAACGTGTCTGCCGTTTCAGAATTCCACGCTCACTTTGGATGTTTGCATGGGATTTTTCACGCAGTTCCTCCCACTGCTCATTGATCTTCATTATCTTGTTTTTCTCAGTATCCTTTGAGTTCACTGTCCAGTTACAATATTCATAAATGTAGCCTTTCCTTCGCCGTTTGCTCCTATAAGCCCAATATGTTCTCCTTCTGTATTATACAACGAAGGCTTCGAGAGGCATTTTTTGCTCCCCGAAGCCTTTTTTCATTCAATCACTGGTTTTATCCCCTGTAATTGTCTGCTTATTTTTCAATATCTTCCATAGAAATCAGTTCCTGTGATACCTCCAACTGGGAGAAACGAAGACCATGATCCTCGTACTCAAATTCTCCTCTCTGATTATCAATCGGATCGATGCGAAGCCATTTTTTCTCCGGCATAAATTCTTTTTGGATTTCAGAGTTGGCTGGCATACGGAAAATATCCAGATTACCAAAGTAATAGTTCCAACGCTCTTTCTCTCCTGCGCGCCATGCACTTCCACCAAAGGAAGGATCTGCAAATACCCATCCGTAAGGTGCTACATAAAACTGTGCCCAATCATGACATCCTGTATAATACTCTGTTGCATACAGACCTGACTGCCAACGTGCCGGAATTCCGGACATGCGGCAAAGTGTAATGAATAACAGTGCCTGTACACCACAATCACCTTTCAGGTTAATTGCACAGTATTCTGGAATACACTCAATTGTAAAATACTCTCTCATGAAAGAATACATAACTTTTGTTGTCACAAAATCATAGAATCGACGCGCCAAAATAATTGGATTCGTCTCATCACCTGCCAGCTCGTCTCTCAGCTCTCTTAAGTAAGGAGTGAATACGATATGTGGTGCCTGCTCTTCCAGACAGAAATCCGGCTGTTCTTCAGATACCTTGGCAGGATCTAACTCTACATAATTTACATGGTAGTCAAATGAATAATCTACCATAAATTCCTGATCTGCTTTCAGTTCAGTCTCAAAATACACTGTTCTCTGCGGTGCATCTTCAGGTGCTATATAAGTAATCTCTGGATTAGATGCATGGATCTCTACATTAGAAACCTGCTCGTATACCTTCGGAATCGGAAGATGTACACGAACCTTGCGTCCTGCCTCTTCGAATTCTTTCTTAGCTTTTATCGTTGAACGTATACGAGTGCGTACAGTTCTTCCACCATGCTCCTTCATGTAATGTATATTTCCGTTCAGCAGCTTCTGCTTCAGATTATTTTCCTTTTTATCCTCTGGATTCTCTACAATTACACGCTCAGCTAAGTCTGGACGAGTCTTAATCAGATTTTCATAAAATCGACGCTGAAAATGTACCTCTCCGTCAATATAAATCCAATCTGCTGCACTGATTTCTTTCAGATGATCTAACTCTTCTTTTTTGAAATCACGCAGATGACTAGTCATAATCTCCAATGCTTCATCATATGTAAATGGATATTCATTTCCACCCATAACACCAATGACTTCCTGTTCGATTTCCAGACGTTTTCTAAGCGCCTGTGGAATGTCCTTCTCTTCCAGGAAATAACGAATCATTTTCTGGGCTCCGGCATAATCACCATAAATTTTTAATTTCAGAACGTCCTCCGGAAGCGGAACCTTCATAAAAGATAAATCCTGATACATGAGTTATACCTCCATACAAACTAATTTATATTACTGTTCGTTCTCAAAACCAATAAATCCAAATCCTGGAACTTCAGGGAGTACCAGTTTCTTTGTATCCTCTACAATCACACCACCCTTGAATGGCATATCTGTCAATGTAAAGATTGCATCCAGATCTGCACGAGTAATATTCTTTGTTGCTGCACCAAGGCTGGCTGCTGCAGTAATACCCAGATTACTCTCTTCTGCCATACATCCAAGCATAACCTCAATACCTGCTGACTCGCAGATTGCATTGATCTTAAGTGCCTCACGGATACCGCCGCACTTCATCAGCTTGATGTTAAGGTAATCAATTGCACGACGCTCTACAAGACGAAGTGCATCTTTTGAATTGAAGCAGCTCTCATCAGACATAATTGGCACGATAGAATGTTTTGTAACATACTCAAGGCCGGCAATATCATGATATGGAACCGGCTGCTCTACAAGCTCAAGATTATATTCGTTCAGACGCTCAATCAAACGAACAGCTTCTTTTGCACCCCATGCCTGGTTTGCATCTACACGAATCTTAACATCATCACCAACAGCCTCACGAATTGCTTTTACTCTTGCAAGATCTTCATCAAAAGATGTACCTACTTTAGTTTTAATTGTATCAAAACCATCTGCCACATGCTTCTTAGCTTTAGCTGCCATAACTTCTGGTGTGTCGATTCCGACTGTCATATCTGTCTCGATGAAGTTCTTGTGTCCACCAAGCAGTTTGTACACTGGCATACCTGCTTTCTTGCCAAGGAGATCATAGCAAGCCATATCAATAGCATTCTTTGCACTTCCGGAATGTGCTGCAGTACGATCCATGATCCAGTATACTTTTTCCAGATCAGTAGGATCTACACCAATGAGTTCTCTCTCCATTGCCTTAATGACATCGTTTGTACCGGATAAGCTCTCTCCTGAAATCAGGATAGCCGGAGCACCTTCACCATATCCAACGAGACCTTCATCTGTCTCTACAGATACGATAGCACTACGAGAATGAGTAATCACTCCCAAAGAAATGCGGAAAGGCTCAATTAATGGTACTTCCACTTGACGAACTTTGATTCCTGTAATTTTCATTTTTCTCTTCCCCCGTATATAATAATTTTATTGGAACACTATTTTATTCTGGTTGATTTTCCGGAAAATGGCATGCACAGCAATGACCATTTCCACAATCACGAAGTTCAGGTACCTGCGTCTTACAGATTTCCTGAGCTTTATAACATCTGGTGTGGAATACACAACCTGATGGTGGATTCGCCGGGCTTGGCAAATCTCCCTCCAGAACGATTTTTTCTTTTTTATGTTTACGATCCGGTACCGGAATAGCCGATAACAGTGCTGTCGTATACGGATGCATTGTTCTCTTATAAAGATCATCTTTATCTGCCAGTTCCACCACATGACCAAGATACATTACCATGATTCGGTCAGAAATATGTTTGATGACACTTAAATCATGAGAAATGAAAATATATGCCATGCCCATTTCTTTCTGCAGATCCATCAAAAGATTCAATACCTGTGCCTGAACAGATACGTCCAATGCAGATACCGGCTCATCACATACCATCAGCTTTGGTCCAAGAACAATTGCTCTGGCAATACCGATTCTCTGACGCTGACCTCCTGAAAATTCATGCGGATAGCGGTTCACGTATCGCGTATTCAGACCTACACGTTCCATAGTCTTCAGCACTCGCTCCATACGCTCTTTTGTAGGAAGTTTCAACTGGATATCCAGTGGCTCTCCAATAATATCACCGATTGTCATTCTAGGATCCAATGATGCATACGGATCCTGGAAAATAATCTGTAAATCGCTACGTGATTTTGCAAGCTCTGAACTTTTCAGTGCTGTATAATCTTTTCCCTCAAACAGCACCTGTCCGTTGGTAGGTTCCAGCAAACGTAAGACAGAACGGCCCATGGTAGATTTACCACAACCAGACTCTCCTACTACTCCCAGCGTTTCCCCTGCATTCAAGGTAAAACTGACGCCGTCTACTGCCTTGATAAATACCTTTTCCTTGGAAAACGGTGAACTTTTCGCAGGAAACCATTTTTTCAGATCTTTTACCTCTAACAAAGGTGTTTTATTTTCTTCACTCATTAGGCTTCCTCCCATTCCTTAGAATATTTAAAGCAGCGAACCTTATGTCCATTCACATCCATCAGCTCTGGCATACGCTCACGGCAGATATCCTTTGCCTCTGAACAACGCGGACAAAATGCACAACCCTTAGGCATCTGGTCAAAGCTTGGAACCATTCCTTTGATTACATCCAGACGAGTATGATCCTCATCTGTTAATTTTGGAATACAGTTCATAAGACCGCTTGTGTATGGATGCTTCGGAGATTCAAATATATCATCAGCAGAACCATACTCTACTACTTTTCCGGCATACATAACCATTACATCATCTGCCACCTCTGCAATAACACCCAGATCATGAGTGATCATCATTACAGAAGTTCCCAGCTTTTCTTTTAATTCATTGATCAGATCCAGAATCTGTGCCTGAATCGTTACATCTAACGCCGTTGTCGGCTCGTCACAGATCAAAAGTTTCGGATTACAGGACAATGCCATTGCAATCATAACACGCTGACGCATACCACCAGACAACTGATGCGGATACTCGTTAAAACGCTTCTCAGGAAGCGGGATTTTTACAAGCTTCAGCATCTCAATTGCACGTTCTTTTGCTTTTTCCTTATCCAGATCTGTATGGAGTCTCAATGCTTCCATAATCTGTTTACCTACCGTAAACACCGGATTCAGAGAAGTCATCGGCTCCTGGAAGATCATAGCGATTTCGCCGCCACGAATCTTACGCATTTGATCTTTATTCTTTTCCAGAAGGTTTTCGCCCTGATAAATGATTTCTCCACCCACAATTTTTCCCGGTGGAGTCTCTACCAGCTGCATGATAGAAAGAGATGTAATACTTTTTCCGCAACCGGATTCTCCTACAATACCAAGGGTCTTGCCTTTCTCTACATCGAAAGAAACATCATCTACAGATTTTACGACACCTTCATCTGTATAAAAATACGTCTTTAAGTTCTTTACTTCAAGTAGTTTTTCTGACATTTTTCTTCCCCTTTCTTACTGATTCTTCATCTTAGGATCCAGTGCATCACGAAGACCATCACCAAAAATGTTGAACGCGATAACCGTAATCATGATTGCAAGACCTGGGAAGATACTATAACCTGGCAGGTAACTGATATAGGACTGGGCAAAACTGATCATAGATCCCCAGCTCGGTGTTGGAGGCTGGATACCCAATCCTAAGAAGCTTAATGATGCTTCATACATAATTGCATTCGGAATACCTAATGTTACAAGTACGATGATTGTTGAAATACAGTTCGGAATCAGATGTCTTGTAATAATATAGAACGGGGATGCACCACTTGCCTTAGCCGCTTCTACATACTCTTTCTCCTTTAACTGTAAAATGGAACCACGAATCATACGTGCCGTACGCACCCAGGTCAAAAGTCCCAAGGCAACGAAGATATTTTTCATACCTGCACCTAATACATACATAATCGCCATTGCAAAAATCAAATCTGGGAATGCAGCAAAAATCTCCATGATACGAGAAATCAGTGTATCTACCCAACCACCATAATAAGCAGCCAAAGATCCCATAGTCACTCCGATGATTGTTGCAATAACCTGTGCAAGAATACCAACACTTAAAGAAATTCTAGTTCCGTAAATAATTCTGGATAAAATATCTCGTCCATACTCATCTGTACCGAGTAAATGCTGCTTGGATGGTCCCTGTAAAATGGATGCATAATCCTGTACAGTCGGATCATATGGTGCAAGCAACGGTGCAAAAATAGCAATAAGAATCAACAACAAAATCACAAACAAACAAAACATGGACATTTTATTCTTCTTCAGTCGTTTGAAACTGTCTTTATAATAACTGGAATATTCCATATCCCCAACGGCATATTCACCGGACAGGACTTCTTCTTCAAATTTTTTCTGTTTATTAAAAATATTAATCTTCATTAGCCCTCTCCTTTCCCGTAACGAATTCTAGGGTCAATCAGGGCATAAGAAAGGTCAACAACCAGATTGACAACAACAAATACAAGGGCAATGTATACTACCGTTCCCTGAAGCTGCGGAAGGTCACGGTTACTCATGGCATCTACTGCCAGCTTACCGATTCCAGGAATGGAGAATACTTTCTCGATCAGCATAGAACCAGTCAACATATTACCAAGTTCTGTACCTACCAGTGTAACAATTGGAATCATGGCATTCTTAAGCGCATGCTTCATAATGACAAGAGATTCTTTCACACCTTTTGAACGCGCTGTACGAATGTAATCCTGCTTAATAACATCCAGCATACTAGTTCTTGTAATACGTGCAATACTTCCTGCATAACGGGTACCAAGAGCAATACTTGGCAAAATATAATTTAAAGGGCCATCAAATCCAGAGATTGGCAGAAGATCCAATTTTAATCCTATTAAAATCTGCAAAATGATTGCAATCCAGAAAGACGGAGCTGATACTCCGACTACAGATAACGTCATCAACGTCGAATCTATCCACTTGCCTCGGTAGACCGCGGCAATCATACCACACGTGACACCCAGCACCACTGCAAACAGAAATGACATCGCAGCCAGTTTTACAGTTACTTTAAAACAACGAACAATAGCATCAATTACTACCTCTTTTGTAAAGTAAGATGTTCCAAAATCTAACTTTACTGCGCCTTCCACAAAATCAATATATTGCTCATGAAGCGGAACATCAAGTCCCATTTCATGGCGGACTTTCTCAATAGTAGCTTCGTCCGCACGCTTATCCAGCATCATCGCCACCGGATCTCCCGGTACAACATTCAAGAGCAAAAATGTGATCAGCGTAATTCCAATCAGAACCAGAACTGTCTGTCCCAGTCTTTTTAATGTGTATGAAAACAAGGAAGCCCCTCCTTTTTTTATTCTTTTGTGCTGTTTTTATCTAAAACAGCAATCATCTATGACTACTTTTCCTATAATCATAGAAATAGCTACGGACTAAGAGTACAGCCGTAGCTATTTCCTATCTTATTCGTTTTGAAAATCTAGTACTCAATATCTGCGTCTTTAAACATTGTTCGATATGTAAAAGTAACTTCAAAATTCTTTACATAAGGTTTTTTCAAATAGAACATTGTCTCGTTATAAAGCATTACCACTGGGAACTGCTCATGTGTCAGGATGTGATCTGCTTTTGCGTAGATTTCCTGTCTCTTTGCAGTATCTTCCGTCTGAATACCTTCAATCATTAACTGTTTGAATTCATCATTGTGGAAGAAACTTGAAGAAAGATCTGTACGGCCATCACTCATCGGATATAACATACTATCCGGGTCATTGTAGTCAACATACCAGTTACCAATACCACAAGTTACTTTTCCTGCTTTCTTCATATCTGTCCATGCTGCACTGTCGACCTGTTCGATCTCAACGCGGATACCAGCTTCTGCCATCTGTGCCTGGATAGCTGTAGCAATCTTCACTGAAGTAGGATACTTTGTATTTACAGTCATTGTTAAATCATATCCATTCGGATAACCAGCTTCTGCCAAAAGTGCTTTTGCCTTCTCTGGATCATACTCGAACTGCTCTGCACTGTCATCTGCTCCAATCAGACCATCCTGTATGAAGTTGGAGTTCGGTATTGCTGTTCCAAATAATACGCTGTCACACAGTGCTTTTCTGTCAACTGCGTATGTCATAGCCTCACGCACTTTAACTTCTTTTACTTCATTTACATTGAAGTTCAGATAGTAACCGCCAACTGGATTGAAAGAATAAAGTTCGTCTTTCAGCTCTCCGTTTGCATATGTAGGATACAGGGAGGAATCCAGATAAACTACATCAATGTTACCTTTCTGATATTCAAGGACACCAGTGTTCGGATCATCAATAAATGTGTATTTGATACCATCCAGTTTTACGTCTCCACCATGGTAATTCTCATTCTTAGTAAGTTCAACACCAACGCCTGTCTTATAACTTACCAGCTTAAATGGACCTGTACCATAAAGCACTGTCATACCCCAGTTATCACCAGCCTCTTCACATGCTTCTGCAGGATAAATTGCGCAGTAAGGTGTGGAAAGTGCTGATAAGAAAGGTGTATAAACCTCTGACATATGAATATTGAAGTGTTTATCATCAACAATTTCAATACCTGTGATCTCATCAGCCTGCTCATCAAAGTATGCCTGATATCCTTCTACCTTTTCCAACAAAGAAGACATCTTGTACTTTCTTACCATTCTCTGAAGAGAATACTTTACATCATTACTTGTAAGCGGTGCATCATTGTGGAAAGTAACACCATCTTTCAATGTGAAAGAATAAGTCAGCTTATCATCAGACAATGTAGGCATCTCTTCCAACAATGTAGGCTCAAGTTCACCTTTTTCATTCGTTAACAGCAATGACTCTGTAACATTGTCTGTTATCTTCATGATAATACTGTAAGTATTCAGCTGCATATCCAGCGGTACCTGTGGATCCTCAGATGCCACACGAAGAATCTTCTCTCCACCTGCTTCTGAAGAATTCGTTGCATCTGCCTTCTTCTCTGACTTAGAGCCGCCACAGCCAACAAGACAGCCTGCAGCTACTGTAAGTGCAAGAACAAGACTAAATAATCTTTTTTTCATACATTCTTCTCCTTTTTTTCGTCTTTTGGCTCATCCTCATAAATTCTACAAACTTGATCAAGTAAATATCATTTCCCTAAATTAAGCAAGAACCTTTCTGTATATTATATTTGTATTAATTTAACGTGTCAATAATATTTACCCATTTTTATTTTTTAGATATTTAATTATTAGGCATTTTGCTTATTTTTCCTTGTGTGTATTGTACAAAATCACCAAATAGTGATTTTATTAAAAAATTAATTATAGCTAGCATCAATTAATGTTCCAATATATTCTGTTCCCTGGCAATTTCATAAAGTACCATTCTGGATTTCAACTGCTTTTCTGCTTCCTTGATGAATTCATCCATCAATTCTTTCTCTGTAGTACCTGTTCCTTCATAATACTTTTCAAAATCTTCTCCATTATTAGCCAATTGCCGATCCATTGCACGCATCATTTTCTGTGCCCATTTTTCAGCTTCCTTCTTTGACACTTTTATTTTACTGGCTTCTACTGCTTTCTGCAAAAATGCTGTCTGTAAAAAATATCTTCTTGTATCAGCAGCACTTTCTTTCGGAGCCATTCTTGCTGCTTCTTCTGCTTGTCTGATATCTTCTGGCAGAAGAGCTATTTTCTGATAATCACATAATTTAATGCTTGATTGTTTTCATATCCTATATTTTCTATCTCTCCGTAATTATATCGTATTTCCAAAGAAGTCCAGCACCGGCTGATCCTCCTGCTTCACCCTGTCATAATCTGTAATATAGATTACGCCTTCCAAATGCTCTATAATATTATCATCTGCCAGCTTCTTCACTAAATTATAAAAGTTCCTTCTGCTAATTCTGAACATCTCACAGATAGCATTTACATTATTGACATGGCCGGCACCTCCAACTTCATTCACAATGATATGATGTGCAATCTGCTCACAAGCTCTTTGGATAGAACTTACTGGTGAAATACCAAGAACAGACATCTTTGATATATCAGCTAGGAGATGACTCCCACCTCTATAGGGACGCCACTGAAAAACTGTTTTTGCATACTATATATAGTGTCTCAAACTTGATTGATATGCTTTATTTTGTGTTAATTTATACGCAAAAAGGACTTTTTCATTGTATGTACTTCTATAAATATTGCTATATATGCTGGGTCAATAAAAAATTCTTTCGCTAAGCACCTTAATGATATTTTTAATACGGTATATATTATGAATTTAGAACGGAGTATCCTCTCCAATATAGCAGGCAATATCATTATTAAGATAGCGTTCCTGCAGTTCCAACATACGTTCTTCTGGCATATCCCCATGATCACTGTATTCATATTTCTTTCCACGCTGCTCCCATTTGGTCGCGCCCATTCGATGGAAACGAAGAAGATTGATCTCATATAATCCAATTGCCGTATACATCTTTTCTTTTCTGCAACGCTGTAACACCTGATCAAGGAATTCATGATGAAGCAATGGCTCACCATCAGAGAATGTAACTTCACCATCAGATCCCCGGTTTGGGAAATCTCTCATTAAAATTTTCATAAGTTCATCTACTGATAAAAACCTTACGCATTGTTTTAATGCTCCAGCTGCACAAGAATCAACACACTCGATAGTTTCACAGTCGCTACAAATCTTCCAATCTACAGTCATTTTACCATTCTCGTCAAAATGAATAGAATCGTATGGACATGCATTACGACACGCAGTACAGTTTTGGTCCCATTTGCAGGAGCGTTCAGCTATCTTTATTCATCATAGAGATTCACCTACCGTTATTTTTGTTTAAAAACGAAGGGGCTGTCGGGAAATAGACAGTTCTAAGAGAGGGAGGGTGTGACTCATACCGAGTCACACCCTCCCCCAATTTTTTTACCATAAAAAGAAAAAAAGATGGCTAACGGCAACCATCTTTCTCTCCGTTACATGTTATAATGTAACTATGCTAACATCTTTATTTAAAAGAAAAAGGAATAGAAAGCTATATAAAATTGCAGGATCATGAAAAACGCAAAACACGTGCATATGCCGAAGATATCAGCAAATATTACAACATGAAAGTCGAAGTATTTGAAGATGAGCAGTTCTATATCTGCCATGATGGACGTGAACTGCGTCACATAAGAACGGAAACTAAAGAGCAGAATGGTTATACCCAGACCTTTGAGGTATACGGCTGCGCCGACTGCAGTGGATGCGAACATAAAGCCCGCTGTTTGTATAAATATAATGCCGAAAAGGATACTGAGAAAAACAAGATAATGAAGATCAATGAGCAGTGGGAGGAACAGCGTGAAAAATCCCATGCAAACATCCAAAGTGAGCGTGTAATTCTGAAACGGCAGACACGTTCGATCCAGACAGAAGGACATTTCGGTGATATCAAAGAAAACGAAAATTTCCGCCGTTTTAATTACCGTTCCGCAGATAAAGTGTACAAAGAATTCATGTTGTCTGCAATCGGAAGGAATATAAATAAATACTGCCGTTTTCTCAATGAAAAATTAAAGAAGTTTGAGGGAAAAACAACGGAAAAAACAGCTTGATCAAAAGTGTGGCTGTAAAAATCCAGACAAGGGATTTTTGCGGCCAAAAATAAATTTCATCTTTCATAAAAAAAAGGATCCCTCGCAAGGTAGAAGGCTAACAAACCTTGTCCTTGCAGGAATCCTTTTAATTGCTACTGGAGATGTCGAAATGTGGTATTAACCGACAGCCCCTTTTTTGCACATATTAGTTATACTTGCGTTTTCTAGCAGCTTCAGATTTCTTTTTACGTCTTACGCTTGGTTTCTCGTAATGCTCTCTTTTACGAATCTCCTGCTGAATTCCAGCCTTTGCACAGTTTCTTTTGAATCTGCGTAAAGCGCTGTCTAACGTCTCGTTTTCTTTTACGATTACATTTGACATAGTCTCACACCTAACCTCCCCTCCAGTCCTATATTGTGCATTATACGACTGTTCGGGTATATTTTTTGCACACATACGATTATATCATAAATTTACGTTACGTCAATATCTTTTTACAATCTTTTTTTAATTATCATGTATGCCGGCAGTCCAAGCAGCATAACAATTATGCTGGCAATGGAAATTACGGTTGATCTGTGCCCTGCCAGAAAAATCTGATTGATAATAACAAAGATTCCGCTGGCAATCGCAATGAGCGGAACAATAGGATATAACGGCACTTTATAGGTTCTCACTGCATTCGGACGGTCTTTTCTGAGTTTAATCACACCGATAAATGTCAGTGTGTAGAATGTCCAACTTGAAAATACCGCCAGGTCTGTCAGCAGATTGAACTGACCACTTAATGCATAAAATGCACCGATGCCTCCGACAAGCATAATTGCATTTGCCGGAACCTGTGCTCCATTCAATTTTGCAAATGTCTTGTGGAATGGAAATTTTCCTTCTGCCGCAAGAGAATATGCCACACGGGAACCGGAAAGTATAAATCCGTTACAGCTTCCGAATACGGAAACAATGATTCCGATTGATACAATCTGTCCTCCAAGCTTTCCTAAAATCTTCACTGCTACAGCTGATGCCGGTGCAGTCAGTGTTGCAAGTTCGGATGCCGGAAGTACCCACAGATATGCAAGATTAATGATAAAATAAACTGCCATGATCAGTGATACTCCGCCAACGATGGCAACAGGAAGATCCTTTCCCGGATTCTTCATCTCTCCCGCAATTGCTCCTACATTGGTCCAGCCTTCGAATGCAAATAAAATCGCGATCATAAGCTGACCGAGAACAACCATCGGACTTAGTCCTTCGCCTACCATCGGAGTAAAGACTGGATTCGTTCCTGCTCCGCGCACAAACCCGAAAATCATCAAAAGGATTAACGGAATCATCTTGCAGACTGTAAAAATGACTTGTACACTGCCACCTATCTTGGATCCCATAGAATTCAGAAAGATGATAATGATAATCATGGCAACTGCTACCGGAGCAACATAACCGTCCCCGATAAAAAACGCCATCTGCTGACCTCCTGCCACTGCAAGGGCAGATATCATGGCTGGATAAAATAATAAAATCTGTACCCAGCCTGCCAAAAATCCAATCATCGGATTATAAATTTCTTCCAGATAGGCTACGATTCCACCTGTTTTTGGAATCATGATCGCAACTTCTGAAAATGTCAATGCTGCTGCGATACTTACAATTCCGGTAATCAGCCAGGCATGCATTCCAAGTCCAGGAGCGCCGCCTGTCGCTGTATAAATAGCCTGGGGTTTAAAGAAAACCCCAGACCCGATAACGCTTCCGACAACGGTTGCCATCGCTGTCACTGCGCCCAAATTCTTTTTTAACTCTTGTTTCTGTTCTTGTTTTTGCTCCATAAACTACCCCTGAAAAGTCTGATCAAATGTCTATAACTGGCTCTCCAGGACTTCACTTACTTTTGCAATTGCAGCGTCAATTCCGTCTGGATTCTTTCCTCCAGCCTGTGCCATATTCGGACGTCCACCGCCGCCACCTCCAACAAGACCGGCAATACCTTTGATCAGATTTCCGGCATGGGCACCTTTCTTCACAGCCTCATCTGTTGCCATTGCAACAAGGCTTACTTTTCCACCTGCCGCGGATGCAAGAACGATCACACCTTCACCAAGTTTTTCTTTCAACTGATCTCCAAGATCACGAAGGCCATTCATATCTACATCATCTACTTTTGCAGCAATAAGTTTTACACCTTTTACTTCTGTAACCTGATCAGATACATCTCCCATTGCCTCTTTTGCCATCTTACTCTTCACGCTCTCAAGCTCGCTGTGAAGATCTTTATTCTCAGCCTGAAGATGACGGATCTTATCTGATAACTGGTTCGGAGTTGCTTTCACAAGAGCTGCTGCCTCTTGAAGTTTCTTTTCCATATCATCATAATATTTCAGAAGTCCCTTTGAAGTCAGAGCCTCAATACGTCTGACTCCTGCTGCAACACCTGTCTCAGAAATAATCTTAAGTGCACTGATAACTCCTGTATTCGATACGTGAGTACCTCCACAGAACTCTACTGAAAAATCTCCCATGCTTACGACACGGACAACATCACCGTATTTCTCACCGAAAAGGGCTGCTGCTCCTGTCTTTCTTGCTTCCTCGATTGGCATATTCTTAGCTACGACCGGTAAGCATTCTGCAATCTTTTCATTTACAATATTTTCTACTTGCTTTAACTCTTCTTTTGACAATGCTGAGAAATGTGTAAAGTCAAAACGAAGTCTCTCAGCATCTACATAAGAACCTGCCTGCTCAACATGTGTTCCAAGTACCTGGCGGAGAGCTGCCTGAAGAAGATGTGTTGCACTGTGGTTTCTTGCTGACAGATTACGGTTCTCTTTATCTACTTCCATAGATACTGTATCACCGACTTTGATCATTCCATGGCTTACATATCCCACATGTCCAATCTTTGTTCCGGCAAGGTGAATTGTATTCTCTACTACGAACTCTCCATCAGCAGTCTTAATGGTACCGATGTCACCTTCCTGACCACCCATTGTTCCATAAAATGTAGTCTTGTCAACAATAATTGTACCTTTCTCGCCATCGGATAATGCGTCTACAATCTCCTCTTCGCTTGTAAGTGCTGTCACTTTTGCATCACATACAAGATTCTCGTATCCTACGAATTCTGTTGCAAGCTTTGCATCCAGTTCATCATAAACTGTAGCGTCTTTTCCAGTGTAGCTGTGAGTACCAAATGTTCCCTCCGATTTCGCACGCTGCTCTTTCTGAGCTTTTTCAAATCCTTCCTTATCATAAGTCAGGCCCTTCTCTTCCAGAATCTCGCTTGTCAGATCAATTGGGAATCCATAAGTATCATAAAGTTTAAATGCATTTTCTCCGGAAAGAACTGTCTCACCATTTTTCTTCATCTCTTCTTCCATATCTGCAAGAATAGAAAGTCCCTGATCAATTGTCTTATTGAACTGAGCCTCTTCTTTTGCAATCACGTTGAAGATAAAGTCTTTCTTCTCTTCAAGCTCCGGATATCCATCTTTTGAACCATCAATAACAGTCTGTGCAAGCTCTACAAGGAAAGCTCCCTCGATACCGAGAAGTCTTCCGTGACGGCAAGCACGGCGGAGCAGACGGCGGAGTACATAACCACGGCCACTGTTAGATGGCATAATTCCGTCTGAAATCATAAATGTAACAGAACGGATATGATCTGTTACGACACGAAGAGAAACATCTGTCTCGTGGTCGATGCCATAATGCTTTCCTGACATAGCGCATACATGGTCACGCAATGCTTTCATTGTATCAATATCAAACATGGAGTCTACATCCTGTACGACACATGCAAGACGCTCCAGTCCCATACCTGTATCAATGTTCTTCTGAGCCAGGTCAGAATAGTTTCCATGTCCGTCATTGTTGAACTGTGAAAATACATCATTCCAGATTTCCATATAACGGTCACATTCGCAGCCTACTGTACAGCCTGGTTTTCCACAGCCATATTTTTCACCACGGTCATAATAAACTTCTGAACATGGACCACAAGGACCTGAACCATGCTCCCAGAAGTTATCTTCTTTTCCGAAACGGAAGATACGCTCTGCCGGGACACCGATTTCTTTATTCCAGATTTCCCATGCTTCATCGTCATTCTCATATACAGAAGGATATAATCTCTCTGGATCAAGTCCTACAACCTCTGTAAGGAACTCCCATGTCCAGTGGATTGCCTCTGTCTTGAAATAATCTCCAAAAGAAAAGTTACCAAGCATCTCGAAAAATGTACCATGACGAGCTGTCTTACCTACATTCTCGATATCTCCTGTACGGATACACTTCTGACAGGTTGTCACTCTTCTTCTCGGCGGGATCTCCTGTCCTGTAAAGTATGGCTTCATTGGTGCCATACCGGAATTGATCAACAATAAACTTTTATCGTTATGTGGCACCAGTGAAAAACTTTTAAGTGCCAGGTGATCCTTGCTTTCAAAGAATTCAAGGAACATTCTTCTTAATTCGTTAACTCCGTATTTCTGCATAATTTCCTCCTCAAAATTCACTAACTTATAATTATAAGTAGTCATCTTTCGTTTGTCAACGTCCGTTGAATTTATTTCAATTCAATTTCTTCCAGTTCTTTTGGTGGAATCTCCTTTCCTCCTGGCAAACGAAATTTATCCGTTTACATTTTTATAATCTATAAAAGGATAATGTCATGCTCTCTGCATGTCTGTCTCATCTCTTCCGGCCAGAGACTTGCCTGCACCTCTCCTACATGAGCACGGTCGAGAAGGAGCATACACAGTCTGGACTGTCCAATACCTCCTCCGATTGTGTATGGAAGTTCTCCGTGAAGAAGCATTTTGTGGTATGGAAGCTCTCGTCTGTCCTCGCATCCTGCTTTCTTAAGCTGGGAAGCAAGAGATTTCTCATCTACTCGGATACCCATGCTGGAGATTTCAAGTGCACAATCTAATGTATCATGCCAGAACAGAATATCTCCGTTCAACTGCCAGTCGTCATAATCCGGTGCACGTCCGTCATGTGGTTCACCACTTGCAAGCTTATCTCCAATCTTCATCAGAAATACACAGCCATATTCTTTTGTAATCAGGTTCTCTCTCTCCTTTGGAGTTTTGTCCGGATATCTGTCTTCCAATTCCTGAGTCGTGATAAATGTTACATCATCCGGTAAATGTTTCACTGCCTGCGGGTATTTGTACCACACCTCATGTTCCATATGTTTGATAATTTTAAAGATATGACGTACGGTTGTCTTTAATGTCTCTTCTGTTCTGTCCACCTTACGGATAACTTTTTCCCAGTCCCACTGGTCAACATAGCAGGAATGAAGGTTATCAAGTTCCTCATCGCGCCGGATAGCGTTCATGTTTGTGTAGAGTCCTTCGCCTGGCTCAAAGTCATATTTTTTGAGAGCCATACGTTTCCATTTTGCAAGAGAATGTACAACTTCTACTGTCTCTCCCGGAATTCCGGCAACATCAAACTGTACCGGTCTTTCAACTCCATTCAGGTTATCATTAAGGCCACTGCTCTTCTCAACAAAAAGCGGTGCTGAGATACGCTCCAGATTCATTTCTTTTCCGAATTCTCTCTGGAATGTATCACGGATATACTTAATTGCCTCCTGTGTCTCGCGCACGGTCATGTGTGGATCGTAATTTTCTGGTAATATTAAACTCATGTCTATTTCTCTCCTCCAAATAATTGTTGTGCATAATAAACGGACTGCATCGCATCTTTTCCGTAGAAATCTGCTCCGATCATATCAGAATAATCCTGATTCAGTACCGCTCCGCCGACCATTACCTTGCATTCTGGTTTTTTCTTGCGAAGCTGTCTGATCGTCTCTTCCATGCTGACTACAGTTGTAGTCATCAGAGCGCTTAATCCCACCAGTCTGACATCTTCCTTTATTGCTGTCTCGACAATCTCCTCCGGCGGAACATCTTTTCCAAGATCAATCACATCAAAGCTGTAATTTTCAAGAAGAACTTTTACAATATTCTTGCCAATATCATGAATATCTCCTTTTACGGTAGCAAGAATGACTTTATCTTTAGCCTGCTCGCTCTCACCGCTCTTGGCAAGTTCATCTTTCAAAACTGCAAATGCTATCTTTGCTGCATCGGCACTCATCAGAAGCTGTGGTAAAAATACGGTTCCTTTTTCAAATCCTTTTCCAACCTGGTCAAGTGCCGGGATCAGTTCCTCGTTAATGATATCCAGTGGAGCTTTATCTTTCACAAGCTCTGCTGTTATGTGATGTGCTTCTTCCTTCAGGCCTTTCTCAATGGCAGTCTTAAGCGTCATCTCCGCCTTTGTGGCAGGTGTCACAGCCTGCACTTTCTGACTTCCATACTGTTCAATATATTTCTCACAATTTTCATCATAATTCATCAGCGCACAGAAAGAATAATAAGAACGCATCATATCCTCTGAAAGTGGATTAATGATTCCCGCGCTTAAGCCTGACTGCATTGCCATAGTATAGAAATTGGAGTTCACTGCCGGTCTGTATGGAAGCCCAAAGGAAATGTTTGATACACCAAGTACCGCACAAACTCCATATTTTTCTCGTACCTGTCTCAGAGCTTCCAGCGTAGTGATTGCTCCTGTCGGCTCAGAACTGATCGTCATACAAAGAACATCAATTACAATATCTTTCTTATCGATACCATATTTCTTTGCCTCTTCGATAATTTTGCCTGCAACCTTTACACGCCCTTCGGCTGTTGCCGGAATTCCATCTTCATCGAGAGTAAGACCGACAACTACCCCGCCATATTTCTTAATCAGTGGAAATACTGCATCCATGGAACTTTGTTTTCCATTGACTGAGTTGACCATTGGCTTTCCGTTGTAAATTCGCATAGCTGCTTCCAGAGCACTTATATCTACCGTATCAATTTGAAGCGGAAGACTCGTTACACTTTGAAGCTCCTGCACCACCTCACGCATCAAAGCCGGTTCATCTATATCTGGAAGCCCTACATTGACGTCCAGGATATGTGCTCCTGCATCCTGCTGTGAAATAGCTTCTCTTAATATATAATCAATATCATGGTCTTTGAGTGCCTGTTTGAATTTCTTCTTACCTGTTGGATTGATTCTCTCTCCGATGATCATCGGTTTCCCGCCAAGTTCCACAGCTCGCCCATAGGAGGACACGATTGTCCGGTTCTTAAATTCTTTTCCAGGCCGGTCTGTAATGTCCCTCTGATCTTTCGTTGCTTCCACCATGGCACGGATGTGTGCCGGAGTTGTTCCGCAACAGCCGCCGATCAGACTGGCACCACGTTTCAGGATTTCAGCCATGAATCTCCCGAATTCTTCAGGTTCTACGTCGTAATACACCTCTCCGTCTTTTTGTTTTGGGAGCCCGGCATTCGGCTTAACAATGACGGGAACAGAAGCATATTGTAAAATTTCATCCAGAATCGGCATCATCTGCTCCGGTCCCATGCCGCAGTTGATTCCAAGTGCGTCTACGCGGAGCCCTTCCAGCATTGCTACAACCGATGGCACATCTCCTCCGGTCAGTAGTTTTCCTTTGTCATCAAAGATCATAGTTGCAAATACCGGAAGTGAAGTATTCTCCTTTGCAGCAAGTACTGCTGCCTTCACTTCATAAGTATCACTCATCGTCTCTATATGGATCAGATCAGCACCTGCTTCTTCGCCAAGTCTTGCCACCTCTGCAAACGCCTGATATGCATCTTCAAAATCCAGATCTCCCATTGGCTTTAAGAGTTTTCCTGTCGGCCCGATATCAAGTCCTACATAAGTCTCTCTGCCATCTTTGACACCTAGTTTTGCTCCTTTTCTCACATTTTCAATTGCTGCTTTTACGATTTCATCTAATTCATGTCTGGAATCATGAAATTTCAGTGCATTTGCGCCAAATGTGTTACTTAGCACAATATCACTTCCAGCCTCATAATACTGTCTTGCGATATCAATCATATCATCTGCATGTTCCAGGCTCCATGTTTCTGGCAATTCTCCCGGTTTTAATCCCCGCTCCTGCAGAAGAGTTCCGGTCCCCCCGTCAAAATATATGAGTTCTTTCCCTAATCTGTCTAATATCATTCGTTAATTCCTCCGGTAAATACAATCTTTTTTACTGCAGGATTCGCATCCTTCTTCATGACAGTGAACCTCTTCCCTGCCAAGTCCAATAACTGCTGTTACTGATTTCGTAGGTGTCAGCATACTGCTTTCAGTCATAGTAAGTCCAATCTTCTTTGCACAATCCAGCATTCCGAGAATATCCTTTTGGTGTAAAATACTGAAATCACCGTATCCCGGGCTAAATCTCGGACGCAGGAAATATCCCTGTGAGGTCATCTCTTCTTTCAGACTTTTCTGCCAGTTATTTAAATATTCCTCCAGCATTGCTGCTGCACAAGCCTGTAAAACAACTGTTCTGGACATTTCTGTCAGAGAATAACGCTTCATCAGCATATCAACTTCTACTCCAAGCGTTGCACCAAGCATCACGACCTGGGTACAACCTTTCATATTCTTTGCCAGATTCCTGCTTGTAATTTCAAGTCCTTCAATATTCAAGTGTTCTTCGTCCGATACCTTTAACTCAAAGATGCGATAGACGATTCTCCTCTTAGCGACCCGTTCCAGGTCTTCAAATGAATCCCGGATCAAGGCTAACGTCTGATCGTCTACCGCATGTTTTCCATATCCAAGATAACGGACCGCTTCTAATGTCCTTTTATCCATGTTCCAACATCCAGTCTAATCTTCTACTTTTAATATTGCTGACAGGTTATTCATGATTGCTTCTGCTACATCCGGTTTATTCATAGAATACACATGAATGTGATTGATACCATTGGCGATCAGGTCAATAATCTGATCTGTTGCATACGCGATTCCCGCCTGCTTCATTGCCTCAGGATCATCTCCAAACCGATCGATAATTGCCAGGAATCTCTGTGGAACTGCTGTCCCGGATAATTCCATAGAACGTCTTAACTGCTTTTTATTCGTAATCGGCATGATTCCCGGAAGTACCGGAACCAAAATTCCTTTTTCACGTATACGATACAGGAAATTATAAAAAATATTATTATCAAAAAACATCTGTGTTGTCAGGAAATCAACTCCACAATCTACTTTCGTCTTCAGATTGCTGATATCGTCTTTCTTATGCTCCGTCTCCACATGGCCTTCCGGATAACATGCCGCCCCGATGCAGAAATCTCCCTGCTGTTTGATATCTTCAATCAGTTCACATGCATAACGATATTGGTTCGGAAGTGGAAATGCATTATCTTTCGGAATATCTCCGCGAAGCGCTAATATATTATCAATGTTCTTTTCTTTTAACTTATCAATGACCCGATGTACTTCTTCTCTTGTAGACGACACGCACGTCAGGTGCGCAAGACTTGTTACTCCAAAATCATCTTTGATATGAGATGCAATACTTACAGTGTTCTTACTTGTTCCACCGCCTGCTCCATAAGTTACACTAATAAACGACGGCTTTAATGCCGCAATCTTCTCAGCAGCGGAAAGCACACTGTCATATCCTGCATCTGTCTTCGGTGGAAAGATTTCAAATGAAACCTGTGGTGTCTGATCTTTTAAAATGTCTCTTATCTTACATGTCATCGTATAATTCCTCATACTGTTTTGCAGAACTCTTCCATGAAAAATCCTTACTCATTCCCCGTTCTACAATCTTATTCCAGTCTCTCTTCTTGTCGTAATATATTTTTTCTGCATAACGCACAGTTGCCATCATCTCATGTGCATTATAATTTGCAAAGCTGAATCCTGTTCCAGTCTTCTCATATTCATTATATGGCTCTACCGTATCCTTAAGTCCTCCAGTCTCTCTGACAATCGGAACCGTTCCATATCTAAGGCTCATAAGCTGACTCAGACCACAAGGCTCAAACAGTGACGGCATCAGAAATGCATCACATGCCGCATAGACCTTGTGAGACATTGCCTCTGAATAATAAATATTCGCAGATACTTTATCCGGATATTTCCATGCATAGTGGCGGAACATATTCTCATACTGCTCCTCACCTGTTCCAAGCGCAACAATCTGAATTGCATCCTGACACAGTTCATCCATCACACAAGCGATCAGATCAAATCCCTTCTGATCTGTCAGTCTGGATACGATACCGATCATCAGCTCCTTATGGTCCTGTGCAAGTCCAAGCTCTTTTTGAAGTTCAATTTTATTCTTAATCTTCTCTTTCCGGAAATTCTCTACACTGTAATTCCTGTAAATATCCTTGTCTGTCTGCGGATTATATACATCATAGTCGATTCCATTCACAATACCGGAAAGGCTTGCCGACCTGGCCTGCATCAGTCCTTCCAGCTTTTCTCCGTAAAACGGAGTCTTAATTTCCTCTGCATAGGAGTTGCTGACAGTTGTCACTTTATCTGCATAGACGATACCGCCCTTTAACATATTGGCATCATCATAAGATGTCAGCTTGTCCGGTACAAAATAATACTCCGGAAGTCCGGTAATGTCACGCACTTTTTTTGCATCCCACATCCCCTGGAACTTCAGATTATGTATCGTCATCACAGTCTTGATTCCGCGGTAATATTCATTGGAATACCGAAAATTATCCAGAAATATCGGGATCAGTCCCGTCTGCCAGTCATGGCAGTGAATGATGTCCGGTCTGAAATCAATGACCGGAAGAGCACTCAATACTGCTTTTGAGAAAAATGAAAACTTCTCAACATCTGTATACATCTCTCCATATGGTGCAAAACCATTAAAATAAAATTCATTATCGATAAAATAAAAGGTGACTCCTTCATACTCTGTCTCCAGAACCCCGACATACTGTGTCCGCCAACCAAGATCCATATAAAAATGCGTCTTATACTGAAGCTTTTCCTTCCAGGATTCTTTCATACACATATACTTTGGAAGCATGACTCTTACATCATATTTTTCTTTATCAAAGAATTTCGGTAAAGAACCTGCCACATCTGCCAGACCTCCGGTCTTAATAAATGGCACTGCTTCTGAAGTGGCAAAGAGTATTTTTTTCATAATAATTTCCTCCCGATTCCACGATATATGAATCATTATACAGTATTTTTTTTCAGAAGAAAAGCCTTTTATCTATGTTTATATTCTAAACGTATCGTATCTGCGATAAGTGCGATGAATTCAGAATTGGTCGGTTTCCCTTTTCCACCATTCACAGTATATCCAAACAGCTCGTCCAGAGTATCTAATTTTCCTCTGCTCCACGCCACTTCAATTGCGTGACGGATTGCACGTTCCACACGGCTTGCCGTCGTCTGATGCATCTTTGCAACAGTCGGATATAATACTTTTGTCACTGCATTTAATACATCCATATCTTCAATTGCCATAAGAATCGCATCTCTCAGATAATGATATCCTTTGATATGTGCTGGAATCCCTATCTCATGGATCATATCCGTTACACGATTTTCCAGATTTATCTTCGGCTCCGAAGCTTCTGCATTTCCAACCGGTGCAAATGATTTTGCTTCCGGCACATGATATTTTCCAGCTTCACGGATCTTGTCCAGCACCATCTGATTACTGAACGGTTTCAGAATATAGTAAGAAGCACCTTTACGAAATGCATCTTCTGTAATCCGCTCCTGTCCCACTGCAGTGATAATAATAAAACTTGGATGTTTTCTGATATCATGATCCCGATTCACGGTATCCATAACACTTAATCCATCCATTTTCGGCATAATCAGATCTAATAGTACAACATCTGGCTGTTTTTCCTTAATCAGTGTATATACATCTTCTCCATTATTGGCTTTCCCAACCAGCTTCATCTCTTTGTTATTTTCAATCATTTCGCCAAGCAGATCCAGAATTCTCTCATTATCGTCTGCGATTGCAACAGCTATTTCTCCCATATTCCAAAATCCTCCTCGATTTTATTTCTCGTTGGATTTTATTATAATTTTCTCCTTTTTTCGAATCAAGAAATTGCTGTCGGAAAGTTCTATCACTTCTCGACACGGTATTTTTTATTCCGACTCATTTATCATAGATTCTGCAAAAATGCCATAACCTTTTGTCGGATTGTTGACAAAAACGTGAGTTACTGCGCCGATTAGTTTTCCGTTCTGGAGGATTGGACTGCCGCTCATTCCCTGGATGATCCCGCCCGTCTCATCCAAAAGCAACGGATCTGTCACTTCGATTGTCATGCTTTTATTTACTTCGCCCGACCACAGATTGACTTGTGTGATTAAAATATTATATTCTTTTATTTCTCCATCCACAGCACAGCGAATGATAGCAGGCCCTTCTTCTACCTCTTCTTTTTTTGCCAGTTGTACCGGAGTCTGATTTGCGAACAGGACATCAACCCGGTCAATAGTTCCAAAAATTCCTGCCTCTGTATTCTTCTTTATTTTTCCAAGCACGTTATAATTATTATAAACAATGATTCCTTCCATACCACCAGGTGTCCCATTCACACCTTTTTGGATTTCCTTAACACTTGTCAGATATAGTGTTCCATCGGAAATATTAAGAAGCTCCCCTGTATCGATATCATGGATTCCATGTCCCAGCGCGCCAAAATGACTGTCCGAGTCCAGATAAGTAATGGTCCCAAGTCCTTGTGCATTATCCCGCACCCAGATTCCGAGTTTTTTTGTCCCATCTTCACACTGGATCATATCCATTTTTACATGAATCGTCTCCCCCTTCCTGCAAATATCTAATTTTGCTTTTTGTTCCGAGAAGGAACTTACTGCTTCAACCAGTTCATTTTTAGTATTGATATCTTTGCCGTTAAATCCAGTGATGTAATCTCCGGCTTTTACAATATGAAGCGCCGGTTCATATTCTGCACCGTCTTTCCCTTTGATTTTCTGTGTATCCAATACCATAACACCTTTTGTTTTCATATAAATCCCTACCGGCATGCCACCTGGAATTACCAGGTCTTCTTCAGAGGTCTGAGCGCTCACCTCTCGCCTCATGGCATCTTTTTTCTGCTCGATCAAAAGATAGCTTCCACCTACCGATACAAAAAACACCAATGCCATAATTAAAATTCGCCGATACCAATACTTTTTCATACACTCTGATCCTCCCATGTTTTTTACAAAAAAATCTCAATCAGCATCCTGCCGGAGGCTATATCAGATGAGTATGGACTTTCTGCCACTGATACTGATTTTTTTGCTTGCCATCTACAACGGCAGGAAGCATCTCACATCTGATAGAACAAAGAATGTGCCTTGGCACATTCTAGCGCCTGCGGCGGTCGCTTGCGACATCATCATTGAACGCCGCAGTGCGCATCCTGCCGGAGGCTTTTTTATATAATAGGAAATGCAATTTCCTATTATATAAATAAAGACAAGTGTCCCTCAATCAGAACACCTGTCTTAGTATGTGTATTATTTGAATTTCAATTCTTTTATTTTTTGATCTGCGCTGCCAGTTCCTGCATTTCTTTTGCATTCTGTCTGACCGTGTCCGTAATCTTAGCACCGCCAAGAATTCTCGCCAGTTCATCGGTAGATTCTTCCGCCTTAAGTTCCCTGATAGATGTCTTTGTCTGACCATCTGACACATTTTTTTCGATCATAAAATGATGATCTGCCATAGCCGCAATCTGTGCAAGATGTGTGATACAGATGACCTGATGCTTTCTGCCGATCAACGCCATCTTCTCAGACACTTTCTGTGCTGTTCTTCCACTTATCCCCACATCGATCTCATCAAAAATCAGCGTCGGAATCTCATCCCTGTCAGCCATAACACTTTTGATCACAAGCATAATTCTGGACAGTTCTCCACCGGACGCTACTTCCACAAGCGGACGCACCGGCTGTCCGGGATTCAAAGAAATCATAAACTCTACGTCATCAGAACCATTTGCAGAATAAGAACCAGACTTTTCAAATGCAATAGAAAATTTCACATCTTCAAAATTCAGATCTGCAAGACCTTCTGTAATCGCCTGTTCCATAATCTGCGCCTGCTCTTTTCGGATCTTCGTCAGCTTCTTTGTCACTTTCTCAAGCTTCTGCTCTTTTTGTTCCAGATCTCGCTTTAAATCCGCAATATAATTCTCATAATCTTCCAGTTTTTGTATCTTTTTCTGTTGTTTTATTCCATAATCCAGAATTCCTGCAATATCCGTGCCATATTTCGTCTTCAAACGGTTGATCTCATTAAGGCGCTCAGTAATTGTCATATAATCTTCTTCTGAGAACTCCAGACTATCCTGATAATCGGAAAGATCATGATTAAAATCATTTAACAGACTGTCTATCTCCATCAGCTGGCTGTACAGATTTCCTGCTGTCTCATCAAGATTACTGACTGGTGCCAGCTCCCGGATCGCGCGGCTCAGGCATTCGCTTGCACTTCCGGCTTCCCCACTCGTATAAGTATACGAAGCCGCAGTACTCTCAGCAATCTTTCGTCCATTTTCCATGCGTTTGAAGGTTGTCTCCAGTTCTTCATCTTCTCCTTCTTTTAACATGGCATCTTCAATCTCAGATACTTCAAATTTTAAGAAATCCAATTCCTTTGCACGGCTTGATTCGTCCATATCAGCCTCATCCAGAGTCTTTTTACATGTACGATATTCCTGATAAGCCGAAGCTGCCTGTTTTTTTATATCTGCAAGATAATCCCACGCAAATGCATCGACAAACCCGAGATGATTCTTTTTATATAACAGAGACTGATGTTCATGCTGCCCGTGAATATCGATCAGAATAGCAGCTACTTCCTTTAAAACAGCAATTGTTACAGTCTCACCGTTGATCCGGCTTACACTTCTGCCATCCATTAATTTCCGGCTCAAGATCAAAAGGCCATCCTCCGGATAAATACAAAGTTTCTCCAAAGCTTTCAGACGGCTTTTTTCCGTCACAGTAAAGACCAGCTCCACCAGTGCATAATTCTCCCCCTGACGGATCAGATCTTTTGTGTATCTTCCACCCAGTGCCAGATTTACAGAACCCAAAATAATAGATTTTCCTGCTCCCGTCTCACCGGTCAGAATATTTAACCCTTCTGCAAATTCTACTTCTATCTCATCAATCAATGCCAGATTCTTTACGTGTAAACTCTGTAACATCTATTCCTCCTGCCGAACAATTTTACGAATCTTATCCATCACCTTCGGAGTATCCTCTGTCGTGCGGATTGCACACATAATTGTGTCGTCTCCGGCAATACTTCCCACGACCTCGCTCCAGTTCATAGCATCAATAGCCAGGCATACAGCCATCGCCATTCCAGCCACCGTCTTGATGACCAGAATATTCTGTGCCATATCCATCGACATATATCCGTCTCTTAAAACACGGATATATTTTTCACTCATGCCATTGCCACTTTCCTGATGCAGCGCATATTTCTGTTTGCCGTTCTCAGCTGGAATCTTGGTAAGTTTCAGATCCCGGATATCTCGGGACACCGTTGCCTGAGTCACTTTAAATCCTTCCCGGTTCAGATAATCTGCCAATTCCTCCTGGGTCTCAATATGATATTTGCCAATCAGTTCAATGATCTTAGCATGTCTGTTTACTTTCATATCTCTAATTTCCTTTCATCTTCCTTCGAAGCGTTTCCAGAAAACTATCCTGGTTCAATTTTATAATTCTTGTCTGGGCTTCTGCCTTGCGGATCTCTACCATATCACCGGAAGTCAGCTCCACTTCGTCCACACCGTCAAATGCCACGTATGCCTCATCTGGGATTCCATGTTTTCCTTCTCCGATCTGTATCACGATCTCATCTTCTGCTGACAATACAATACTGCTTGTATTTAACGCATGCGGACAGATTGGTGTGATCACGATCATGGATGCCGTCGGCTCTACGATCGGACCTCCCGCTGCAAGGTTATACGCCGTAGATCCTGTCGGGGTAGATATGATCACTCCATCTGCTTCATAGGAGTTCAACAATTCTCCATTTACAAAAAGTCGGAAATGAATGACTCGAACAGCCCCTTTTCTTGCAACTACAATATCATTCAAAGCCAGATCCATTCGCTCTCCGTCAAAACTGCCTTCTAACATCATTCGTTTTTCTACCGTATATCTGCCTTTCACAACACGTTCCAGAGCTCCCTCAATATTCGTTAACTCTACTTCTGTCAGATATCCTAATGTTCCCATATTGACTCCCAGAATCGGGACATCTCTGCCACGCAGAGCACGCGCCACCTCAATAAAACTTCCGTCACCCCCAATAACGATCGCATAATCAAGATCCGGTGGTATCTGCTCGGAAACAATGGCATTATTCTCATCTTTTGGACACTGCAGACATATCTTTCCTGCCTGTGTCAGATACTCTTTGACCTGATTCGTTATTGCATAGTCTGCATCTTTGCCATCATTTGTTACAATCAACACTCTCTCTGCCATATCTTTATTCCTTTTTTGCGAGGTTCCCAAATGCCTCATCTACAATTTTTTCAATCTGAATTTTTTCATTTATATCGCCCGGCTCTTCACATTTTTCTAACTGGACAAGATATTCAATATTTCCTTCCGGTCCTTTAATTGGTGAAAATGTAAGATCCAGCACATGAAATCCATGGGTAGACGCATAGTCCAAGATCATGGTCACAACCTCAATATGTGTACTCTTTTCGCGCACAACTCCTTTTTTACCAACTTTCTCTCTTCCCGCTTCAAACTGTGGTTTAATCAGTGCTACAATCTGTCCTTTGTCTGTCAGATAATCACGAATCGGCATCAGCACTTTTGTCAGGGAAATAAAGGATACATCAATTGATGAAAAATCAACCGGCTCACCGATATCTTCCGGTGTCACATAACGGATATTCGTCTTCTCCATGCAAACTACACGCTCGTCCTGGCGAAGTTTCCAGTCTAATTGTCCATGACCTACATCAATGGCAAACACCTTGACCGCGCCATTTTGCAACATACAATCTGTAAATCCACCTGTAGAAGAACCTACATCTGTGCAGACTTTTCCTTCTACAGATACCTGAAATTCTTTCATTGCTTTTTCTAACTTAAGTCCGCCGCGGCTGACATAAGGCAGTGTATGGCCACGCACTTCAATCTTAGATTCTTCTGGGAATGTTGTTCCTGGTTTATCTTCTTTCTGGTTGTCCACATAAACATTTCCAGACATGATAATAGCTTTTGCTTTTTCTCTGGACGCGGCAAGATTTCTCTTCACCAGCAACACATCCAAACGTTCTTTCATCTTCTATAACTCCTTATACGTCTCTATAATTTTTTCAGACATACTCTCACTGTCAATTCCTGTCATCTTACGGAGCACATCAACACTTCCATGTTCAATGTAATCATCCGGGAGTGCCAGTGTCAGGACGTGTGACGGAAGCATTTTTCGCATCACGTATTCTGATACACGCTCTCCGCATGCTCCGGTCTGGACATTTTCTTCAATCACTGCAATCAGTTTGTGTGTCTGACAGACTTTTTCTATCATTGCTTCATCGATTGGTTTAATGAAACGCATATTGATAAGTGTCGGCTCATATCCTTGTTCGATCAGTTTATCTCTTGTCTTCACAGCCTCCTCGAACATATGACCGACGCTTAAAATTGCAATTTCTTTTCCTTCAAAGATCCATTCGCTCTTTCCGTAACTAATCCTTTCCCGGCATCCTTCATATCCGTCGTAAGCCTTTCCTCTCGGATAGCGGATTGCCACTGGCGAATTCATCTGAAGCGCAAACCGTAACATATCGGCTAATTCCCATTTATTCTTCGGTGACATAACGGTCATATTGGGAATATTGGATAAAAATGACAGATCAAATATTCCCTGATGAGTCTCTCCATCGCTTCCGACAAGACCCGCACGATCTACCCCGAATACCACCGGCAGATTCTGCAGTGCCACATCGTGGATTAACTGATCATATCCTCTCTGCAAAAATGAAGAGTAAACTGCAAATACAGGCTTTAATCCTCCTGCTGCCAGTCCCGCAGCAAATGTTACACCGTGTTCTTCCGCAATTCCAACATCAAAAAAACGATTCGGATAATGCTTCTTAAATCTGGCAAGTCCGGTTCCATCTGCCATGGCAGCTGTGATTGCCACAATATCTGGATTTCTGGATGCCTCGTCACAAAGCACTTTACCAAACACATCTGTATAAGTATCTCCGTCTTTTTTTGCAAGTACCTTACCGCTTTCTATGTCAAAAGGTCCGATCCCGTGAAATTTATCCGGTGCTGTCTCTGCAGGTTCATAGCCCTTTCCTTTTGTTGTCATAACATGAAGGAGTACCGGACCTTCCACTTTCTTCGCTTCCTTAAGAGCTTTGCAGAGCATTGGTAAATTGTGTCCCGGAATCGGTCCCAGATAAGTAATTCCCATATCCTCAAAGAACATGCCTGGTACCACAAGCTGCTTGATACTGCTCTTCGTCTTCCGGATATGCTCAATCATACGGTCTCCCATGACCGGCACCTGCTGCAAAGCATTTGTCACACCTTTTTTCAGTCCGGTATAGATATCTGCCGTCCGGAGATTTGCCAGATATCTGGACATTCCGCCTACATTTTCTGAAATGGACATATGATTGTCATTGAGTACCACAATAAAATTCGTCTTCAGATTCGATGCATTGTTCAGCGCCTCATATGCCATACCTCCGGTCAGAGAACCATCGCCGATCACAGAGATAACGGTATAATCTTCATGTTTTAAATCTCTTGCTCTCACATAACCAAGTCCTGCAGAAATCGAAGTAGAGCTGTGTCCTGTATCAAATGCATCACACTGGCTTTCTTTTCTCTTCGGGAATCCGCTCATACCGCCGTAACTTCTTAAATCTTCAAATCCTTCTTTTCGTCCGGTCAGTAATTTATGTGTATAGGACTGGTGTCCAACGTCCCAGATAATCTTATCCTTTGGCAGATCACAGATCAGATGCAATGCCATCGTAAGCTCTACAACGCCAAGATTGGAAGCCAGATGTCCTCCTGTCTTGCTGACCTTCTCTACAAGGAATTCACGGATCTCTCCTGCAAGGCACTCCAATTCCTCGCTGTTTAGTTTTTTTATGTCATTTTCCTTTTGTATTCGTTCCAGCATACTGGTCCCCCTCTATTTTTTCCTGTGAATCAGCTCCATAAGCAATTCTTCCAGATATGGATTCTCATTCGGAAGTGTCTGAAGCAGGCTGATCGCCTCTTCCGATTTTTCTTCGACCACTTTCTTTGCATCGTCAATGCCAAGTAATGTTACATAAGTAGTCTTCTCATTCTTTTCATCACTATGTATCGGTTTGCCAAGTTCTTCCTGGGTGCTTATCACATCGAGAATATCATCTTGCACCTGGAATGCCAGTCCAACAAGGCTTGCAATACGCTCTACCGTCTTTACCTCTTCCTGGCTTGCTCCACCAAGAATTGCTCCGATCATCATAGCAGCTTCGATAAGTGCTCCGGTCTTTAATTCGTAGATCGTATCTAACACATCTTTTGAAACAGCATGCCCGGTCTCTTTTACATCGATGACCTGACCTCCAAGCATTCCGTAAATTCCGGCTTTCTCACCAAGTACGCGGATTGCATTTCCGATTGTCATACTATCTTCCGGTTCCAGAACAAATGCTTTGACTGCTGTCTCAAATGCGTAATTCAACAAAGCGTCTCCCGCCAGAATCGCCATGTCTTCTCCGTATACAACATGCGTCGTCTTACGCCCTCTTCGATATTCATCATTATCCATTGCCGGAAGGTCATCATGTACAAGAGAATATGTATGAACCATCTCAATCGCTGCCATAAATGGCTCAATTACTTTTGAGTGACCGCCGAACAAAGTATAAGTCTCCTTCATCAACATCGGACGAAGTCTCTTTCCTCCGGCCAGAAGACTATATCCCATAGCTTCCATAATAATTTTCTGGTATCCCTTTTGCTTTGGCAGGTAATTCTGCAGAGAATCTTCAATCTCCCTGACTTTCTGCTCTTTTTGTACTTTAAAATCAAGATTCAAACTCATGTGTCTCTCCTTCACTATCCAATACAAGCATCTGCTTTTCGATTTTATCCATCTTATCATTGCATGCCTTTAACATATCAATGCCTTGATGATACATCTGAAAAGAATCTTCCAGAGATACTTCCGGCTCCTCCATAGCCTGGATCAGTTTATCCAGTTCCTGAAACATCTCATCCAGTGTTTTTTCTTCCTTAGCCATGGCGCTCCTCCTTTACACTCTCTACTATCATCTGAATGGATCCATCTGTCACATATGCCGACAGATGATCACCACATCTGACCTGTTCGATACTTCGGACTGCTTTTTTGTCCACATCTTCAATATATGCATATCCCTGATTCAGTTTCTGAAGTGGGGATAATCCTTTCATCTGTTCCATATAAACTGCAAACCGGTGTCTGTACTGCTCTACTTTGCGATGTAGCAGCATATGCAGCTTTTCTTCTGTATCCACCAGTCTCTGCCTGTCTTCTTGAAGCTTATGCTCAGGGTGCAGATACTTTAACTTCGTCTCATACTTCTCGATTCGAAGTCTAGATACCTCCATTTTTCTTCGCAGATAGCCCTGTAACTGACTTCTTCTTACATCCACCTGTTCCTGTGTCTTCCAGTAATCATACACTGCCAGTTCTGCTGCTGCAGAAGGAGTCGGTGCTCGAAGATCTGCCACATAATCTGCAATAGTCGTATCCGTCTCATGCCCTACCGCAGAAATCACCGGTGTCCGGCAGTAAAAAATTGCTCTTGCAACTTCTTCTTCGTTGAACGCCCACAAATCTTCAATGGATCCGCCGCCTCGTCCGACAATGATCACATCTATGTCATCCTGATCCAACATACGTATACCTTTTACAATGCTCTCTTTCGCGCCTTCTCCTTGCACAAGTGCCGGGTACAAAATAAGTTGTACAAAAGGATTTCTTCGTCTGGAAATGTTCATAATATCCCGGATTGCAGCTCCGGTCGGTGCTGTCACAACACCGATTCTTCGTGCATATGCAGGAATCGGCATCTTATATTCCGAAGCAAACATTCCCATCTCTTCCAACTCACGCTTAAGAGCCTGAAAGCGCTCATAAAGAACACCTTCTCCGTCCAAACGGATCTCCCTTGCATATAACTGATAAGAACCTCCTCTTTCATAGACATTGACCTGTCCGAGCACTACGATCTGCTGTCCCTCACACATACGAAAAGAGAGCCCGCCGCGCTGCCCGGCAAACATTACGCAGGCAATCGTTCCAGACTCATCTTTCAGTGAAAAATATATATGTCCTGAAGTATGGTATTTACAATTAGATACCTCGCCCTTCACATAGATACGGTTCAACATGTAATCCTGTGTAAACATGTTCTTGATGTAAGCATTCACCTGGCCTACCGTATATACATTCCGTGTCATTACACACCTCTATATTCAAGATTCGCCCGCGGGGCAACATGTAATGTTCTACTCAATCCCCCGTCAGGCGTATATCAGTCTGTTATTTATGACAGCCGGGCCAGCACACCATTGATAAATGCCGGGCCTTCATCACCACTGTATTTTTTTGCGAGCTCTACCGCTTCGTTGATTGCAACTCCTACCGGTACGTCCTCGTCATATTTCATCTCATAGACCGCAAGTCTTAAGATACTTAGATCCACCTTGTTCATGCGGCTTGTCTTCCAGCCTGTCACATGTTCATTGAGCATCTCATCAATCTCTTCAGATTTCAAGATGACGTTCAGAGCCTTGTCTCTGATATATGCCATGTCTTCCTCTTTTGGTTCCTGGTCAAGCTGTTCAAAATAAAGCTGCATCTGTTGCGGCATCTCCTGATCACTGTTAAATTCATAACTGAACACCATTCTGAAAATGTGTTCCCTCATCTCTGTTCTCTTCACTTATGCTTCCTCCGGCACATCAACTCCAGCTACACGGATATTCACGTCCGCAACCTCAAGTCCTGTCATATTTTCAATTGCAGCTTTTACCTTCTCCTGCACTTTTGCTGTAATATCTTTAATACTGTATCCATAGCTCATATTAAGAGCCAGTGTCACAGTCACGATGCCGTCCAGGACATCTACTTTTACACCTTTGGATAAAGATTTCATTCCAAGCTTTGCGATCAGCTCTCTTGTCGCATTCCCTGCCATAGAAGAAACACCTTCTACTTCCATAGCTGCAAGTCCTGCGATAATTGCTACAACTTCATCGGCAATCTTTACTTCGCCCAGATTCTCATCTGACTTTATTGTATAAGTTTTCTTTTCTTCTTTACTCATATCTACCAATCCTTTCGGTTTTTCTATACGTCCTTTTTAAGCATTTTACCACATTCGCATACATTTGCAAAGGTTCACGGTAAATATTTACAAACCTTATCGGGCAAATTCAGTCAGAACCAGTCCATCGTTACGCTCCTGGGTCATGCGGATACTCCACTCATTGACAAAAAGAAGAAGCGGACGGTCTTTTAAATCCTTCACTTTCTTCATATCAGAAGTACCTGAAAGTTTTGCAAGATCGAAGTCCTGCGGATTATCAATCCAGCGGATATACTCATATGGCAGATTCTCCAGTCTGATATCTACGTTATATTCATTCTCCAGACGATATTTTAAAACATCAAACTGCAAAACTCCTACAACTCCTACAATGATCTCTTCCATACCTGTATTAAACTCTTGGAATATCTGGATCGCACCTTCCTGCGCAATCTGATTAATTCCTTTGATGAACTGTTTACGTTTCATCGTATCGACCTGACGCACTCTTGCAAAATGTTCCGGTGCAAAAGTCGGGATTCCTTCATAACTGAACTTGTCAGAGGAGGTTGTCAATGTATCTCCGATTGAGAAAATTCCCGGATCAAAGACACCGATAATATCTCCACCGTAAGCTTTATCCACCATGTGGCGCTCACTGGCCATCATCTGCTGTGGCTGGGAAAGTCGTACTTTCTTGCCTCCCTGCATATGGAATACATCCATACCTGCCTCGAATTCTCCGGAACAGATACGCATAAATGCGATACGGTCACGGTGTGCTTTATTCATATTTGCCTGAATCTTAAATACAAATGCAGAAAAATCGCCTTCTTCCATCGGGTCGATCTCACCTTTATCAGACTTTCTTGGAAGCGGTGATGTAGTCATCTTAAGGAAATGCTTCAAGAATGTCTCTACTCCAAAGTTCGTCAGAGCAGATCCGAAGAATACCGGTGAAAGTTCTCCTTTACTTACCATCTCCTGATCCAGTTCTGCTCCGGCTCCATCCTGAAGTTCAATCTCTTCCTCCAGCTTTGCTTTCTGCTCTTCACTGATGAGTCCATTCAGGGAAGGATCGTCGATCGGCACAATCTGCACTTCTCCCTGTGTCGTACCCTTTCTTGTATCTGAGAATAATTCCACACTCTTTGTAGCACGGTCATAGACACCACGGAACTCCTTACCGGAGCCGATCGGCCAGTTGACCGGACAGGTCGCGATTCCCAGTTCATTTTCAATATCATCTAATAGTTCAAATGTATCCATCGCCTCACGGTCCATCTTATTGATAAATGTAAAAATCGGAATATGGCGCATCGTACATACTTTGAACAGCTTTCTTGTCTGTGCCTCAACACCCTTGGATGCATCAATGACCATGACCGCAGAATCTGCTGCCATCAGAGTACGGTATGTATCCTCTGAGAAGTCCTGATGTCCCGGTGTGTCCAGAATGTTGATACAATATCCTCCATAATTGAACTGCAATACAGAAGAAGTAACTGAAATACCTCTTTCTTTCTCAATTTCCATCCAGTCAGAAACTGCATGTTTTGATGTTGCTTTTCCCTTTACACTTCCCGCCTGATTGATTGCTCCTCCATATAGCAGAAACTTCTCAGTCAGAGTCGTCTTACCGGCATCCGGATGGGAAATGATCGCAAATGTTCGTCTTTTCTCAATCTGTTTCTTAACATCGTCCTTTATCTTTGACATATATTTGAATTCTCCTATCTAAACTGTCCCATCTTCACACTTCATATCTACATCATATTTTTTACATTTATTAAAGTTATGAACAAATGTGGACTTATCTCATGTTTCAATCAGCGACATACATTATAGCATAAGGAGACATTTTCCTCAACGAAAATTTGGCGGCTGTAGATAGCCGCCTTATCGCAAAGTAACAAGTCTGCGTAAATCGATTATTTTCCTTCTGCATATACTGGAGTGATTACAATATTCTGCGCTGCCACGCCTGTTTTCCTTGTTACAATGTCTTCAATCTGAGCCCGGTTTGCTTCCGTCAGTTCTGATGCATTAACAACAACGTCTGCAGAGTCCTCTGAAATACTGACTACAGAATCAAGAAAGCCTTTTGACGCCAGCATTGTCTCTGCTGCCGTTTCTTTTTCTGCAATCTCTGTCATGGCTACCATCTGCGCCACAGCGTCCTGCTTCTGGGCATCACTTAAAGAGTCACTGTCAATGATGCTCTGAAGCGTCTCCTTGTTCTTGGCACGCACCTGTTCTCTTGTGACCTTCGCCTGTGCAGCCACTGCCTGAGCATCCCCTGAAGTTAAGACCGCTTCGCCTGGATTGCCATCTACTTCGCCTTCATCGCCGTCCTGGCTTTTGATATCCCCGGAAGCACTGGCAACATCTTCATCAGAAATATCCAGAAGTTCTTTATTCGCAAGGTCACTGCCTGCCTCCTTCGTATTCTGAGATCCCGGTAATAATCTTCCGGAATAATTCAGATATCCTGCTGCTGCGATCATCACTGCAAGAGCCGCAATGATCAATTGATTCTTTTTTAAGATTCGCTTCACTTACTTCACCCTCCCGCCTTTCATTATTCTAATCTTATGCGTGTCTATCTCAAATAATGCCTGCACAGCTTCCGTAATATTTTTTACGACTACTGCATCGTCTCCGCCCGGCGCAATCACAATCACACCTTGTGCTTGAGGGGAAAGCTCCTTGCTGACATAAGGCTCCTGTACACCGGAAGTACTGCTTCCACTATTATAGACTGTCGTCTCCTGCGTGTCATGGCTGCTCGTTGTCCTACTGCCTCCCTGACTGTCCTGCTCGGACACATTTTCCTCATTGGACTTTCTGTCCTTTTCAACCACCTTTTCACCATCAGACTTCCAGGTAATCATCACCTGCACCTGTCCCGCCCCGTCAATCTGGGAGAGAATCCGTTCCAGTCGTTCTTCCATATAAGCTGTATACTCACTCTGCTTTGTCGTTCCGACACTGCTTTTTGACGAATTGGCCAGTGTTTTCTTAGTTCCAGTATTGCTGTCTTTCTTAGTTCCGGCAGGAATTGAAATCACGAGTAAAAGAATTCCCACCAAAAACACGATAAGAAGCTGGTCTTTTTTTACCTTTCCATGCTTTAAATGTTCAAACACCTTACGGATTTTCACTGCCGTGTCCGATTCGGATTTCCTCCACCTGGATTCCACCGGGCTCTCCCCCTTCCACGTTTTCACTTAGCTCATCTTCTGCGTTTCTGTTATCCTGAGATTTCATCACAGATTCCAATCCGGAGGTATTCTTTAACATCTCCTCTACCTGTGTCTCCATTGCATCATACTGATCCTGAAACTGAACAAATAGATCATCTGAAGTAAAGAATTTTATCACAGGCGATGCTATCAGAATGATCAGCACCAGTCCTGTAAAAAAATGAATGTACTTGCGGTCTTTCTCTCCTGGGACAAGCTGTAATACTGCCGTCATAAAAATCAGATATCCAGCCAGTTTCCACACCCAGTCATAACATTCCTGAACCACTTGTTTCTCCTTCCTGTTTCTGTCTTATGTCTTTTCACAGTTTCATTTTGCTGTAAAGCTTTTATGTTGTCCCAGTAGATGCCGCCACCAGTATAATTGTAATAAGGAACAACATTCCTACTGTAAACACTGCCCGGATCAAAAGCCTCATACCTTCTCCTACAGTCTCCATACATCCAATAATCCGGACATCTGATACCGGCTGCATCAGAGCTGCCGCCAGTTTATAAAGAAGTGCGATTGCCCCTATCTGTACAATCGGCATCAGGCAAAGAGCAAAACAGATAATTGCTCCCACTACACCTATTCCATTTTTCACAAGCACTGCCGAAGCAAAAATCACCTCTGTCACACCGCCAATCGCATCTCCGATCCCAGGTATTGCCTCAGTGCCCCTCGTCAACGCACTTCTCTTGACTGTATCCATAGCAGGACTTAAAAGGCTCTGCACCAGATTCAGCCCCACTACACCTGCCAGAATTGTCTTCATAATCCACACAAGTACAGTCTTTATCAACTCTGCCAGTTTGCTCAGATACGATTCCTTCGTCAAATAATTCAGCATACTTACTAAAATATAAATATGAATTGCCGGGAGCACCACATACTCCAGAAACATCTCTACCAGATATACAAGAAAAAGCGTCAGGCTGTAAAAAGAAATTGCAGTCACACTCCCTTTTGCGACTGCCACCGCCGGAAAATAAATAGGACCAAATACTGTCATGAACTGTATCAGATTGCTGATTCCTGCCTCCACCCAGTCCATGATGATCTGGCAGGAATTCAGACAAAGTGCCACAATCAGAAGATACATCACGTAAAAGCCGGTGTCTGCTGCCTGACCATTTCCAAATGCCCGGGCAAAATTCGTAAATACTGCCGTCATAATCGCCAGCATGAGAATATGTATCAGGTTCTGCCTGCTGCTCGCAAATGCATAGGAGAACTGTTCTTTAACAAGCTGCTTCAATAATTGAGCTGAAAATGTAATATCACCAGACAGAACTCCTATAAGTATTTCTTTAAAATCCAGCCTTTCCTTGGGAAAGAGTTCTTTTAATGTCTCATCAATTTCGCCGTAGTCGTACTGATCTGCAAACTGCCAGACAACACTTGAATTCAGTGCAGATTCATCGTTTATACCTGATTGCAGCTGTGATGCATAAACATTTCTCCCAATAAGTAACTCCATACAGAAGCACAAAAAAAGTATCCCTAATCCCACAAATCTCCGACACATAAATCTCCGGGAATTTTTCGTGAATTTTTCCACGTCCGATATTTTTCTTATCAACATACGCTCTACCCCAGAAACCCTCGTACAACCTCCAGAAGTGTCATAAGAATCGGAATACACAAAACCATGATCCCAAGCCTTGCAAATATTTCAATCTGAAGTGCAACTGACTGATATCCTGCATCTTTACAGATTGTAGACACAAGTTCCGACACATAAGTAATTCCAAGCATTTTCAATAAAATTGCGACATATGCATAATCTAAATCCAAATCCTCTTCCAACTTATCAAATGCATGGATCAATATTTCCAGATATCCCAAAATTCCGCCAAAAATTAAAATTCCCAATACAACACTTATATAAGTGCTATATTCTGTTTTCCCATTTTTAAACTGAACTGCCAGAAGAACTCCGGCAACTGCGAGAGCCCCTACTTTCAAAATACTCATGTAAGATGCCGCCTTTCCTTTTCGCGCTCACTGCTCTTTTACAGTGTAAACAATCTTTGGATCGATTCAAAAAGTTCATATATGTAAGGTACAATCCAAAATAATACAAGAATCAGGCCTGCAAGGCTTGTCAGAAATGCCTGTTCCTCTCTCCCACTGTGTTTGAGCACCTGACTTATAACAGACACAAGAATTCCAACTGCTGCAATTTTGAAGATTAAATTGACACTCATAGTTACCTCCTGATTCACATTCGCAGCTCATGGTTTTTCATTTACAACTAAATATTCCTTTGTTATATCAAGAATATGGTAATCAATATGCCTGCACTTGCTCCTAGACAAATTCGCACTTTCATTCGCATTTGAATATCTTTTCTCATCTCGTCCATCTGTAATTCTATTTGTTTCAAATAACGTTCCATGGACCAAATCTGCATCTGCCGATCGGCTCCTCCAAGATTTCTGCCCAGCATTTTTAAATGGTTTAAAGCTTCCATACCAAGTCCGCTTTCCTTCAAAAAACCATTGACATTATCCTCCCATATTTCAGAAAATGTCTTTCCATCTCTTCTTTCCATCTGTATTTTCATTCCAAGCAGCCAATTTCGATATGGTGCATCCATTTTTTTCGAAAGACATTCGAACATTTCTCCAAATTCCGAGCCCGCATAACTTAATTCATTTTTCATCATTCCAATCAAATGATATATTTTTCCTAACGCCTGATAGGAGTGTTTCACTTCTTCTGCTTTCCAGATTCCAATCCCGGTCATAGAACTTACTATAAAAAGACTTCCAAGAAACTTTAACATATAGCAGTTTTTTCCTCCTGATCCTGATACAGAAGCGAACCTCTCTCATCATAAATTTCCTGAATCGTTCCTATCTGTGGCTCATTTCCAAGTAATACATAACGTTCAAATCTTTTTTCCCGTATCAACCGATCAAATACTGGTTTCTTTTGTAGTTCCTCCATAGAATCTGCGTGAGCTGTTGCAATCATACGGCAGCCGCAATGCATTGCATATTCAATAGCATGTACATCTTCACTCCCTCCAATTTCATCAACTGCAATAACTTCGGGACGCATCGAACGAATCAGCATGATCATTCCCTCAGCCTTTGGACACCCATCCAGTACATCTGTACGGATTCCCAGATGATTCTGTGCCACACCTCTGTAACAGCCGGCAATCTCTGAACGTTCATCGACAACACCGACAGACATTCCCTTAATAAACTCATTGCCTTCTGAAATTTGTCGTATCAGATCCCGAAGTAGTGTCGTCTTTCCACAACCCGGAGGCGAGACAAGAAGTGTATGATACAATCGCCTGTGGAAAGTAATATAAGGCAATAGTCCATCTGCACATCCAAGTATTTCATGTGACATTCTCACATTGATCGATGAAATGTATTTTAAATTTTTCACCTTTCCGTTTTCCATTATAGCCTGTCCTGACAGTCCCACTCTATGCCCTCCTTCAATTGTAATATATCCCTGACTCATCTCACGTTCATAAGAGTACAGTGAATATCCACTGATGTAATCTAACATTTCCCGTATTTCATCTTTTGTGATGTAATACGGCCTGCCGTCTGCCTTAGGAATCACTTCATTTCCTCTGTACAGCAAAATCAAAGGTTTTCCGACCCGAAGCCTGATTTCCTGAATACTCTGGAAATCAATATTCTCTCTCTTAAGAACCTCCCTGAGCTGATGCGGCAAAATGGTTAAAATAACTTCTTCTTTCATGATTTCTCACCTCTTACTCTCAATATATGTAAATGGACAGGATTTATGACTGGTTTTTTTCACTAAGAAAGGATACCCTGTCTTCCAGAGTACCCTTAACTGTTGCCCGACACGAAGTATCATCTTAATAAGAATAAAACCATTCTGTACTTGCATCTGTAAATGGAAATATTGCATCTCCACTTCCTTCTGTTACAAGCATTTCTCCATAATTTACCATTGTATAAAACTCTCCCTCCCGTGTACCATCAGGAGTGTACAACACATAATGTACAACGAGTTCTCCATTTCTGAACTGGTCTGTTACCTCAAAAGTTCCCGACCAACATTCTAAATCATGTCCCATTTGACCATACTGGAATTCAAAATATTGATAATCTCCAAAATACATTCCGTATGTAATATTCTGTCCGGACTGATTTTTCAATTCTGTTGATAGCCATTGCCCGATCAGTCCAGGTTCTTCTCCTGCAGCCTCTAAAGGGGCACCATAACCTTCCGGATCACCGCATCCTCCGCATTCTCCGCCTTCATTCCAGACTGGTATCTCCAGATTATCATAAAGCGTGAAATCATAGATTTCCATCCCATCCAGATTATATGCATACAATGCCCCATCCATGAGACTTAATGATGGGGAGTAAGAAAATGTCTCTGTCCCTTTTGTCAATGTGATGACAACATTGTAACTCAGCTCACTGAGATTACACTTAAGTATCACAGGAGCTGCCTTTTGGCTTATGTACAATGTATCCCGGACCATTGCATTTGCATTTTCATCCCAATCAAAAGACTCAACCTTCATAGCATACTGAGTACTTTGCGGAACAATTGCATATACTTCTTCCCCGTTATAGGAAATGTAATTTTCTTTTGGGACATCTGCCAAAAAAGAATATTGTTCTTCATATTTTCCATTCTTCAACAGCGTCCGGACTTGATCCCGAAATGGACTGTTATCATCTGCATATCCAAGGTATGCGGCTGCCATTGGCATGCGGCTTCTCCTTAGATTCTTCTGAAGGTTTTGGAGTGACTGTTCGGATTTTGAAAGATCTTTGTTATCCGCTTTCACAGTTTCCTTTTTTCCCTGCTGGCTTTCCTGACGATTTTCCCGCTTTCTTTCCTGCTTTTTTTGTTTTCCATTACAACCAGAAAACGCCATTACCAGCACTAAGACTATAGAGATAAGCAATCTTATTTTTCTTTTATATAATCTCTCGTTCACTCTGTCACCTTCTTTCGTCCTTACTAAAAGCTTCCGCTCTTTCCTCCGTGAGAAGTTCCTGATGATCCATTATGGACCGAACTGCCACCTCCGGAAGAATTAGAATTGTTATTTTGAATCACCCGCGTAGTCACAGTTCTGTTCACGAACCGATCAGAATTCATCGTCAGTCTGAGACTTCCTGGTTTTGTATATTCCTGAGCTGCCACCTGCTTTTTCACAGATTTAAGTTTTGCTTTTTTTACATTTCCCCAAATCAATGCAATTAAAATTCCAATCGCCAGATCACCAAATATCCAAAACGGTGAGACACTTCCTTTTGGCATGTGTCCTGAATCATATGGTTTACCTTTCTCTGCCTGGTTCAGGAATTTATCGCTTAACCTGGCAAATGTAGTAAAAGCTTTGTTATACTTCTCATCACTAAGATAAGTGATAAATGTTTCACCGATATAATCAAGTCCTGCATCGGTAAACGCATCGATTGCATCTCCGGTCGTACACATATTCCACTGCCGTTCTTTCATGCTGACCATCAGCATAATTCCGCTTTTTTTCTCACCTTGCCCATATCCCATCGAATCATAGAAATCCTCTGTAAATGATTCGATATCCTGGCCGTTTGTAGTATTGGCCACTGCAATCACAACGTCACAATGATGTTCTTTGCTGATTTTATCCAGTTTTTTCTCAAGCTTTTGAGCCTGACTACTACTCAAAAGTCCTGCGTCATCCAAATATCTCGGATAGTTTTCATCTTCTGCCATTACCGGAACAGACATACTAAATACCAAAAGGAAAGAAAGAATCACACCGAATATTTTTTTCTTTTCAGAACTCATTTTCATCTTTGATCCCTCCTTCTATATCAATGTCACGATCCACATGACAGCATAAATAATTGCTCCAAGGATCACTCCTCTAAGTCCTACAAATTTCCAGAAAGCACCTTGATCTGCCGGAAGATCTCCAACCATCTTTCCCGTCTGTCCATTCATGGCAAATGTATATTTTTCTCCTTTCCAGGTCGTATTTAAAACCCAGACAGGATACATTGCATACCAGTACTGCGCACTCATAATATTAATCTGACGATTTGTAGTAGTAACTGTCTGATACCCTTTTACAGTCTCTCTAAGAGCATCTTCCGCACTTTGCCGGATCCGATTGGTTGCACGCCCCATACATTCTTCCATATTCACATCATATCGGTCTGCCACATATCCGGCAAGATACGGTGTCTGAAATGGCACAGCATCTTTAAAATCATATGGTTCGATTGCTTCCATAAGTGCATCGTCCATTTTTCTTGAACAATCTGTTGGAACATGTTCAAATTCAATGCCGCCGGCTCTGTCCACATGATAATATTCATGCTCCGTATGTTCTTTATTTCCCTGTCTCCAGGTTCGTATCCGCTCTGCATTGTATGTCATATATGCCTGTGCATCTACATCGAACAGCCAGAATGGAACATAGACACCTACAATCTCATCAATGTGATTTTCAAAGCTGAATACTTTTGGAAGAAATGATTTCTTTTCTAAATGTTTATAGTAAGCTGCTTTTGCAGCCTTTTTATCCAGCTTAAACGGAATGATATAATCCGGCCTCAATTCTCCTTCAAACTGGCCTTTTAGAACAACACGATTTCCACAGAACGGACATGTCGTAGCTCCTGTTGTTTTGTCTGCTGTAATTTCACCGCCACAGGACTGACAAGAATAAACTGCCATGCCAGAAATTTCATCTTCTTTCCATTGTGCTCCATTACCAGCTTCCCAGCGTGTTTCCTCTGGATTTTTCTTCTGTTCCTGTTCGAATTCTTCAATAGATACTTCTGTGTCGCAAAATGGACATTTCATCTTTTGAGATCCGCTATCAAACTCCATAGCTCCTCCACATGCAGGGCATTTATATTCTCTTAAATCAGACATCCTCTCAACTCCTTTCCCTAATTAGTTATAAAACCTTCTGCTTACTGCATGTCATTCTCATCAAATGGATCTCCGCACTCTGGACAGAATCTTGGTGGATTCTTTGGATCTTCAGGCTCCCAGCCACATTTATCACAGCGATATAATGGTTCTCCTGCCGGTTTTTGTTTTCCACACTCCATACAGAATTTCCCCTTATTCACAGTTCCACAACTACAAGTCCAGCCATCTGCCGGTTTTTGTTTTCCGCACTCTATGCAGAATTTTCCGGTATTTACTTTACCACAAGCGCACGTCCAGCCAGCCGCTGTTTCTGTCGTCTGTGTGTTCTGTGCCATTTCCTGCTGTTTTATCTGTTGTTGCTGCATCTGTTGTTCACGCATCTGCTGTTCCTGCATCTGTTGTTGCTGCATCTGTTGTTGTGCTGCTCCCTGGTTATAGAGTCCTTGAAGATTCATGCCACCCATACCGCCTCCGGCCATGTTCATACCCATAAATCCCATCATCGCACCATTAGGATTACCGGCAGCAGTCTTCATTGCCTCTGCCTGAGCCATTCCAAGAGTAGCTGCCATCATATTCGGATCGCGATACATCGATGCATTCTGTGCCTGTTTGATTGCCTCTGCATCTTCTTCTTTCAATGTAACTGGATTAAATGCTACAGATACAATTGAAATTCCTCTAAGTTCTGACCATTTTTTCGTCAGCACCTCATTCATCGCATCTCCAATTTCCATAGAATGTGCCGGAATCTGGCTTGGACGTATCTCCAGTTCAGCTATCTTCGCAAATGCCGGTTGAAGAGCATTGATAAATTCTGTGCGAAGCTGTGTGTCAATCTCACTTCTTTCAAATCGGTCTGATACATTTCCGCCTAAATTCGTATAGAACAAAAGTGGATTTGTGATACGATAGGAATAAATTCCATTACAGCGTATTTCAACATCTTTATCCAGGTTGATTTTTTGATCGACTACACGGAACCAGACTGGATTTGCTGTACCAAATTTATTGTCTGTAATTTCTTTCGTATTAAAATAATAGACTCTCTGATCTTTACCCGTGTCACCACCGTATGTAAATCTTTTTCCAATTGTCATAAATGTTGATTTAATACTGTCACTTAAATTTCCGGCAAAAATACTTGGTTCGGAAGATGTATCATATGTATACTCTCCTGGCTCTGCACAAACTTCCACAACTTTACCCTGTTCTACAATCATCATACACTGTCCATTTGCTACTGCAATTCCGGAACCGTTACTAATAATGTTGTCACTTCCTTTTGTATTGGAAGATCTTGCTCCTGTACGTTTCTGACCTTTGATCATCAATGTATCCTGATCCAACGCATCACAATAGAAAAATTCTTTCCATTGATCCGCCATAACACCGCCTGCTGCTCCCATTGCCGCTTTAATAAGTCCCATATTTTTAACTCCTTTCGCATCTGATATCACACTCAGGCGGAACCCACCACAAGATGTGCTCCACCTGACTTATTTTCACCTATTTCACCTTATTCAAGAATGCTTTCGGCATACTTTGTTTCTTGATTAATCTCTGGCAAAATGAACTGTGACTCCACTGACTTCATAGGTCAACGTATTGTCATCTAATTTCTGGAATTCCATCTCATCTTCTATTGAAATACCATTCTCTGTTTCATCCCATTTACCAGTTGTTTCATCACCATTTACATTTAATTTTACTTTTCCGTTATCCTGTAGTGTAAAATGAAATTCATCAAATACGGTATCTACTCCAACTTCTATTCCGGCATATTCAGCCTTTGTTGCTTTCCACTTTCCGAGATATTCACTTCCGGACATATCTTTTCCGCCACATCCGAAAAGCATCATAGCGGCTGTGATCACAGCAATTAAGACCGCCAATTTTTTTCTCATAATAAATTCACCCTTTCCTCTTATGTGTTCTTAGATTACTTATTTATTTTTTTCCGTCTGCAAAAAATGGCTGGAGCAGCGCTGCAACATTTGCGATCGGCATTGTCTGAAGAATAATCTTACCTGGTCCTCTCACTACAGTATTAAATAATCCTTCACCACCAAGGAACATATTTTTCATTCCTTCGACTTTAACAATGTCCATTGTACAAGTCTCTTCCATTGCAGCCAGGTAACCTGTATCAACAATCATTTCCTGTCCTGGAGCAAGATTATATTCTACTCCGTAACCATCAATTTCAATAAATGCTGTTCCTTGTCCGGTTAATTTCTGCATGATGAATCCTTCACCACCAAACAATCCTTTTCCAAGTTTTTTCTGCATGTAAACAGAAAGTTCTACGCCCTCCTCCGCTGCAAGAAATGCTTTTTTCTGAACGATCATGCTCTTTCCTGGTCCAATCTCTAATGCATTGACAGAACCTGGAAAGCTGGAAGCAAATGCAATCATTCCATCGCCGCCCTGCGCACTGTAACGATTCTGAAATGCATTTTCTCCTGAAAATGCTCTTCCAAGCATCTTCTTCATTCCTCCGCCGACTGTCTCCATTTTCATATTCGGGCTCATCCAGCTCATACTTCCGGATTCTGTGATCATACCTTCTCCTGACTGTAAATAACAAATAACGACTGGTAAATTCCCTCCTGTGATTTCATACCTCATATAATTTTCCTCCTTATAAAATATTTCTAATTAATTTTGCTCTAATTTAAAATCCGCTCAATCTGTAAAGTAATAATTCAGTAGCTGAATCATCATCTCGATCTTGTGTCAATGCAACCAATATACTTCCATCGTCCTGTTTAGCTGCACCTGCAATCCATGCATATCTAGCTCCAAACAGATCCGGTGCTTCTACTGAGCCAAGTACACTTGCATCCGGTCCCCAGATATAGAGATCTCGCATATTCGCATCAATTCCAAAGAAACCTTCTGGAATTTCCATGATCTGTGATACATATGCAAGCCAATCATCACCATCTTTTCCCTTTTCTCCGAAGGTCAGTAAGTGATTTCCTTCCATATCATATGCTTTTAAAATATAGGCATCTAATTCCTCACTGCGTCCTCCGATATATGCATAGTTCTCACTGATCAGTGCTGTGCTTATAATATCGTACTCCTGCGGCATCCAGTCCTGTGCTGTTGCTGTTCCATCTGCTACTACAATCTTTTTTATATCAAAGAGAGCAGATATACCAACATTTCCACTTCTTTGCATTTTTACAGGTCCAATGTCCTTTGCCAGCTCTTCTATGTTTCCGTCCTTAATTCTCAAGAATGCATTATTGGTAAGCTTACTGGAAACATATAAGTTCCCTGTTTCATCTGCTGTGATCTCTGAATACCCATCACCAATTGGAATATCTTTTACAAATGTAACTGCATCATTTGCATACTGATATTCTTTTAACTTGTCATCTGCGAGTATCCATACCCGGTCACCTGCTGCAGCTACACGTCCACTGAAAATATCATCTACAATATATGGACTTTCAAATGGAATCCACTGACAATGTACTGTAACCGGTCCCATTGTCACATCACGTACGGCTTCTGTCGTAAATGGTGTTCCTTCTTCTGGTGAAAGTTTTACTTCCTCTTCTTCATCTTCTTTTTCTTCCGACTCTTCTTTTTCAACTTTCACCTTGGCTTCATCAGATTTCTTTTTTTCTTTCTTATCTTTTCCGCCACACGCACTAAATAATAAAAGTACACATAAGACAGAAAGAATAATTCCTAATGCTCTCTTTTTCATTTTGATCATCTCCTTTTTCTTCTTTTCAAATCTTTGAGCTATGTGATTTTCTGGTTTTATCTTATATGTTTTTTTTATTATTTTCTATTCACCCACGGCTACTTAATGGCCTGTTTTCGTTAATGGTATACCAGGTATACCATTATTTTTCCCTTATAATACAAGCTTTCTCTTCATGTCGATCACAACATAGTTCTTTTTACCTAAAACTAAAAAAGGTCCACCGGACCTTTTTGTCGTATGCTTGGCAACAGAAAAACCGGGCAAAAGGCTTTCGCCCTCTGCTCGGTTTCCATCACTTAATCCTGTAATCATCTTATCGTTCCAGCTCACTGATCCGTCCGCATCTCTCAAACAGATCCAGATATAACATCAGTTCATTGTAAGATGAAACTTTTAATTTTTCATAGATATTTCTATTATGTTTTTTTACCGTACTCATACTAATAAATGCAATTTCAGGAATCTGTGCAATCTCGTATCCTTCCATATAGTAATGAAAAATTATATACTCTGTTTTTGTCAAAGTACATACTCCCAGTGCAAATCTAGTAAACAATTCTTCAATATTCGGTGGCAGTGACTGTGTATGGATCTTTTCATTTTTCTTCTGTTCACCAGTGAATCGCAATAATTCTTCTAACTCTTCAATACCCGATTCATTTCTTAAAAGTTCTTTATTTCCAACAATGTCAGAAAATCCCCGAAGTATAGGCTTAACAAACCTCTGTGACAAATGATTTGCAAGGAAAAACATCACAACTAAAAAACCTATTCCGGCTAACATCATATAATTTCGGTTCCGCCAGACAGAAGCTTGCCATTTATCTTTCGGAAGAAGTACTGCAACTACCCACCGATTTTCTTTTTCTCCCGGAATCTGTATTTCCTTCTGCAGACCTATAAACTCTCCTTGACCGGAAAAATATTCATTGTAATATTTCTTATGATTGATTTTTAAATCTTCAACTGACTGAAGCCAGGTTCCATCGGTAGAACCTGTCATACCTTTCTGCACTTCCAATATCTGATCGCTGACTGGTGCAAGTATCGTAACCATAGAGCCGTATTTGCTGTCTACAGCTGTGTAATTCTGATTAAAATACATGGAATTCAGTTCCACTCCACATTGTCCATATATGTCTCCTGAATTTCCAATGATCGGGACACACAAGAACATGACATCTTCCCACGTTCCGGTCAATGACGTCTTCTCACTCCAGAAATATGACATTCCTTTTCGTTTTTTTTCATCTACCAATGTGTGATATCCCGGCATTACATCCGTATTAAACTCCAAATTCCATCGATTATGTAATTCCAGTTCTTTTTCGCGTGCAATATCCGGACTGCCACGGAACAAAATGGTCTCCGCCATTAAATTTCCAGTATTGGTAACATTTTTTAATCTTAGATAAAGTCCGCTTCTTGACTTTTCACTCCCGGATATTTTCGTATTGACTGTAGCATCCAATACTGCATATACACCACTCGGACGACAGATTTGAATTGTCGTATTCATTTCCGGATATATCTGTCTCTGTAATTCAATCAGTGCTTCCTGGTCATCATTATAATCTGTAAGTTTCTTTGCATTATTTTTCAATTGATTATCTATATTCTGACTGATCTGTCCGGAAAGAGAAAGTCCATATCCTGTATATTGTTCAAGATCTTCCTGCATCTGTGCTGTACTGGAATCCAACTGCATCTGTAATACATCTTGTATCTGTTTATGCGTTCCAAACAGATTTCTTGTCAGGACAAGCAGCAGACACACTATTCCAAGACCTGCCATGACCATGGTGCATAAGTACAGCATCAGCTTTTTTCGCATTGGAATATTCTTTTTTCTTGCCAGATAGATAATCTGGCCAAGTTCTTTTATTTTCTTTATCATTTCTTACCCATACTCTATCTTATTATTCCATCGAATCACTAAATTCCTGAAATGTATCCCATACTAATGTTTCTATATCTGCCTCGTTGTTCATATATCTTTTTCTTGCAGATGTTAATTTCATTCTGATATTTTTTTCGAATTTCATTTCCGAGTCAAGATAACTATCCATTTGAGGTGCGCAATAAAATGTATATTCATTTTGTGTATCTATGAATGCCTGATACAGACTTTTATATTTTTCATTTGTAAGATTATTTATTGCTTCCGGTAATAATTCGAATGCCTTTTCCGTCACTGGCATATATCCCACGCTTGTAACAAATTGAACATTCTTTTCTGGTTCAGTCAGCCATTTTACAAATTTTGCTGCTGCTTCTTCTCTTTCTGGATCAGACTTTGTAAGGCAGATTCCTGCACCTCTTTGCATAACAAGCCTGCCTCCATTTTTGAAGACCGGAACTGGTCTGGCAATAATTTCAATTGGCTCAGAACGATTATCGGAGTAAGTTACAATATCTTCATAATATAATACACTGGCTGAAGATGCTACACTGACAATGGACTCACCTGTTCTAAGAGGCTCTGTTGCATACCCTTCATTTAACCAGATTCCACCTTCTATAGCCGCCCTTGCATAAGGCTCCCATACTTGCCCAAACTCGCTGGTATCATAGACGATTTTGTCCCCATTAAAAAAATCTGTCCCCAGTGACTCTACTCCTACTTGAAAATAATTAAAATGATAATCATGAACAAACATGCTCTTTCCATCACCATCTACATCAGGAGTCTGAGCATCTGACCATTCATAATAGGTATCTGCCAAGTCAAAAAGATCTTCCCAAGTGGTAAGCTGTTCCATAGAAGCTCCGGTATCTGCTGAAAAACGATCAAATATCGTCTTGTTAACAAATAAGATTTCTGTAGATTTAGCAACCGGAAATACGAGGAGGCGACCGTCAATTTCACCTTCTTTAAGAAACTCCGGTATAAAATCTTTCAACTCGTTTTCTGAAAAATAATCATGATAATCTGCCAATATACCGGAATCATTCATAGCTAGCACTGTTTTGGGATATGAGATAAAAAGATCTGGTAATTTTGCCGCTCCCGGATCTTTATTCGCTGCTTTTAGTACTTCTTCATGAATCGTATTTGTATTAGATACCATCCCTACCTGGATTTTTATACCTTCTTTTTTCCCTTCCGTCCCATTAAATTCATCGATCAGATCATTTAACGGAGAATCTGTCTGTCCTCCATATACATGCCAGATAGTCAATGTGATTGGTTCTTTGCGGCTCTGACTTTTTCCACACCCGGCCATCGTTGACAGAATTGCTACAATAATAACCACACTGATAACTTTTCTTTTGATTTTTTCTTCTGTAGATCTCATTCTCGTCCCCCCTTTTAAGCGAAAACTCTCTCTTAAATATCATATCAATTAATCAAAAGAAAGACATGAACCAAAAGATCTATTTTTATATCTTTATTGCAATTCCACTAATTCTTGCTTCTATTGCAAGCTCTGTGCGGCTTTCACAGCCTGTCTTTTCCAACATTCGATGGATGTGATTTTTCACAGTACTTTCCGAAATCACCAGTTTTTCAGCGATCGCAGCATTCGAAGCACCAGTGGTCATCAATCGCAGTACTTCCATTTCCCGTTCTGTAAATTCATGACTTGTGGCCATCCCTACCTTAACTTGTGGTACCTTATCCGGATAAACAGATTCTCCACTCATCGTTCTGTCCATTACCTGCAGGATAGTTTCTTTCGATGCTTCTTTATACCAGAAGCTATCGATTCCAATCTCTCTTGCCCTTGTAAGCCAAGATGTTTCCGGCATAGATGTTACAGCAATAATCTTCACTTCTGGTCTGAATTTTTTTATCTCACAGGCGGCTGACAGTCCATTCGAACCATCTGACATAAGAATGTCCATCAGAATTAAATCAACTGGATTTCCTTTCAGTGCTTTTGTGGCCAATGCTGCTGAATCTACCTGCATTACAAGTTTATATTTTTCACTGGATTTTATGTACATTTCAAATAACTGCCTGGCTATATACTGATCATCTACGATCATTACTTTTACTTTCTCCATACTTTCTCCTTTTTTAAGGTCACATAAATTGCAAAAATCGGGAAACTTTCAATGCGAAACTCTCCATCTATTGATTCTACCATCATCCTGAGATTGCGAAGTCCGCCCTTTTCTTCTATTTTCTGTTTGGGTATCTCTCCATCATTGTGCAGACATACCTGCACATCTTCTCCGGAATTGTCTATTTCAATGTAAAGATAATGTCCTCCGGCATGCTTGATCATATTATTCAGGCTTTCTCTTAAAAGTGCATATATAACCCGCTGTTCTTTTTCTGTCTGTGGAAGCTCTCCTTCAAAAATAATTTCCACATCCATTAAATCTGCAATTTTTTTCAATTCCTCAAATGACTTCTTGTTTTCTTTTTCTCCTGCCTCATAAGTCATCGAATTTACAACATATTTCCACATTGCAAGAAGTTCCTTGCGCCTCTTGGAATTCTCAGGTTCTTCCAGATAAGTCCGAAGTGCAAGAAGAACGCGTCCGAGATCATCATGTACTTTCATCTTTGCTTCCAACATTTCTTTCTGCCGCGTAACGGTTTCTACTTCTTCATTAAATTTCATGAGCCTTCTATTGATATCATTCAACTTAGTATTTCTATCCTTCAGCTCCCGATTCAGCTGGTACTGCTCTGCGATATCGTATGCTATAATTTCCTGATACGAAGTATCTTTCATGGACACTTCTTTTTTCAAAAAGTTCCATACTTTTGTGTCTGAAAATCGAAGAATCAAAGACGGCTCATTCCTTATGACTTCTGCTTTCTCTGAAGTTTGAATGTTCTGTAAATCTTCCCAGAAATCATTCGCATTCATAATCTCTGTTTGAAATAAATATCCGCAAATCTCATTCATTTGTATGTTTACCAGAATTGGCTGTCCCTCCATAGATGCATAGCAGATTCCATCCATTCTTGCATCGAGTGTTTCCTTTACAGACCGAGCCGTCAGATATTCCGGAGTATTTTTTTCTTTTTTCCATAGTAAATATTCTACTCCATACAAAAGTGCAAGTAGTAAAACACCATATGAAAATGGTATCTTTTCAAGAATTCTACCTGGCACAGATTCAGTCATATGTCCACCTCTTGCAAGATCAGCAAGTCCTTGCATTAATATTGTTGAAAAAATGAGTATACCGACTGCCAGTGACAACAAGTACCATCTTCTTTTTCTTTCAATCATATTCAAAAAGGCAGAAATTTCCCAAATTGTAATTATAGTAATAATGATTCCCAATATAATCTGACTTTCTTTTGACAATTCAGTAAATGAACGTTTCATAATATCCATGATTACTGTTTTCATGAAACACCACCTCCTAAAAGCGGTAATGTTCCCCGGATATATAACGTATCTTCTTCCGAAAATGTCTCAAAGGTTCCATTACATTTTTCAAATTTTTTCTGTATTTCCAATAAATTCCGGGTACTTTTTACCCGGTCAAGTTCTATTTTTATTGAAAGAACATCTTTCATATCCAGCAGAACCATTACTGCTCTTGTTTTTTGAAGGACACTCTCTATAATCTTTTCAAAAGACTCATATACCAAAATTGCATCTTTTCCGTAAAGGAATCCTTCTCCTTTTTTCTCTCCATAAGCCTTGATTCCATATAACCGCATATATTCCAATGATTCAGATAATGCAAGCCATAATTCTCCAACATTCAAGACTCCTGACTGCCTGGACATAATCAACAGATTTGAACACCGTTTTATATATACATTCAAAACTCCTCCATAGCAAAGTTTCTCTCTAATGTCCTGATCATTCTGCTCTAAGGAATTCAAAAGCTCATTTAATTCCTTTAGCTGCGGTGACACCTCTCTGGCAATTTCATTATATAACTGATTCTTTTCTTCCACCTTGATTTTCTTTTCAGATAATCTGATTGCTCCCTCCAGCATGGCATTTTCTTCAACCAGAACATCTCCAACATCTTCAAGATTTCTATTTAATTTCAAAATATCCGAAATATCTTTGTACCAAAATCCCCACCCTCCGCTGACTTCATGACTTCTTAATATTGTCTGTTCGTCAGATAAAAGAACGGTTTTTCTTTTTGCAGTTATAACCTGCTCCTTCTTTACTGGCAGACATTTCTCTGAAGAATAAAAGATATTCCCTTCAAAATCCATAAGCCCACCGCCAGCCGACGAAACTTGCCACAAATCCATGTAGCTATCATTAGACGGAAGAAGTCGGGCTAAAATCAGACATTCCATAAACGCCGGAAAAATAAAACAAATTACTTCTGCCATTTTGTATAATGAAGGGAAAAGCCCCTTGGGACTTAATATATATATAATTGTGTACACTCCCCCGATTCCTAATGGAATCATCGGAATCCAGATTTTTCGGCGATTTTGTGAAAACGCACATCTGGAAAATGTGATCACCAGGATCATGGCACAGAATATCACGATCCAGCCAATTGCCAGAATATATAAAAATCCCCTTGTGTATTCCATTCCCCAATTCTGTATTCCATCTGGAAAACGAAAAGCAAGCTGATGAAAATCATTAGTCATAATTCCGCCTATCAAAATGAACGCCGGAATGTAAAGTATTCTCCACTTTCGCTCTAATTGATAATGATACGGTTTTCCAATATATAAAACTGCAAAAAACATCCATAGTACCGCAAGTGTCTGCGGAACATAATATAAATACCAGGCATATCGTGCATATACACTTCCACTTGGTAAAAAATCAAATTTTATCGTCCTTACTGCCATCAAAAATAACATCAAAGCAGCGACTCCACTTAAAAATTTACATTCCTCATTCTGCAAAAGTCTGCGTCTCACCTGACTGATCCAAATAAATAAAGCTGATGTATAAAGCAAAAAAATAATAATATTACAGGAATATCCCGGAATTACATTGAACAAAACACGAACCGGTCCACTCATAATAATCAAAAATATACATACCCAGTCCAAGAAAATTGTCTTTTTTATTTTCCTCAAATACCTCTCCTCCACCTGCAGTTCAAGAATGCCTCGGCATTCTTGCTGCGAGGTGCGCGTCATGCAATTGCATGACATACTTCTACTGCGCACCTCTGCAATCCTGCCGGAGGCTATATCAGCTGGGGGATTGACTCCCACCACTGATACCAGCTTGTTTCTCACCACCTATAGAGGTGGGAGTCATCTCCCAGCTGATATAACCTCTTTTCTTTCATTGTATCGAAGATAGTATGAATTTGCAATGCAAAAGGGCACCCCTTTCTTCAAAAAGGGACACCCTTAATCCATGATGGGGACGTAGCATTTTAACATTTTACTACGTCCCCAATTTACAATTTTTTTATTCTGCTACGTCTTTCATGCTGAATGAGAATCTTCCCATCTTATCTTTTCCAAGGCATACAACTTTCACTGTATCGCCAAGTGTCAGGACGTCTTCTACATGATTCACTCTTTCTTTTGAAATTTTAGAAATGTGTACCATTCCTTCTTTACCTGGTGCAAACTCAACGAATGCTCCAAACTCTTTGATGCTGATGACTTTTCCTTCCAGAACCTGTCCGGCCTCAAAGTCAGTAACGATTGTATAAATGAGCTTTCTTGCCTGCTCCATTCCTGTTGCGTCTGTTCCGCAGATAGATACTGCACCATCGTCTGTAATATCAATCTTCACACCTGTCTGCTCAATGATCGCATTGATTGTCTTTCCTCTCTGACCGACAACATCACCGATCTTCTGAGGATCGATCTGCATCTGGATAATCTTAGGTGCGTATTCTCCGACCTCAGCTCTTGGCTCATTGATTGCTTTGGACATAACCTCATCCATGATGTAAAGTCTTGCTTTTCTTGTCTTTGCAATTGCCTCTTCAATGATGGCTCTTGTCAATCCGTGAATCTTGATATCCATCTGGATAGCTGTGATACCTTCATGTGTTCCGGCTACCTTGAAGTCCATATCTCCGAAGAAGTCTTCCAGTCCCTGGATATCTGTCAGTACAAGGTAATCATCATCAGTATCACCTGTTACAAGTCCACAGGAGATTCCTGCTACTGCAGATTTGATTGGTACACCTGCTGCCATCAGAGCCATAGAAGATGCACATACACTTGCCTGTGATGTGGATCCATTGGACTCAAATGTCTCAGATACTGTACGAATCGCATATGGGAAATCTGCCTCACTTGGAAGTACTGGTACAAGTGCACGCTCAGCCAACGCTCCATGTCCAATCTCACGGCGTCCCGGTCCTCTGGAAGGTCTTGTCTCGCCTACAGAGTATGATGGGAAATTATAGTGGTGCATATATCTCTTTGTTGTCTCTGCCTCGTCAAGTCCGTCTAATCTCTGCGCCTCAGATAACGGAGCCAGTGTACAGATATCACAGATTTGTGTCTGTCCACGAGTAAACATTGCAGAACCATGAACTCTAGGAATCAGGTCTACCTCTGCTGCCAGTGGTCTGATCTGATCGATCTGTCTTCCATCTGGACGCTTGTGGTCTTTTAAGATCATCTTACGAACAGTCTTCTTCTGGTACTGATATACAGCATCCGGAAGAATTGCAAGCCACTCTTCATTGTCTGCAAATGCTTCTTCTAACTTTTCTGTAACAACACGAATATTTTCTTCTCTAGTCTGCTTGTCATCCGTAAATACAGCTTCTTCCATCTCTTCTGGAGTTACCACTTCTTTCATAGCTGCAAATAACTCTTCCGGTACAGCAAAGCTCTCATATGAGTGCTTTGGCTTTCCACACTCAGCTACGATTGTATCAATGAATTTGATCACTTCCTGGTTCACTTCGTGAGCCTTGAAGATTGCATCGATCATCTGCTGCTCCGGCACTTCATTGGCACCGGCCTCGATCATGATAACTTTCTCTCTTGTAGATGCAACAGTCAGGGCAAGATCTGATACAGCTTTCTGCTCTGCAGTCGGATTGATCACAAACTCGCCATCAACAAGTCCAACTTGTGTTGTTGAGATTGGTCCATCAAATGGAATATCTGAAATTGTTGTTGCAATTGCAGCACCAAGCATAGCTGTAAGCTCCGGTGAGCAGTCCTGATCTACAGATAATACCAGATTCTCCAGTGTTACATCGTTACGATAATCTTTCGGGAACAGCGGACGCATCGGACGGTCGATAACACGATCTGTCAGAACTGCATTCTCAGATGCCTTTCCCTCTCGTTTATTAAATCCTCCCGGAATCTTTCCTACAGCGTACATTCTCTCATTGTACTCTACACTTAATGGGAAGAAATCAATTCCTTCTCTCGGCTTTTCAGATGCAGTTGCCGTACACAGAACAGTCGTATCACCGTAATGCATCAGAACAGCACCATTTGCCTGCTTTGCAACTCTGTCTACATCTACGCGAAGAGTTCTTCCAGCCAGTTCCATCTCAAACTTTTTGTACATAGTGTTCTCCTTTTTCTCTATTACTCTTGAACTCACGGGATACCATATGAAAATCCCACGCTCTCGTATTCTCTCACTTTTGGTATCTCATGTATTATTCATCGGCCGGGGAACACCGAAACTACTGAAAAATGTACTTTTTCATCGAAGCAAATACCCTTTTCAGTGGTCTCGGAGTGTTATCCCCGTCCACAATCTTTAATATTATAACATACATATATAAAATGTGCCATATAAAAATTTATATTACATGGTGTCGGCTTTTTGGCTTTTTTATATTATAAAATGCAATTTCCTACTATAGAAAAAGAGACGTCCATAAAATGAACGTCTCTAAACATAACTGAATTATTTTCTCAGTCCAAGCTTCTCGATCAGTGCACGATATCTCTCGATATCTGTCTTCTTAAGGTATGCAAGAAGTCCTCTTCTCTGTCCTACCATCTTAAGAAGTCCTCTTCTTGAGTGGTGATCTTTCGGGTTAGCTTTGAAATGATCTGTAAGATCATTGATTCTAGCTGTCAGGATAGCAATCTGTACTTCCGGTGATCCTGTATCCCCTGCTGTTCTACCATATTCTGCAATAATCTGTTCTTTCTGCTCTTTTGTTACCATGTTGTGGTTCCTCCTTAAATTCTTATATATCGCCTGGCATTAAGTAACGGTTGGAGAATCCAATTACCGAACACCGGCTAACTCACTCGACTAATATATCATATCTGTCTCGTATTGTAAAGTACTATTTTTCTAGATTTGAAAATACTGTCTGCCACTGGCGATATCTTTATCCACGCGTGCTTTCAGTTCTTCTTTACTTTCAAATTTCTGCTCCGGTCTGACGAACTCAATCAGTTCCACCATAACTTCTTTTCCATAAGCATCTGCTTCATAATCAAATAAAAATGTCTCAAGCCACACTTTTTCTTCGTTGGATACTGTCGGTCTGACTCCCACATTTGCAATACCATTATATCCATAACCGTCCATATACGCCCGGCACAGATACACGCCTCTCGGCGGTATAATCTTGCGCTTCGGCCATGCAATATTCATCGTTGGAAATCCAAGTGTTCTTCCAAGTTTATGTCCATGCTCTACCGTGCCGCAGATTCCATAAGAATAACCCAGAAGTCTGCCGACCAGATCCATGTTTCCGGTTCCCAGTATCTTCTTTGTGTAGGTACTGCTGATAATATGATTCTCATACCGTATCTTTTCCAGAACGATCAGACGGTATCCATATCTTTCCTGATACTGGGCAAGCATATAGATATCTCCTTCTTTATTATAGCCAAACTGGAAATCTGTACCTACTACTACATAAGCTGCATGAAATGTTCCGATGATAATATTCCGGATAAAATCCTCAGCTCTCATCTGACGGATTTCATCTGTAAATGGACAGTCGACCAGATAATCCACCTCATCCTCCAGATGAATCTGCCGTTCCTGCGGAAGCATCAATAGCGCCGGTGAATCCATATCGAACGCACATACTACACTATCTACATCATCTTTGTCCTGCAGTTTTTTCACTGTGTCAACGAGCGTCATATGCCCTTTATGAAGTCCGTCAAACTTTCCAAATGTCACTGCTGTCTTTCTGGCATTGTCATAATGCTCAAGACCTCTGATATACTGCATCTATTTTTCCTCTTTTATATAAAACATTTTCCGTATCCGGTACTCACGTTCTTTCTCGTGATACTGATACACCCCAATAAAATCTTCTACATCATCATATACCCTGACATACGCTTCGTCCAGAATATTTTCATCTTTCCGGACATCTCTGTCTTTGATCCCATTACCATTATACGCAAGTCTCGCCGCTTCTCCCGACACAATAATGCTCGGATAATCTGCGAACATTTGATCAATTGGAATCAGTATTTCTGACAGTCTGTCTTCTTTCTTTAATACCTCGATCTGTGCAAGTGTCAGACTGTCCTTTATCTCAAATCTGCTTACCTTTGTTCTTGTAAGCTTTTCCATACATGCACCACATCCAAGCTTCTGCCCGATATCGTGGCACAGTGTACGGATATATGTTCCTTTTGAGCAATGAACCTTCATTGTCACCCGTGGCAATGCTATACTTAGGATTTCAATATCGAAAATCTGTACCCGTCTTGCCGCACGCTCTACAATCTTGCCTTCTCTGGCAAGCTCATAAAGCTTCTTGCCGTTGATTTTAAGCGCGGAATACATAGGTGGAACCTGATTGTAATCCCCCACAAAATCTAAAACTGCAGCCCGGACCTGTTCTTCTGTAAGCTCGTCTGTCTCACTGCTTTTTAGTATCTGTCCGGTTGTATCCTGGGTATCTGTCTCCACACCCAGAAGCATCACAGCCTCATAGACTTTGTCTTTATCTGTCAGCATATCGCACAATTTTGTTGCACGTCCCAGACATACAGGCAGCACACCGACCGCATCCGGATCCAATGTGCCTGTGTGACCAATTTTCTTCTGTCCCACAATTCCACGAAGCTTTGCAACCACATCATGAGAAGTAAATCCCTGCTCTTTATATACATTTATAACTCCGTGTATCATGCCTATCCTTTCAACTGCTCATCAATGCGCTCTGCCAGATTATTCAGAATATCCTGCGGCGTACCTGTCATAGTAACTCCAGAAGCTTTTTCATGTCCACCGCCGCCAAAATATCCTGCAATCTTGCTTACATCAACTTCATTCCCAGAACGAAGGCTGACTTTAAATACATTCTGATCCAGCTCATACATAAAAATAGCAACTTCCACGCCTCTGGTATTACGGAGCTGGCTTACAATCCCGTCAAGATCTTTTGGCTTTACACCATAGAAATCCATGACTTTCTTACGAATATAGGAGACGATACATTTTCCTTCCATGAACAAAAAGCTCTCCACCAGTGCACGTCCGAAAATCTGCATTCTCGCATAAGATTTTTCATAAAATGTATCCATAATAAGATCTGCCGCATCAATTCCAGTCTCCAGAAGTTCTGCCGCCGCACGAAATGTAGATGGTCCGGCACAGGAATACTGAAATACTCCTGTATCATGTACGATTCCTAGATACAGTGCTTCTGCAATCTCTTTTGTAATCTTATCTTTATCAATCAGATTGTAAACAAGCTCTGAAGTGGAGCTTGCATCTGGTACAACATAATTATCCTGTGCAAAACAGATATTGCTGACATGATGATCAATACAAAGTGTATGTCCTGCACTTACGAACAGTGGCACAGAAAACTCCAGTCTTCCGGTATCTCCACAGTCCAGTACAATGAACAGATCATAATGTTTACTCTCGTCAATCTCATGTAAAATCTCATCCGTCCCTTTGATTCTGTAAAATGTAGATGGGATTTCCTCCAGAAAAACGTCCACTTCTTTGTCTGGATAATTATTTTGGATATACTGATACATTGCCATACAGGATCCGACACAGTCGCCATCCGGACGCACATGTCCTCCGATGGCGATTGTTTTTGCCGGTTCCAGAATCTTATTCAGATTCAACATCTTCATCACCTTCTGTGTTCAGATCTTTTGTTACTTCATCAATCTTCTTGGACATGTTAACACCATACTCAATAGACTGATCCAGAATGAACTGAATCTCCGGAGTGTTTCGCATATTCAGAGTTCTTGCCAGTTCGCGGCGGATAAATCCTTCTGCACTTCTCAGTCCTTTGATCGTATCCTCCTGCGCCTTTACGTCACCGAGAACACTGATATATGCTTTACATGTCTTAAGATCTGGTGCCACCTCGACTGCTACAACAGATGTCCACGGAGCTACCCGCGGGTCCTTTAAGCCCCGGCGGATAATCTCACTGAGTTCACGCTGTACTTCAATGTTCACTCTTGTATTCTTAATACTTCTTTTTCTCAATTTCTATTCCTCCTAAGAGAAGGCTTTTCACATGATTTCCCTTATCTTGGAACCTCTACCATCTTGAAGGCTTCTACAAGGTCACCCTCTTTGATATCATTGAAGTTTGCAAATACGAAACCACACTCATAGCCTGCTTTTACTTCTTTTACATCATCTTTGAAACGTTTCAGAGACGCAAGCGGTCCTTCAAAGATCACAATTCCATCTCTTGTCAGACGAACTGAGCAGTCACGCTCAAACAAGCCATCCAGTACATAGGAACCTGCAATAGTTCCGACACCGGAAGCCTTGAATGTCTGACGCACTTCTGCATGACCAAGTACTTTTTCTTCGAATACCGGATCAAGCATTCCTTTCATAGCTGCCTCTACATCCTCAATCGCATTATAGATGACACGATACAGACGTACATCTACGCCCTCTCGCTCTGCTGTTTCTTTTGCAGTTGCATCCGGACGTACGTTAAATCCAATGATAATTGCATTAGATGCAGATGCAAGGCTGACATCAGACTCATTGATTGCACCAACACCACCATGGATTACTTTTACAATAACTTCGTCGTTAGACAGCTTCAGAAGGCTCTGTTTTACAGCCTCCACAGATCCCTGTACATCAGCCTTAACGATCAGATCAAGTTCTTTTAAATTACCTTCCTGAATCTGTGTAAACAGATCATCCAGGGAAAGTTTTGACTTTGTATCTTCAAGAAGTTTCACTTTATTCTGAGCAATAAATGTCTCAGCAAAGCTTCTTGCCTCTTTTTCATTCTTACAGCATACTACAACTTCTCCTGCATTCGGCACATCATCAAGTCCAAGAATCTCTACTGGAACAGATGGACCTGCCTCTTTGACACGTCTTCCCTTGTCATCCATCATAGCTCTTACTTTACCATGTGCAGAACCTGCTGCAATTGCATCTCCGACACGGAGTGTACCTTTCTGCACAAGCACAGTTGCGACCGGACCTCTTCCTTTATCAAGCTGTGCTTCCAATACAAGACCTCTTGCACGGCGGTTCGGATTTGCTTTTAATTCCATAACCTCTGCAGTCAGAAGGATCATTTCCATCAGTTCTTCCAGACCTTCTCCTGTCTTAGCAGATACCGGAACAAAAATAGTACTTCCACCCCAGTCCTCTGCAATCAATTCATACTCTGTCAATTCCTGTTTTACACGATCAACATTAGCACTCGGTTTATCAATCTTGTTGACAGCTACAATAATCTCAACACCTGCAGCTTTTGCATGGTTGATAGCCTCAACAGTCTGTGGCATGACACCATCATCTGCTGCGACAACAAGGATTGCGATATCTGTAGAACTTGCTCCACGCATACGCATTGCTGTAAACGCCTCATGTCCCGGTGTGTCCAGGAATGTGATTTTTTCTCCATTTACCTCTACAACAGAAGCACCAATGTGCTGTGTGATACCACCAGCCTCTCGGTCGATGACATTTGTCTGACGGATAGCGTCCAAAAGGGAAGTCTTACCGTGGTCAACGTGACCCATGACACAGACTACAGGTGGACGTTTTTTCATCTTGCTTTCATCCTCTTCGTCCTCTTTAAGAAGTTCTTCAATCACATCAACAACTTCCTCTTTTTCACAAAGAACATCAAACTCCAATGCGATTTCTTCAGCTGTCTCGTAATCAATTTCCTGATTGACTGTTACGATTTTACCCTGCATGAAGAGTTTCTTTACAATAACCGAAGGAACAATCTTCATCTTATCTGCAAGTTCCTGAATCGTCAGAACCTCTGGAATCGTGATAGATTTGATCTGCTCTTCCTGTTTCTGCTCTTTCTTCTCCGGTTTCTGAAGCTGAGTCTTTGGCTCATTCTTGCCCTTCTTACCTTTTCCTACGCGGTCTTCGTCATGGCGGAAGTCTTTATCTTTCTTCTTAAAGTCATCCTTACCTTTTCCTTTGTTTCTCTGTGGCTTCTGACCTTCCACGATTGGCTCTGGAATTGCCGGACTGTTCTTGCGGTTGTCACGTCTGTCATCACGTCCACGATTATCACGTCTGTCATCACGTCCGCCCTGATTACGATTGTCGCGTCTGTCATCTCTTCTGTCATCACGTCCGCCCTGATTACGATTGTCGCGGTTATCTCTTCTGTCATCGCGTCCGCCCTGATTACGGTTATCGCGTCTGTCATCACGTCCACGATTATCACGTCTGTCATCACGTCCGCCCTGATTACGGTTATCGCGTCTGTCATCTCTTCTGTCATCACGTCCACGATTATCTCTTCTTTCGTCGCGGTTATCACGATTTCCCTGAGAACGGTTTTCTTTTCTTTCCTGCTCTTTTTTCTCCTGTTCCAGTCTCTTCTTCTGCGCGGCTGCAGCTGCTTCTGCCTCATGCATCTGCTGAACCTGTTGACGGATTCTGTCCGGACGTGGACGAATTGGCTGGGATGGTCTTTCATCTCTTACTTCTTTGCGTCCATTCTGGGATTTTCCATTTTTATTTCCACCGTTTGAACGGTTATCTCTCTTATCATCACGTCCAGTCTGAGAACGGTTATCGCGTCTGTCGTCACGTCCCTGACCCTGACGCTTTCCACCCTGTCTTCCACCACTCTGGGTGTTCTGCGGGCGGAATACCTGGACGATTTTTTTCTTCTTTGGTGCGTCAGATTTTTCCTCTTCTGCTTTTTCGGCATTTGCCTTTGGTGCAAATGCTTTTCTTACCATATCTGCTTCTGCCTCGTCGATGGTACTCATATGTGTCTTGGCTTCCACATCCTTTTTATTCAGGAACTCAACAAGCTCTTTGCTCGGCTTATCAAGTTCTTTCGCTAACTCATATATTTTGATTTTTGACATATACACTACCTCCTCTATGCAACCGTATTATCTTCTGTCTTCATCTGCTTCATAATTTCCTTCGCAAAACCTTCGTCCAGTATTGCAAGAGATGCCCGGAATTCCTTTCCCATTGCATGCCCCAAGGTATCTTTATCTTTATAAAAATAGATTGGCACTTCATAAAATTCACACATATCCCGGAACTTTTTCTTTGTATTTTCGGAAGCATCTCCTGCCACAATAACAAGCGCTGCTCTTCCTGTCTTTACTTCCTTTTCTGTACAGAACTCTCCGCTGGCTGTCTTACCTGCCCGCGTTGCAAGCCCGACGAGTGATAAGATCTTATCTGGTTTCAAGCTCTGTCATCTCCTTTTCCAAAGACTCATACACTTCCTGCGGAATTGCCTGCTTAAAAGATCTCTCAAGGCCCTTACTTTTCACTGCCTTTTTCAGACATTCCTGATTTGGACAAATGTATGCGCCCCGTCCATTTTTGCGTCCGGTCGCATCTAACAGAAATTCTCCTTCACTGGTACGGATCACACGGATCATTTCTTTTTTATTCTTCATTTCCTGACATCCCACACACTGACGCATAGGAATCTTTTTATTTGCTCCCAATGAGATTCTTACGCCTCCTCACCGTCTTCTTCCGGCTGAACATTAGCTTCTGTTTCATTTTCCGCTTCTGTATCTACTTCTACATCTGCGTCCTCTGGATATTCTTCATTCTCATCATAAACATCTTCTTCGTACACACCTTCGCCCAGTTCCATATAGTTCTCTGGAAGCTCACCGGACTCAATTGCCTGTGTCTCGCTCTTGATATCGATCTTATATCCAGTCAGTCTTGCTGCCAGTCTTGCATTCTGTCCTTCTTTACCGATTGCAAGGGAAAGCTGATAATCCGGTACAATAACGCTTGCTTTCTTCTCATCCGGATCAGCCATAACAGAAATAACTTTTGCAGGGCTTAACGCATTCTCGATCAGGATTGCCGGATTATCGCTCCAGTTGATGATATCAATCTTCTCGCCGCGAAGTTCATTCACGATCGCATTGACTCTGGCTCCGTTCATACCAACACATGCTCCGACCGGATCTACATCCGGATCATTAGACCATACCGCAATCTTTGTTCTGCTTCCGGCCTCTCTTGCAATACTCTTAATCTCTACGATTCCGTCTCTAACCTCTGTAACCTCAGACTCAAACAGTCTCTTTACAAGTTCCGGATGTGTACGTGATACAAGAATCTTCGGTCCTTTTGTTGTATTCTTTACTTCTACAACATAGAGCTTGATGCGCTCTGTTGGTTTGAACACTTCACCTTTGACCTGCTCATTCTCTGTCAGCATAGCATCTGCTTTTCCAAGGTTGATACTTACATTCTTACCTACATAACGCTGAACGATACCTGTCACGATATCCTTCTCTTTCTCAAAATACTGATCATATACCACTTTCCGCTCTTCCTCGCGGATTTTCTGAAGGATCAGGTTCTTTGCATTCTGTGTTGCGATACGTCCAAATGATTTGGATTCGATTGGAACACGAACGATATCGCCGAGGTCATAATGTCCATCTAACTGGCTTGCCTCGTCAAGACTGATCTGCTCAAGCGGATCTTCTACAGTCTCAACAACTGTCTTCTCTGCAAAAAGCTGGTAATCACAAGTATCATGATCCATAATAACTTTGATGTTATCTGCTTTACCAAAATGATTCTTACATGCATTTAACAGGGAATTCTCAATTGCATCTAACAGAGTCTCTTTGCTAATTTCTTTTTCTTTTTCCAAAATATTCAACGCTTCTAATAATTCTGTGTTCATAGTAATTCTCCTCCTAATCTAAAAATCGAACGCCAGGCGAATAAGCGCAATATCGCCTTTTTCAAATGTCTTCATAGTTCCATCTTCCAGTTCTATCGTAACTGTTCCTGCCTCATAGTCATAGCTGTCAAGAAGTCCTGTGAATTCTTTCTTCTTGTCAACCATACGGTAGGTACGTATCTCAACTTCTTTTCCAAGATTACGTTTATAATCTTTCTCCTTCTTAAGAGGTCTTCCAAGTCCAGGAGAGCTGACCTCCAGAACATAAGAATCTTCAATAAAATCTTTTTCATCTAAAATATCTGATAATCTGCGGCTTACAGCTTCGCAGTCGTTCACTGTAATTCCGCCCGGTTTGTCAATGTAAGCCCGCAGATACCACATGCTGCCTTCTTTTACATACTCTACATCTACCAGTTCAAATTCCAGTTCCTCCATGATCGGATTCAGGATTTCTTCCGTCTTCTGCTCATAAATTTCTCTTTTTGACAATGTTCTAATTTCCTCCTTACTGTGTCAAAGACTTCTTGTCTTTTTACACACCCATGCAACAAAGAAGAGTGAACTTACGTCCACTCTTCTGCCGATTCCTATGTTACTATTCCAATAGTATAGCACTACAAACCCTAAAAATCAAGGCTTTTTTATATTTACATCAATCTTTTCCAAAGACTTTTCCAGCGACTACGCTGCGATTCCCCTTAAGTCTTTAATCACGATCGTTCGTAAGTTTTAACTTATCCAGTATATAAAAGATCAGACTCAGAATCATGGCAACTACACACGCCAGTACCATTCCCGTAAGCTGTACATCCCCAAAATTTACTGCAATACCGGAAAGTCCTGTTACAAACACAACACTTGTCAGTGTCAGGTTTCTGGATTTACCATAGTCTACCTGCGCGTCTACAAGAATCCTAATTCCGGAAGCTCCTATCATTCCATACAAAAGGAAGGAGATTCCTCCGATGACCGGTCCCGGAATCGTCTGGATCAGCATGGACAACTTCCCGACAAAGGAACAGATAATGGAAAGCACTGCTGCCCCTGCAATAACGCGCACGCTATATACCTTTGTCACTGCCATAACTCCGATATTCTCACCGTAAGTCGTTGTCGGGACGGAACCGATCAGACCTGAAAGCATCGTTGAAAAGTTATCTCCAAACAGAGATCTGTGAAGCCCCGGATCCTTTAACAGATCCCGTCCGATAATCTTGCCGGTCACAACCTGATGTCCGATATGCTCTGAGGTAATAACAAGTAATACCGGAAGGATCATAAGAATTGCTCCCATATCAAACTTTGCAGGTTGGAAGTTTGGCAGGGCGAACCAGGAAGCTGCTGCTACCTGTGAGAAATCTAAGATTCCAAGACAGAACGCTGCCACATATCCTGCAATAACTGCGATCAGGATTGGGATTACAGATAAAAAGCCACGGAATAAAATATTTCCAAATATCGCAACACCAAGTGTCACTAAAAATACAATTACATTTTTCATATCCGGCTTGTCGCAAAGAAGTCCCGCATTGCTTGCTGCAGAGCCGGATAACTCCAGTCCGATCAAAGCAACGACCGGTCCCATAGCTGCAGGCGGCAGAACCACGTCAATCCATTCTGTTCCACATTTATAAATAATAAAAGAAAGAATACAGCCGCAGAAACCGACTGCCACGAATCCTCCCAGGGCATAGGAATAACCCATTTTACTAATAACGATTCCTGCCGGTGCAAGAAATGCAAAGCTGGAACCTAAGTATGCCGGCGCCTTCCCCTTGGTCACTGTCATAAAAATCAAAGTTCCCACACCGTTCATAAATAACACAATTGCCGGATTGATCCCGAAAATGAACGGTACAAGCACAGATGCGCCGAACATGGCAAACATGTGCTGAATGCTGAGCGGCAAGAGCAGCTTAAATGGCACCTTGTCCTCAACCTGAATGATCTTCCTCTCACTCATCTTAAATCCTCCTCATAGTTTGGTATTGAAACCACATTTTTTCTATTGTATAATGAAACATCATAAAAACAAAGGAGATTTTAAAATATTTATGAATTTTAATCAGATTGCAATGCTCCAGAAGTTAAAAAGCAGCATGGATCGTTTCCGCAACAATCATCCGAAGTTTCCACTTTTCTTAAAAGCCGTCGTTGGAAATGCACTGGAAGAAGGAACCCTTGTGGAAATCAATGTCACAACTCCTGAAGGGAAGAATTACTGTACGAATTTAAAATTAAAACAGGAAGATCTGGAATTTTTCCAGACATTGAGTGAAATGGGAAGCCAACATTAATGTCAGCTTCCCATTTTCTTTATATTGTATATCCGTCACGAAACACCATCATCATCTCGTTAGTCAGACTGATGTCGTCCGGCTCTGCCGGAATCTGATTCCGTTCGAACCATTCGGCAAGTGCCAGTTCATTTTCATCTAATTTCACCTGATCCGATCCGTCAAGCTCGCAGAAGAATCCCATCAGTAATGTATCTGAAAATGCCCACGGCTGATTCTTATAATAAGTAATATTCTTTACTTTTAAACCAACCTCTTCCATAACCTCCCGGCTCACAGTCTCTTCCAGTGTTTCACCAATCTCTGTAAATCCCGCAAGAAGTGCATATTTCTTATATTCCCGTCCTGCATACTTGGACATCAAGATCCGGTCACCGTCAATAACTCCAATAATCACAGCCGGACAGATCTTCGGGAATTCCATCAGTCCACACTTCGGACATTGCATCATCCGTTCCACATGATCTGGCTTCATCACATTTCCACATCGCCCACAGAACTTGTGATCCTGATACCATCTGGCAAGCTGCCAACCTGTGATTCCTGCAAAGGCCTCATACTTTGGAGATACACATCTAAACTCTTGATGATCGATCCACTCGTATCCCATCTGTTCAGATAATATACCGACATTCTCTTTTTTTCCAAGATAATAGCTTTTATCGTCTACTGCAAATAAATATGTATATTCTGTATCTTCTGCCACATCTTTAGGCATACACTTTTTCAGTTCTTCATAAGTCGGATATGCGATTTGATTCTCGTTCCCGCCAATTCCTTTTCTCACCAGAACCTTTCTGCCATCATAATATAAAAATCTGCTGCCTGCATCCGGTGCTTTTTTCTGTCCATACTGATTATTCAGTTTATGTGGTGCAATATCCTGAATCATTTTTGCTGCCTTCTTTCCTGCTGTATCTTGCTCTCTTATAAATGCCCCGGCATGATTGATGCCTGAGTTTTCACTCTTAACTCCTAGCCTTCGTTCCGGTCCCGTCACGTTTTGCAACCTTCAGCCGGTTCAACGTCAGTTCCCGGTCACCGTATGAAATCTTGTGTTCCGTTCCTTCATAAAAGAGATAAATCTGTTCCAGCTCATCATTCTTACGAAGCTTTATGCCACGGACTCCCACAGCCGCTTTCTTCTTCTCGGCAACTTCCTGAGCTGAAAAACGCAGAAAATATCCATCTTTTGTCTGAAGGACTACATGCTGGTCATCAGTAATGACTTGAACACTGATCAGCTCATCATCCTCCTGAAGCTTTGTTGCTGCAATGGTACGTTTTGCCACCTGGAACTCATTTCCCTTTACTTTCTTAATCATCCCCTGCTTCGTTGCAAATAATAATTTCGCATAACGAAGCTGTAATTCGTCGCACATATATACGACCATTTCCTGTGTACTGTCATAATTACTTACATTGTCGATTGGCTGCCCCTTATCACGGAACTTTCCATATGGAAGATCGAGCACTTTAATCTGATGCATCTTGCCGGTATTGGTAAATACACACAGTTTCCCGGTATTAATGCAGTTTACGATCCATTTATTCTCTGCATCTGCTGCCTCTTTATTTCGCTCGTAAGTTGCCACATCCACTGTCTTGGCATAACCAAAACGATCCATCAGGAATACTACTTCCTGTTCTTCTACTTTCTTTTCTTCATAGACAGCCTCCTGGCCATTCTCTACAACAGTGCGGCGTTTGCGTGCATATTCCTTTTTGAAATGCTCCAGATCTTCAATGATAACTTCTGCCATAGAATCATAATTATTCAAAATATCTTCATATCTTGCAATATTTTTCAGAGTCTCCTCATGTTCTTTCATCAGCGCTTCAATTTCCAGACCAATGAGTTTGTAGAGACGCATTTCCAGGATTGCATTTGCCTGGCGCTCAGTAAAACGGAGCATCGCAGCCATTTTCCTGGAAATCCCGGATTTAAATTTGATATTTTCGGTGATTCCCTGTGTCAGACAGGCTCTTGCATCGGCCACAGACTGACTTCCCCGTAGGATTTCAATGATCAGGTCAATGACATCACACGCTTTGATAAGACCTTCCTGAATTTCTTTTCTGTCCCGCTCTTTTGCAAGCAATGTCTTATATTTTCTTGTTGCCAGTTCGAACTGGAAATCTACATGGTGCTCGATAATCTTCTTAAGCCCCATAGTCTCTGGACGTCCGTCTGCAACTGCCAGCATATTTACCCCGAAAGTATCTTCTAATCTTGTCTTTTTATAGAGCATATTGGTCAGATTTTCAACATCTGCTCCTTTTTTCAGCTCAATAACAATGCGGATTCCTTCCTTTGAAGACATATTGGAAATGTCTACAATATCGTTTGTCTTCTTTGTCTCTACAAGCGCACAAACATCATTTAAAAACTTGCCGATTCCGGCTCCGATCATCGTGTAAGGAATCTCAGTGATGACAAGACGCTTCTTGCCACCTTTCATCTCCTCTACTTCCACTTTACCACGGACTTTGATCTTACCCGCACCAGATTCATAGATTTCAAGAAGGTCATCTTTATTGACAACAATTCCTCCGGTTGGGAAATCCGGTCCTTTGATACATTTCATCAATTGCTTTGTGGAAATGTCTTCATGTTTCATATACGCTTCTACCGCATCAATGACTTCTGCCAGATTATGCGGCGGAATACTGGTCGCCATACCAACTGCAATACCATCCGCTCCGTTGATCAGAAGATTCGGTACACGCACCGGAAGAACTTCCGGTTCTTTCTCCGTCTCATCAAAGTTCGGCATAAAGTCTACAATATTCTTATCCAGGTCAGCAAGATAAGCTTCCTGCGTGATCTTTGCAAGTCTTGCCTCTGTGTAACGCATTGCGGCTGCTCCGTCCCCTTCAATGGATCCGAAGTTACCATGTCCGTCCACCAGTGCCATTCCTTTTTTAAACTCCTGTGCCATGACAACTAATGCATCATAGATAGAACTGTCACCGTGCGGGTGATATTTTCCCATCGTATCCCCAACGATACGGGCACATTTTCTATATGGTTTATCATAACGGATACCAAGCTCGTACATATCATAAAGCGTACGTCGCTGTACTGGTTTTAGTCCATCCCGCACATCAGGAAGTGCCCTGGCAATGATAACACTCATGGCATAGTCAATGTAAGACTTCTTCATCAACTCACTGTATTCCGTTCTGATAATCTGTGAATCCTGCATATTTTCTCTCCTAAATTTTATATGTCAAGCTCCGCTTCTGTCGCGTTTTCATAGATAAATGCACGTCTTGGCGGTACTTCTGTTCCCATCAGCATCTCAGTCACACTGGACGCCATTCTTCCATCCTCAATCTCTACTAATTTTAAAAGTCTTGTCTTAGGATTCAGTGTTGTCTCCCAAAGCTGGTCTGCGTCCATCTCTCCAAGACCTTTATAGCGCTGCAGAGTAAATGGACCATCATGGGTTTTCCTGTATTTTTCCAAGGCCTTGTCATCGTACAGATACTCTTCCTCGCCTTTCTTCGGCATAGCCTTATAAAGCGGTGGCATGGCAATATAGACATGTCCCTCCTGAATAAGCTCCGGCATAAAGCGGTAGAACAACGTCAGAAGCAATGTGGAAATGTGTGCACCGTCCACGTCAGCATCAGCCATAATAATAATCTTGTCATAGCGCAGTTTTGTAATATCAAAATCATTGCCGTAGCCCTCGGAAAATCCACAGCCAAAAGCATTGATCATAGTCTTGATTTCCGCATTTGCAAGGACTTTGTCGATGCTTGCTTTCTCCACGTTCAGAATCTTACCCCGGATCGGCAGGATTGCCTGATACATACGGTCTCTTGCTGTCTTTGCAGATCCTCCGGCAGAATCTCCCTCCACAATAAATATCTCGCATTTTGATGCGTCGCGGCTCTCGCAGTTGGCAAGCTTTCCGTTGCTGTCAAAAGAATATTTCTGCTTCGTCAGAAGATTCGTCTTCGCTTTTTCTTCTGTTTTACGGATTTTTGCAGCTTTCTCCGCACAACCGATGACATTTTTCAGGGTCTCCAGATTGCGGTCAAAAAAACGAACAATTTCCTCACCGACCACCTTGCCAGTCGCCTTGGATGCATCCGGGTTGTCCAGCTTCGTCTTCGTCTGACCTTCGAATCGCGGATCCGGATGTTTGATGGACACGATCGCTGTCATTCCATTTCGCACATCCGCTCCTGTAAAATTAGGATCCTTATCTTTAAGAATTCCAAGTTCTCTTGCATACTGATTAATGACTGTTGTAAATGTTGTCTTAAATCCGGTCAGATGTGTACCGCCCTCACTGTTATAAATGTTGTTACAGAATCCAAGAATATTTTCATGGAACTCATTTACATACTGGAATGCAACTTCCACTTCTATTCCGTCTGCCTCACCTTTAAAATAAACCGGCTCATGGACAGATTCTTTTTTTGCATTTAGTTCACGGATAAATCCAAGAATTCCGTCTGGCTCATGATAAACGATATGCTCTGGTTCTGTGTCTCTTAAATCTTCAAATATAATCGTCAGGTTCGGATTAAGGTAGGTCGTCTCATGCATACGGCTTTTGACTTCCTCTGCTTTGAACTTCGTTTTTTCAAATATCGTATCATCTGGCAGAAAGTTAACCTTCGTTCCGGTCTTTCTTGTCTTCCCGAGTGTCGGAAGAAGTCCATCTTCCAGTTCAACTACAGGAATACCTCTCTCATACCGGTCATGATGAATATATCCATCACGACTGACCTGCACATCCATATAAGCAGACAATGCATTTACAACTGAAGAACCAACTCCATGAAGACCACCACTTGTCTTATAAGCAGAGTCATCAAATTTACCACCTGCATGCAGTGTCGTATATACAATTCGCTCCGCTGAAACGCCTTTTGCATGCATACCGACCGGGACTCCTCGGCCATTGTCCGAAATTGTCGCAGAGCCATCTTTTTCCAGAGTTACATGAATCTCCGTACAAAATCCGGCCAGATGTTCATCAACTGCATTGTCTACAATCTCATAGATCAGATGGTTCAATCCTTTCGTCGATACACTTCCGATATACATTCCCGGTCTCTTCCGAACTGCCTCAAGTCCTTCCAGGACGGTAATACTATCTGCATCATAAGTGTTGTTCTTTGCCATTTCGTCAGTTCCTTTCCATTTTTAAACATACTATTTAAAATATAGCACAAAACAAAAAGACAGGCAAATAAATTTTCAAGACGTCAGCGCAAGCTTTTTCAAGCTTTTCAGGGTGTCAGCACCCGACTCAGCACATCTGCCAGTACTTCCATAGCATTTCTCATCTCTTCTACTGTATTCGTCTGTGCTCCTGCCTCAATAAGCATTGCCTTCGGTGCCAGATCCAGATTATACCGGTAACTTTTCAGATAAATATGCCTCGTAAAACCAGGATAATATCTTGCTGCCATAAGCTGCATCTGAAAAGACGTTGCCAGATTATCCTCACGGTATGGATTATTCAAATATGCTATCTCTCCATTTTTCCTTGTCCGGCTAAGACCATTAAAAAACATGATCTGAGCGGTTGGTTTCCCATTAATTTCCGTCACCAGATGTGTGCCCTGCGCCACGCCATCTCGATGCAGATCAATCACCACTTCAATGCTTGGATTATCTTTTAAAATCTGCCGGACATCCGGCTCTGCAAGCTGATAGGCCCGGCTGCGATCCAATTTCCCATCAATCAGATCATAAATGCCCTCATGATGAAGCGTCTCAATTCCCCTTGCATTCAAAAGCTCTGTCAAATATGTACCTATCCCCATAATTGTCGTAGAAGTGTCTCCATCAACAGAATCAGCAAATGCCTCCTGGGAATGTGTGTGATAAATCAGTACTTTTGGTCCTCCTGTTGTCATATCAAGCGCCAGATTCTTCTCCAGAAACTTCCCTGCATTCAGTTCCTCCGGACCGGTCATAGTTGTCCCGTCAACGGTGTAAAATGTTCCCACCAGATATTCATAATCATTTAACTGATTCATATCAATGTCCTGAACCGGTGTACTGGCTAATACTGCTGCATTTTCTTCTGGCACCCCAGCCCCAACTGATTCTTGCATACTCCCAGCCGGAATCAGATTGCCGTTCTCATCGATAGCATTTTCATCATTTGCCTGATTTTCCAGAATCATAGTTCGTGTCAATGTATCTTCCACGGTTGTTTCCGGTTCTTCATGATTTCGAACATATTCACTGATTGGAACGAAGCTTAAAACACTTTTTTCAATTCTTCCCGTCAATGTGTCTTTCCGCCCCTCTTTTACATATGTAAGTCCCGGAAGCAGCCAGTTTGCCGCCTGCTTCAGGACATTTTGACTTACCAAGCCCAAAAAAATATTTCTACCCCTACTTATTTTTACATTTTCTATATCTGTAAATGCATAAATCAGCAGCATCCCTACGATCAATAGCATCAGTATTCGATTTCTTTTCTTTTTTTCTTGCATTACACCGCCCCGTGTGCGTCTTAGTTCTAATAATATATGATGCAATGGGGGTTCTTATGTGCATGTCCTTTCAGAAATCCAAAATATCTTCTATTCAAAACTTTGCCCTGAAAACGCAAGATTCAGCCCCTCTGAGATGGTGTAACTCAGACGTTTTACTGTCTCATCTATATCTTTCGGTGTCATAAACATACTGTTCAGGTTTGGTGCGATCAGTTCTTTGATCAGCTCATACTTCTCTGCTTCGCTGTATCCTCCTAGCACAAGTCCGACTCCTTTTAACGATTCTGATGTCTCCAGTGCTGACAATAGATTTTCCATCGTATCACTTACAATTGTCACAGCATCAACAACTGTCGGAACTCCGATTGCAATTACCGGAACTCCAATTGTTTCTTTTGTAATCGCATTCCGGTAATTACCGACACCGGAGCCTGGGTTGATTCCGGTATCAGCAATCTGGATCGTCCGGTTCAGTCTTCTGGAATTTCTCGCAGCAAGGGCATCAATTACAATTAAAAGATCTGGCTTGGTCTCCCTCACCACACCCTTTATAATCTCCGCTGTTTCCATTCCGGTCTGTGCCATCACTCCTGGAACTATGGCACTGACCACACAATTCATCTCTTCTAGTGCTGCATATTTCCCATATTCTTTCACAATATGTCTGGTAACGTTCAGATTATCTGCCACATAAGGACCAAGAGCATCGGGTGTCGCCTGACGATTTCCAAGCCCTATGACCAGAACTTCCTTATCATGTTCACTTTCCGGTATGATTTTTTCCATAACTTCTATCAGATATTTTGCCAGTTCTTCTGAAACCTCCCGGTGGATTCCCTCATCCGGCGAAGATAAATTCGGGGCTTCAATCGTCAGATATGTTCCGACTGGTTTCCCCATAGTCTTCGCACCATTTTCGGTTTCAATCCGTACAGTCGTCACCCTAATTTCCCGCTCCTTATCATATTCTTCCTCCAACACAACTCCTTGTACCTCCACCTGGTCAGACTCAAAACGTTCCTTCTCTTCCAATGCCAAATCTGTCCGTATGTTATATTTTTCAACCATGATTTTCTCCCCCTTTCACCTGCAAGCACTATTTTTATACTAGTTTTTACAATATTTCCATAATTATGTATTGACAGAATAAGTCAGCTGGTCTAAAATGAATGAGTGTGTTCGAGAGAACGTCCGTGTCCGGATCTGTCGAACTGATCATTATAATCGAAATCATAGATATTGGAGGTGGACAAATTGGCTAATATCAAATCCGCAAAGAAGAGAATTTTAGTAAACGAGACAAAGGCTGCTAGAAATAAAGCAATCAAGTCTAAAGTTAAAACTTACGTAAAAAAAGTTGAGACAGCTGTAGAGAAGAAAGATGCAGCAACTGCTGCAGTAGCTCTTAAAGAGGCGATCGCTGAAATCAACAAAGCTGGAAGCAAGGGTGTATACCACAAAAACACATGCTCTAGAAAGATTTCCCGTCTGACAAAAGCTGTTAACGGAATTGCTTAATTCATAGAGAAACATTGAAAGACAACCATACCGTCATGTGGTTGTCTTTTTTATATATATAATAGAAAATTGCACTTCCACTAAAAAGAGCCGGAAATAAATGCTCGCATCTTTCTCTCCGACTCCTCATCTTATTATTTAACAGATACTCCTGTTCTATTTCTATAATTTTGAATATCCAAAACTGTTGACAATTGCTTCTACTCTGTCACCTGCTTCACACATTGGGCACTTATTCGGCTCATATGCATGATATGCCGGAAGATCTTTGCTTGTGAAAATTGTCTTTACTTCCATGCCTGCTACTTTTGTTACAGCACTGAAGATAGAACATACTCCACAAATCGTTCCTCCATAATATAATACAGAATCAATAGCACGCTTAATCGTCTTTCCAGTCGTAATGGATGCTGCCAGCACAAGTACCTGCTGATCTTTGATCATTCTCTGTTGATTATCACGGAACATAATCTGCCCCAATCCGTTATATTCCGGTGTGATCACAGAAATATTATTCTTATGGCTCAATGCCATATGTGTGCTGTCTGCCAGCTGTTCAGCCAGAAATGCTCCAATCACACTTGTCTCATCCAGGCATACAATCGTATCTACATATGTACTTGTCACGTACTCCTGCGCCAGTACTTTCGCTGCCTCTCTCGCATTGTTATGACGAATCTTTACTGTTGACATATCAATATAAGTATCCAGATGTGAGTTGCTTGTAGCAAAATGTCCTTTCATAATCTTGATACGCGCTTTTGGATTTTTCGTCGACCGCAGATTCTCTAATCTTTCATCCATGTCTCATACCTCCCTTGATGCTTGCTGTTTCCAGTCGTTCGTAATCATTCGATTCATTCTGCCGCATTTAAAATTGGTATCGAACTTTTTACTTTATGTTTTATTCTATCATATATGTATGTAATTGAAAACTAAAATTATAATTTTTTGTGTATTTTTCACATACAAAAGCATCCTTCAAAATTACCCACATAATCCTTATTCACACGTATGACTTTCTGCGAGAGTTCTTTATATAATAGGAATGCTTTTTCCGATTATACAAAAAAGAAGCTCTGCGTTCCTGTTACGGTTCGTAAAGCTTCTCTTATCTCTTATGTCAAATATGTAAGATCAAGTCTGATTCTATGCTGCAAATCTCGATTAGTTGTTGATCAGTTTGTCTTCTCCATTCCAACTGTACAGCTTTCTAACTTCAGCTCCAACTTTCTCTGATGGGTGCTCAGCTGCAAGCTTTCTCATAGCCTGGAAGTGTACCTGACGTCCTGCCGGAGACATGTCAAGTAAGAACTCTTTTGCAAATGTTCCGTCCTGGATATCAGAAAGAATCTTCTTCATAGCTTTCTTTGTATCCTCTGTAATAATCTTAGGTCCTGTTACATAGTCACCATACTCTGCAGTGTTAGAAATAGAATATCTCATTCCAGCGAATCCTGACTGATAGATTAAGTCTACAATCAGTTTCATCTCATGGATACACTCAAAGTAAGCATTTCTCGGATCATATCCTGCTTCGCAAAGTGTCTCAAATCCTGCCTGCATAAGTGCACAAACACCACCGCAAAGGACTGCCTGCTCACCGAAGAGGTCTGTCTCTGTCTCTGTTCTATATGTTGTCTCAAGAAGTCCTGCTCTTGCTCCACCAATTGCAAGACCATAAGCTAATGTTCTGTCCCAAGCTTTCCCTGTAGCATCCTGCTCTACAGCGATAAGGCAAGGAGTTCCTTTTCCTGCAAGATACTCGCTACGAACTGTGTGTCCTGGTGCCTTAGGGGCGATCATTGTTACATCTACGTTCTTAGGTGGTTTGATGCATCCGAAGTGAATGTTGAAACCATGAGCGAACATTAACATGTTTCCTTCCTCAAGGTTTGGCTCGATGTCTTTCTTGTACATATCAGCCTGTAACTCATCATTGATAAGAATCATGATAATGTCTGCCTGCTTTGCTGCCTCTGCTGCTGTGTATACTTTCAATCCCTGCTCTTCAGCTTTCTTCCAGGATTTACTTCCCTCATAAAGACCTACGATTACGTCACATCCGGACTCTTTCAGGTTCAGAGCATGAGCATGTCCCTGACTACCATATCCGATGATAGCAATCTTCTGTCCTTCCAGTGCTGATAAATTACAATCTTCCTGATAAAAAATTCTTGCTGCCATTTTGACATTCCTCCTAATAAATATGTAAATTTAAATTGGTAACTACTCGATAAATGTGACATCCTTGATTCCTCTTGACAGTCCGGCAATTCCGGTTCTGGCAAGTTCCAGGATTTCATAACCATCCAGGAGCTGTAAGAACGCTTCCAGCTTCGACTGGGTTCCTGTAAGCTCAATCACGAGAGACTCTCTCTCTGCATCAACAATCTTTGCACGAAAGATATCAGCAATTGAAACAATCTCTGACCGCTGCTGTGCATTGGCACGGATCTTAACCAATATCAGTTCACGATATACGGATTCTTCCGGCTTTAAGACCTTCACTACGATCACGTCTTCCAGCTTGGCAATCTGCTTTTCAATCTGAGATAAAATAATCTCATCTCCACTGGATACAATCGTGATTCTCGTAAATCTTGGATCTGCCGTCACACCGGCTGTAATACTGTCGATGTTGTATCCTCTTCTTGTGAATAGTCCGGATATTCTACTTAATACTCCGGAATTGTTATCAACTAATAATGAATAAACTCTCTGCATAATGCACCTCTTTCTTGTATCTTTTCAAAAACAGAGTGCGTTCTGTTTTTAAATAATAGCAATATCTCACGTATTTGTCAAGTATCTATCTTATCTTTTCTAAGAACTTTTTATCTTTTTTTGATTTTTACTCTTTCTCACTGAACCAGGAAATATTCGTTCCGTCACTCGTTGCAATAATTGTTCCAAGCAGATCTGTGCGGTAAACCTGCACATCATCGTTATTCAGGCGCTCCAGCGTCTCCTGATGCGGATGTCCATAAGAATTATCCACGCCACAGCTGATAACAGCCCATGTTGGGTTCGTTGCTTTTAAAAACACTTCACTTGTAGAAGTTCTGCTTCCGTGGTGTCCGCATTTTAACACATCACATTCCAACGCACTTCCAAATCTCTTCACCATTGCGCTCTCAGATTTCTCACTGGCATCTCCACACATGACAAAAGAATTCTCTCCATGCACCAGTTTAATTCCTACTGAAGCATCATTGGTATCATCTGAACTGACCAGATCCGTTTCCGGACAAAGCACAGTAAATGTCGCATCTCCAAATCCGAACTCTTCGCCGACTTTTGGATGCTCTACCGGAACATTTTCTTTCTCAATATCATCCATAACCTCTTCATAAGTCATTGTATCATTCGCCACATCCGGCATAATAACCTGTTCTACCTCAATCTTCTCCAAAACATCATCGCCGCCACCTATATGATCGGCATCCGGGTGTGTCAGGATCAGATAGTCAAGCTTGTCTATGCCCTGTTGATTCAGATAATCCACCACATCTTTTCCTTCATGGTTATTCCCAGCATCAATCATTGCATTATGACCTTCTGTCTGAATAATTGTACAGTCACCCTGTCCTACATTAAGATAGGTCACTTTCATCTGACCGGTCGCAACCGTATCTGCAATGTTTTGTGCAGGCTCACCAGACATTCGTTCCATCAAATTCCCACGCTCCGCAAATCCGCCAATCAATGCAAGAATCAGCATGATTGCCGCAGGAATTCCTTTTAGATTCTTATTCTTTTTTCTTCTAGCCATACTTACTTTCGCTCCCCTTATGTAATTTTCGCTCCCCTTTCATTCAGGCCTTGAAATCCATTTTTCGCTTCAAATTATTGTTCTTTTTCTCCTGACACCGGATCAGCCATCAGTTTCTTGTAATACGCTTTTGTCTGATACAATGCTCCAACCGGATTGTGTGCAAGCACGCGGTCTTTTGTCACCAGCGTTGTCGTCAGTGTGTGTGTATATTTATAAAACAAACTATCATGTCCGACGCATAATCCAACTACAACATTAAAATCTGTCCCGGCTTTCTCCAAAAGCTTTGCCTGCATAATCGGATTACACAGCGCATTTCCTACTTGCGTTGTATACTCTTTTCTTACTCCTATATCCGTCTTATTAAATGCTCCAGCCTTACAAAGTGCTGCATATGGTTCAAAACCGTTCTTTCTCAAAATCTGAGCAAATATACGACTTTCTTCAATCAATCCAATACATGTTGCAATTCCAATCTTATGAAAGCCCATCCGCTTTGAAAATTCAATGATTTCCTCTACTCTCGTATAACGGCAATAAAATTCAGCTTCAATCTCTGCTGAAATCACAGAAACTTTATTGTTCTCTTCATCTTCAAGATATAGTTTTTTAATCTCCTCCAGCTCTTTTACATCAAAATTTGTAGTCAGACAGAACTCCGGATATTCCTTATCTCTCTTGGCACAGTTCAATACGCCACAGTTAACACATGATTTTTCAAATTCTCCCATTGTACATTCTCCTTCCAGCTGATATATTTGCTTATATTTAGTATTGTTTATTTGGGTATAAATATTATCCTACAAACGTTGAGCACAACTCACGCCAACTTTCATCATCCCTGCCAGCAACATCACCCACACAGGATTCATTTTCACTTTCTGTATCAAAAAAATACAGATTATAAATATTGTAACCAGACCCCAATTAGTTCCTGCAAAAGTAATCATATCATTTCCCCAAAATGCCGTAATGAGAATTGATATTCCTGCCGATGCTATCAATGCAACAACCGCTGGGCGCAAAGAGCCTAACACCCCCTGAAATAACTCCATATTCCGCCATTTTAGATAAATCTTTGCAATTACCGTTACAATAATACAAGACGGCAATATGTACCCGGCTGTTGCACAGAGCGCTCCTGGTATACCTGCAATCTTTTCACCTACAAATGTTGCTGAATTCACGGCTATTGGTCCCGGTGTCATCTGAGATATGGTAATCAGATCTGTAAATTCTGACATACTAAGCCAGCTATGCGTTTTTACGACCTGCCCCTGAATCAGAGGAAGTGCTGCATATCCACCTCCGAAACTGAACATGCCAACTTGAAGGAAACTTAAGAACAACTGCAAATAGATCATGCTTCTTTTCTCCTTTTTAAAAGAGTCCTTACCACACCAAATATAATACATGTCAGAATAATATATATTACATTTACATTCATGAAACATGCCGCAACAAATGCTCCAGCCATTATCAGAAGTGACATTTTGTCACCGCCTTTTGCAATACCATTTCCCATTTCGTAAGTCACACAGGCAATGACTGCAGCCACACCTGCCTGCATGCCTTCCAGCATCTGACTGATCAACCAGTTATCACGAAATGCCTGATAACACATTGCAAGAATTGTGATAATCACGAATGGCGGAATAATTGCTCCTATAACCGCTACAAATGCTCCTATAAGCCCCGCCAGTTTATATCCCACCACAATCGCTCCATTAACTGCGATTGCTCCCGGTGCCGATTGTGCAATTGCCACAAGATCTAACATCTCATCATTTTCAATCCAGTGATATTCGTCCACGAATTTTTTCTTTAACAGGGAAACAATCACATATCCTCCACCGAAAGTAAATGCGCTCAGATATAAAGTTGAAATAAATAAATGGAATAACACCTTTTTCTTATCTTCCACTATTTTCCCTTTCATAAATCAGTTATCCGACTGTTATAATATTCTTACAGACTCCAGTCTTCGAATCTCATTATCCGTCAGTTCCCATTGAAGATTTCTGCAGTTTTCTTCTACTCTGGCACGGCTCTGCGCCCCAATGATGCAACTGGATACAAATCTCTTCTGAATCACCCATTTCTCTGCGATCTGAGCCAAGGAAACATTTCTCTCTTCTGCAATCTGATCCATGATTGTTAACAGTTCCATTGCTTTTGAAAACAATGGTTCTTTAAAATATGGGTAAAATCGATTTCTGCTGTCAGTCTGCTCAAAGGTTCTAAGTTTTCGGTAATTTCCAGTCAGAATTCCGCCACCTAAAGTTCCATAAGTCATAATTCCAAGCCCTTGTTCATAAGCCCAGCGAATCAACTTCTCGTCTTTTCGGTCTGCCAGTGAATACTGTGGCTGAAAAGCTTCGATTTTGCAATATTTCTGGGCCTCTTCAATCTGTTCTTTTGAAAAATTAGAAACTCCTGCATGCAGAATTTTTCCTTCTTTTTTCAACGCACTCACCGCATCTATTGTCTCTTCCAGTTCAACATCCGGATCCGGCCAGTGTACCAGATAAATATCAATATAGTCTGTCTTTAGATTTTTCAGCGACTCGTCGCACTGCTTTAAAATACTCTCTTTTGAACCACAGCGAAGATATTTTCCATCTACGAACTTATTTCCACATTTTGTAGAAATGACCACCTCTCTGCGCTTTTTGAGCTTACTCAAAGTTTCACCAACATAACATTCTGCTTTTCCTGCATTGTAAGCCGGTGCTGTATCTATAAAATTAATGCCACACTCCAACGCTGCCTTAATTGCGTCCATTCGTGACTCATCCGAATAACTGTCCCAACCGGCACCTCCGATACCCCATGTTCCAAGACACAGCTTCGAAACCCTCAAGCCTGTTTTTCCAAACTCCTGATACTGCATATCTGTCACATTCCTTTCTGTCTGCTACGTTATCATTCATCATCTGTTTTGTTACGGCCTTTTATTATTCTACCAAATTACTTTCCATACGTCAAAACCGTCAGGAAACATATCCTGACGGTCATACTTTTTACTTCGTGTATTTATAAAATCCTTCTCCTGTGCAGACGCCTTTCTTGCCTGCATCGATTTTTTCTTTCAAGCGTTTTGCAATCTTTCCCGGTGTTGTCTCCGGATCTTTTGCAGCCGGATCCATACAAACGATATTGTATGCAGTCTCCAGTCCCACAATATCAAGAATACGGAATGGGCCAAGTGGAGCTCCAGTAGCAAGACTCCATGTCAGATCAATTGTCTCCGGATCAGCCACATCATTTGCATAAAGTGCTTCTCCTGCATTCAAAAACGGAACTAACAGAGAGTTCAGAATATATCCCGGCTGTTCTTTATGTAATTTCAATGGAATCATACCAATCTGTCCGGCAAACTCTACAACCTCATCGTAATATTTTCCTTCTGTACCGGCATGTCCCATAATCTCAGCCGTGTTATTTTTCCAGATTTCATTTGCAAAATGCAGTGCAAGATATTTTTCCGGTCTTCCTGTGTACTGAGCAAATGTACTCGGCACCATAGTTGATGAATTTGTCACAATAACTGTCTTTTCCGGAAGAAGCGGCGCCATCTGCTGATAGAATGCAATCTTTGCTTTCGGATCTTCTGATAAAGATTCAATCACAAGGTCTGCATCTGCCATTGCTTTCGCCATATCAAGTTCATATATAAGACTTTCAAATGCCTGGTCAGCCTGCGCTTTTAATTCCTCTACTTTTGTATTAAAGTTCACACTTATAAACGTAAAGAGAAGCCTAGCATACGCTAAGCTCCTCTCATTATTCCATTATTATTTCTTGCTTTTCTGGCGGTTTCTTAGAATTTACCTGCCTTTGCTGCTTCCTCAACAGAAACTGCTACTGCAACAGTCATACCAACCATCGGGTTGTTACCTGCTCCGATAAGTCCCATCATCTCTACGTGAGCCGGTACAGAAGATGATCCTGCAAACTGTGCATCTGAGTGCATACGTCCAAGTGTATCTGTCATACCATAAGATGCTGGACCTGCAGCCATGTTATCTGGATGAAGTGTACGTCCTGTACCACCACCAGATGCTACTGAGAAGTATTTTTTACCTTTCTCAACACACTCTTTTTTGTACGTTCCTGCTACTGGATGCTGGAAACGTGTCGGGTTTGTAGAGTTACCTGTGATAGATACATCTACACCCTCTTTCCACATGATTGCAACACCTTCACGTACATCATTTGCTCCATAGCAGTTTACTTTGGAACGAAGTCCGTCAGAATAAGAGATTCTCTGAACCTCTTTCAGCTCTCCTGTATAGTAGTCATATTCTGTCTGAACATATGTAAATCCATTGATACGGGAGATAATCTTAGCTGCGTCTTTTCCAAGTCCGTTCAAGATAACACGAAGTGGTTTTTTACGAACTTTGTTTGCTTTTTCAGCGATACCGATCGCACCCTCTGCTGCTGCAAATGACTCATGTCCTGCAAGGAAACAGAAGCAGTCTGTATCCTCTTCCAGAAGCATCTTTCCAAGGTTACCATGTCCAAGACCAACTTTTCTCTGATCTGCTACAGATCCTGGAATACAGAAAGACTGAAGTCCTTCACCGATTGCTGCTGCTGCTTCTGCTGCTGTCTTACAGCCTTTTTTAATTGCAATTGCAGCACCTACTGTGTAAGCCCAGCATGCGTTCTCAAAACAGATTGGCTGAATGCTCTTAATCTGATTGTATACATCAAGTCCGGCATCTTTTGTAATCTTCTGTGCTTCCTCGATTGAAGCGATTCCATATCCTGCCAGCACTTCATTGATTTTATCAATTCTTCTTTCATATGATTCAAATAAAGCCATTTTAAAAAGTCCTCCTACTCTTTTCTTGGGTCAATAATCTTTGCTGCGTCTTCAACACGACCATACTGTCCTTTTGCCTTTTCCCATGCATCATTCGGTGTATCGCCTTTTTTGATGAAGTCTGTAAGTTTTCCAAGATTTACGAACTGGTATCCGATGATCTCGCCTGCTTCATCGAGTGCGATACCTGTTACATAACCCTCTGCCATCTCAAGATAACGAGGTCCTTTTGCTAATGTTCCGTACATTGTTCCTACCTGAGAGCGGAGTCCTTTTCCAAGGTCCTCAAGTCCTGCTCCGATAGCAAGTCCGTCTTCAGAAAATGCGCTCTGAGTTCTTCCGTATACAATCTGTAAGAATAACTCACGCATTGCTGTATTGATTGCATCACAGACAAGGTCTGTATTCAATGCCTCTAAAATAGTTTTTCCTGGAAGGATTTCTGAAGCCATAGCAGCTGAATGTGTCATTCCGGAGCAGCCGATTGTCTCAACCAATGCCTCCTGGATAATTCCATCTTTCACATTCAGTGTCAGCTTACAAGCACCCTGCTGAGGAGCACACCAGCCAATGCCGTGTGTAAAACCGGAAATATCTTTGATCTCCTTAGCCTGAACCCATTTTGCCTCTTCCGGAATCGGAGCTGGTCCGTGATTAGCGCCCTGCGCTACCGGACACATCATTTCTACTTCTTGTGAATAAATCATTTTAAAACTCCTTTCAACTATGTGTGTTTTATAAATAGTGTTTGTTATAAGTTTAACACCATATCCTTTTTTATTCTCTCATAAATAACATTTTTCGTCAATTGGCACTACGCTACATTTTTAAATTGTTTGGACCGCTTTTTATAGTCATTCTACTAAAGAATTTCCATTGCCATAGGCACATAACATTTTCCATGTATCATCTGCATCTCATCGATTGGTTTCATGCCCATGTGGATATATTTTTTCACCGCCTCCGGAGCAGCATCAACGGTCATAATAGTCTTATGCAGTTCTTCCTTACAATACCTTTTCGCATAGTCAAAAAGTAACCTTCCAGCACCTTTTCCCTGGCAGGATCTGCGCACATAATAATTGCAAATGTGTCCCCGCCTCTGAAGGGATATGGTTCCTTCCAGTTCTTCTTGTTCAAATACACCGAACATCAGAAGTTCTCCGCTATCACAGAGCTGGTCGATATTCTCCTGCTTTAAATATTCGCGGAATGTATCAATTCCTTCCTGCTCATACACCTCGGCCACATCCATGCAAAAAACGCTCCAGATAATATCCAGAGCGTATTTCCTTTCCTGTTTTTCCAGTTCACGTACGATCATTACATACCTCCCTGTGTCAGCACCTGCACATTCTTTGCAATATAGTCAATCAGTGATACAACTGTCAGGATCAGTGAAAGCCAGATCAGAACTGTGCCAACGATATCGAACACACCTCCAAGATCTGCAATCAATACAATGATCATAAACATCTGGGATACTGTCTTAAATTTACCCCAGTAACTTGCTGCGATGACAATTCCATTATCTGCAGCCACAAGGCGGAATCCGCTAATAATAAACTCACGGGCAATGATGATGATGACGAACCATGCCTGTAATTTTCCTAACGGAATCATACAGATCATAGCAGAACACACAAGCAGCTTATCTGCTAAAGGATCCATGAACTTTCCAAAGTTTGTCACAAGATTTCTTGCACGGGCGATCTTACCATCCAGCATATCTGTCAGACTGGCAACACAGAACAAAACTAACGCGATCCATTTATTTGCCGGTCCTCCCACATCAGTCAACATAAAAAATACAAAAAACGGAACCATGATAACTCTTAATACTGTCAGTTTATTTGGTAAATTCATTATATCAGCTCTCCTATCAAATCATATTCCAGTGCACCGGTCACGCGGACTCTTGCAAAATCTCCACTCATCAATTCTTCGTCTGTATTGATAAAAATCAAGCCATCCACATTCGGTGCATCTTTATAAGTTCTTCCTACATATGCATTTTCATCTGCAACTTTTCCTTCAATCATAACGAGAACTTCACGTCCGACCATATCTTCTGCCAGATCAAATGCGATTTCCTGCTGAAGTTCCATCAATTCTGCCTGGCGGTCTTCCTTGACTTCTTCCGGAATCTGCTCTGTCATAGTTGCAGCTGGTGTATCTTCCTCCGGTGAGTAAGTAAAAACTCCAAGTCTGTCAAATTCCATCTCATCTACGAAATCCTTCAGCTCTTCATGCTGTTCTTGTGTCTCACCCGGAAATCCTGTGATCAATGTGGTACGAAGAGAAATATCCGGGATCTCTTTTCGAAGCTTTTCAATAATCTCTACAAGCTGAGCTTTTGAAGTTCTTCTTCCCATTCTTTTTAGCACTGCGTCACTTGCATGTTGAATCGGAAGATCCAGATAGTGACAGACTTTATTTTCTTCTTTAATCGTCTGAATCAGTTCATCGTAAATCTCCTCCGGATAACAATAAAGAATTCGGATCCACTGGATTCCGGATATTTTACAAAGCTCGCGGAGCAATTTATGCAAAGATTTCTCTCCATATAAATCCTTTCCGTATACGGTCGTTTCCTGTGCAACAAGAATCAATTCTTTTACTCCCTGATCAGCCAGGTCTTTCGCTTCTGCCAGCAGCTTCTCCATCGGAACACTGCGGTAATTACCACGAAGTTTTGGGATGATACAGTAAGTACAATGCTTGTCGCAGCCTTCGGCAATTTTCATGTATGCATAATGCCCGCCTGTTGTTACAAGTCTCTTTTCTTTTACATCTGGAAGTGCATCCACATCTTCCAGAACAACATGTCCATTTCCCGCAAGAGCCTCTTCCACCGCTTCTACGATATGATCATAAGAAGTAGTTCCAAGTACTGCATCAACTTCCGGTATCTCGTCAATAATCTCCTGCTGATAGCGCTGTGCCAGGCACCCGGTCACGATCAGAGCTTTCAGCTTCCCTTCTTTTTTGTACTCTGCCATCTCAAGAATGGTCTGAATACTTTCCTCCTTTGCATCATGAATAAAACAGCAGGTATTAACAACAATAATATCTGCGTCTTCTTCTGAATCTACGATCTGATATCCCTTTTTATCCAAAAGCCCAAGCATGACCTCTGAATCCACCAGGTTCTTATCGCAGCCGAGGGATATAAATAAAATATTCATATAGTTCTCCTTGTATGTCTTATTTAAAAAGCAGATACCAGACGGTATCTGCCTCAGGCACACGGCACACCGTGTAATAATCTCTCTATTCGTTATCTTCAGACTCTTCTACTGCTTCTGCGTCTTTCTCTGAATCCTCTTCCTGAATATTCAAGAAATCTTCCTCTGCATTCTCCTCTGCCTGCTTTGCTTCCAGTTCCGCAAGTTTTGCAGCCTCTTCTTCAGCAAGTATAGTGATCTTTCCCTGATTCATCTCGCTGATCGCGATAGAAAGCGGCTTCTCACCCGGCTTTGTATCTACTAATGGCATAGAACCATCAATAATCTCGCGTGCTCTTTTAGCTGTAGCCATAACGATAGAATAACGGCTGTTAACAACCTTTGTCTCGCCTTCCTCAACGTCTTTATTAACGACCTTCATTAAGTCTGTGTAAGATGGATGTAACATGTACACTATTCTCCTTTCAACTCTCTCTTCATATGCTCTATAAATGTCTGATTACGGAAACATCTCTCATGTTCTCCCTGAATCAGATGATGCATCTCTTCCACGCACACATCTAATTCATCATTCACGACCAGATAATCATACTGATCCATATATTCTGCCTCTTCAATAGCGCGCTTCATACGCCCATCGATGACTTCCTGTGTCTCAGTCCCCCGTCCTTCCAGACGCTTTCTGAGTTCTTCTGCGCTCGGAGGTGTTACGAACAGTAATAATGTATTCGGAAATTTTTCTTTGACTTTCAATGCGCCCTGGATTTCAATCTCCAGGATTACATCTTTCCCTGCACGAAGTTGCTCTTCCACATATGCTTTCGGTGTTCCGTAATAATTTCCCACGTACATAGCATACTCTATCAAATCATCTTTCGCAATCATTTTTTCAAATTCTTCAGTTGTTTTGAAAAAATAAGCCTTTCCTTCTTCTTCTCCCGGTCTTGGGTTTCTTGTTGTTGCAGAGATGGATAATGCATAATTATCATATCTCTCCAGAAGTGCTTTCATAATCGTACCTTTGCCGGCACCGGAAAACCCGGATACTACAATAAGAATTCCCTCTTTATTCATAGCTATACCTCTTATTCAATATTCTGGATCTGTTCTCTGACCTTCTCAATCTCTGTCTTTAACCCAATTCCTGTATTGGAAACTTCCAAGTCATTTGCCTTTGACAAGATTGTATTTGCTTCACGGTTCATCTCCTGTGCAATAAAATCAAGCTTGCGTCCGATTCCTGCCTCATCTGACTGGAGCGTCTCTTTCATATGTACGACATGACTCTTCAGTCGTACGACCTCTTCATCTGTACAGATCTTATCTGCATAAATCACAACTTCTGCTGCAATACGATTCTCCTCAATCTGCGTATCTTCAAGAAGTTCTTTAACTTTGGCTTCCAGCTTTTCTCTATACTCGGCAACGATCTTCGGAGAACGCTCCTCGATAAATGCTACCATCTCAAGAATTCCATCGAGCTTTGCAAGAATATCTTCTCTCAGATGTTCTCCCTCTGCAGTCCTTGTAGTTACAAATCCGTCAACGGCTCCATCCAATGCTTTTTTAAGTCCTTTCCAAAGTTCATCGGTATCCTCACTGCCCTCTTCCATTGTAAATATCTCAGGATATCTGGAAAGTGCAGACACACGGACATCATTCTCAATGCCAAACTTTTCTTCCATCTGCTTGAAATATTCAAGATATTCTGCTGCCAGACTTTCATTATACTTTAATGAAACCTGTCCGTCAGATAAATCCTCATAGCTGATAAAGATGTCTACTTTTCCTCTCTGGATTCTTTTCTTGATCTCTGTCCGGATTGCCGTCTCGAAGAAATTCAGTTTCTTCGGCATACGGATACTCATATCCAGATAACGGTGATTCACACCTTTCATCTCTACGGTAAACTTGCGGTCTCCCTCTGATATTTCACATCTTCCGAAACCGGTCATACTCTTGATCATGTGTATTACCTCTTCTTTTCAGTAATAAATACGGTTTTAACCGTACGTTTTATTATACTTCATTTGGATTTTTGAGTCAACTATGGTATGATATGAAAAGTAAACATTTATCATACATTTATAACATTATTTTAAAGGAGTGCTTATATTATGGCATTTGACGGAACAACAATCGCAGCAGTTCGAAAAGAACTTTCCGATTCTATCCTTGGCGGACGCATCTACAAAATTGCACAGCCGGAACCGGACGAACTGTTGATCACAATAAAAACACCCGAAGGACAACGCAAACTATATATTTCTGCAAGTGCATCTCTTCCACTGATTTATCTCACTGATGAGAATAAACCGAGTCCTATGACTGCACCTGGTTTTTGTATGCTTCTTCGCAAATATGTTGGAAATGGGCGTATCACAGCTATCTCACAGCCTGGTCTGGAACGTATTTTATTCTTTGATATTGAGCATTTAAATGAACTGGGGGACCTTTGCCGTAAGCGTCTGATCGTAGAAATCATGGGCAAGCACAGCAATATCATCTTCTGCGATGATAAAGATAAGATTCTGGACAGCATTAAGCATGTTTCCGCACAAATGAGTTCTGTCCGGGAAGTCCTTCCTGGAAGAACCTATTTCATCCCGGACACGATGTCTAAACTGGACCCGCTCACAGTTTCTTTTAAAAACTTTGTCCTGGCACTGAGAGAAAAAACTGCTGCCCTTGGAAAAGCAATCTACACAAGCTTTACCGGTATCAGTCCTGTAGTAGCGGAACATATCGTCTCGGAGTCTGGACTGGATACGGATATTCCGGCTTCCGACATTTCCGAAGATATGCTCATTCACCTGTACCGCCAGTTTTCCTACTATATCGAAGACCTGAAGGAAGGAAATTTCCACCCAGTGATTTACTATAGCAACGAAGTGCCAAAAGAATTCACCGCCATTCCATTTTCCCACTATGGAAATTACCGGGCAGAATGCTTCGATTCCATCTCACGGGTGCTTCGCACTTATTATGCGACTCGCAACACCGTAACACGGATACGTCAGAAAAGTGCAGACCTGCGCCATGTTGTGCAGACGAATCTGGAACGTGCAAGGAAAAAATATGACTTACAATCCAAACAACTACAAGGAACTGAAGGCCGTGAAAAATACAAAGTTTACGGAGAACTGATCAACACTTATGGTTACAACCTGGATCCGGAAGCAAAGTCATTGACCTGCCTGAATTACTATACGAACGAAGATATTACGATTCCATTGGATCCACAAAAAACTCCTCAGGAAAATGCACAAAAATATTTTGCAAAATACAATAAGCAGAAGCGTACTTTTGAGGCGCTGTCCGAACTGATCCAGGAGACAGCTGATGAAATCCGCTATCTGGAATCCGTCAGCAACTCTCTGGACATTGCGCTAAGCGAAGCGGATCTGGGACAGATTAAAGAAGAATTGACTGCCAGCGGCTATGTGCGCAGAAAATTCACAAAGAAAAAAGTAAAACTGACTAACAAACCAATGCACTACATCTCCAGTGACGGATATGACATTTACGTTGGTAAAAATAATATCCAGAACGATGAACTGACTTTCTCTTTTGCAAATGGCGGTGACTGGTGGTTTCACGCAAAAGGTGCTCCCGGATCCCACGTCATTGTCAAGACAAATGGCGATGAACTTCCGGACCGTACTTTTGAAGAAGCCGGACGGCTGGCTGCTTATTATTCTAAGAACCGCGGCAGTGATAAAGTCGAGATTGACTACATTGAAAAGAAACATGTCAAGAAACCAAACGGAGCAAAACCCGGGTTTGTGGTTTATTATACAAACTACTCTCTCGTTATTGACTCTGACATCAGCAACATAAAAGTCGTGCAGGATTAATTCCCGCACGACCTTTTTCGTATTGTACTTACGATTTTCACTTATTCTATCATTTATTACAGAATATCATCAAACAGCTTTTCTTTATAAACGCCCTCTTCAATCAACTTCTTGAAAGATTCTACAACTGAGTCCTTATCTTCTTTATAAGTAACTCCGAACCATTTATCCTGTGTTTCAAGGACTTTTACAGTCACTTCGCCTTTCTGAAGTAACTCATCAATGTAAATCGGAAGCAGATACTCTCCCTTTAGCACATCCACATCTGGTTTTTCAAAAAATTCCTTGAATCCTTTTTCCAGTGTCTCTACGAACTCCGGTGTCAGTCCCCACATATTCATCGATACATGGGAATTCTCATCAATTGGCTCCTGTCCGTCTTCTTTCTGGACTGCTGCCTTATTTCCCACTTTTACAATGTTCTTTGTCTCGTCAATTCCGGTCAGGTATCCATTCTCATTGACCTGGCATACACCTCTTGTAACGCCGCCGTTTTCACTGAGTGTATTCTTCAGAATAAACCCTGCCGCACAAAAATCTGTCGGTTTCTCCGGTGTGTACTCCTCCAGAAAATCATGCAGTTTAAAAAATGATTCTTTTCCATAATAGTCATCTGCATTAATTACCGCAAATGGCTCTTTTATAAGACCCTTACATGCCAGAACTGCCTGGCCTGTTCCCCATGGCTTTGTACGGTCTTTTGGAAGTTTTACTCCTTTTGGAAGATCGTCGATTGCCTGAAATGCATAGTCAATCTCTACGTTTAATTGTTTACAGATAGCTTCGATTCTCTCTCCGATAACCTCCCGGAAAGCTTCCTCTATGTCCTTGCGGATAATAAATATAATCTTGTTAAATCCAGCTTCGATCGCATCATGAATGGAATAGTCCATAATGATCTCTCCATGCATTCCAACCGGCTCTAACTGCTTAATTCCTCCACCAAATCTGGAACCGATCCCGGCAGCCATAATAACTAATGATGTTTTCATCCTTTTACCTCCATATCATTATTATGATTTTATCTTTTCTAGTCATATCAGCGAATCTGTCTTGCTTCCAAATAATATCTTTTCTCCGTCGCATGTCCCATGGAAAATGTCTTTCTTGGAAGTGTTCCACTTTCAGTCACGTAAGGAAACAACTCTCTTTTCTCCATTGCAGGCAATAAAAAGCCAACCGCATTTTCCTTCTCTGCCAGGTTCTTTAATGCCTCTTCTCCATGTATATAATCCATCTGTCCTCTATGGTTTTTCAGATATTCGTCTAAAAAATTCTGTAAAATTGCGACTGCAAGCCTACTCTTATTCGGATTTAAATAAAGAACACCTTGGCGCTCTTTCGTATACCATTGTACTGGATATCCATTCGGGGCGCAACATGTTTTTTGAAGCTCATCCAATAATGCTTCTTCATCTGTCTCTGTAACAATTCGATGAATCGGAGAAAATTTCAACGCTTCATCGTGAATATTTTCCAGCTCCACCATCGCATATCTTGCCGGAGCATTTGCATTTTCTGTATCGGAATGTGTTTTTTTATATTTTTCATAACATACTTTTGCTGTAGCCAGTGAATGATTCCCGTCGCCAACCGCATAAGGCATCTCTGCACTTATATTCTCATAAGATGTAATCTTCTTTTCAAAATCTTTTGCGAGTTTTCCAGACACCAGCCAGCCACTGATATGTCCGCCTTCTTTCATAAGATTAAAATTATAAACCTTACGCATTTCTTCCTTTTTCCCGCTCAGCCATTCCATCAACCCATCACTTCTGTCATCACACAAAAGTAATACATGTGGCAATTCGACAGGCGCATCCTCACGGATTCTGACTCTTGGCGGAATTCTACAGGTCACTGTCTTTTCCGTCGCACGGATTCTGGAAGAACTATTTTCCGAATAATCATATGCTTCCAGATCAATCATCCCGACCAGCCCTCTTCGAATACTGCCATTTTTAAGGGTCCTCTCTACATAAACATAGGATTTTTCATATTTCTGAAAAATTCCCTGTTCAAGATATGATTGCATATTCCAATTGATTGTCTTTATCTTTTCATTCTCATCCACATCTTCCAATTCTGCTTCCGGAAAGATCAAATGAAAGGAAGATGGAGCATCCCCTACCGTCTTCTTTACATCTTTCCAGTATTCTGGCTGCGAAGAGAACTGGTCGCATGCAATCACCGACCACTTCTCCATGCTTTCTACATCCGGAATCAGAATATCTGCCGGCAAAAATACATTCATGATTACGCCTCTTTTCCTGCCAGATAATCAATAAACTGCTGTGCAGTTCTTCCTGACATTCCTCCGTGACTTAACTCCCATTTATTTGCCTCTGCCAGGAGTTCCTCCTCCGTTAGATTAAGATTATTTCTCTTAGCAAGCTGGCACACGATTTCCTGAAACTCTCGTTTCTGTGGTCTTCCAAAGTAGATCGTCACACCAAATCTTGCTACCAGTGACAGCTTTTCCTGTACGGTATCATTTGTATGTAATTCCTCATCTCTATCTTCTTTATCCTTAAACGTCTCACGGATCAGATGTCTTCGGTTAGATGTTGCATAAATAAGCACATTATCTGGTTTTTTCTCAAGTCCTCCCTCAATGACCGCTTTCAGATATTTATATTCAATCTCAAATTCCTCGAATGACAGATCATCCATGTATATGATGAACTTGTAATTACGGTTCTTGATCTGCGCAATTACATCATTGAGATCCTGGAATTGATGCTTATAGACTTCGATCATACGAAGGCCCTGATCATAATACTGATTCAGGATTGCCTTGATAGAAGAAGATTTTCCGGTTCCGGCATCTCCAAATAACAGACAGTTATTGGATTTTCTTCCCATAACAAATGCTTCTGTATTGTCGATCAGTTTTTTCTTTGCCATCTCGTATCCCACCAGATCATCCAGGTGCACATGAGCAATCTTTGTGATCGGCACGATTCTTGCCCCTTCTTCGGTATGCTCAATACGAAATGCTTTGTGAAGCCCCAGTTTGCCAACGCCAAATTCCTTATAGAACTGTGTTACTTTCTCTTTAAATTCTTCTGCACATTTCGTTCCATCAAGTACCTTTGCAAGGTCACAGATACGGTCACGGATTCTCTCATTGAAGACCTGTCCATGTCCATTGACCCCCTTGTAATCCCGGATCATGGCAAGTCCGTCTTCTCCAAGTACCTCTCCAAGATTCTGGAAATCATAGTCAAACAGTTCTTTAAAAATCTTAAAATCATGCAGTGCTGCAATATTAATGCTTCCTTCGACCGGTCCGACAATCTCACAGGAAGTGCTGTATGCATTCTCATGACTGACCATAAGGTAAGTCAGATAAGTATGCCACAGATTTCCTTCAAATCCGTGACTGACTGATAACTCTGTCAGATCACCAATAGTAGAATACAGAAGGCTCTTCATATCGTCCTCATTGTAATATTCATTATTATAGTTCTCCATAAGAAATGTCATGTCCTGGAGAAGTTCCCCGTCTTCCATATCTTTATATAAAATCAATTCATTCGTTCTCATTTCCTCGATGTCTCCTTTTTTATGTCATTTTATGTTTTTCTATTATACAAATCCTCTAACGGATTACTCTATGTCCGGCACTCCCACACTGGTATTAGTAATTTCCAAGTATCTTCAGGCTTCTGCTCTCTTCTCGCAAGCCCCTAAGTGCATTCTTCACACCTGGTTCTTCCAGATTGCCTTCAAAATCTACAAAGAAACGGTACTCCCAGCTTCTTCCCTCAATTGGTCTGGACTCGATTTTTGACATATTCAGATCATTATAAATAAAATGTGACAGTAGATGATACAGCGATCCACTCTCATGTGGAACCTCAAAACAAATACTGATCTTCTTTGCCCCTTTCAAGAACACCTTCTGGTTCGTCACAATAATAAATCTTGTACAGTTTCCGGATTCATCATTAATGTTGTCGTCTAACACTTCCAGTCCGTAGACTTTTGCCGCATAGGCACTGCAGACTGCCGCCTGAGTCCGGTCCTGGTCATCCAGGATTTTCTTTGCTGCAATAGCTGTATTTGCCACGCTGATCTGCTGCCAGTCACTGTGTTCTTCCAAAAACCTGGTCGTCTGCATCAGCGCTTCCGCTTTAGAATACACTCGCTTCAGTTCAGAAAGCTGTGTCCCTGGAAGTCCTGCCAGTGTATGCGTGATTGGAATTATGACTTCTCCTACAATATAATTTTCAAATTCTACCAGAAGGTCATAGACTTCGTTTACCGCACCTGCTGTAGAATTTTCGATTGGAAGCACTGCATAATCTGCGGCGCCCTCCTCGATTGCTTCCATTGCATCCCGGAATGTACGGACGGAATAACTGTTGCAGTCCTCTCCGAAATAGGTCTTCATAGCTGCCTGTCCATAAGCACCTTCCATGCCCTGAAATACGACTCTCGCTTTCTCCACGTCAAGTGAATCAATCTCTATAAAAGGAAGTCTTCCAAGAGCTCCTGCCTTCACAAGCTGCTGATACTGTAACTTGCGGCTCATGGACATAAGCTGCTGATACAGTTCCTGAATTCCTTTTTTATCAAAATCAGAAGAAACTTTTGATGCCACATTCTGAAGCTTTTCTTTCTCCCTTACACGGTCAAATACTTTTCTTCCTGCTTCGACCTTATATTCTCCAACCTGTTCACATATTTTCATTCGCTCTTCATATAACTTCACGATCTGATCATCTACGACATCTAACTGTCCTCTTAATTCTTCTAATGTAGCCATCCATCTTGTCTCCTTTACAAATAGTCAGTATCACTTGCATCCCCGGCCTCTCTATACTGACACTATTGCATTATAATACATTTCATATCTAAAATCTACCTTACATTCTTATCCTGATTACAGATTCAAAAAAATTATTTTTTACATTCAAAAAAAATAATTTTTACATTGAAAATCTGACAGGTTTGTTATATTATGTACAGAGACTTTTAAGTAAACGTCGCGAAGGAGGATTTTATGAGACACTTGATGAGTCCACTTGATTTCACAGTGGAAGAATTAGACAATCTTATGGATTTAGCCCAGGACATCGAAAAGAACCCTAAGAAATATGCTCATGCATGTGATGGAAAGAAATTAGCAACTTTATTTTTTGAACCAAGTACACGTACTAGACTCAGTCATGAAGCAGCAATGCTTAATCTCGGAGGTAGTGTTCTTGGTTTTTCTTCTGCCGATTCCAGTTCTGCAACAAAAGGGGAAACTGTTGCAGATACGATTCGTATGATTTCCTGTTATGCGGATATCTGTGCAATGAGACATCCGAAAGAAGGAGCTGCGCTGGTAGCCAGCGAGCATTCCAGAATCCCTGTCATCAATGCAGGAGACGGCGGACATCAGCATCCGACACAGACCCTGACTGATCTGCTTACGATCCGTTCTTTAAAAGGTCATCTTGATAATATCACGATCGGTCTTTGCGGAGATTTAAAATTTGGCCGTACCGTTCACTCTCTGATTCACGCTCTGGTGCGTTACAAAAATGTAAAATTCATTCTGATCTCACCAGAAGAACTTCGTGTTCCAAGTTATATCCGCAATGATGTTCTCGACAAAGAACATGCACAGTACGAAGAGGTCGTTCGTCTGGAAGATGCTCTTCCAAAGCTCGATATTCTCTACATGACCCGTGTACAGAAAGAACGTTTCTTCAATGAAGAAGACTATATCCGTATGAAAGATTTTTATGTACTGGATGCTCAGAAGATGGAGCTTGCGCCAAAGGATATGTATGTACTTCACCCACTTCCTAGAGTAAATGAAATTGCTGTTGAAGTTGATGATGACCCAAGAGCTGCTTATTTCGCTCAGGCTCAGTACGGAGTATACATTCGAATGGCTCTGATTCTGACATTACTGGAAATCGAAGTCTAAGGAGGAATATACTATGGTTAAGAATACACTGAATGTAGGTCAGATCTCAGAAGGATTTGTACTGGATCACATCCAGGCAGGAAGAAGTATGGATATTTACAAATATCTTCACTTAGATCAACTGGACTGCTGTGTTGCAATTATCAAAAATGCAAAAAGTAACTGTATGGGCAAAAAGGATATCATGAAAATCGAATGTCCGATCGATTTTATGGATCTTGACATCCTTGGTTTCATTGATCACAACATTACTGTCAACATTATCCAGAATGAGAAGGTTGTTGCGAAAAAATGTCTTCACCTTCCTCACGAAATCCGCAATGTGATCCGCTGTAAAAATCCTCGTTGTATCACTTCTATTGAGCAGGGACTGGATCATGTCTTCGTACTGACCGATCCGGACGAAGAAGTATACCGCTGCAAATACTGCGAAGAAAAGTATCAGGGAAGACTTGGTAAACGCAAATAAAACTTCCTGTTTTAACTATGCAGACAGTTATCTTTTATTTATGAATTGATGATAAACATTGAATTAAATGTATAAAAAAAGATTTTCAGTTTCAATTTTCGAAGCTGAAAATCTTTTTTATTACCATATTGGAATAAAACAAAAGCAAGCAAGACGATAAGCCGGGTTATGTCATTGAGTGATCATCTATCTAGACCTGATGTTGCCATCAGGTTCCAGCGACCTACCTGAGACTTGACGGGCCGCCAAATTGTCTCTGCACGGTCTTGCTTCGAGTGGGGTTTACATGTGCCCCGGTCGTTACCGGCCGGGCGGTAGTCTCTTACACTGCCCTTCCACCCTTACCTGTCCATTCTCATAAGAGTCTGTCAGGCGGTACATTTCTGTTGCACTGGCCTTGGAGTCGCCTCCACCGGACGTTATCCGGCACCCTGCCCTGCGAAGCCCGGACTTTCCTCACCTGCTGCCTTTCGGCAATTACAGCCGCGATCACCTGTCTTACTTGCAAGTATTTATTATATCATATTTTTTCTAAAAAGAAAGAACTTTTTTTACCTCATTGCATCTGCCGCAGAAGTTGCGAGTTCATCGCATCGCTCATTCTGAGGATGTCCATCATGTCCTTTCACCCAGATAAATGTCACATTGTGTGGCTCTTTCGCTTCCAAAAGCCGTTTCCAGAGATCCACATTTTTTACAGGCTCATTCTTTCCACGTTTCCAGCCTTTCTTCAGCCACCCGCCGATCCAGTTCTGATTGAATGCATCTACCACATACTTTGAATCAGAATACAACTTCACATCACACGGACGGTTCAATGCTTCCAGTCCAGCTATGACTGCCATCAACTCCATGCGGTTATTCGTTGTCTTCTCATATCCCTTTGACAATTCCTTTATATGAAGTTCGCCTTTTGAATCTACGTACTCTAAAATGGTTCCGTATCCTCCCGGTCCATCCGGGTTTCCTCTGGCTGCTCCATCGGTGTATATACTGACCAGCATCTATCTTTCCTCCTCGAAATAAAAGCTCTGCCCCGGTTCTTTCACCTTCATGATCCGCTCTCTATACGGCTCCGACACTGAATTTTTCAAAAACTTATCTAAAATGTCATACCCCCACATATGCATTGGGAATACAATCTTTGTATTCGTATGCTGCATAAAATAATTGATACCAAGTACAGACTCTTCTCCCTGTCTGGAATCAAGCGGGAAAAATGCATAATCAATTTCTTCACCCTCGATTTTTGCAATCTCTTTCTGATATGCCTGTCTCATCGGTTCATTCCAGGTCTCATCATCCTCTTCTTCCCAGTACCACCAGTTCAGATCTCCTGCATGAAAAAATGTTTTCTCTTTCACCCTTACAAGAAATGCCACACCTTCATCGGTGGATTTCAGTGTATGAATCCTTAAATCCCAAATATTAAAATCTGCATCTGCACCTATATGCTCCGTCTGATCTTTTGGCCCTGCCGCCTCAATGTCATCAGATAAAATATAGTGGATATTCTCATATTCTTCTGCCCACGTAAATATTTTCTTTTTAAAATGATCGTAGTGCATATGACTTGCAAATACACAGATTTTTTTATCTTTATCAAACTGTGGCAGATTTCCTTTATAATAATCAAAAATCAATACATAATCGTCACACTCAACAGCAAATCCGCTATGTTCCAGGTAAGTAATTTTAATCATTATTTTATTCCCTGTGCCACTTCAACTGCATGCATGACCTCTGGCAAGATGTATCCAAGACATTCCTTTACAGCTCCTGCTTTTCCAGGAAGATTTACAATCACAACATTTCCACGGATTCCTGCCGCTGCACGGTTCAACATAGCTCTTTTTGTCAGTGTAAGCATGTGTGCACGCATACCTTCCGGAATTCCAAGAAGTGGTCTGTCTACAACTTCCATAGTTGCCTCCGGTGTGCAGTCTTCCGGTCCGCAGCCTGCTCCGCCTGTTGTCAGGATCAGGTCTGCAAGATTTCCGTCTGCCATTCTCTGAAAAACAGTAGATAATACCGTTTTGTCTGTCGGGAGAGCCTTCATGAACACAACGTCAAGCCCTGCTTCCTCCACCATCTTGCGGATTACTTTTCCACTTGCATCCTCCTGCTCTCCTTTATAAACTGCTGTACTTGCAGTAATAATCGCTACTTTCATCAAATTGTACCTCCATACATTTTTTCTATCTCATTCAAAGTCTTATCTTTTTTCTTAAGTTCCTTTTTGACATTCATAAAATAGTATAGCACAAATTATGCAGGGGGTAAATCATTTTTATATGATGATGCACACCAGTCCTCCATTACTGTCATTGACAATCTTCTGCATTGTATCCTGAAGCTTTGTCTGGCTTTCATCCCCGATCATGGCAATCTTGCCCCGGATACCATCCATCACTAATTCTTCCACAGATTTTCCGAAAATGTTCGTCTCCCAGATTCCATGTTCGGTTTCTGCTTCCTGCTTAATGAATGTAAGAAGATCTTTCGCCTGATCTTCTGTTCCGACAATCGGTGCAATCTCTGTCTCGATATTCGCCCGGATCAGATGGATAGACGGGGCCTTTGAATGTATCTTCACGCCATATTTATTTCCCTGTTTGATAAGCTCCGGCTCCAAAAGTGTAATTTCATCTCTTACCGGACTGACCACCCCATATCCTTTCATTCGAACAGTTGTAAATGCGTCCCGGACTCCTTCATATTCTTCCTTTAATTTCGCAAGTTCCTGAATTGTTGCAACCAGCTCATATTGTCCTGCAATCTTCGTTCCCGTCATCTCGCTTAACATTTCGTAATAATATCTTTCTGGTATAGAAATGTTGATATTCACACAGCCCTGACCCATTCCAATCTGATCCACTTTGCAGGAATCTATGTACTCACTCTCAGAAACATCTATACTTCCAAGAGCATCCCGGATTTTGGTAAGTCGTTCCAGAATCACTCTCACATGTTCAATCAGATCTTGTTTGATCTTGTGGTCTCTTGGAAGCATCTCCACCCATTTCGGAACAAAAAACTGAATTTCAGATATCGGAAACTCAAAAAGGACTTCCGATAAAATCTGGCAGATATCCTCTCTGGTAAGTTTTTCACAGTTGACCGGCAGCGCCCGTACTCCATATTCCTGTTCCAGATTCTTCGCGGTGTTCTGCGCCCGTTCTCCCTGCGGCTCTTTTGAATTCACAAGTACAATGAACGGCTTTCCGATTCCATTTAATTCCTGTATCGTCATACGCTCCGCATCTTTGTAATTTTCTCTTGGAATGTCTGTGATGGTACCGTCTGTCGTAATCACAATTCCAATGGTTGAATGATCATGAATTACTTTTCTAGTTCCAATCCCGGCAGCCTTTGCAAATGGGATCTCATAAGCAAACCACGGTGTTTTTACCTGTCTCTGGGAATCCCCGTCCATATAACCGGCAGCACCTTCTACCATATAACCGACGCAGTCAATCAGACGTACCTTCACATCCACGTCATCAGCAAGCCGGATTTTTGCTGCTTCCTTCGGCACGAACTTTGGTTCCGTTGTCATAATCGTGCGTCCCGAAGCAGATTGCGGCAGTTCATCCTGCGTACGCATTCTGGCATGTTCATCTTCCATTTCCGGAAGCACCAGCACATCCATGAATCTTTTAATAAATGTAGACTTTCCCGTCCGGACCGGTCCCACAACACCAATGTAGATTTCTCCATTCGTCCTCGCTTCGATATCTTTGTATACCTGAAATCTATCCATCAAAATACCCCCATGCATGAACTTGTTTTACTGTTAACAGATTATGCAGGAAACATTCCGAGTATGTATAGAATTCTGCTTACCATGCGTGAATTTTCTGCTTATGGATTTACGGATCGTAGTGTGTTTTGCTCCATTGCAAGGAACATTCCGATGAACCTTTTTAAGCAGGAAGGCATGAAACTTACTCTTAAAAATACAGAACACCTGATATATCAAATAACACGCGCGCCTTATGTACGATGGAAATGAGACTCTGTCAATCTTAACTGCCCTTGCAGATAAGATTGACTGCCTTAGAGGCTCATTGGAATGTTTCGTACATGAAGCAAGTGTATTCGATATACCAGGTGTTCGTCCTATTTTATGTTCTTGTTGTTGGTCCTGTTTTAATATCTTTTACAATTATTTCTCCCACGGAAGTGCTGTATGCTCCGCCTTATTATCTCTGAGCATGAGTTCATTGACTGCTTCTTTCGGGTCTTTTCCATCAAACAATACTTCGCTGACTTTATTGATGATTGGAAGTGATACTCCATATTTTTCGCCAAGTTTTACTGCTGCTTTTGCAGAATACACTCCTTCTACTACCATCTGAACCTCATCCATTGCTTCCTGCATGGATTTGCCCTGCCCCATGAGATAACCTGCTTTGCGGTTACGGCTGTGGACACTGGCACACGTTACAATCAGATCACCGATTCCTGTAAGTCCGGAAAATGTCTCAACTGCGCCGCCCATTTTCACACCTAGTCTTGCAATCTCTGCAATTCCTCTTGTGATGAGTGCAGCCTTTGTATTATCTCCATATCCCATTCCGTCAGCAATACCTGCTGCCAGAGCAATGACATTTTTCAGAGAACCGCCAAGTTCCATGCCAAGCATATCCGGGCTTGTATATACACGGAACACTTCACTTGCGAACATCTGCTGCAAATACTCGGCTGTCTTTTCCGTCTTTGCTCCCACAACAACAGTAGTCGGAAGTCCTCTTCCTACTTCCTCAGCGTGGCTTGGTCCGGACAGGACTGCTACATCAGCCTGTGGAATTTCATCCTCGATCTGCTGAGATAGTGTCATCAGAGTTGCCTCTTCGATTCCTTTCGCAACATCAACAATGATCTGACCTTCCGCTACATATGGGCACATATTTTTCGCTGTTCCTCTTGTAAATGTAGATGGCACTGCCAGTACAAGGAAATCTTTTCCTTCTACAGCTTCCTTAAGATCTGTTGTAAATTTCATTGTATCCGGAAGCTTCACGCCCGGAAGCTTTGATTTGTGCTCACGCTCTTTATCCAGCATCCGGATCTCATCTTCCAGAATTGACCACATAGTCACATCGTGACCGTTTTTACTCAGAAGAAGCGCCAGTGCAGTCCCCCAGCTTCCTGCCCCTATCACACTTACCTTTGCCATAATCTTCCTCCTTATTATTTCTTTCCGATACTGATCTTATTCTCCGTACCGTTCATGAGTCTTACAATATTTGCCTTATGTTTATAAAATGCGGATAACATCAGAAATGCCGCAATTCCATACATTTCATAAAGATACGGCGGTTTTACACCAAATCCGCCCATCTGGCCATACACAACCACTTCAATCAGATAAATGATTACAACTGCCAGGGAGCCAAGAGACACATAACGTGTCACTGCCACGATTCCGAGAAATGCAAATAAACAGATCAAAACCATCCATACATTTGTCGTACTTAAGATCAGTCCGGCTGTCGCTGCGATTCCTTTTCCGCCTTTAAAGTTCAGATAAAATGGATAGTTGTGCCCAAGTACCGCACCCATCCCTGCATACATGGCAAGAAGTGGGAAAATGTCTGCGTAAGTCTTTCCGTAAATCAGGTAAACCGTCACAACTGCAAAGACACATTTAAAGCAGTCTCCAAGAAGTGTGACAAGTCCGGCTTTGATTCCCATCGTGCGAAGAGCGTTAGTGCTTCCTGCATTGCCGCTTCCTTCTTTTCGGATATCGACTCCTTTCATCTTACCATAGATGTATCCTGTCTGGATCAGTCCAAATGCATACCCGATCAGTAGACATATAAAACGTTCCATTTTCTAATTATCCCTTTCTTTTCTTTCTCTCACAAAGAATTTTAGTGATGTTCCCTTGAAGCCAAAGGACTCTCTGATCTTATTCTCCAGATATCTCTGATAGGAGAAATGCATCAGTTCTTTATCATTGACAAAAATTACAAATGAAGGCGGCTTTACCGCTACCTGCGTCATGTAATAGATCTTCAGACGCTTTCCTTTGTCTGAAGGCGGCTGCTGCATTGCTGTTGCTTCCATCAGAATCTCATTAAGTACCCCTGTTGCAACACGCAGTGTCTGATTCTCAATGACCATATCAATCATATCGAACATTTTTGGAAGACGCTGACCTGTCACTGCAGACACGTACATAATCTCTGCGTATGGCATAAATGAAAGGACACGGCGCACTTCATTCTCGTACTCACGCATGGTCTTATCATTTTTCTCAATAGCATCCCACTTATTTACCACGATGATAACACCTTTTCCACGCTCATGCGCAATTCCTGCCACCTTGGCATCCTGTTCTGTCACACCCTGAGTCGCATCAATTACGACAAGGACCACATCTGCACGCTCCACCGCTGTTACAGTACGGATAATACTGTATCGCTCCAGTTCCTCTTTAATCTTATTCTTTCTGCGAAGCCCTGCTGTATCAATAAAGACATATTCTTTTCCATTGTGCACGATCTCCGTATCAATGGCATCCCTTGTTGTTCCTGCAATGTCACTGACGATCACACGCTGCTCTCCAAGAAGCTTGTTAATAATAGAAGACTTACCTACGTTCGGTTTTCCTACGATTGCCACACGCGGACGAGAGTCCTCTTCCTCTTCTCCTGCATGCTCTGGAAAATGTTCGATCACCTTATCAAGCATATCTCCAAGTCCGAGTCTTGATGATGCAGAGATTGGCACCGGATCACCGATTCCAAGATTATAGAACTCATAAGTATCTGCCATATATTTATCAAAATTATCTACTTTGTTTACAACAAGAATGACCGGCTTTCCGCTTCTTCTTAACATATCTGCAACTTTAGAATCGGAATCCACAAGCCCCTGCTTTACATCTGTAATAAAAATAATAACATCTGATGTATCAATAGCAATCTGAGCCTGTTCACGCATCTGCGACAGAATAATGTCCTTGCTCTCCGGTTCAATACCACCGGTGTCAATCAATGTAAAATCTTTATCAAGCCAGCTGACATCTGCGTAGATTCGATCACGGGTAACTCCCGGTGTGTCTTTTACAATTGAAATCTTCTCTCCTGCCAGCGCATTAAAAAGTGTGGACTTACCCACATTCGGTCTACCCACAATCGCTACTACTGGTTTACTCATATATTTATCTCCATTTCTGTAAATATTCGATTTTTCATCTTATCCACTTGATTTTACAATATCTGCTTCAACTTGTAAAGTTTATAAAATAGAAAACATACCATTGACCTTACATAGGTAAAAATGATATAACTGTAATGTGAGTTATGTTAGAACAAAATATCATTAAAAAAATGAAATATTTATATGTAACAGGAGAGCGTTATGAACAACATTACGATTAACAGTAACAGTAATGATATCAAGGAGATGGAAAAGCTTTTCCCAAGAGCCCCTCTGAAGATCATTGCTATGGAAGGCTGCAAAGAACTGGGACAGAAAGTGAATGACTATATTGTCAACTTCAGACAGTCCTCTTACCGTGAAGAATTAAAATCACCAATGTATGCAACTTATCTTCAGGACAATTATCTGGTAGATGCACATTGCCCACGTTTTGGAAGCGGTGAAGCAAAAGGTGTCCTGAACGAATCTGTCCGTGGAAAAGACCTGTTTATTATGACAGATGTATGTAATTACAGCCTGACATATTCCGTCAACGGATATGTGAACCACATGTCACCGGACGATCACTATCAGGATCTGAAACGTCTGATTTCCGCTGCTAATGGTAAGGAACACCGCCTTAACATTATTATGCCGTTTTTGTATGAGAGCCGTCAGCACAAACGTACAAAACGCGAGTCTCTGGACTGCGCTTTGGCACTTCAGGAACTGATTGACATGGGCGTAGACAATATCTTCACATTTGATGCCCACGATCCGCGTGTACAGAATGCAATCCCGCTTTACGGATTCGACAGTTTCAACCCGCCATATCAGTTCATGAAAGCACTGCTTCGCGCAGAACCAAACCTTTCTGTTGACCCGGATCACCTGATGATCATCAGTCCGGATGAAGGTGCAATGTCCCGTGCCGTATACTTCTCCAACGTTATCGGAGTTGACATGGGTATGTTCTACAAGAGACGTGATTATTCAACAGTCATAAATGGAAAGAACCCAATTGTAGCACATGAGTTCTTAGGTTCTGATATCAAAGGGAAATCTGTCATCATCATCGATGATATGATTTCTTCCGGTGAAAGTATGTTGGACGTAGCTAAACAGATGAAAGACCGTGGTGCAAAACAGGTATTTGTATGTACAACATTTGGTCTTTTCACAGATGGATTTGAGAAATTTGACGAATTCCATGAGAAAGGTTACATCGATCGCGTGATCACTACGAACCTGACTTACCTCCCACCTGCATTCTATGAGAGAGAATACTTCACAGTTGCAGATATGAGTAAATTCATCGCGCTGATCATCGATTCCATGAACCACGATGTATCTATCAGTTCTGTATTAAGTCCGACTGACAGATTACACGCTCTTCTTGAAAGACACAGAAAAGATTTAGCAGAGAAAAATTTATAGGATTTTTCTCATAATCAGATATATGTGCATTTTTATAGACCGCCAGTTAATAGCTGGCGGTTCTATTTTTCATGATTGGAAATAAGACTATGAACTTTTGAACGTCAAAAAAGGAATAGTTATAAGAATCTCTTCCATCACTATTCCTCTTTATATTTTGATTATGTTTGATCAACCTGCAATTGTACCAATTAACGAATCACACGTACTCTTAACACATCTTTGACTTTTGTTAGATCCTCGATAACACTGTCTGTCACATCAGAATCTATATCAATCATCGTATATGCATACTCACCTTTGCTTTTATTCGTCATATCTGCGATATTCATATTATCATCTGCAAGGATCTTCGTGAATTGTCCAATCATATTCGGTACATTATGGTGAAGTAATGTAATTCTTGTATTTTCACCTTTGACTCCCATGTCGCAGTCCGGGTAGTTTACAGAATGCTGGATGTTACCATTTTCCAGATAATTTCTTACTTCTGCAACTGCCATCTTCGCACAGTTATCTTCAGACTCTTCTGTAGAAGCTCCAAGGTGTGGTGTGATAATTGCACCTTTGACTCCTGCCACGATTGGTGTCGGGAAATCTGTCACATAGTTCTTAACATGTCCGGAAACAAGTGCATCTACTACTGCCTCTTCATCAACCAGGACATTTCTTGCATAATTCAGAATGACAACGCCATCTTTCATAAGACCAATCGCATTCTTGTCAATCATGCCTTTTGTACTATCCATAGCCGGCACATGGATCGTAATATAATCACAATCTTTATAAAGCTCATCAACGGTCTTTGCATGATGAATATTTCTGGACAGTCTCCATGCTGCATCCACAGACAGATATGGATCATATCCGTAAACTTCCATTCCAAGATGTACGGCTGCATTGGCAACAAGAACACCAATGGCTCCAAGTCCAATGACTCCCAGCTTCTTACCTTCGATTTCGCAGCCGGCAAACTGTTTCTTTGCCTTTTCGGCATCTTTTAAGATATTGCCGTCTTCTTCATTCTCCTGGACCCAGTTGATTCCTCCTATGATATCACGAGACGCAAGAAGCATACCTGCGATCACAAGCTCTTTTACACCATTTGCATTTGCTCCCGGTGTGTTGAATACAACGATTCCCTGCTCCGCACATGTATCCAGAGGAATGTTATTAACTCCTGCTCCTGCTCTTCCAATAGCCTTTAAGTTTTTGTCAAACTCCATGTCATGCATAACTGCACTTCTTACGAGAAGCGCATCTGCACCTTCTGCAGTATCAATCTTTGTATAATCTTCTGTAAAGTTATTCAATCCAATATCTGCGATTGGATTTAAGCAATGATATTTGTACATATTAAGCGTTCTCCTTTTCAAATTTCTTCATGAATTCGACTAATGCTTCCACGCCTTCGATTGGCATCGCGTTGTAAATACTAGCACGCATACCTCCGACAGTACGGTGCCCTTTTAAATTTACAAATCCGGCTGCATCTGCTTCTTTGACGAATTTAGCCTCCAGATCTTTGTCACCAATTACGAATGGAACATTCATAAGAGAACGGTCTTTTGGTACAACAGTTCCTTTGAACATCTTGCTCTGATCCAGGTAATCATACAGAATCTTTGCTTTTTTCTCATTGTGTTCTTTCATTGCAGCAAGTCCGCCCTGTTTTTTCAACCATTTGAAGACTTTGCCGCAAATATAAATTCCATAACACGGAGGTGTGTTATAAAGAGAACCTTTGTCCGCCTGTGTTTTATATTTTAACATAGTCGGTGTGCCTGGAAGTACGTCATCACGGATCAAATCTTCACGGATAATTGCAATCACAACTCCGGCAGGTCCGATATTTTTCTGTACTCCACCATAGAGAACACCGTATTTTTCTACATCGTGAGGCTCTGACAGGAAACAGGAAGATACATCTGCAACCAGTGTCTTGCCTTTCGTATTCGGAAGTTCTTTGTACTTCGTTCCATAGATTGTATTATTCTCACAGATATATACGTAATCTGCATCGTCATCAATCGGAAGATCGGAACAATCCGGAATATAAGAAAATGTCTTATCTGCGGAAGATGCAATGACATTCACCTTGCCGTATTTTTCTGCCTCTTGTGCTGCTTTTTTCGCCCACTGGCCTGTCACAATATAATCTGCGACACCATTTTTCATCAGGTTCATAGGAACTGCAGCGAACTGCTGGGATGCGCCTCCCTGCAAGAACAGTACCTTATAATTGTCCGGAATATTCAGTAAGTCTCTAAGATCTGCTTCTGCCTCATCGATAATATTCTGGAATACCTGAGAGCGGTGACTCATTTCCATCACGGACATTCCTGAACCCTGATAATCCAGCATCTCTGATGCTGCTTCTTTAAGGACCTCCACCGGTAACATTGCCGGACCTGCTGAAAAATTGTACACTCTACTCATAGTATTGCCTCCATTTCCCTTGCTCTTTTTGAGCTGTTAATTTGTTTATTATTTATTCTTCAAATCTGCTTCATCAAACGCTTCACTGATTGCCGCTCCAGGCGCAACCATTGGCCATACCTTATCATCACTGTCAATCTGACAATCGATGACAACTGGTCTTCCAAGATTCATTGCCTTTTCAAAAGCTGATTTAAATTCTTCCTGTGTTGTTGCGCGGATGCCTTCTGCACCCATTGCTTCTGCAAGTTTTACAAAATCTACTGCATCATTCAGTACTGTCGCAGAGTATCTCTGTCCGTAAAACAGATTCTGCCACTGTCGTACCATACCAAGAACGTGGTTGTTGATGACTACCTGAATCACTGGAATATTGTGGCGGACTGCAGTTGCGATCTCATTCATATTCATTCTAAAGCAACCGTCTCCTGCAATATTGACAACCACTTTGTCTTCTCTTCCACTCTTCGCTCCAAGAGCTGCGCCAAGACCATATCCCATGGTTCCAAGTCCTCCTGATGTCAGGAATGTTCTTGGTTTTGTATATTTATAAAACTGTGCTGCCCACATCTGATGCTGTCCGACCTCTGTAGAAATAATAGCCTCGCCCTTTGTCTGGCGATAAATCTCTTCTACTACGAACGGACCACTCAATACATCTTTATGATAAACTAGCGGATATTTTTCTTTGTATTTCTGAATTTTAGTCACCCATTCTGCATGATCCTGCTGTTCCAGGCGCTCATTCAATCTGTCAAGAACGACTTTTATGTCTCCTACAACACCTGCAGAAATCATCACATTTTTGTTCATCTCGGCAACATCTACATCAATCTGGATAATCTTTGCATTCTGTGCAAATTTCTGTGCATTTCCGGTTACACGGTCACTGAATCTTGCTCCGATCACAATCAGAAGATCACACTCACTGACACCGTAATTGGAAGTTTTTGTTCCATGCATTCCAAGCATTCCTGTATATAACGGGTCTGTTCCAGGAAATGCTCCCTTTCCCATAAGAGAATCTGTTACCGGTGCATCCACTTTTTTTGCAAATGTATAAAGTTCTTCGCTGGCTCCGGATAAAATTGCTCCTCCACCAACGAAGATATAAGGCTTCTTTGCCTCCTTTATCATCTCTACTGCTGTGTCAAGCTGTGTTTCACAGATATTCTGTGATGGCTCTACAGCTACAGGCTTTTCTTTTACATACTCTGCCTTATTTGCAGTGACATCTTTCGGAATATCAATCAGAACCGGACCCGGACGACCTTTTTTCGCAATGGCAAATGCCTTACGGATCGTCGCTGCCAGATTATTTACATCCTTTACAATAAAGTTATGCTTTGTAATTGGTAACGTAATTCCTGTAATATCAATCTCCTGGAAACTGTCTTTTCCAAGGAGGGAAACTCCTACATTACATGTGATTGCAACAATCGGAATGGAATCCATATATGCCGTAGCAATCCCTGTTACAAGGTTCGTAGCTCCCGGTCCACTCGTTGCAAGACACACACCAACTTTACCTGTTGCTCTCGCATATCCGTCTGCTGCATGCGCTGCTCCCTGTTCGTGGGAAGTCAGGATATGCTTGATTTCATTCTGATGTTTATATAATTCATCGTACACATTTAAAATTGCTCCGCCAGGATACCCAAATACAGTATCCACGCCTTGCTCTTTCAAACATTCGATTACGATTTCTGATCCTGTCAACTGCATACTTTATAACTCCTGTTCTATCATTATTTAGCTTTCGGTACTTCCAGGATCGCTCCCCGGTTTCCGGATGTAACCATAGCTGCATATCTTGCAAGGTATCCGGTTGTAACCTTCGGCTCTCTTGGCTGCCATTTTTCTTTTCTCTTAGCCAGTTCTTCATCAGATACATCTAACTCAAGCTTCATGTTCGGGATATCGATCTTGATGATGTCTCCTTCTTCTACAAGTGCGATTGGTCCGCCAACTGCAGCCTCTGGTGAAACATGTCCAATAGATGCTCCTCTGGAAGCTCCACTGAAACGTCCGTCTGTGATCAGAGCAACGCTGGAACCAAGTCCCATTCCTGCGATTGCAGAAGTCGGGTTCAACATCTCTCTCATACCAGGACCACCCTTTGGTCCTTCATAACGGATAACAACAACATCACCGTGGTTGATCTTGCCGCCTTTGATTGCTGTGATTGCATCTTCCTCACATTCGAAGACTCTTGCCGGTCCTTCATGTACAAGCATTTCATCTACTACTGCAGAACGCTTTACAACACTTCCGTCCGGTGCAAGATTTCCTTTTAATACTGCAAGTCCGCCTGTCTGGCTGTACGGATTGTCGATTGGACGGATAACCTCTGGATCTTTGTTCTGCACTCCTTCAATGTTCTCGCCTACTGTCTTACCTGTAACTGTCATGCAGTCTGTATGAAGCAATCCTTTTTTGTTCAGTTCAGCCATAACCGCATAGACACCACCTGCCTCATTGAGATCCTCCATATAAGTCGGACCTGCCGGCGCAAGATGGCAAAGGTTTGGAGTCTTTTCACTGATTCCATTTGCGAAATCAATCTCAAAATCCATACCAATCTCATGTGCGATTGCCGGAAGGTGAAGCATACTGTTTGTAGAACATCCAAGTGCCATATCAACCGTCAATGCATTCAGGATTGCATCCTCTGTCATAATATCTCTTGGACGAATATTTTTCTCCAATAATTCCATAACCTTCATACCTGCATGTTTTGCAAGACGGATTCTCTCAGAATATACAGCCGGGATTGTTCCGTTTCCACGAAGTCCCATTCCAAGCACTTCAGTTAGACAGTTCATACTGTTGGCTGTATACATACCAGAACAAGATCCGCATGTTGGACATACTTTGTTCTCAAATTCGCACAGATCTTCATCAGAAAGTGTTCCTGCTGCATTCGCTCCAACAGCCTCAAACATGCTGGAAAGACTTCTCTTCTGGCCTTTTACATGTCCTGCAAGCATCGGTCCTCCGCTGACAAAGATTGTCGGAATATTAATTCTGGCTGCTGCCATCAGAAGTCCCGGTACGTTCTTATCGCAGTTCGGAACCATAACAAGTGCATCGAACTGATGCGCCATTGCCATAGCCTCTGTAGAGTCTGCGATCAGATCTCTTGTTACAAGAGAATACTTCATTCCAATATGTCCCATCGCAATTCCATCACAGACTGCGATTGCCGGAAATACAACTGGTGTTCCACCAGCCATTGCAACACCCTGTTTTACTGCATTTACGATCTTATCCAAATTCATATGTCCTGGAACGATTTCATTATAAGAGCTTACGATACCAACTAATGGTCTGTCCATCTCTTCCTGTGTCATTCCCAGTGCATTAAAAAGGGAACGATGTGGTGCCTGCTGTTTTCCTTTTGTTACTGTATCACTTCTCATGTTTTTGTTCTCCTTTTTGTATTATTCTTTCTTACCACACTTTATTCTATATATTTGCTGCGATTTCATCACCCATCCGGGCTGTTCCGATCTGAGTCTTTCCTTCAGACATGATATCAATGGTACGATATCCGTCTTTTAATACTTTTGCCACAGATGCCTCAATTGCGTCTGCTTCTTTGTCAAGGTCAAAACTAAATCTTAACATCATTGCTGCGGAAAGAATTGTTGCAATTGGGTTTGCGATTCCCTGTCCTGCAATATCCGGTGCAGATCCGCCGCTTGGCTCATAAAGGCCAAATTTTGTCTCGTTCAGGCTTGCGCTTGCAAGCATTCCGATGGATCCTGTAATCATACTTGCCTCGTCAGAAAGAATATCTCCGAACATGTTCTCTGTCAGGATAACATCGAACTGTTTCGGGTCTTTTACCAACTGCATTGCACTGTTATCTACAAGCATGTGCTCCAAAGTTACTTCCGGGTAATCCTTTGCAACTTCTTCCACTACTTTTCTCCAGAGTCTGGAAGAATCCAGAACATTTGCTTTATCTACACTTGTAACTTTCTTTCTGCGCTTCATTGCAATGTCAAATGCTCTCTTTGCAATTCTGCGGATTTCATTCTCGTTATATGTAAGACTGTCAAATGCAGTCATCACTCCGTCGACTTCTTCTGTCTTTCTCTCTCCAAAGTAAAGTCCACCGGTAAGCTCTCTCATGATCATCAGATCAAATCCGCCTTCTGTGATCTCTTCTTTTAACGGACATGCTCCTTTCAATTCATCGTAAAGAATTGCCGGTCTTAAGTTTGCAAAAAGATTCAACTCTTTACGGATACGGAGAAGTCCCGCCTCCGGTCTTTTAGATGGCTCTAATTTGTACCATGGTGATGTACTTGTGTTTCCACCGATAGATCCCATCAGAACTGCATCGCAGGATTTTGCCTCTGCTACTGTCTCATCGGTAAGAGGAACACCATGCACATCGATGGAAGCTCCACCCATCAGTAACTGTCTGTACTCTATATTATGACCGTAACGCTTGGCTACTTTATCTAATACTTTCATCGCCTCTGTTACGATTTCCGGGCCAATTCCGTCCCCTTTGATCACGCCAATTTTTAAATTCATATGTATCTTCCTTCCTAGACTAGTGCTGCAAAAAAATCTATGTTTTTTATATTAGCCTATTTTTTAACAGATTTCAATACTTTAATACGCTAAACCTATCAAAAAACTGCTCCGGCACCTGGAAAATAAGCAAATACTCCATCAAAATCACATATCTAATGCAATTTGTATCATATTATCAAATCCCAGTTGTCGCTCCCTGGCAGATAATTTTTCATCTTTGTATAAATGATCGGAAATTGTAAGCATGCAGAGTGCCTTTTTCCCTGCTCTTGCTGCATTCATATAAAGTGCTGCTGCTTCCATTTCCACTGCAAGTACTCCCATCTTGCGCCAACGGTCATTGACTGTCGGATCATCATTATAAAATACATCGGAAGTAAGTACATTTCCGGCACGGACTGTCAGCCCTTTCTCTCTTACCGTGTTTACGGCACTTTCCAGTAATTCATAATCCGCAATCGGTGCAAATGTTCCCGGAAGATTATACTGTGCGGCATAATTCGAATCTGTACAGGCACCTACAGCAATGACCACATCCCGAAGATCCACATCATCCTGAAGGGCTCCTGCCGAGCCGATGCGGATAATTTCTTCCACTTCATATTCATGGTACAGTTCATAAGTATAGATTCCGACCGACGGGACTCCCATACCGCCTCCCATAACAGAAATCTTCTCTCCTTTATAAGTTCCCGTGTATCCGAGCATATTTCTCACAGTATTAAAACATACTGCATCTTCCAAAAAATGTTCCGCAATATATTTTGCACGAAGCGGATCTCCCGGCATCAGAACTCGTTTTGCAATCTCTCCTTTTTCTGCTTCATTGTGTGGTGTTCCCATAGCATTATCTCCTCTCTTTTCTGATCAGTATACGAAGTGCTTCTACTGCTGTACGAATCGGTGCCTCTGTATCATGCACGACTGGATTATCCAGTCCTTTCTTTGCCCGCTCCTGGTTCGCCATTGTAAGAAGAACCGTTCCAATCCGTACTTTCCTGTAACTTGCCACAACGAATAGTGCTGCTGATTCCATCTCTGAGGCCAGGCAGCCACACTGAACCCATGCATTCCATTTATTTAATAGTTCATATCCAACAGGCTTCGTCTGTGGTGCATGCTGCCCATAAAAAGAATCTTTACATTCCACCACACCCACATGATAAGGAAATTTCAGATTTTCTGCTGCCTCTACAAGCGCATTCGTGATATGAAAATCCGACACTGCCGGAAACTCAACTGGCGCATATTCTTTGCTTGTTCCTTCCATGCGGACTGCTCCTGTAGCAATGACAAGATCACCACTTTTTACCTCTAACTGCATACCTCCACTTGTTCCCACCCGGATAAATGTATCGGCTCCTACATTTGCCAGTTCTTCCAGTGCGATTGCCGCAGACGGACCTCCAATCCCGGTCGACGTTACACTGACTTTCTCTCCTTCCAGATAGCCGGTATAAGTTGTAAATTCACGACTGTCTGCTACAGGCAGAGCATCTTCAAAATGTTCTGCAATCTTCTGACAGCGCTTTGGATCTCCGGTCAGGATCACATATCTCCCAACATCCCCTTCTTCCAGTTGTACGTGATACTGTCTGTCTTTGTCTTCTGAATAATTAATCATATGACATACCTCCTTCGCATCATTACACATGAAACTTTTTATACATTTCTTCTTTAAATTCTTTTTTTCTAAATAGAAGTAGTCTTATAAAGAATAAAAAGCTTAAGCCCACACAGATAACTGCAAATGCACGGTACAAAATCACACCTGTCGCCATTAGAATCAGAGGCAGTACCATGCTGTAGACCGATGCCATTACATAATAAATCATATATTCTTTTGGCGGATGTGACTGGATCCTTGCAATCAACTCCATCAATATCTCCACGATCAGGCAGACTAGCGGCAATACCAGATCTACCGACCACCTGTGCCACCCTGTAAAAATATCCCACAAAATACTTCCTATGCTCACAATAAGCAACTGCCACATCGCATTCTTAAGTAAATTATAACGTTTCAGGTATCCAGTTGCAAATGCAAGCCACATACTAAATCCTCCTGCTACCGCAAATATCCACCAGTGTAAATCTGGTGTCAGGATCAGATTTAACATGATACACAGAACAACTGCTGCAATACAGCAGAAATTAAAAATCTGAAATACTTTCTTTCCTTCATAATTGGGTTTAGCCTCTTTCGGGTAATCTGCTTCCACTTTTTTTACGAAGATTCCCTGTTCCTTCAATATGCGATAAAAATTACGCTGAATATTCGTGCTGTCATATCTGGAAGTAAACGCAAATGACAATGTATCTCCAAAAGAGCATACACAAAGCTCTGTACGCATGGTGCTTGTGTAAACTCCGAAACGTTCAATATATTTTGCATATTCCGGCGGCATCTTCACCACACTCATATTGGACAATACTGCTGTCACTTCCCGCTCTGCAAGCTTCGCTCCCATCTTGATACAACGGTTCTTCAGTTCCAGCGGCGCCCATTTTAAAATTTTATGTTTCTCATAGGCAATTAGATTGTTCATACGTTCCGCAATTTTTTCTTTTGACAGATTTTCTTCAAAATACTGCTTTGTTGCTTCCAGCACATCATCAAAAGAATCTTTGCCTTCCCCGAAACGATATCCCGGTTCAATATAACTAAAAAAATTCAGCATAGAATCAGATGGAAAAATTTTTCTCAAATTCACTGGAACCATTAAAATTACAGGCTTCTTTTCCTGAATCTTACTTTGTTCTTCATGAATCGCACAGATCATCGCTGCCGTCAAAAATACAGACATGGATACGCCATGTTTTCTTGATACTTCCAGAAGTTCTTTTACTGAGGCAGTCGTCTCGCCAATCTGAAGTTCTTCATATTCCTTACTCTCCCGGCGAATCTGATAAGCATGATTCTTTTTCTTTCTCGTACCACGCTCATCTGGATTGTAGTAACGGCCAAAACCATCCTCCTCCTGATCTTTTACTGTCAGATCTTGCTCCGTAAGGATCACATTTTCCAGACCATCCTTTTCATGCATCAGATAAAGATAGTTCTTCACAAGCTCTCGCAAAAATTCAGTTGCTCCCGTCCCATCTGTCAGTGCATGAAACACTTCAAAATTAATCCGGTTCTTATAATAGGTGACTTCAAATAATAATTCTTTTTTATCTCTTATATAAAGATGGCTGCACGGTTCCTTGTACTCTTCCCTTACGACCGGCCGCAGATCACTTTTCTCAAGATAATGCCAGAAAAGTCCTTTTCGCATGACTGACAGAAAGACCGGATACTTCTGGATTGTCTGATCCAATGCCATCTTAAGAACACTTCCGTCAATCTTTTCTTTTAATACGCAATAAAAGCGAAATACCCTTGTATCCTTCGGGCTGCTGGCAGCGGAAAACATTTTTGCCGCATTGTCCAGATTCCGCCAATATGCTCTTCTTTGCTGGAACACTTTTATTCCCTCCTACCTAAGAACTGATTGATCAGTTCAAAACTTTCCTGCACATGGAAATACCGGATCCCAAGCGCAAAATATCCGTGAAGCGCATCTTTGATTCGATGAACCTCCACGTAATTACCGGCTTCCTTTAGCCGCTTTCCATATTCTTCCCCTTCATCTCGAAGTGGATCGAACTCTGCTGTCAGAATTAATGTATCCGGTTGATTTCTGTAATCCGTCTCCATCAGTGGTGCAAAATATTTATTCTTCTTATCTTCTTCTCTGGACGCATAAAAATCAATATAATCACGCATCTTTCCCGCTGTCAGAAGATAATCACTTCCACAGTCTTTTACTGACTGGAACCTGGATGTTTCACTGTAGTCATTATTCACTGCCGGATAGATCAAAATCTGTCTTTGAGGCTTAAAAATCCCATCATCTCTTGCTTTCAGTGAAACTGCTGCCGCAAGATTTCCGCCAGCACTGTCACCGATCAATGTAATGCGTTGAGGATTCACATTTAAAATAAACCGATTTGTATAAATGGCTTTGGCCACTGCATAACAGTCCATAAAACCTGTTGGAAATGGATGTTCCGGCGCCAGTCTGTATTCTACCGACACCACAATATGTTCTGTCGCGGATGCCAGTCTTGCACAGATTCTTTCATAATTATCAATACAATCCGTTACCCAGCCGCCACCGTGGAAAAACAAAAAGACCGGAAGATCTTCCGTCACCTTTTCTCTCGGCAGATAAATACGCACCGGCACTTCATAATCTCCGTTATATATCTTGTAATCGATTGTTTTGTGAAAGATTTTCATTGGGTCTATCGCTTTGAGGCTGGCAAGATGTCTGGCTGCCTCCACCTCAATCCCGTCAAACGACAGTGCCTTTAAAATCTTCTTCATAGAATGATTGATCGCCATATAGAAAAAGAAGAACCCCGGTCCCGGGATTCTTCTTCACTCCTCATCTTCCTATTCAGCAGATGCTTTCTCAACCTGTGCGATTGCTGCTTTCTGCATCGGGATTCTACAGTTCTTATTATTACCAAACTCTACGATAAGATCATCATCTGTAATGTCGATGATTACTCCGTAGAAACCGCTTGTTGTAAGTACGGTATCACCGACTTCCATCTCTGCGATCATCTCCTGGATTCTCTTCTGCTCTTTTTTCTGTGGGCGCATGAATAACATATAAAATCCACCGAATATTACTACATATACTAAAATCAGTACTACCCAGTTTGTTCCTGCGCTCTGTGCTGCCAATGCGTACATAATATTTCCTCCTAAATTTCATTAAACACTGTTTCTACTATACAGGAATTTGACATTTTCATCAAGATATTTTCATCATTTCTACGCGATTTTATAAATATTTTCTATTTTTACAATTCTCACCTGAAAATTCTGCCCGTTCCCGTACCAAATATCATCTGCGATTTTTCTGATCTGCCTGTGATCTACTCGCCCTCTGCCATTCTGCGAAGCTTCTCTTCTTTATATTCTTTGTATCTTCCTGCCTCAATTGCCTCGCGGATCTCTTCCATCATCTTATTATAGAAATATAGATTATGAAGTACACAAAATCTCATACCAAGCATCTCCTTTGCTTTCAGAAGATGTCTCACATAAGCTCTGGAATACGTTCTGCATACCGGGCAGTTACAACCTTCCTCAATTGGTCTTGTATCTAACTCATACTTGGCATTGAACAGATTCATCTTTCCATGATTCGTATACACATGTCCATGGCGTCCGTTTCTGCTTGGATATACACAGTCAAAGAAGTCAACACCACGTTCTACAGCTTCCAGAATATTCGCCGGTGTTCCGACTCCCATCAGATACGTCGGTTTATTCTGTGGCAAATACGGCACAACTGCATCCAGAATCCGGTACATCTCCTCATGACTCTCTCCAACTGCAAGTCCGCCAACTGCATAGCCATCCAGATCCAGTTCTGAAATCTCCTGTGCATGGCGCACACGGATATCCTCATACACGCCGCCCTGATTGATGCCGAATAACATCTGATGCTTGTTAATTGTATCTGGAAGACTGTTCAGTCTGTCCATCTCTGCTTTACATCTCTTAAGCCATCTGGTCGTACGGTTCACAGAATTTTCCATATAATCCCGGTCTGCAACACTGGACGGACACTCGTCAAATGCCATCGCAATGGTGGAGGCCAGATTGGACTGGATCTGCATACTCTGCTCCGGTCCCATAAAAATCTTTCTTCCATCGATATGAGAGTTAAAGTATACTCCCTCTTCTTTTATTCTTCTGAGCCCTGCCAGCGAAAACACCTGAAATCCACCGGAATCAGTAAGAATCGGCTTGTCCCACACCATAAACTTATGAAGACCGCCAAGTTTCTTTACGACCTCATCTCCCGGTCTTACATGAAGATGATATGTGTTGGATAATTCAACCTGTGTCCCAATCTCCTGCAGATCTGTTGTTGACACCGCGCCCTTGATTGCCGCAATAGTTCCTACATTCATAAATACAGGGGTCTCAATGACCCCATGTACTGTATGTAATCTTCCTCTTTTGGCAAGACCATCTGTCTTTAATAATTCATACATGATCTTTCCCTCTCTTTTTCTTTTTTTAATAATGACATACTACCGGGCATCCATCCGGAATCAGGTCATAAAGTGCCGCCGCTTTATCTTTCGGCATATTAACACAGCCATGTGAACCGTGACTTAAATATCTGTTGCCTCCAAATGAAGACTGCCATGTTGCATCGTGGAATCCGATACCTCCATTAAATGGCATCCAGTAAGCAACCGGTGTCTCGTACTCGTAAGTTCCATCTGGTTTCTTTGTTCCGCGAAGTGTCTTATTTTTTGACTTGTATGCCAAAGAATAGGTTCCCTGCGGTGTCGCATTTCCCTTGTTCGGATTACCTGTTACAATATCGGTCTCCAGCGCAATCTGTCCGTCTTTAATAAACCACATATGCTGCGTGGTAAGATCGACTTCTGCATATGTATTTCCCATATCCATTGCAGTATGGTTGGCTGCACGACTGGAATATTCCGGCTCTCTTGTTACAGTCTCAGCATTCTGGATATTGGCGATCAATGCATCATACTCTGCATCCTGATTGATTTTCCAGCCATAACCGCCACCTTCAACTGTGACAGTATTGCCTGTTGCAGTTGTAAACTGACGCGGTTTTCCTTTCGTATTATATTTTGTTGCAAGAGCAGCAATATACTCTTTTACTGCTTCCTGATTAAATGTAACGTTCATATCTGCATCCACAATCACCCACTGTGAAATGACAGATGCATCTACCACTTCTGTATTCGGATTAAAGTCATATGTAACATTCGCTCCAAGATAGCTGTTCATGGTATCCTTTGCTGCCACTACTTCCTGGGAATCTGATAAAAATCTCGGTTTGATATAGCAGTTCGTATCTGTCAGATTCAAGGTATCCTGGAATCCTTCTATCGACTCTCTGATATCTTTATTAAATGTCTCTGTATCAATCTGCGTACCAATGACCTCTGGCACGACCACAAACTCTGTATTCTGGAATTCTGGATGCGCATCTACAGAAGCCACCTGATTCTCTTCTTTCAGGCAATTCAAACTCTCAATACGCCTTGCAAGTGCATTCTCATCATACTTCACTCCAATCTTTGCCTCAATCACCGGCTTCTCCCACAGAGATGTAATCCAAAGAAACTTGTTCTGCTTCTTTGCCAACTCTTTAACTTCATCTCCCGGCACATATTCCAAAGAAATCTCGCTTCCTGTAATCTGTTCACTGTCGCCGTCAGATTCCTGAAGTGTCAAAGTATAATCCGCAACCTGTTGTTCCATATATTTTTCCACCTGTGCAACACTCTTCAATGCAAAATTATTACCATTGATCGTTGTGTTGAACATAAAATGACTGTCAAAGTAAAACGCCATGCCAACATAAGCAACTACCAGAACTGCTAAGATCACACCAAACGTGATACCTACCTTCTTGCCAATGCCGCCTCTCTTTGGTTTCTCATCTTCATCTTCGTCCAGAGATACAAAGTCTGTCTCGAAATCTTCATCGTCATTATAATCTACGTCAAACTCGTCTCTGCCTTCTTCTACTACTTCTTCTTCGTACTCGTTTTTCTTCTTTTTTCCAAACATGTTCGTCAAACTCCCCTTTTCTAGTTCACACGCTATCATTATAATATGCACTCTTCTAAAAGTACAGAGCTAATTCACGAAAAATTCTTGAAGAATTTATTAAGATTGTTTTATAATAAAAAGAAATCTATAACAAAACCTATGACATCAAAGGAGAAATTGACATTATGGCTGGATCAACTTATGGAACATTGTTCCGTATCACCACATGGGGAGAATCTCACGGACCTGCAATCGGTGTTGTGATCGACGGGTGTCCTTCAGGACTTTCCTTAAGTGAAGAAGATATACAAAAACAGCTCGACCGAAGAAAACCTGGACAGAGTAAATTTACAACGAAGAGAAATGAAAGCGACACTGTCCAGATTCTCTCCGGTGTTTTCGAGGGTAAGACAACCGGCACACCAATCTCTGTCATTGTCTACAATCAGGACCAGCGTTCCAGAGATTACGGTAAAATTAAAGACTGTTACCGTCCCGGACATGCTGATTATACATTTGATGCAAAATATGGCATCCGCGATTACCGCGGTGGCGGACGTTCTTCTGCCCGTGAAACAATTGGCCGGGTCGCAGCCGGTGCAATTGCAAAAAAAATCCTGGAACAATTAGGAATCGACCTGATTGCCTTTACCCGTTCTATTGGAGATATCTGTATTCCTGAAACGGAATATCGTTATGAAGATATTGCCGAAAATATGTTATATATGCCAAATAATGCTTATGCAAAAAAAGCTTCCGATTATCTGGAATCCTGCATGAAAAATCAGGATTCTTCCGGTGGAATTGTGGAATGCCGCGTAAAAGGCATGCCGGCCGGAATCGGTGAGACAGTCTTTGATAAACTTGACGCTTCTCTCGCAAAAGCTGTCGTTTCCATTGGCGCTGTCAAAGGTGTGGAAATCGGTGACGGATTTGAAGCTTCAAAAAGCCACGGCAGCAGCAACAATGATGCATTTACATGTCAGAATGGTGCCGTTATAAAAAAGACGAACCACGCCGGCGGAATCCTCGGAGGTATGAGTGATGGTTCTGAGCTGATTTTGCGGGCTGCATTTAAACCGACTCCTTCCATCAGCAAGGAACAGCAGACCATCAATACGGCTTTCGAAGATACGACGATTGCCATTACCGGACGTCACGATCCGGTTGTTGTACCAAGGGCTGTTGTTGTTGTAGAATCTATGGCCGCAATCACAATTTTAGACCAGATGATGATAAATATGTCCGCAAAGATGGATGCCTTAGAAGCATTTTACTGTAAAAAATAATAACGTCAAAAAAAGAGAAGTCCTAAGCTTTTACCCTTACGACTTCTCTTTTCAACTCATTTATCTGTACTATAACCCTACTTTTTCCACATCGGATTTTCTTCACACATAGCAATCTGTTCCGGCATGATTGGGAGTTCCCTGAATCGGTGTCCGGTTGCATTATAAATTGCATGAGCAATTGCCGAAAGTGGTGTATTGATCACGACCTCACCGATAGATTTTGCGCCAAATGGACCAGACTTCTCATAGCTGCTCTCAAACTCTACATGAATATGACCGATATCTTCTCTTGTCGGAATCTTATATTGCATGAGAGAATTTTCATAAAGTCTTCCCTTTGCATCATAAGTGATATTCTCCGTCAGTGCCATTCCGATTCCCTGAAGGATTCCGCCCTCAGCCTGAACTCTTGCCAGGTTTGGGTTCACCGGAGTCCCACAGTCAACAGCAGTATAATAATCTATCACTTTTGCCTGTCCGGTCAGAAGATCCACTTCCACATCTGCCACGCCTGCCATAAATGGCGGTGGTGAAGTCGGCTGGCTCATGGTCACAGTCTCTTCCAGAGCAATACTGTTGCCCGCCATAGACGCTGTTGCAATATCAAACAGGGAAACTTCTGTTTTTTTCAGAGTCTTTTCGCCTCTATAGATGACTTTATCACCGTCAAATTCTACTTCTTTCTCATCACATCCAAGCATCTTAGCTCCGACAAGACAAATCTTATCTCTAAGCTTTCTCGCACACAGCTCAGTTGCCTTTCCGGTTACATAAGTCGTACTGGATGCATAAGATCCTGAATCATATGGTGATGCATCCGTATCTGCTCCAAATACAATTACTTTATCAAGCGGACACTCCAATACTTCTGCTGCAATCTGTGCAAGAATCGTATCACAACCTGTTCCCATGTCTGCTGCTGCAATTCGCATAATGTAGAAACCTTCATCATTCAGTTTCAGCGCTGCACTGCCTACATCTAATCCACTGATACAAGATCCCTGCATGGCAAGTCCCATACCAAGAGCACGGACTTTTCCATGTCCTAGTTCGCGAACCGGATAATTCTCATCCCAGTGACTCATCTCTTTCACCTTTGCAATACAACGGTCCAAGGCACAGCTTGTATTTGTCTCACCGTAAAATGCAGGCATGACCTGTCCTTCTTTTACTATGTTCATCTCACGAAGTTTCATCGGATCCATATGGAGTTTTTCTGCCAGTTCATTAACTGCTGTCTCAATGGCAAAAAGTCCCTGTGTTGCACCATATCCACGATAAGCTCCAGAAGACATAACATTCGTATAAACCACGTCGTAAACAAAGCGGAATGCCTCTGCTTTTCCGTAAAGCGGAATAGATTTGTGCCCGGACAGTCCGACTGTTGTCGGTCCATGTTCCCCATAGGCACCTGTGTTAGAAATGGTGTACAGATCAATTCCACGGATAGTTCCATCTTTCATAGCTCCAAGTTTCACATGCATTTCCATCTCATGTCGCGGAGAAGAAGCTGTCATACATTCCTCACGGGTGAAAATAATCTTACTCGGCTTCTTTGTCATCCAGGTCACATATGCCGGATAGACCTCACAGACCGCTGTCTGTTTTGTTCCAAAACCTCCTCCGATACGCGGCTTGCTGACACGTACCTGTGATTTTGGAATATGAAGTGCATTTGCAATGATCCTTCTGCAGTGAAACACAATCTGGGTAGAGCTAAATACATTCAGACGTCCATATGTATCAATGGAACAATATGTACGCATTGTTTCCATCATCGTCTGCTGGCAGGCTTTTGTATGATATACCTGGTCGATGATAATGTCACAGTCTGACAGTACTTGATCAATATCTCCATGTTCACTCGCCTCATGTGCGCACAGATTTCTTTTATTATCTGCTCCTACCGGACAAAGCGCCTCCCAGTTATCTTCCGGGTGCACCAGAATTGGATTATCCAAAGCTTTATGATAATCAAGGATCGGTTCCAACACCTCGTACTGTACCTTGATCATGGAAATGGCTCTGTCCACCGCTTTTTCTGTCTCTCCTGCCACAATCGCAACCGGATCTCCTACAAATCTGACATGACGATCCAGAATCAGACGGTCATATGGACTGGGTTCTGGATAAGTCTGTCCTGCACATGTAAATCTTCGTCCGTTCTGGTCGATATCCTTCCATGTATAGATGGCCTCAATTCCAGGAACTTTCATTGCCTTATCTGTCTGAATCTCCTGCACCACCGCATTTGCATGAGGGGATCTGAGCAGTTTCACGATCAGACAATCTTCCGGGATCATATCATCCATATATACTGGCTGACCGGTCACAAGCTGCATGGCATCTTTTTTTCTGACTGGCTGATTTACAATTTGCATGATACTTCCTCCCCTCTTTTTTCTTTCTTCCAGACAAGGAAATTCTGGATTCCACGAAGCTGTCCCTCATACCCGGAACAACGGCACAGATTCCCTGCCAGATACTCTTTTATCTCTTCCTCATTCGGAAATTCATTTTCACGGAATAATGCCAGTGCATTCATAATCATGCCCGGATTACAGAAACCACACTGCTCTGCTCCCTGGTCTGCAATGAATGCGCCAAACTCTTCCGCTTCTTCCTTAAGCCCTTCAAGCGTTGTGACTTTATGTCCATCTACTCTGGCTGCCAGAATAGAACAGGATAGTACCGGCTTGTCATCTAAAAATACTGTGCAAAGTCCACAACCTGAAGTCTCACATCCACGTTTTACACTTTTACATCCATGCTTTCTTACAAAATCTATAAGAAGCAGGTCCGGTTCGATCTCTTCCTGAATTTTCTTTCCATTAAGTACGATACTAATCTGCATTTCTGTCACCTCCCAGTATACGAAGTGCACGAACGGTCATAACCTCTGCCAGATGGCTTCGATACTCAGCAGTTCCTCGCATATTACTTCCAGTCGGAAGCTTTTCTTTTATCTCTTTGGCAAATGTGTGCATCACTTCTTCTGTAACACTTCCATCTGTCAGCCCCTTCAACAATCCAGCCGCGTCTTCGAACAACATAGCTTTTCCCGGTCTGGCACCGATACTAATACGCATCTTATCAGCAAAGATTGCTGCTGTCAGGTTAAGTGTCGGGAAATCTGTCACTGTATTTCTCACAGACTGATAACAAATATGAACTGGCGTCTTCTTTATTATAATGTGAACCAGAATATCATTGTCTCTTTTAAGTTTCGCAAACTCCTGAATGGACATGATTCCTCCTTTGTAAAGCTCCACATCACAATCTAATGCAAGCAGAAGTGTCAACACATCTGAAAATCCAAATCTGCCGAACAGACTTCCTCCGACTGTTGCAAGATTACGGAACTGTACTCCTACAATATGTCGAAACGCGTCTTTCACTGCGCCTTCTGTATAATGAGACAATCCTTCATGCAATTCCATCTGACGAAGCGTGACCATGCAGCCGATCCTGAACTCCTCTTCTGTCTCTTCAATCTGATCCAACCCAAGTCCAGACAGGTCGATTGCAGTCTGCACATTAGCATCACTCATCTTTACCCAGAGCATACCTCCAATAATCCGGTTCGTGCGCTTCTGGTTCAGCTCCCAGGCTTCTTCCAGGTTTTCTACCTTTTTATAATTCTTGATCTTAATCATAATCTCTCTTCATTCTCCCTGATTTTTCAGAAATTTTAAAATCCATTTTGCATAAATAACCAATTATATTTTACGGAAATATAGGTGATTTGTCAAAACCTGTTTTTTTTCTTCTTTATCCTTCAAAAATCTGATCCAGATTTTCCAGAATTACATCTGCACTGATTGGTTTGGCAATGTGACCATTCATACCAGCCTTGACCGCCTTTTTACGGTCTTCCTCAAAAGCATTTGCAGTCATCGCAATGATTGGGATATTCGCACATTTGTGATTGTTCAGCGTACGTATCTCCCGGGTTGCAGTATAGCCATCCATCTTCGGCATCTGAATATCCATAAAAATCAGATCATATTTCCTGCCTTCTGCTGATGACATGATATTCACAGCATCTGTGCCATCCTCTGCTGTATCCACTTCCAGACCAATTTCTTTCATGATTGCTGTTGCAATCTCGCGATTCAACTCATTATCCTCTACAAGAAGGACTTTTTTACCTGCATAACTCTTTCGGTTTTCCGCCTGAGCCTTCTGTTTTTCATTCTTAAGGAGTTCTCTTTGCGCCTGACTCATCAGAACTTCCCGCAGCTCTGAAAGAAACAACGGTTTCGACACAAATGCAGTTACTCCCGCCTCTCTTGCCTCCTGTTCAACATCTGACCAGTCATAGGCAGTCAGGATAATAATCGGATACTCCTCTCCAACCACCATACGAATCCTGCGTACTGTCTCGATTCCGTTCATATCCGGCATCAGCCAGTCAATGATATACACTTTAAATTCCTGATTCTGTTCATACGCTTCTTTTGCCCGAAGTACCGCTTCTTTTCCCGAAGTTGTCCAGTCTGCCGTCATTTCAATCTCACGCAGCATTCTGCTCACACTCATACAAGTTTGTGCATCATCATCCACCACAAGCGCTCTGGCACCTTTTAGCTCTGGAACAGGTTCCCGTTTCACTGTCTCTCCTGATGTTTCGCATTCAAGCATAATTGTAAATTCTGTTCCTTTTCCGGTTTCACTTTCAACCTGAATTGTACCACCCATCATGTCCACAATGTTTTTGGTGATCGCCATTCCAAGACCGGTTCCTCCAATCCCATTCTCCGTAACAGTATGCTCTCTTGAAAAAGAATCAAACACATGCTTTCGGAACTCCCTAGACATTCCGATTCCATTATCCTTCACACTGAAAACGACCGTTATGTATCCATCTCTTCTGCATGGCTTCTCCGAAACACGAATGTTAATCATACCGCCGACCGGTGTGAATTTTACAGCATTACTGCAAATATTGAGAAGGACCTGTGTCAGACGCAGCTTGTCGGTAATGATATCTTCATGAATTACATCCTGTGTATCAATATAAAGATCCTGCTGTTTGGAATGTACAGATCCCTGAATGATCGTTCTTAAATCATGCAAAATATCCGGCAGGTGTACCGTTGTATATTCAATTCGAACAGAACCGCTCTCGATTCTGCTCATATCCAACACATCATTGATCAGGCTAAGCAAATGCTGACTGGATGTATGAATTTTTTTCAGATAATCCAGAACAAGTTCTGTGTTGCCAATATGCGTTGTCGCAAGTGCTGTAAATCCAATAATCGCATTCATCGGCGTACGGATATCATGGGACATATTATTCAGGAACGCTGTTTTCGCCCTGTTTGCATGTTCCGCAGCTGCGAGTGCATTTCTCAGATTCTTATCCCGCTCTATCTCTCGTTCTTTTTCCTCTGTTACATCACGGTTCGCAACCAAAACTGTACTTAGTTTCCCAGTTTTATCATATCCCTGCGGCACAATGATTATTGTCAGCCACCTTCCTTCTACTGTCTGAGCTGTAAAGCTCAACGTCTCACGTTCTTCCAGACGCTGTGTCACCGTACTCATATTGATAAATTCACGATATTTCTCCTGAAATGGCTCTGTAATAACCTGCTGTATCAGTTCTTCCAGGTGCACTTTGGAAAGAATATCCCCTTTCTGATCCGGCTTCATATTCCTTGAAGATTTTACAATTTCGATTTTCTCTGTTTTTATATTCACAAGAGAAATTGAAGAATATGCATGGCCAAGTGCATTGATCACACGAAGTCTCTTCTGATCTTGAAGGATACTTCTCTTTTCTGTTCTGTTCCTGCTCACCCAATAAAGAGAGAAAAGAAGTAAGGCAAGTAACACATACATCACACATACGATATTTCGTGTGATGTAAACCTGGCTTTCCGGGAAAAAGATATATGCATCATAGTCTTTAATCTTCTCCTTGCGTCCATACCAGTTTCCGTCCTTTGAATGAAGACAGACAATTCCATTCCCCCCTGCCTTAAATTCATTTTTATACAATGACTTTGATTCTTCTACAGAACTCGAAAGAAGCTCCTGTTTATTGGTACTGACAACCTTGTCATCATCACAGATCACTATGCTTCCATTCATTTCAAAAGGGAAATCCGCAAATAACGATTTCATCGTCAGGTCTCCGTTTAACTCACTTACTTCCTCTTTCTGCATATATGTGATCACTATCCCTGCTGCATCCTGTCTTGCCACTGCCGCAAAATCATAGAGCTTTCCTTCATTTCTCAGACGGGTCGTATAAGTCTTTTGGGGGTACTTGGCAATATCACACACATAATCACTTTCAATCAGCTTTTGCCACAATAGCATAGCATCTCCATCTTTTGCAGTCTGTTCTGTCACTTTCTGGTTCTGATCCAACACAAGGATTCCTGTCAGACGCTGTTCGTTTGCATATTCATCCAGCATCTCCTCACTGAGATTGTCTTCCTGTGCTATGACCCGGCTTAATTCTGTTGTTTTGTCCATCAGGCGCACCAGACTCTTCACCTGGTCATTCGTATTATAGTTCTCATACCTTTCAATCCTGGTTTTTGCAAAGTCAAATGTCTCATTCAACGTACTATTCAGTTTTTTATTATCACTCGCTGTCAACAGAAGAAAAATCAGGATTCCGGAAAAAATCAGAACAAACACCAATAAGCATGCATTTTTGTCAAAGTTCTTTCCTTTGCTTTTACTCCTCTTATCTTTTTTCTGCGTCTGCGGCATCTGCGTTCTTACCTGTCTGCTCATTTGCTTTTTCCTCCCGGCAGGATTTCATCCGCATCCAATCCGTACTTTTTGACTATTTCTTCTGTAATGCCCTCATTTCGCATCTCTTCGAGAGTTTCTGTAAGCTCTTGTGCTACTTCTTTGTGGGTTCCTTTTTTAAAAGCAATTCCAAGTTCTGAAGTATAGATACTCTCGTCCAGCATACGGTATGCATCCTCTCCATCTCTCACCAGGCTGCCCAGCATTGCCTCATGACCTGCAATCGCATCTACATAATCTTTTCTAAGTGCAGCATAAAGTTCATTCGTCGTAGAAAAGCAGTTTACCGACTCCATTTGTGGAAGATCTGACGCAATCTTATGAAGGAAAAGATCCTCTGCCTTTGTGGTCGCCTGAACCGCAATCCTCTTTCCTTCCAGATCCTGAATAGTATTGATTTCACTCTCTTTTCTTACAGCCACCATCTGACGACTGTACAGATACGGACCTGCCCACTGATATTTATCTTCTCTTCCATTCATGGAATAACAGCTCCACAGACGGTCGATTGTTCCTTCTGCCAGAAGTTCATCTTTATCTTCCCAGACTATATTCTCGAACTTAGGCTGGTATCCCAGCCTCTGAAATGCTTCCTTGGCAAGTTCCACATCAATACCTTTATATTCACCATTACTCACCTGATAACTGTAAGGTTCAAAATAATCCATTCCAATGACAATCTCCGGCAGTTCGTTGTCTGCCGCTTTCTCTTTCTTTACTCCACACCCTCCCAGCATAAGACTGCCAGCCAGAAGAACTGCCATAATACAAATTCTTTTCCTATAGGTATGGGAATTATTCTTTCGATTTTTTCTCATATCCAGTTCCTTTTCATTCTTATCTTTATGTCCATAAATAATTCAGGAATGCCTCGGCATTCTTGCTGCGAGGTGCGCGTCATGCAATTGCATGACATACCGCTCATCTGACATATTGTCAAACTAAGTTATTATAGCATTCATGATTTATCATGTCCATAAAAAACTGCCTTCATCTGCATTTTTCATCTGCATTTTTGCTCATTTTTTTGCTCATTTTTACATTCTGAAATTTTACATTCATTTTTCAATTATTTTCATTTAAACTGTTGATTTTTAGTATTTTTCCTGTATAATGATTTTCAGGTCGTTTGTTAACAAATACTAAACTTTGAGTTTAATTTTATTTTTGTTGGTGACGGCTTTTATCATGTTTACTTTAAATCAACACAAGGAATCCATAATGATTCTTTCAGAAAGGTGGATTTTTGATGGATATCGGCAAAAAGATTAAGGAACTCCGCGTCGCCAAGGGGCTCACCCAGGAAGAGCTGGCAGACCGCAGTGAACTGTCCAAGGGATTTATTTCCCAGCTGGAACGGGATCTCACCTCCCCGTCCATTGCGACATTGATGGACATTTTGCAGTGCCTGGGCACAACCGTCTCAGAATTTTTTCAGGAAGAGCCGGAAGATCAGATTGTATTTCAAAATGAAGACTATTTTGAGAAAATTGATTCTGAACTTGGCAGCAAGACCGAATGGATCATACCGAACGCTCAGAAAAATATGATGGAACCGATCCGTCTGACTCTAAAGCCTGGCGGATTAACTTACCGGGATCTCCCACACGAAGGTGAAGAATTTGGTTATGTATTAAAAGGAAGTATCAAGATTCATATCGGACATAAAAGTTACACTGCGAAAAAAGGAGAATCTTTTTATTTCACACCTCACTCTGAACATTATATAGAAGCTTTTGGCACATCCGGTGCCGTTATTTTATGGGTCAGCACCCCGCCGAACTTTTAGGCTGAGCAGACTTCTTATCTATCAGGACTTCCTTGATAGCCGGCCTTAAGTTCTAAATTATAATTACATTTTGGGAGGACAATGAACATGTCTAATAAATTAATCGATATTGTAAATATATCCAAAGCATTTGATGAAAATGTCGTACTAGACGAACTGAATCTTTATATCCGGGAAAATGAATTTTTAACTCTTCTGGGACCAAGCGGTTGCGGAAAAACAACACTGCTTCGTATTCTTGGTGGATTCGAGACTCCTGACTCTGGAAAAATCATCTTCGATGGTCAGGATATCACGAACCTGGCTCCAAACAAACGACAGTTAAATACCGTATTCCAGAAATATGCACTTTTTACCCATATGACCATTGCAGAAAATATTGCATTCGGGCTAAAGATTAAAGGAAAATCTCAGAATTACATCAATGATAAGATTCGTTATGCGTTAAAACTTGTTAATCTTGAAGGCTTCGAAAACCGTACTCCTGCTTCCTTAAGCGGCGGACAACAGCAGCGTATCGCTATTGCAAGAGCCATTGTAAATGAACCGAAAGTCCTGCTTCTTGACGAACCTCTTGGTGCTCTTGACTTAAAGCTGCGCCAGGATATGCAGTACGAACTGATCCGCTTAAAAAATGAGCTTGGCATTACATTTATTTACGTCACTCATGATCAGGAGGAAGCCCTGACTATGTCCGATACGATCGTCGTTATGAACCAGGGATATATCCAGCAGGTAGGAACACCGGAAGATATTTATAATGAACCGAAGAATGCGTTCGTTGCAGACTTTATCGGTGACAGTAACATTCTTTCTGCCACGATGGTACATGACCGGCTCGTCAATATTCTCGGCGCCAACTTTCCGTGTGTCGATGAAGGATTCGGTCAGAAGAAGCCTGTTGATGCAGTGATCCGTCCGGAAGATATCGACCTTGTAAAACCAGAAGACGGAATTATCCGAGGCGTTGTTACACATGTTATTTTCAAAGGCGTTCACTATGAGATGGAAGTCATGGCAAATAATTACGAATGGCTCGTGCACAGCACCGATATGTTCCCAGTCGGAGCAGAAGTCGGACTGCGCGTAGACCCATTTGATATTCAGATCATGAAAAAACCAGAATCTGAAGATGAGGAGGCGGTACCAATTGAAGAATAGTAAATTATTAAAACAGATGCTTGCCGGTCCGTATCTTCTCTGGTCAGCAGCATTTATCATCATTCCTCTTATCATGGTCTTCTACTATGGTCTGACGAATAATGACGGTGGATTCACCCTGATGAATCTTGCCAGGATCACAGAACCTGAGAATTTAAAGGCATTGGGACTGGCACTTTTGTTATCCCTTGTCAGTACGATTATCTGCCTGATTCTCGCATACCCTCTGGCTATGATCCTGACTGGACTTGGCGTCAATCAGTCCAGCTTTATCGTACTGATTTTCATCCTGCCAATGTGGATGAATTCTTTGCTTCGGATCATTGCATGGCAGAACCTGTTGGAAAAGAACGGAGTTATCAACAGTCTCCTTCATTTTTTCCATTTACCGGCACTGGAAATCATCAATACTCCATATGCCATCGTACTTGGTATGGTCTATGATTTTCTGCCATTTATGATCTTACCAATTTACAATGTACTGTCCAAAATTGACACAAATGTTATCGAAGCAGCCAGAGATCTTGGTGCAAACAGTGTGCAGACATTTACAAAAATCCTGCTGCCACTGAGCGTTCCAGGGATCATCAGCGGAATTACCATGGTCTTTGTACCGTCACTGACAACTTTTGTCATCTCCGACCTCTTAGGTGGAAGTAAGATTCTCCTGATCGGTAATGTTATTGAGCAGGAATTTAAACAAGGAAGTAACTGGCACTCTGGCAGCGGTATGTCCCTTGTACTGATGATCTTCATTTTGATCAGTATGGCATTGATCGCAAAATACGATAAAGACGGGGAGGGAACTACATTTTGATCAAGAATTTTTTTAAACGGTTTTATCTGGTGCTGATATGCGTCATTTTGTACGCTCCGATCATCACCCTTATGGTATTATCCTTTAACTCCTCAAAATCCCGTTCCAAATGGGGAGGTTTTACAACAAAATGGTATGTGGAATTATTTAAAAATAATTCCATTATGAACGCACTTTATACAACACTGATCATCGCATTGTTATCTGCACTGATTGCTACGATTCTCGGTACTGCTGCCGCTATCGGTATTCAGGCAATGCGAAAGAAAATGCGTACTGTCGTGACTGGTGTAACCAATATTCCTATGTTAAATGCCGATATTGTGACAGGAATCTCTCTTATGCTGTTATTCATCGCATGTAGATTTTCCCTTGGATTTAAGACAATCCTGATTGCACATATTACCTTTAATATTCCCTATGTAATCCTGAGTGTTCTGCCAAAGCTGCGGCAAACGAACGTCAGCACTTATGAGGCCGCCCTGGATCTTGGCGCTTCTCCGTTATACGCTTTTTTCAAAGTCGTATTCCCGGACATTCTGCCAGGTGTGTCCTCCGGTTTCCTACTGGCATTTACTATGTCCTTAGATGACTTTATCATTACGCATTTTACAAAAGGACCTGGTGTCGACACTCTGTCCACCAAGATTTACAGTGAGGTGCGAAAAGGAATCAATCCTTCCATGTATGCACTGTCCACATTGATGTTCCTGGTTGTCATGATTCTTTTGTTATTGATCAACATGAAACCAGATGAAAAAGCTGCCGGTGCAAAAAATGCTAAAATTTCCAAAGTTGCCAGTCAGCATCCAAAGCTTCGCAAATTCCGCAAAGTTATGATGTCGAGAGTGGTTCCGGTCTGTATGGTCGTTCTCATTCTGGCAGGTGGAATTTTCTATGGCATCCGCTCAAAAAGTTCCAGTGACAAACAGGTCATTGTGTACAACTGGGGAGAATATATCGATCCGGAAACTTTAGATATGTTTGAAGAAGAAACCGGCATTGATGTCGTTTACGAAGAATATGAAACAAACGAGATCATGTATCCAAAAATACAGTCAGGCGCCATTGCCTACGATGTCGTATGCCCGTCCGACTACATGATCCAGCGTATGATTGAAAATGATCTGCTGGCTGAACTGAATTTTGACAATATTCCGAACATCAAAAATATTGGAAGCACTTATATGGAGCATTCCAAAGAGTTTGACCCGGAGAATAAATACTCTGTTCCTCACCTTTGGGGAACTGTAGGAATCCTTTACAATAAAACTATGGTCGACGATCCTGTAGATAGTTGGGGAATTCTGTGGAACGAAAAATACAAAGATAGTATCCTCATGCAGGATAGTGTCCGTGATGCATTTGGCATCACATTAAAATACCTTGGCTACTCACTGAACTCAACCGATCTGGATGAACTGACTGAAGCTAAGAATAAACTGATCGAACAAAAGCCACTTGTCCAGGCCTATGTTGTCGATCAGGCCCGTGATAAAATGATTGGAAATGAGGCTGCTCTCGCTGTCATCTACTCCGGAGAAGCTATCACCTGTCAGCTTGAAAATCCGGACCTGGAATATGTCATTCCAAAAGAAGGAAGTAACATGTGGATTGACTCCTGGGTCATCCCGAAAAACGCAAAGAATAAAGAAAACGCAGAAGCTTTTATCAATTTCATGTGCCGTCCGGACATTGCTAAGATGAACTTCGACTATATCACCTATTCCATCCCGAATGAGGAAGGAAGAAAACTCCTCGATCCGGAATACCGTAATAATCCAATTGTATTTCCAGATGATAAAGCACTGGAAAATTGCGAAACATTCAAATTCCTGGGAGATGAAAATGATGCCATATACAATGAATTATGGCGTCAGGTAAAATCCAAATAAATTAATAAATCCAAACGATATCTTGAATCGTTTGGATTTATTTTTATAGAAAAGGAAATTGCATTTCCTTTTCTACGGCATATTCCGGCACCATTTATTAAACCCGGAAGCATCCACCACCGATAAATTCTCGAAGCAATGAGTTCGTCGGTACTTTTTCGCTTCCGATTCCAACAAAGTAATCCAGGAATTTAAGCAGTCTCTTTGCCTCGATATATTCCGGGCACTCTCTTTCAACTCCGAATAACTGAGCTTCTACATATGGTTTCAATACTGCCAGTTCATAGATCAGAGCAGAATTGAACATGACATCTGCTTCCTCCTGGAATGGGAAAATATTCTCTTCCTCGCCTTTCCGTACAGAAGGCCACATCTGAATTGTCTTTTTTGCAGAAGCACCTCTTGTTCTTGCATCTCGCACAATTCTTCGAAGAAGCCGGCCATCTGTGGTTGGAATCCGGTTATGCTCATCAATGTTAAGCTGTGTCAGTGCACTGATATAAATTTTAAACTTATTCTCATCTGCCAATGCTTTTGTCAGCTTTGGATTCAGACAGTGAATGCCTTCAATAACCAGAATATCGTGTTCTCCAAGTTTCAATGGACTTCCTACAAATTCTTTATGTCCCTTCACAAAATCAAAATTTGGAATTATCACTTCTTTTCCATCCAGCAGTTCCTGCATTTGTTTCTCAAACAGATCAATATCCACTGCACAAAGTCCTTCAAAATTATAATTTCCCTTCTCGTCTTTCGGAGTCTCTTCTCTTTCTTTAAAGTAATTATCTACTGCGATCGGATGAGGACGCATTCCATTTGCACGAAGCTGTACAGACAGTCTGTGTGAAAATGTAGTCTTTCCGGAAGACGACGGTCCCGCAATCAATACGAATCTGATTTCCGGTCTGGAAGCAATCATCTGTGCAATTTCTGCAATTCTTCTTTCCTGCATTGCTTCCTGCACAAGCACAGTCTCCTGAACATCTCCACTGGTAATATTGCGATTCAATCCGCCAACCGTCTCAATCTCCTGAATATCTCCCCATTTCACAGATTCTTTCATGACCTGAAAGAACTTTGTTCTCGCCTCAAAATGTGGCACGGTCTCCGGCTTATCAATCTCTGGCATCTGAAGTACAAACCCTTCATCATACCGATATAATTTAAAATATTTCAGATACCCTGTACTGTAAAGCATATATCCATAATAATAATCTTCAAACTCATTGATGCTGTAAAGGTTTACTTTGGATACACGGCGGTAACGGAACAATTCTTCTTTATCATACATTCCATACTGTCCAAAAAGTCCGATTGCCTCATTCGTATGAACCGTTCTTTTCTTGATTGATAGATCTGCCTCCACAAGTTCGTGCATCCTCGACTCGACACGCTCAAGAAAATCATCATCGACTCTTGTTTCGCCGGTAATCGTACAATAATATCCCGGTCCTATTGCAAAATGCATCCGAACCTTGTCAATATTCTTATGTCCTGCCACGTCATAAACTGCTTTTACAAGAAGGAAACTCATGCTTCGTTTGTATGCCTCATGTCCAATGGGATCCGCTGTTGTAACAAAACTGATTTCACAATCTTTTTTCAGACGCTTATGCAGTTCCTGAAGTTTTCCATCTACAAATACCAGAACAATCTCATGCTCATAATCTTTCTGGTATTCTTTTGCAATGTCGTGATATGTGATAGCAGCTTCATATTCTTTCACTTCATTTTTAATTTTTACATGATACATTCTTTTCTCTTCCATCTTCCGGTCCTCCCTATATCATGACTGCTTCTATAAAGCTTTCCCTATATTACTGTAAACGGATGACTCACTGGGGCTTCTATGACCTCGACTCCCAAAAGGTGTGCTCGTAAATAATTCCCCATATCGCCGATAAATATGTGCTCCACCCCATAATGTCCTGCGTCGATGATATTAAGTCCTCTTGCAAGTGCGTCAATCCCTTCATGATGACCGATATCTCCGGTCACATAGACATCAGCCCCTGCTGCAATCGCCTGATCAATATCACTTTTACCAGACCCCGGACAGATTGCTACTCGGTGAACATTTTGCTTCAGATCGCCGAATACTTTCACTGTATCAAGGGCAAATGCTTTCTTGACTTCTTCACAATAATCTGCCAGTGAAATTTCATTTCTCTGTTCATCATTATCAGAAGCAGATGGTATCTCTCCGACACGGCCAATACCTTCCGGTTCTCCCGATTCATTTTCTCCGGTGACATCCAGTATCTGACAATTCTCAAGTTTCAGATAATCTGCTGCCAGATCTGCCATACCTTTGACATCATAATTCGTGTGCATAGCATAATAAGAAATGTCATGCTGAATCAGTTTTACTAATCTTCTGCCGATGAAATTCTGATTATTCACTT